>CACHAQ010000008.1 GCA_902577905.1 uncultured Alphaproteobacteria bacterium
TTGTAAACATTACCACCTACGTTACCAACTCTAAAAGATTTATTTAAAAGTTCAGCATATTTACTTCGCGATATTCCAATTGTTGCCATTTGCATCATAGATGCTTGAGTTAATTTTTCTACTGTGTGTCTAGCAAATGCATGTGCAATTTCATGACCCATAACTGCAGCAATCCCGTCATCATTTTTACAAACAGGAAGTATACCAGTATAGAAAGCAATTTTACCACCAGGCATACACCATGCATTTTTTGTTTCAGATTCAATTAGAGCAAATTGCCAATTAAAATTTTCTACAGGATTTTTTTCACGCTTATTAATATAAAATGTATCTAGAGAGGTATAAATTTCCTTTCCGATTTCTTCAATTTTTTTAGATTCATCTGTGTTATCTAAAAGAATTTTATCTTCTTTAGCTTTTGATAAAAATCTTGAATATGTTTTATCAACTTCTTGATTAAGAGCTCTTTCATTAGGATAAATTTTTGGAAGACCTGCTACTCCACCACCCATTAAAATTATAGGTAGGTTGCTATCATATAAATTAAGTTGACTTCGATTTGTTAATGGTACTTGTGTACAAGAAGGTAAAATTACAGAACCACATAAAGAGCAACTAGCGCCAAAAACAAAGCTTCTTCTGTTTATTCTTGCTTCCATATTATTATTATATAGGTATTTTTTTTATATGAATATTTTTAATTCAGTCAAAAAAGCAGAAATCCATGTTCATTTAGAGGCAACTATAACGCCAACTTTATGTAAAAAATTTGCCAAACGAAACAACTATGAAATAGCTGAAGAAATGTTTGGTTCAAAGTACGCATACCAATGGGATGATTTTTATGATTTTATAAAAAAATATGACATTGTTACTTCTGTCATACATACACCAGAAGATTATTTTGAATTAACGTATGAATATCTAAAAGATTGTGCAGCTAACAATGTTCTTTATGTTGAGGCGATGATTTCCTCTACTCATGCTAAAGAAAAAGGTATGACCTATCATTCATTTATTGAAGGAGTTTATGAAGCTTCTAAAAAAGCTGAAGAGGATTTTAGTATTGTTTCACGTTACATAATGAATGGGATCAGACATTTAGGGCCAGAGTCAGTACAAGGAACTGCAGAGGAAGTTTTAAATAATCCTCATCCTTGTTTAGTTGGTTTTGGTTTGGCTGGGGATGAATTGCATTTTCCTCCAAGCTTATTTGTTGAAACATTTGATATGTTAAAAAAAGAAAATTTTCCAATTACGGTTCATGCAGGTGAATGGGATGGTCCTGTAAATATAAGGAATGCTATTAACCTTCTCCATCCAACAAGATTAGGCCACGGAGTTCGATCAATAGAAGATCTTGATTTAGTAAAAGAAATAATTGAGAAAGATATTATTCTAGAAACTTGTCCAACAAGTAATATTGCAACTAAAATTTATAAAGATTATGTAGATCATCCTGTGAAAACATTATTTGATCAAGGAGTAAAAGTAACAGTCAATTCGGATGACCCTCCTTTTTTTAATGCAACGATAAACGGTGAATACAAAGTTATGGAAGATTTAGGTTTAAATGAAAAAGAGCTAACTTCACTTACTCATAACGCAATTAAATACTCTTTTTGTGATGAAGAAAATAAAAATAAATTATTAGCTAAATTAAACTAGATAATTTTACTAAAGGTCTTGCACCATAATGAGAAATAATTTCTGCAGCAGCAATCGATGCGTAATTACCGCATTCATCCATTGCTTTACCTTTAGAATAACCAAATAAAAAACCAGCTGCAAATAAATCACCAGCTCCAGTTGTATCTACAACTTTTTCTACTTTTTTTGCAGCAACTTCAGTGATGTCATTACCAGAAACAATAACTGATCCACTACTTCCTTTAGTAATAGCAGCAATTATATTTAATGATTTTGCATATTCTAGACCTTCTTCAAAACTTTCTGTTTGTGCCATTGCTTTGATTTCATCTTCATTAGCAAAAAGAATATCAACATTCTCAGTTATTAATTCTTTAAAAGAGTCTCTGTGTCTATCAACACAAAAAAGATCAGATAAAGTAAATGCAATTTTTTGATTATCAGCTTTGCAAATATCCACCATTTTTTTCATAGCCTTTTTTGCATTTTCATTGTCCCACAAGTAGCCTTCCAAATATGCAATCTTATGATTTTTAATATCATCCTCTTTTATATCTTCAGGTCCTATTAATGTTCCAGCACCAAGAAAAGTACACATTGTTCTAGTTCCATCTTCTTCAACAAAAATTGTACAACATCCAGTTGAAATATCAGGAGATGTAAATCCCAATGGAAATTTTAGTCCTTCCCGGATCATATCTTTTTGAAGGTATACTCCAATTTCATCATTTTTAATTTTTCCAATAAAACTTCCATTACCGCCAAAAGAGGTGATACCAAACATGGAGTTACCAAGGGAACCTCCACCAGCCATTTCTCTGATGGAATAACTTTCATGCAAATTATTTTTTAAATTTTCATCTATAAGATTCATAGAATCTCTATTAATTTCATGTTTTTCAATTTCACCTTGATTGGAAGGAATTATGGCATCTACCATAGCATTTCCAATTCCAACTACGTCTAATTTATCACTCATTTTTGTTTAATAATTATTGGTACTAATTGTACTATAATGACTCCAATAAATATTGCAAGGCATCCAAGTATTTTTTGTGTGTCTAAAACTTGATTTAAAAGTATCCAACCTGCTATTGCAGCAAAGACTGACTCCATTGATAAAATAATAGCAGCAGGAGCAGGATTAGCTTTATGTTGAGCAATAATTTGAAGTGTATATCCAATGCCAGCAGAAAAAATACCCGTATATAAAATTTCAAACCATTCAATTTGCATATTGGAGAGCTTTGGTTCCTCCCACATAAAAGCTAGGATCATAGATAAAATAAAAACAATAAAGTACTGAATACTTCCAAATAAAAAAGGACTGTTAAGTTCTTTCATAAAAATATCGATACAAATAATATGTAAGGCAAAAAACAAAGCAGCAATAAACAAGAGTGAATCTGATTGTTGAATTTCAACTGATTGATTAGAGGACAAAAGATATGATCCATACAAACAAAGTAAAATGGCAATCCAGATAATCCAGTGTACCTGTTTTTTAATTATGAATCTTGAAATTATTCCAACAAAGGGAACGTAAAGAGTGCTAAGAAAAGCAGCATTTGATATTAATGATTTTTGTAAAGCGTATTGTTGAAGCCCCATACCACCAAAAAGAAAAAAACCAGTAGCCAAACAGAGATAAACTTTTTTTCTATCACTTAATATTTTAAAAATATTTTGTTGTTCTAGATAAATCGCAAATGGAATTACCGTTAAAAAAGCAAAAAAGAACCTTCCAAAGCTAAAAGTAAAAGGACCTATGGCTCCCATTCCAGTAGTTTGGCTTACAAAAGCTGTTCCCCATATAAATGAGGCAATTAACATAAGTATGTTAGCTCTTGTATGACTCATAAAAATATTTGATTAATTATTTTATTGTTTATCTTTATTAATCCACCAAGACTCAATTACAATTCCGTAAAGTGGAATTTCGTCTGGGTATTCAAAAAAATCCCAATAAGCAATTCTGTCTTTGTTGCTATGATAAAGAGGAACTACATAGTGACCCCATAACAATACTCTATCAAGTGCGTGGATCGCTGTTGTTAATTCTTCTCTATTTGTTGCACTAATTAATTTTTCAATTAATGCATCAACTGCTGGACTATTGATACCAGGATAATTTCTGCTTCCATCTTTTTGACCAACTTCTGATCCCCAATAAAATTGTTGCTCATTTCCTGGGCTTAAACTGACTCCCCAATATCTTTTAATCATATCAAAATCATAACTTAACAAACGTTCTTGATACTGTGATGAATCAACAGTTCTTACATCCATTGTAATGCCAAGTTTTTTTAAATTACTTTGATAGGCTAACGCAATTTTCTCATCAGATGGACTGACAATCAAGAACTCAAACTTGAATTCTTTTCCATCTTTTACCAGTTTTCCATCTTCAACAAACCATCCCTCTTTTTCGAGTATTTCTTTTGCTTTCAATAAATTTTTACGGTCATTACCACTGCCATCTGTAATAGGTGGTGTAAATGTTTCCGTAAATACTTCTGCTGGAATTTCATCTTTCCATACATTCAATAATTCTAACTCATTTTTTGACGGTAAGCCTGAAGAAGCTAATGGAGAATTGTCAAAATAACTATCTGTTCTCACATATGCATTTTGATATATTGTTTTATTAATCCATTCATGATCATAGGCATAACTTAAAGCAAGTCTTACATTTCTATTATTAAATATGTCACGTCTTGTATTCATCACAAGACCATTCATTCCAACAGGTCTATCGTTATTCATTTCTGTCAGTATTACCTCACCATTCTGGACAGCTTTGAAATCATACTCTGATAACCAACGTTTAACGTTGTACTCCCTTCTAAAGTCGTATTCACCAACCTTAAAAGCTTCAACTAATACATTTGAGTCTTTGTAATAATCATAAATAATTGTATCAAAATTATACAGACCTTTATTTACAGGCAAATCTTTTGCCCAGTAATCTTCTACGCGTTTGTATTTTATTTGACGTCCTGGATCGAGACTATCAACTTGGTATGGACCACTGCCAAGAGGGATATCTAAAAATGTTTTTGTAACATCAAGATCTTCATAAAACTTTTTTGGAATGATAGGAAGAAAGCCCGCAATTATAAGAGGCAATTCCTTATCTTCATTATTTTCAAAAATCATTTTTATTCCATCATTTCCAATCAATTCAGTTTCAATAACTTTGCCATATGTTTTTTTCTGATTTGGAGTACCTTTTGTTTGAAATGTTTCTAGACTAAACAATACATCATCGCGTGTTATTGGTGAGCCATCATGAAAGGTTGCATTTGAATTTAAATAAAAAGTTATAGACGATCTATCTTCAGGCAATTCTACTTTTTCAGCTATTAAACCATATAGAGAGAATGCTTCATCCCATACTCTTCTCATTAACGTATCATTAACATACCCAAGTCCAGCAGCTTTAGAACCTTTAAATGCTACTCTATTAAGATTATCAAAAGAACCATATGATCCAAATTTTACCGTTCCACCTTTAGGTGCATTTGGGTTTACATAATCTAGATTTTCAAAATCACTGGTATACTTTGGTGTTCCATGCATTGCAATACCGTGAACTTTTTCACTATACGCATGTTTGTTAAGTGCAATTATTGAAGTTAAAATGGCAAATGCGATTAGAAATTTTTTCATAGATATATCCTATCAAAAAAAAGACAGATTTGTAATGAAATATAAATTTAAAAAATTATATAAATAGAATGCAAACCCTTAAATTAATTTCGGTACTTGTAATATTATGTATTGGACATAGTATTCATGCAGCAGAAGTTGATATTTTTAAAGGTATGAAACTATATGCTGAAAATTGTGCTGGTTGTCATATGGGTAATTTAGCAGGTCATGAAGAGTGGGATAAATCGTTAGATGAAGATGGTCATAGAAGAGCACCTCCTCTTAATGGCACTGGGCATACTTGGCACCACTCTCCTGCACAATTATTTCATGTCATTAAATATGGTTTTAAAAAATCAAATCCTGATTATGAAGGTAAAATGCTTGGTAATGATGCGTTATCAGATGACGATGTTTGGTCTATTCTTGAATTTATCAAAAGTACATGGCCAGAAAAAATACTAAATAAATATAACTCCCATTTTAAAAGCTAAGATTATTGAAGCAAATCTTCAATTTTAATATTTAAGATATATATTATTATTATGAAAATTTTAGGATCTGAAATCACACCCTATAAGACATATTTAAATAGACGTAAGTTTATAAAGGGATCTTTAGCTAGCGCCATGCTAGCAACGGTTACTTCATCAGCATTTGCAAACCACGATAGTGATCTTTCAATTTATACTAAAAATCTAAATGAAAACGACAAACTTAATTCTTACGAAGAAATCACAACTTACAATAATTTTTATGAGTTTGGGACTCATAAAAAACATCCCCATTTAAATTCTGGAAATTTTAAACCTAGGCCATGGACAATAAAAATAGATGGTCTTGTGAAAAAACCTCAAACATTTGATTTAGAAAAAATTTTATCAAATGTAACAATAGAAGATAGGGTTTATAGATTAAGATGTGTTGAAGCATGGTCCATGGTTATTCCTTGGCAAGGTTTTCAGTTATCTGAACTTATAAAAATGGCTGAACCTTTAAGTTCAGCAAAATATGTTCAGTTTGTAACTGTCTTCAGACCTGAAGAAATGCCAGGTCAGCAAAAGAGAACAATTATTTGGCCATATAGAGAAGGTCTTCGAATGGATGAAGCAATGAATCCTTTAACAATATTAGCAACCGGATTGTATGGTCATGAAATGCCTAATCAAAATGGTGCACCCATAAGATTAGTTGTTCCATGGAAGTATGGTTTCAAATCAATTAAATCAATTGTGGAAATTAGATTTTTAGATACTCAACCTGAAACATCTTGGGAAACTTTAGCTCCTTGGGAATATGGTTTTTATGCTAATGTTAATCCTAATGTTAATCATCCAAGATGGAGTCAAGGAACAGAGAGACGAATTGGAGAGTTTAAAAGAAGAGAAACACTTATGTTTAATGGCTATGAAGAAGAAGTAGCACATCTCTATAAAGATTTAGATTTGACTAAATTTTATTAATGAATGTTTTCAACAAAAAATTTTAACCGCAGCAAACCTGTCTTATTTATTTTAATTCTATTTCCTAGTCTACTTTGGGCGTACCAATTTGTTACTGGGAATCTTGGAGTAAATCCAATTGAAAAACTAATGGATGAGTTAGGTCTAATGGCACTCAGATTAATAATAATAACTCTTATGATTACTACTCTATCAAATATTAGACCTTTAAAATCGATAGTTGTATTACGAAGAATGATTGGACTTTTTGCTTTCTATTATGTCTGTTTGCATTTCTCAACTTACATAGTTTTAGATCATTTTTTAGATATGCAATTTATCATACAAGATATTATAAAAAGACCATTTATAACTTTTGGTTTTATAAGTTTTCTTTTTTTAATCCCGCTTGCTAGCACTTCAACAAACAATATGATTAAAAGATTAGGTTTTAAATTATGGAAGAGAATTCATTATTTAATTTACCCAGTAGCCATTCTGGCTAGTATGCATTTTTATGTTTTAGTTCGCGCTGATAAAACTGAACCAGTCATTTATATGGGAATAATTATCCTCTTGTTACTTCACAGAATATTTAAAAGACTTACTCGTCCTCAGTTGGTTCAGTGACGGGGTTCATTTCCATACCAGCAGGACTAATATTTCGCGGTAAAGGATTATATTGTGATTCAAGATCTCGCGGTTTAGTTCTTTGTGTCATTCTATACAAACCAAACAGTCCTAGTAGTCCGTGTATTAAAAATAAATAAATGTAAAAACCTACCGCTCCCAAAATTTCCATGAATCCAGAAACAAACAAAGGTCCGATAATTGATCCAATACCAATAAGTATGCCAAAAGTTGCACTTGCTGATACTATCTCATTAGGTTGTAAGAAGTCATTTGTATGAGCAACCGTAAGTGAATACATTGGTAAACATGCAACTGAAAAAAGACCAGTAAAAATTAAGAACAATGTTAGCGGCATAAAGTTTGCAAAAACAAAAAATAAACTCAAACCTGAAGCTATAAAAGAAACACCAATAAGAATAACACGCCTATCAATTCTATCTGACAAATATCCAATAGGCCATTGAGATAGGGCGCCAGCTGACGTTATAATCATCATATACAGAGAAATTTCAAATAAGCTTAAATTAATAGATGATGCATAAATTGCACCGTATCCAAAAACTGCACTATGCGATAAACCAGTTGCTAACGCACCAACAAAACCTAAAGGTGAAACAGTATAAAATTCTCTTAAAGAAAAAAATTTAGGACTTTCTGTATTAGGCTGTTCTGTTGAAGAGAGAAGAATAGGAAGAAGTGCAAATGACAATAAGATTGATACTAAAATAAATAAATCAACTTTAGCTGGATCGCCTAAATTTAATAAAAACTGTCCTGCTCCAACAAATACAAAAGTAATAATCATGTAAACGGAAAGTAATTGACCGCGAGTTTGATTAGTTGATTTTTCATTTAACCAACTCTCCATGATTACATAAATCCCAGCAAGACTTAAGCCAGTTAATATTCGTATAAACATCCATGAATAGGGATGAACAAATACTGAGTGTAATAGTATAGCGATAGAAGCAAGCGAAGCTAAAGCAGCAAAAACTCTTATGTGACCAACACGTTGTAAAAAAATTGGAATTGTTAACGCACCAGTTAAGTATCCAACGTAATAACCAGCTATAATAAGTCCTGATGCAAAAAAACTAAAACCTTCTAAAACAGAACGAACACCGATAAGTGTTCCTTGCAATCCATGACCAAGACTAATTAAAGCAAAGCCAAAAAAAAGGGCCCAAGTGTTTTGTAGTACCTTAAACATCTTCTAAATTTTTATTGAAATTCTAGTATTCTTCTTCGCCGTCTTCTTTAGGTTTAATACCTTCGGCTATTGGATCAATTTCTGTTTCATCTTCTAATAAAACAGTATCATCCTCAAGATTGTCTTCGTTGTTATCCAAATCCAAATTATCGATATCAAGATCATCATCTTTTTCTTTTGGTTTTGGAGGGATAGGATTAGTTAAAGGAGCAGCATTAGTACTTCCAGGTTTTCTTCCACGTCTTGGTCTAGTCATAGTAGTAACTTCAATTTCTTTACCACACTCAGGACATTCCAGTTCCGTTCTTCCTAAGTCGTAGTATTGCTTACTACACATTGGACATATTCTTTTTAAACCCCAAGATTCTTTGTACATTTCTACTCTTCTTTTTTTATAAATATTTTACCGCAATAACCACAAACAATTTTGTTCTCATTATTAAAGGTATAATAAACTGCGGGATGTCCTAAACCATCTTCACCACCATCGCAAGAGATAGTTTCGGTTTTTGGATCTACTTCCACAATATCCTCAGTCATAAAAGTCATATAAAATTTTCGTGCAAAAAGTCTATATTTTTTCCTTATAGAATTTGAAAATAAACAACCGAAATACCACTCACTATTAAAATAGAAGGTATTATTCGAGATTTTGCATTCTTCTCAAATAAAAAAAGCATTCCAATAATTGCTGCAAACACAATGCTTATTTCTCTAATACTAGAGACATAAGCTATTTCTATAAATTGCATACTCCAAACAACAATTGCGTAACTACTTGTTGCAAATACACCAGCAGCAATCCCAGATCTAAATGTGTACGTTTCTCTTTTTCGTAAACCATCTTTCGAGATCAAACCAATAATTAGTAAAGGTATTCCATTAAGTGTGAAGAGCCAGTAAATATAGGAAAAACCATTTTCAGAAAGTCTAACCCCGACCCCGTCGACTAAAGTGTAAGCAGTAATTAGAATAGCCGTTGATATTGCGAGAGCAAAACCTCTAAAGTTAAAAGATAAATTTTTAGCATAAGAAATTAAAAATAATCCGATACAAACAATTAATATTCCAACAAATCCAGCAATACTAATATCAGAACTTAAAAATAAAATACTAATGATCGCTACAAACAAACATGAACTTCCTCTAGAAATTGGATATATGTAAGAGAGATCACCGTACCTATAAGAATAAATTACATTTAATCTATAAATGACATGTATGATGACAGTTGCTATTAAAAAATACCAAACCTCTAAAGTTGGAAATGGAACAGTAAATGTTAAAGGTAAAAAAATAGTAACTTCTAAGACAGATGTTATACCCATTAACGATAAAGGGTTCTTACTTGATTTTATTATAGCACTCCAAACTGCATGACATAGAGCAGAAACAAGAATTAAGATAAAAATAAAATTTACTGACAATGTCATCAGTAGATAAGAATTTACTTCATACCTGTCAAAGTAATTCCTTCAATAAATCGTTTTTGCGCGATTATAAAAGCAACAATAAGAGGAACAGTTACAGTAACTATCGAAGCCATCATAGGACCAAATTCGTCACTATCAATTCCACCTCTGAATTCTCTTATACCAAGTGGTGGAGTAAAGAGATCTCTATTTCCTGTTATTACCATACGAGGCCAGAAATAATCATTCCAGTGTGCAACAACTGAGAATATTGCAAAAGCAAGTAATGCTGGTATTGCAGTTGGAAGCATTACTTTCCATACGATTGCGTACTCTCCCATGCCGTCCATTCTGGCGGCATCAATTAATTCATCGGGCACAGTCATAAAAAATTGTCGCATTAAAAAAATTCCAAATACCGATATAGTCCAGGGAAGTATCAAGGCGGAATAGGTGTCAACTAATCCTGCCTGAGCCAACATAACATATAATGGAAGCGCAATTCCGTGAACTGGAATGAGCAAGCAAAATAAAACCATCGAGAAAACAAATTCTCGTCCGTAAAACCGTAACTTTGCGAGTGCATACGCACATGGTAAGGCGACTAAAACCTGAATGATGAAGATTGATAAAGTAACAATGACACCATTCATTAAGTATCTAGGAATAGGAGCTTTTTCAAAAGCAAACCAATAGTTGTATTGATATGGCTTCATTGTACATGTTTCTTCTGAATAGCCAGTTTTAACACATACGGGAAACGTTTGAGTTTCTTGCGCACCAATGAGACCACCGGAAATTGATTGGATTTCTTGCTGAGATTTTAATGACATTGAAACCATCATATAAAAAGGGAGCATTACTACGATAGCACCAATAATTAAGATTGCATGCTTCCAACCTTCCCCAATATATTGTTTAGCTTCCATTAATAATGAACCCTCTTCTCAATGACATATCTTTGGAAAAACGTTAACACAAGAATAAATCCAATAAAGACAACAGTGATTGCTGCACCGATACTTGTTAAGTTTTGTTGAATAGCTTTTTCAAAAATTGCATACATCATGACATACGTTGTTTTTGATGGACCACCTTTGGTCAGTATTTCGATTGTATCAAATACCTGAAATGTTCTAATGGTAGTAATAGTCACAACAAACAACGTTGTTGGACCAAGCATTGGCCATGTAACAAGTTTAAATTGTTCCCATGTAGATTTAGCCCCATCCATTTCTGCTGCTTGGTATAACTCTCTTGGTATACTTGTTAAGCCAGCTAAATATAAAACCATGTTAAAACCAAAAGCCTGCCAAATTCCGATGAAACATACTGTCCAAATCGCTGTATTTTTTTGTTTTAACCAATATGGAAAATCCATGTTGTTTGCACATGCTACAGCATACCAGCTTTCTTGTGAGTCTACCCACGGCAACCAATGAAAACCAAGAATGAATTCCCTAACTCCTCCACACCCATTTGCTAAAAAACTATTTACAATTCCTAATGTTGGATGAAGAGTAAATTCCCATGCAATTGCCATTGCAAGAAGAGTTGCCATAACTGGAAGAAAGAAAATTGTTTTATATATATCAGCGCCAAACCTTAGTGAATTTAAGAGCATTGCAGCACATAATCCAAGTACAACAGAAATTGGAACGACAACAATAACATACGTCGCTGTGGCCCAAATCATTTTGACATATGTTTTTCGATTGAACATCTTGTCATAATTTTCTAGTCCAACCCACTCGAATGTTTTGTTTCCTAAATTATAGTCAGTAAAAGAAATTCCTCCTGCAAGAAAAAGAGGAAAAATTAAAATAATTATCATCAGTATGATTGCTGGAGCAATAAACCATATGTGAGCTTTTGAATTATGCATTAGTAAATTGAACCCTCATTCCTGCTTGATTAAATAGTAATGCTTTATCTGAAACTCTTTTTATATTTACACTTGAACCGTTTGAAATTTGGTGAGTAAATTGTGGTAAGCCCCTTACAATTATTTTATTTGAACCGTCTTCAATATTTACATGAAAGAAAATATCTGAACCTAAATTTTCTCTATATGCAACTGTTCCATTAAATGTATTTTCATTACTTTCATTTGTAATTTCTAAATGTTCTGGTCGAATACCAATATGTAAATCTGTATTACTTTCAGAACTTTTTCTTTTTAAATTAACGTTGAGAAAACTTACTGTCCCACTTGAGTCCGAAGTTCCTTTAAATATATTTATTTTTGGACTTCCAACAAACTGAGCTACACTTAATGAGGAAGGATTATCATATACTTCTTGAGGTGTATCTAGTTGTAATAAATTTCCATCAATCATAACTGCCATTCTAGAAGACATAGTTAACGCTTCTGCTTGATCATGTGTTACGTACACAAAAGTAGTTTTAAGTGAATTATGAAGTTCAGATAGTTCAGATCGCATGTGAACTCTCAAAGCTGCATCTAAATTTGAAAGAGGCTCATCCATTAAAAAGGCAACAGGCTCTCTAACCATAGCACGACCAAGAGCAACTCTTTGTCTTTGACCACCTGACAATTGTCCTGGTTTTCTATCCAATAGTTCTGAAATTTTTAGAGTTTCAGAAGTTTTATTTACTAATTGATTTATAGATTCTGTTTTCTCTTTTTTGCTTGGAGAAAAATTACCAATCAAGGGCAGTCTTTCAAATGCATTATAATCCCTGAGTCTTAATGGAGTTTCTAAATTTCTTCTTACTGTGAGATGAGGATAAAGAGCATATGATTGGAAGACCATTGCCAAATCTCTTTCACTGGCTCTAACTCTATTTACATTTTTATTATCTATTAATACATCACCTGAAGTCTGCTGTTCCAATCCTGCAATTATTCTAAGTAATGTAGATTTACCACAACCAGATGGACCAACTAACGTTAAGAATTCTCCATCGTTTATATCAACATTCAAATTATTAAGTACTTGTGTAGACCCAAATGACTTTGAAATATTTTTAAGTGATATTGTCCCCACTCATTCCCCCTGTATCTTAACTTTAATCTACAAAATTTTATTAAATTTGAGAATATTTTAAATCTATTTATTTCAGTTTTATTTCAATTTTATTAACAAATATTCAAATTATGATTGAGTTTAACTAGCAGATAACTATAAATTCGTATTTTAAATAATATATATTAGTTGAATTCGTGTCCGATAATTTAGAAATTAATAAAAGAGAATATCCAAGCTCTTTCTCAAAAACTGCTATTGTTATATGCCTTGATGGTAGTCAAAAAGAGTATCTCGAAGAAGCATCAAAATCTAATCTTACACCAAATCTTGATAAATTAATTGCAAGTGGTGAAAACCTACTTGTTCACAGCGCTATTCCAAGTTTTACAAATCCAAATAACATTTCGATTGTAACAGGCCAACCAAGTTCTGTACACGGTATATGCGGAAACTTCTTTTATACACCTGAGACTGGTGAAGAAGTTATGATGAATGACCCAAAATATATGCGAGCACCAACTATTTTTGAAAAATTTTACAATTCTGGTTCTAAAATTGCTCTTGTTACTGCAAAAGACAAGTTGAGAACACTTTTAGGAAACGGATTAAGTTTTGATGATGAGAGAGCTATTTGTTTTTCTGCTGAAAAATCTGATCAAGCAACAAAAGATCTCAATGGTATAGATAATGTAAACGATTGGTTGGGGATGCCAGTGCCAGAAGTATATTCTGAAGGACTCTCTGAATTTGTAATGGCTGCAGGTGTAAAACTTCTTGAAGAGTTTAAACCAAATATTATGTATTTATCGACTACGGATTATATTCAACACAAATATGCACCGGGAAATGAAACAGCAAATAAATTTTATGCAATGTTTGATAAATATATTGGTCTTTTAAATAATGAGAATGTTTCTATAATCATCACAGCAGATCACGGAATGAAACCAAAATCAAAAGAAGATGGTTCACCTAATGCAATATTTTTACAAGATTATTTAGATAAAAAATTTGAACCAAACATGGCTAAAGTCATCCTACCAATTACAGATCCATATGTTGTTCATCATGGTTCGCTTGGTTCTTTTGCAACAATTTATTTAGAAGACAAGAGCAAGGTAGATTCAGTTGTAAATGCTATTAAAGAAATAAAAGATATAGAAGTTGTTTTAACAAAAGATGAAGGATGCTCTACTTACAATTTACCTCCTGATAGAATGGGAGATATTATATGTATGTCTTCAGAATTTATGACTATTGGTTCATCGGAAGATAAACACAATCTTTCTGCATTAAATGAACCTTTACGTTCTCATGGAGGACTCCATGAAAGAGAAGTGCCATTCATATCAAATTTAAAATTACAAAACTTAGATACTAGCAAACAATTATATAACTATGATGCATTTTATTATGCAATAAATGGAGCCCTATGATGCACAAAAAAATGATTAATGAAGCAATGCGTATTGCTGGAGAAAAAGTTACTTCAGATAAAACAATAAATGTTGAGTACCCTTTTACAGGTGAAGTAATCGGAACGGTTCCAGCCGGTACCGCAGAGCATGCAAGAAAGGCTTTAGATATAGCTGCAAATTATCAGCCTAAACTTACAAGATATGAGAGACAAAAAATTCTTCAAACTGCTGCAGAAGTACTTGTTAAAAGAAAAGAAGAAATTTCTGATATTATTACTTTAGAACTTGGTATCTCAAAACAAGATTCTTTATACGAAGTAGGAAGAGCTTTTGATGTCTTTTCATTAACGGCTCAACTTTGTATTCTTGATGATGGAGAAATATTTTCTTGTGATTTAACTCCGCATGGAAAAGCGAGAAAAATATTTACCATAAGAGAACCTTTAACGGCAATTTCAGCAATCACTCCATTTAATCATCCTTTGAATATGGTAGCGCATAAAATTGCACCTTCAATTGCAACTAATAATTGTACTGTATGTAAACAAACAGAATTAACACCCTTAACAGCAATGGTACTCGCTGATGTTTTATATGAAGCAGGTTTACCACCAGAAATGTTTTCAGTTGTAACTGGATGGCCTCAAGATATCGGATCAGAAATGATCAAGAATCCAAATATTGATCTAATTACTTTTACAGGCAGTGTAGGTGTAGGAAAATTAATTGCTGAACAAGCTGGATACAAAAGAACAGTTCTTGAGCTTGGTGGTAATGATCCTTTAATTGTTTTAAATGACTTAGATGGTGATGATCTTAAAAAAGCTGTTGAGCTAGCTGTTACTGGAGCAACGAAAAACTCTGGTCAACGTTGTACAGCTGTTAAAAGAATACTGGTTCAAGAATCCATTGCAGATCAATTTGTTGAAATGGCTCTCGAGCGTGCTAAGAAAATTAAATTTGGTGATCCAATGAATATGGAAACAGACTTAGGCACTGTTGTTAATGCTCAAGCTGCAGAACTTTTTGATAAAAGAGTTTCTATGGCTGAAGAAGACGGTGCAAAAATTTTATATCACCCTGGAAGAAAGGGTGCTTTGTTACCTCCAATAGTTGTAGATCATGTTGATCCTAAAAGTGAATTAGTTTTAGAAGAAACATTTGGTCCAGTTATACCAATCATTCGTGTGCCTAATGACGATGAAGCTGTAATGAAAATATCTAATTCAACTGCATTCGGATTATCATCTGGTGTATGTACAAATAACTTCATGCGAGCAAAAAAATATATTCAAGGCTTAAATGTTGGAACTGTAAATATTTGGGAAGTTCCAGGCTATAGAATTGAAATGTCTCCTTTTGGAGGAATTAAAGATTCAGGTCTTGGTTATAAAGAAGGTGTAATTGAAGCAATGAAAAGCTTTACAAATGTAAAAACCTTCTCACTACCCTGGTAAAAATCATTTTTTCTCTAATTTTTCTTTATTGCTGTGGAAAAATAAGCTTATTTTTTAGTAATATTTTCGTAATAAAATTGTAACCCTTTGCGGCTACATGTTAGATTAAATTATTATATTCAATCGGGAGGATTAAATGAAAAAATTAATTACAGGATTGGCAGCCGTATTAGCTTTCGGTTTTTATGGTTCTGTTAATTCAGCTAAGTCTATTGAAATAGAAGTAGCTTATCCTTATTCAGGATTATTCGATGTTACGTTTCAAGCTATTATGCCAGAGTTTGAAAAAGCACATCCAGATATTCAAGTTAAATTTAGAGCAACTTATGAAAACTATGAGGATGCAACTGCAACAATCTTCAGAGAGTCTACTTCAGGTAATTTACCAGATGTAACGATGCAAGGTCTTAACAGACAAGCACCTCTAGTTGATAAAGGTATTGCAAAGTCTTTAGAGCCATTTATTGCAAAAGAGGCAGCTTTTGAAAAAGATGGTTACCATTCTGCTATGTTAAGTCTTTCAACATTCGGTGGTGAAGTTTATGGATTACCATTTTCTGTATCAACGCCAGTTGGATATTATAACATGGATTTATTAGCTGAAGCAGGTGTAGATAGTATTCCAACTAACTGGGACGAAGTTATTGCAGCATGTAATAAATTGGAAGCAGCAGGTAAAGGAACTCTATACTTTGGTTGGAACATCACAGGTAACTGGTTCCACCAAGCATTAATGCATACTCAGAATGTTCCAATGGTTAAAGATGGAGCTGTAAATATGGGTGGTGATGCAGGACTTGCAACGTTAGAGCAAATGAAAGCAATCATGAGTGGATGTAATATGCCAAACTACTCAATTGCTGATGGTCAAGCTGCGTTTAACGCAGGTACTATTGGTATGATGTTCTGGTCTACTTCAAGCTTGGGTTCAGTTAATGCTGCAAAGGCAGACTTCGTTCTAAAAACTGCACCGTTCCCTGGAATGGCTGGAGTAAACAATGGAACACCAGCAAGATTACCAGCAGGTGGAAACGCTGCAATGTTAGTGTCTACATCTGATGATCCAGCAAGAGTTGATGCTGCATGGACTTTCTTAAAGTTCATTACATCAGGTATCGGTGCTGCATTAGTTGCTGAAACAACTGGATATGTTCCACCAAACAAAGCAGCGAATGAATTATTAGGTGATTTCTATAGTAAAAATCCTAATAAACTTACTGCAGTTGAACAACTTCCACTTCTTGCAGATTGGTTTGCATATCCAGGAGAAAATGGATTAGCTGTTACACAGGTAATCTATGATTACACAGAAGAAATTGCTACAGGCGACGCTGATGATATGGGTGATCTCCAAGAAGAAATGATGGAAGAAATAAACGATCTTATGTAATTTGAGATTATTTATTAACTTTTTATTACAGCGGCTTTATAAAAGCCGCTGTTTTATTTTAAATTTAAATGGGAGTAAAAATAGATGCCTCTTAAAACAACTACAATAGGTGCTTATCCAAAACCGAAACAAACACCTATTCAAGATTGGTTTTTAGGGACAAAATCAGAAGAAGAGAGAAAAGCGTCAAAAGGATTATTATCAAATTGGTCACCTGGCGCATATGAAAAAGCATTAGAGTCTGCAGGTGCAGATGCTGAAAAATTATTTTTAGCAGCAATTAAAGAAGTTATAACTGATCAGGTAAATGCGGGTATTGATGTTCCAACAGATGGAGAAGTCAGACGTGAGAGTTACGTATTATATCAATGTCGATTTTTAAATGGAGTAAGCTTTAAAGAAGTTACACATAAGTCAGTAAGACAAGGCGCGTTCGAAGCTGATCTTCCAACTATTGTTGCACCGATTTCAAGTAAAGAAATACGTATGCATCTAGACTGGAAGAGTGCACAACAATTTACAAAAAATCCAGTTAAAATTACCCTACCTGGACCAATGACAATAACAGATTCAATTGCTAACAACTACTATGATGACATGAAAAAACTTGGTTTTGATTTAGCATTAGCCCTTAATAAAGAAGTTAAAGCACTTGTAGATGCAGGTTGTCAGTATATTCAAATTGATGAACCAGTATTTGCTAGAAAGCCCGATGAAGCTCATTCATATGGTATGGAAAATTTAGAAAGAATGATGCATGGTATACCTAAAGAAGTGCAACGTGTTTGCCATATTTGTTGTGGTTATCCTAATTCATTAGATTCAGAAGGTTATAAAAAGGCTGATTTAGATGCTTATGATAG
The DNA here is from genome assembly GCA_902577905.1 of uncultured Alphaproteobacteria bacterium. Taxonomy (GTDB): domain Bacteria; phylum Pseudomonadota; class Alphaproteobacteria; order HIMB59; genus CACPNW01. Next base: position 18,123 of record CACHAQ010000008.1, read on the forward strand.
AATTGCATCACTTGTAGATGATTCAACTATTGATGAAGTATCTTTAGAAGATTCACATAGGCATAATGATTTAAATCTTTTAGAAAAATTTACTAAAACAAAAGTAATTTTTGGATTTATTGATATTGCAAAAAGCAGAATGGAATCTGTTGAAGAAGTAAGAGTTCGTATCAAAGATTCACTTGAACATATTGATGAACACCGCTTAATAGCTGCACCAGATTGTGGTTTAGGTTTCTTTACTCGAGAACAAGCAATTGAGAAAATGACAATTTTAACTAAAGCGGCAAAATCAATTTAATGTAATGTGGAATTATTTTAATCCTGTTGAAATTATCTTTGGAGAAAATAGATTTAAAGAAGTACATGATGCTCTTAAAAATAAGAACTACATCATAATCACTCATCCAGAAGAAATTTTTAAAAAATATAGCGATGAATTAAAATCTTCTTCAAATCCACCACTATCCATTATGACAGATGTTCAGCCTAATCCAGATTATAAGGATATTTTAGAGTTACAAAAAAAATTTTCTTCAATCAATGAATCGGTAGATTATATTTTAGCTATAGGTGGTGGCTCTGTTACAGACACAGCTAAAGCAATTGCTGCTTTTAAAGATAAACAAGAAAATCTAACAGATTTCGTTCGCAATAAGAAAAGTCCAAGAGTCGAAAATCCACTCAAGATTATTGCAATACCTACAACTTCAGGAACATCAAGTGAGCTTACGTGTTGGGCCACAATTTGGGATAAAGAAAAAAACAATAAATTATCTTTGGCGCATAAATCTCTTTATGCAGAAAAAGCAATTATCGATCCATCAATTATGGTTGATAAGCCTTTAGGCTTGACTATTTCAACAGGTTTAGATGCTCTCTCTCATTCAATGGAAAGTATTTGGAATATTAATGCAAACCCAATTTCTGCTTCTCATGCAATACAAGCATCAAAATTAGTATTAGAAAATTTACCACTTCTCACTAAAGATTTAAGAAATGTTGAATTACGCTCAAACATTGCATTGGCGTGTGTTCATGCTGGTTTAGCGTTTTCCAATACGAAAACTGCTATTGCGCACAATCTATCATACCCTGTGACACTCAATTACGGTATTCAGCATGGTATTGCTTGTTCATTTACTTTACCTATGATTACTAAAAGTATGGTTGGAATTGATAGTGTCGCTGAGGAGAGACTAAAATTAATTTTTAATAATAATCTTGAGAATGCTGCAGATCATCTGAGTGAATTTATGCGTTCTTTGGAAGTTCCTCTGAACTTAAATGAAATAAAAGTTCCTGTTCAAGAATGGAATAATATAGTAGATGATGCGTTTTTAGGGGAACGAGGTAAAAACTTTATTGGCAATAAAGAAGCTTTCATCTCTTCTGCTAAATCAATGGGACTTTATTAGTAATGAAAAAAAATTTCAGGTTTTATGATAACAGACAAAAATACTTATTATTTGTCACAACAACAAATGAAAAAAATCAAATTGCTGATGCGATACGCCCTCACGTAAATAAAATTAAACCTCAAAAACCTGGCATAAAAATATTTGATGCTGGTATGGGTGATGGTTCCTTACTTATGAATGTTATGCGTCAGTGCCACGAGGCCAGGCCTAACGTACCTTTATTAGTTTGCACAAAAGAAATAAGTATTGAAGATGTAAGATTAGGTCTAGAAAAATTACCCGATAGGTTTGTTGAGCACAAGAATACTGTTTTTGTTATTTCAAATCTACACTATGCGGAAGCCGCAAACTTAAAATCAAAAAATGAAGTTAAACAGAAAAAAATCAATTGGAATATTATTAAATTAAAAGGTGACACTTCTCTTGAATTTGCCCAACAATTAAGAAAACAAAATGAATTTTTAGAAAAAAAATGGAATATAGAAATTAATAAAAAGTCAGGTAACCATACTTATAAAGAGCCTTCAGTCATGGTTATCTACCGCGAAGATCAAGAATTTAATGTTAATGAATTAATACCTACCAAAAAAAAATCAGATAATAAATTTGATCTTATTATAGCTTCACAGCCTTATCGTTCAAGAATTTCAGCAGAAAAGAAATCAAAATATGTCATCGAACCAATGATTCGAGCGTTAAAATCAAAAGGGAAATTATTAACTATTCATGCTTCAGGAAAAGATCCTGCTAATGAAATAATACGTAAAATTTGGCCAAAAGAGGACCCATTTCCTTCTCTTGGAAATAGTATCATTTCTTATCTTAAGAAAAATTTAGATAAAGATTTATTAAGCAACTTATCTTTTGGAGAAAAAAGAATTATTAAATGTAAATTGAGAGCTCTACCAACAGAAATCAGCGGAGGTATAGCGACATCATTAGTTTTTTCTGCTTGGAATGCCTCCATATATGTCAATCAAATGGATGACGACAAAGTAATGAAAGTAGAAAAAACTAAAAACTATGAAAAAATTGTTCAAAACATTGTTGCTAAAAATAAAGGTCTTTATTTTAACAATGAAATATTTGTAATCGAAAAAAAATAATTTTTTATTTAAACCAATTAACTTCTGTTTTTAAAAAATCCTCTGTATGAATAATTAAGGCGTCAGATCGAATTATTGCAACATTATAATTTGTATCTGTATTAGCCGTTCCTAAACGATATTCATTTGAAAAGTTAGGTATTAGAGGAGACCAAGTACTTCTTGGGGAAGAAAAAGTAATACCACAATAAGAGCCAGAACTTGTAATGTGTTGATGACCAAAAAAAATATGTTTTATTATCTTATTATTTTTCGTTAAAATTTTTCGAAACTCTTTTTTTTGTTGTAATCCTATTCCATCACTTTCCTCTTTTACTAATGCCAGTGGATTATGATGCATAAAGATATACGTATCTGTATTAGTCTTACTTAAAATATTATTTAACCATTCTTGCCTATCTTCACAGTAATGTCCTTGGTGAGTATTAATTAGATTAGTATCTATAAAAATTAAACGTTTATTATCTATATCCTTAAAGTATTGAATAAATCCATTTGGATCGGTTTCAATATTAGGAAAGTTTATTTTAAACTCATCTCTGTTATCATGATTACCTATAATTAATTGAGGATTTAAATTCTTTGGCAGACCTGCTTCATCAATGATTTTTATAAATAACTGATAAGAATCTTTATCACCTAAGTCTGTAATATCACCAGTGATGGCAAATAAATCTGCATCACCATGATTATTTTTTATATGACTTAATGCTTTTTTAAATTTACTGACAGGATCTATGCCATGAATCTTATCTATATAAATATGAGGGTCTGAAAGATGAATAATTTTCATTATTAAATATAAATTTATGATTAGATCGCGGTTTTAAAATAAATATACTTATTAAATTCCTCTTTTAAGTCGATGCTAACTCTTGCATGTACTTTACCTTGTTTTCCTTGAAATGATTGTTTTTCTGAAACTGGAAACACCCCTTCATGCCAAATATTTGGATGAATATATAAACCTTTTGATCCGTCACAATAAAATGCTTTGAAATGTTCTGGTTCAATGTCGTCTGTTGGTAAGGCTAAAGGACAAATAAATGGTTTATTTTCTGTAGGAAAGAAAAGCTGACCTCCATCAGGATGATAATTTGCATGCCATAGAAATATTTTTGTTGGATCTGAATATTTATCTTTTTGTAATTCTTGATCAGGATTATTGGCATAACCCAGTATATATTTTCCATCTACTTCATAATCACTCTTATGTTGGACAGCATTATTTTGTCCATAAAGCACGTCACCTTGCCACCATGTATCAAAAGAACCTTCGGTAGTTCCACCTTCATTCCCAGTTCCCTCTTCTATTTCGCGCCATCCTTGTTTTGGCCAAGTAACAATTTCAATATCACTATTTTCAAAACTATCGATTAAATATCCGTATCCTTTAAGATTTTCATTTGTTGCTTTAACTAATGGTATTTCAATTTCTTTTGTCATTATTTTGTTAGCTTAATGTTAATCCCAATTCAGTAACGACTTCTTTTACAGCTTTTATTGTATCCATCATGTCTTGTTCATCTAAATTACCAATACACCCAATTCTAAAAGTTTCTGCCACTGTTAGTTTTCCTGGATAAATTAAAAAATCTTTTTCACTAAGAGCATTATAAAATTTCTCAAAGTTAAATTTAGGATCATTAGGTTGTTTAAATGTAATAATAATTGGTGCTTGCAAATTATCAGGAAGTAATTGCTCAAATCCTAACTCTTTCATTCCACTACAAATAATTTCACAATTTTTTTTATATCTTTTGCCTCGTCCCTCTACACCGCCTTGTTGTTTATGTTCCTCAATCGCTTGATTGAATGCAGCCAATACGTGTGTAGGAGGTGTAAATCGCCATTGTTTATTTTTTTCCATTGCTTGCCATTGATCATATAAGTCTAGACTTAGTGAGTGACTATTTCCTTTTGCATTTTGAATAACTTCATTTTTAACAAGAATGAAACCAACACCTGGCACACCTTCTAAGCATTTGTTTGATGAAGCGGCTACAGCATCAAAAGTAATTGTTTTAGAACTTAAGGGTAATGCACCAAAGGCACTCATTGCATCGATGAATAACGATAAATTTTTCCCTTCAACTAATTTTGCAATGTCTTCAATAGGATTTAAAATACCCGATGTTGTTTCACAATATACAGCAAAGACGTGTGTTAAGTTGTTGCTATCAATTAACTCTTCAATTTTATTGATGTCATGTACTTCATGTTCAGCAACTTCATATTCAATAAAATCTCTCCCTAAATATGTGCACATTTTTTTCATTCTTTGTCCGTAAGCACCATTGATCAGAATCAGAATTTTAGAATCTTTTTGAGTAAGAGAGCTCACCATCGACTCTACAGCAAAAGTTCCACTTCCCTGCATTGGAACACATTGATATTTATCTTCACCGTCTATTAATTTAACAAGGGAATCTCTAATTGATGCATTGAGATCAATAAATTTTGTATCTCTTGAACCCCAATCATGAAGCATAGCCTCTTTTGTTGACATCGATGTCGTGAGAGGACCAGGGGTTAATAATTTTTTATCCATTAAATATTTACTTAATAAATATTATTATAAATTTGATCAATCTTATTAAAGTTGGAATTGAATTTATTTTCTAATAAGTTAATTATAAATGAGAATGGAAGAAAATATCGTAGATTATCTCTTAGATCTTTTGAAAACAAAAGGTGCTGATATTCAATATGGTAACGAGGATGTGACCCAGCTTGAGCATGCACTCCAATGCGCTGAACTTGCTGAAAAACATAAATTACCAGGACCAACAATTGCTGCAGCATTACTGCATGATGTTGGCCACCTTATATATGAGGACGGCGATCCAATTCATGAAGGGAAAGATGGTCATCATGAAAATTTAGGTGCTGATTTTTTAAAAAAATATTTTGGTGAAGATGTTATTTTGCCAATTAGAGCACATGTTGATTCAAAAAGATATTTATCAAGTGTTGAAGAAGGTTATTATGATAGTCTATCAGAAGCATCGAAACTTTCGTTAAAAGTTCAAGGCGGTCCTTTCACAAAAGAAGAAGCAGATGCGTTTATCAGCAAACCTTTTATGGATGAAGCAGTAGAGCTTAGAAGATTTGATGATTTAGCAAAAATTCTAGATAAAAAAACTCCCGATGTTGAACATTTTCGTCCCTATTTAGAAGAAGCAAGACAGTCTTTTTTAGCTAAACAAGCGTAAATGCAATTTAGCAATTATGATTTTATTGACTCTAAGTCATTTGCAGGCAAAATTATATTAACTTCTTTCCCAGGCCTTAACTCTAATGGTTTTTTTGAAGAAACAATTTTAGCAAACGAATTAGAAATATTTAAAAATAATAATTGTAGTTCTATTACTTCTTTTGTTGAAGATAGCGAATTTGAAAAATTGTGTAATAAAACTTTGTTTGTCAAAAATATTTATGAACATAAATTACATTGGTACCATTTACCCATTTATGACATGGGAGTACCAGATAAAGATTTTAAATATAAATGGGAAACAACAAAAGTTTTATTAAAGAACGAATTGATAGATGGTAAAAATATAGTTTTACATTGCCGTGGAGGAAAAGGAAGAGCTGGCACTATAGCTGCGATTTTACTTGTTGAATTTAATTATGAAAAACAAGAAGCTATTGATCTAGTACGATCAAGAAGAAAAGGAGCTATTGAGTCAAAAATCCAGGAAGATTTTATTTTTTCTTATCGAGCAGTTAATTAAAAAGAGACCGTTAAATTAAAAATATTTTCTAGAATAAATAAAACAATTAAAGAAATTAAAGCTGCAATTATAGGTAGTGTCATCCAACCCAAAGAAATTCTTCCTGCAATTGACCATTGAACTTCTTTTCCTCCTTTTAAAAGACCAATTCCAATTACGCCGCCAACAACAGCTTGGGAACTTGATACTGGCACCAAAGGTATAGAGGGAAGATTTATAGATTGTAAAAAAGCACTTATACCCTGGGATGCAAATAAAAATAAAACAATAGAATGCGATATGACAACAATAAATGCTGCCACTGGTGTCATTTTTAAGAGATCATTACCAACGGTAAACATAACTCTTTTCGAGTAAGTAAAAACACCAACAGCTATTGCTAAACCACCTAGAAGAAATAATTGTTCTTTTGAGGAAAAGACAAATAAATTTCCAATAGTAACATCAGTAAACGGTGATATAGGTACGAAGACACCCATTACATTGGCAATATTGTTTGCACCTAAACTATAAGCACCAAAAGCACCCGCTAAAAGTAAAGCTGTTCTTGTATAGGCATCAAGTCTGAGAATATGTAACTTTCTATTGAGTATAACTCTTTTTGTAAAAGTAAATAAACCCATTGCAATAACTCCTGCAATGATAGGACAGAGTATCCATGTTCCTAAAATAGTAATTAAAACTTGAAGATTAGTTGAAGATCCCGTGTATAAATTCCAACCAACAATTGCTCCAACAATCGCTTGCGTTGTTGAAACAGGCAAGCCAACTTTAGTCATTAAATAAACAGATATTCCTGCAGCAACACATGCTGCAAAAGCACCAGGCAATGCATTAATAGCACCTAACTTTCCTAAAGTTTCTGTTGTACCTGCTCCGCTAATAATTGCACCTAGAATAACAAAGACACTACAAATTATTGCTGCACTTGTGAAACTAACCATACGTGTTCCAACTGCAGTTCCAAAAACATTTGCTGCATCATTGGCGCCAAGTGACCAACCTAAAAAAAGACCACCAAATAAAAAAATTAGAATTATAATTTCCATTGGAAATTAAACGGAACGTTTAATAGCGTAAATTTGAACCTCGTCAGCTATGTCTTCTGCTTGATCACAAATACGATCAATCTTCTCTACAAAATAACGAAGATGCATTTTTTGATCTAGAGGTAATTCAGAATCAAAAATTCTTCTTGCAAGAGAACTAAATTTTATATCAGATTCTTTTTCATAAAATGTAACTTTATGTGCATTATCTCTAACAGATTTAATATCTCTAAAAAATGATCGGACAGTCAAACAAAGTGACTCAACACAGTTTACAACTGTCTCTGTTAACTCAATTAAATCTTGGTGAAACTCTTTTGGAAAATTAGGTTTTTGAATAGAGAAGTGATAACAATTCCCTTGGTACATTCCAATTAATTCGTCGATGTGTTCTAGAAGTCGTAACACATCACTTCTTGCATCTGGGATTAGTGTTTCTTCATAAAGAGTATGCTCAACATCTTTCGTAATTTTGTCAGCCTTACTTTCCATTTCTTTTACTTTTTCAACCATTTCCTCAAATTTACCATTGGCAGAATGATTGAGATAAGTTGGAACTATCGATTTAAATACTAAGCCCACTTCAGAGACAATATCAACAAACTCATCAATTTCTCTTTCAAGCTTTTTGGTATCACCAAATAATGATGCACTTTTTAATCCAAACATGGAGTGCTTATAGAACTTTTCAAAAAAAAAGAAAGAAATGTTAAATTTTTGTTACAATTTGATTAATATCTTTATCTTTAAGTAAAGTGTAATATTCGCAATCTATAGAATTTAGGAGAAGATATGACAGATTTATCAATTAATAGAATTAAGTGGTTTAGCACCGCGTTAATATTATCAGGAATATTATTAACCAATTTAAATGCGTATCCAATTAACATAATTATTCACGGTACAGGGGCTATTGGTTGGTCAATTGTTGGTTATATGACAAAAGATCGAGCTCTTCTTACAAACTTTGGTTTACAGCTTCCACTATTTATTTTTGGTTATATTTATTTGCTTTCATGAAAAATAAAAATATTCTTTTTATGTGTGTTGCTAATTCAGCAAGAAGTCAAATGGCTGAAGGAATTGCAAAAAAATTATATCCTAATTGTATTATTCAAAGTGCAGGATCAGTGCCCAAAGAAGTTAATCCTAATGCTATCGAGGTTATGGGTGAAATCGATATTGATATATCAAAACATTATTCAAAAGATTTTGAAAGTTTAGACAACAAATTTAGAGATGAATTAAATACCGTTTTTACGCTTTGTAAAGAAGAGGTATGTCCAGTTTTAAATTCCAAAGCTCAGATATTTTCAATACCATTTGATGATCCGGCATCAGATCATTTTAGTTCAAACCAATTAGATAAATTTAGAGAAGTAAGAGATTCAATTTTTGATAAATTGAAAGAACTAAAAAATTTATTTGAGAATTAATGAAGTTAAAAATTAATTAAATTTATAAAAATTTAATATTCCATTAATCTATTTGTAAACAATAAAATTTAAATGTTTCTTACCACTCACAGTAGTATTTCCTCCTGCTAATTACCAATAATTGTGAGTGGGATTAATTTTTTATTTCTCCTTTTTCGAGTACTTTAACAATTGTTTAACATTATAAAATTAAGAATTTAAAGTAAATTTTATGAAAATTAATAAACCAGCGCTTACCTTTTCTAACTCCGAAGTTAATCCTGTTGGAAAGATTATTATTCAATTAACCGAATTGGGAACGGGTAAAATTAAGTTACGTAAGTTGTATGAGGATTATTTAAGAGAAAATTTACCTCCAGAGAATTTTTGGCATGATGCAATTGAAAGATTAGGTCTCCGTATTCAGACACATTATCATTCTAAAAGTAATATTCCTAAAAATGGCAAACTTGTCGTAATCGCTAACCATGCATTTGGAATAGCTGATGGTCTTACAATATGCTCTTTAATTAGTAAAATTAGACAAGATTACAAAATTATTACGCATAAAGTTTTACAAGGAGCAGATCTTATTAAGAATAAAATTATTCCTCTTGATTTTTCAAAAAATAGAAATGCTTTAATAAATAATATCGCTGCACGTAAAGAATGCGAAGAACACTTAAGAAATAATGGGGCACTAATCATTTTTCCATCAGGATCAGTTTCAACGAAACCAAAATTAAAAAAAGGAATCAAAGCAATAGATCGTGAATGGAAACAATTTACTTCAAAAATAATAATGAAAACTCAATCACCTGTCCTCCCAATTTTTTTTGAAGGACAAAATAGCGAACTTTTTCATGTTGCTGATAAAATTGGGCAAGTCTTTCGATATTCTTTAATGATATATGAACTTAAAAGAAGAATGGGAAAAAAAATTGATGTTCATATTGGACAAAGAATACCCTTTGAAACCATAAAAGAAATTGGCAATCTTATTGAGATTACAAAATTTTTAAGGAATAGCACTTATAGATTAGATCCAAGTAATAAAAACTCAATATTTAATTAATACTTCTGTAAAAAAAAAAGTTAGTTAATGTAATTGAAATAAAATTTTAACAAATTCTTTCTATTATTTATTAATAAAATGAAAGATCAGCAATCAGTTTCATATTATAGAACTATATGGATATCTGATCTTCATCTTGGAACAGAAAATAGCAAGAGTGAAATGCTTCTTGAATTTTTGAGATCAACAGATTCAAAATATTTATTTTTAGTTGGCGATATTATTGATGCATGGAGAATGAAAAAAAAAATTTATTGGCATCAAACTCATAATGACATTATCCAGAAGATTTTGCGTAAAGCAAGAAAAGGCACAAAAGTAATATTTATCCCAGGTAATCATGACGAACTTGTAAAAAATTACACAAGTTTTTCACTAGGGAATATATCAATAAAAAATAAGTTTACACACAAATTAGCTGATGGGAGAAAAGCCCTTGTTTTACATGGTGATGAATTTGATGCAGTTATATTAAACGCTAAATGGCTGGCAAGTATTGGGTCATCCCTATACGAATTTATATTAAAGTTGAATAACTATCTAAATTTTGTCAGAAGAAAACTAGGTTTATCTTATTGGTCATTATCTCAATTTCTCAAACATCAAACAAAAAGAGCCACGAATTTTATTTCTAACTTTGAGTTTGCCGTATCTGATAGTGCTAAAAGAGTAAATGCCGATGTTGTTGTTTGCGGCCATATTCATAAGCCCGTTATAAAAAAATTAAATGGAGTGTTATATTGCAATGATGGTGATTGGGTTGAGAGTTGTTCTGCGCTAGTGGAAAATAAAGAGGGACAATTATCTCTTATTGACTGGTCGATTGAAAGAGAAAAAATTTTTCACAACAAATATAACAAAATACCAGAAAGTGTAGCAGTGTGAAAAAATTAGCAATCATTACCGATGCTTGGCTTCCCCAAGTTAATGGTGTGGTAAATACATATCAACATATTAATCCATTTTTAAAAGAAAAGAATGAAATAGACATACTTCACCCAATGATGTTTACTAATTTTAGCTATCCCTGGTATAAAGAAATAAAACTAGCAATTAATACAAAAAAAATAACAGAAAAATTTTTTAATAATTTTGATCCAGATTTTATACATATCGCTACTGAAGGACCAGTTGGAATAGCGGGGAAAAAATTTTGTGAGAATAATAAGTTGAGATATACAACCTCTTTTCATACGAGATTTCCAGAATATTTAGAGCAAAGAATAATGATACCAAAAATAATTGGGTATTCATTTTTAAAAAATTTTCATAAAAATGCATGCAATGTATTGGTCCCAACAGTATCTATGCGTGACGAATTAACGAAATATCAATTTCAAAATCTTAAAATTTGGTCAAGAGGTGTTAATACTGAATTATTTCATCCTTTAAAAAGAAGAAAAGGAATGAAAAAGTACATTGTTTACATCGGTAGAGTTGCTCTAGAAAAAAATATTGAAGCATTCCTAGAAATTAAAACCAAAATGGATAAAATTGTTGTTGGAGATGGTCCAGAAAAACAACGATTACAACAGAAATATCCTTACGTTTCTTTTGTAGGTATGAAAAAAGGTCAAGACTTAGCAAAATATTATGCAAATGCTGAAACCTTGGTATTCCCATCTAAAACAGATACATTTGGAAATGTAATTTTAGAGTCATTAGCATCTGGCACACCAGTGGCAGCATATCCAGTAACAGGTCCTATAGATATTTTAAAAAACACAGTAATTGACACCCTTGATAACAATATTGAAAAATCACTTAAAAAAGCTTTAAAGATTGATAGAAATGATTGTAGAAAATTTGCAATGCAATTTACTTGGGATAAATGTGCAAATCAATTTCTATCAAATATTGTAAATGCAAAAAATTAATTTTAAAATTATAGTTACTAAAAAGTAAGAGACTTAATTTTTATTAAATTGAAAGAACTAAAAAATTTATTTGAAAACTAATAAATTTAAAAATAAGTTTAATTTATAAAAACTTAATATTCTATTAACACGTCTGTAAAAAATAAAATTTAAATACTCTTTACCACTCACAATATTATTTCTTCCTGCTATGTCCAATTGTTGTGAGTGGGATTAAACTCTATTTTCAAATTTTTAAATTAGACTTAGCTCTAGATTTGAGTTTTGCTGAACCCCTCCCAGACAAGCTTGGATTTTTGATAAAAAAATTGTGAGAGGAAAATTTTTTCTCTTTGCTTGATATTTCTTTTTTCTGATAATTGCCATTACTTAACATTTGCCAAGAATTTGTATTATCTGTCATACTGGCAATTAAGATCTGATTTAATATTTGTTCATGTACAGTTTCATTTTCAATAGGAATAAATGTTTCAACCCGCCTATCTAGATTTCTTTGCATTAAATCGGCAGAAGAAATAAACAAGATATTTTTTCTATGAGGGAATTTATGACCATTATAAAAACAATATATTCTCGTATGTTCTAAAAAACGACCAATTATGCTTTTAACAACTATATTTTCTGATAGATTTTCTTTACCAGGTATTAGAGAGCAAATTCCTCTTATCAACAATTCAATTTTTACATTTTTTTGAGATGCTTTATAAAATTCATCAATAATTTGTTTATCAACAAGAGCATTACACTTACATACTATTCCAGATGGTTTATTTTTTCCAGCATTTGTAATTTCATTTCTAATTAGTTCATTTAATTTGTTTCTTGCAGTTATTGGAGAATATACTATTTTTTTTATTGTTGTTGGTTCAGAATAACTAGTTAAATAATTAAACATTTTTGCAGCATCATTTGTTAATGTTTTGTCACAGGTGAAGTAAGATAAATCCATATAAACTCTTGCATTTCTCGGGTGATAATTACCTGTTCCATAATGTGCGTAATTTACAACAGAATTCATTTGCTTTCTTGTTACAAGTGTAATTTTTGCATGAGTTTTCATATCAATATTGCCAAAAACAACTTGCGCTCCAGCTAATTCTAATTCTTTTGCCCATTTTAAGTTACGCTCTTCATCAAAACGTGCTTGCAACTCTATAATGACAGTTACTAATTTTCCTTTTTGTGCTGCTCTAACTAAACTTGCTTCTATTGGTGAGTCATCAGTAGTTCGATATAAAGTATGTTTTATTGATAAGACTTTTGGATCATCTGCAGCTTGATCAATAAACTGCGTCACTACTTCAAAAGATTCAAAAGGGTGATGAATAACAATATCTTTATTTGCTATAGCTTTAAAATAATCATTTTTAAAATCTTTAATTCTTTCAGGAAATCGTACCTTAAATTTTGGAAAAAATAATTTTTTAAAATCTTTCAAAAAAATTGACTCTATACTCGAAAGATTAACGGGTATTGGCAGTTTATATGTATTTACATCCTTATAGTTAAGTTTTTTATTTATGAATTTAATTAAGTGACTAGATATACTTTCATCAAAATCAATTCTTATTACCTCTTGTCTTCTTCTCTCAAAAATAGCTTTTTGAAATACTAAAAATAAATCTTCTCCTTCACCCCCTAATTCTAATTCACTATTCCTAATTGGTCTAAAAATACCTTTATCCAAAACCCTATCACACTGGAAAATTTCTTTTAAAGAAATAAGTAGGGCTGTCTCCATAGATACAAAACGTGTTTTTTTACCAGGTAATTTAATAAATTTTTCTAATCCCTCTGGCACTCTTAGTATTCCATAAAAAGTTTTTTTATTATTCATTAAACGACATACTAAGGTTGTTTCTTTATTTGGTATAAAAGGAAATGGGTGAGATGGATCAATAATAATTGGCGTTAAAACCCCCCAATTATTTTCTTCTAAATAATTTTTAATAAATGTTTTATCTTTTGTTTTCAGTGTTTTTTCTACATCTATATGGATTTTGTTTTCTGAAAGCTCTCTTAGTAAATCTATCCATATTGATTTTATATTTGAAATCATCTTCGATGTTTCTTTATCTATCAGCTTGAGTTGTTGTTGTGGTGTTAATCCATCAAAACTTTTATTTCGTGAAAATTTTTGAACATTCAATCCTGCTACTCTAACCATAAAAAATTCATCTAAATTAGAGAATGCTATTGATAAAAATCTAACCCTTTCTAAAAGTGGAATTTTACTATCAGATGTCTGACTTAAGACTCTTTCATTGAATTTTAGCCAAGACAATTCCCTGTTTGCATAGTTATAAGCGGTATTTTTTTTTAACATAATTTTTTTTTATATTTTTTAGGTATAAAAAAAACATGTTCATAAAAAATTCATATTTCTTTAATAATTTTTATTTTTTGGTTTTAAAATTTTATCAATAGTCCAGCTATTTTTAAAGGATATTATAGCAAAAGCACAGGTCGGAAAATGTTCAATATTTGAATTACATAAAATATTAATTGACTCTATCAAACTAGGGTTGTGCCCAATGATAAGAGTATTTTTTTTTAATTTTTTAATTTTTCTTACAAGTATATTTGATGGACATTCATAAATATCGTTATCAATTGTAAATTTTACTGAGCGATCAAACGAGTTAGAAATTATATTATATGTGCTAGTTGTTCTTTTAGAAGGAGAACATATTATCTGACCAATTTGAAATTTTCTTTTATCTAATATTTTAGAAAATTGTTTTGCATTTCTCATACCTCTTTTATTGAGAGGTCTATCAATGTCATCAAGCTCTAAATTATCCCAACTAGATTTGGCATGACGTAATAAATAAACTTGTAGCATTCGAGTTTAATACTTTAGATATATACATTTCCAAGGCTAAAATGAAAAACAAAAATCCCATAACAGTGATTGATCTAGGTTCTAATACATTTAGACTGGTTATATATGCGCAAGCTATTTATCCTTTTCCAATACTTTATCAAAAAAGAGAATTTTTAAAATTAGGTGAAAGTATTAACACAGGTAAACTCCCATCGATAAAAATAAAAGAAGCTATAAAATGCTTAGAAGAATATATTAAGATTGCAAAAGATTATGAGTCCTTAGATATTCATATAATTGCAACGGCCGCAATTCGTGAAACAATAAATGGAAAAGAAATTATTGAACCTTTCAAGAAAAGAAAGTCAGTAAGAGTAGAAGTACTCTCACCAAAAAATGAGGCTAAATGTGGATCCCTAGGTGTAATTAGTTCAATAAAAAATCCAATCGGTTTAGTTGCAGACTTGGGAGGTGGAAGTTTAGAACTTAGTTCAATAAAAAATAAGAACATACTTGAGACTAAAAGTTTAAAAATTGGCATCTTAAGAAGTGAATCTGATATGTACAAAAATACTAAAATTAAATTTGATAATTTTTTATTTTCGAAATTTAAAAACCAATCTCTTAAATTTTCTAAAAACGTAGGAAATATTTATGTTATTGGAGGCATGTGGCGCAATCTTGCAAAACTACATTTACATCTAAATGGCATCAAGAAAAATAAACTACATGGCTACCTGATACCATTTTCAGAGTTAGAAATATTCTATCACAAATTATACTCTATGGATAAAAAACAAATTAAAAAATTGAATGTTGTTCAACCCAATCGATTAGATAAATTAAAATTATCTACATATATTTTATTTAGCCTTGCTTCATTTTATAATATTAAAAATATTATTTTTGTAAGATATGGAATTCGTGAAGGTTATTTACATGATATGTTGAATTAATTTTTAAAAAACAATCTAACAGTAACTGTAGCAATAAGAGCCCCAATAATCTGAGCTAAAATAAAACCTATAACGCTTGATGGACTTATTCCACTAAAACTATCTGTAAACATTCTTCCTATGGTTACTGCTGGATTTGCAAAACTTGTTGATGATGTAAACCAATATCCTGCAGTAATAAATAGAGCGACACCAATAGCTATTCTTTCCTTGTTTACCTCTTTTAATATAAAAATAGTTAATAATAATCCAACAGTTGCAATTATTTCTGAAAAGAATTTAAATACACCAACTCTTTCATTGAGTGACCATTCAATTATGGGATATTCAAAATACCAATTTGCAGTTAAACAACCAAATATACCAGCAATAATCTGAGTAAAAATAAAAATTATTCCATAATTAATAGGAATATTTTTTTGAATAATATCACTTAATACAACAGCAGGATTAAAGTATGCCCCTGAGATATTAATAAACATAGAAATAATTACAAATAAAATGGCACCTGTTGCAATTGTGTTTCCTAGTAATATTATACCAAGGTCATTTGACATTAACTCTCCCATAATTCCACTACCTACAACTGTTAGTACAAGAAAATATGTCCCAATAAATTCTGCTAGTATTTTTTGTCTTAAAGAATATGTCATTACAAAATTACCCTAAATAACTAGACGTTTACCATGTATTCTAAAAATTCTTTCACACATTTATCCCATGTTAAATTAAGTGTAAAATTTCTACAATCAACCCTTTTTACTTTAAGCGCTTTTTTAATTGATTGTAATAAGTCATTATCTAAAGTGTTAATCTTCTCATCTGTTAATACATCTATAGGCCCAGTTACTGGATATGCAGCAACTGGTGTTCCACTAGCCAATGCTTCAAGTATTACATTTCCTAAAGTGTCTGTCTTAGAAGGAAATACAAACACATCTGCGTTTGCATAATACTTTGCTAATTCTTCTCCGGTTTTTAAACCAACAAAATTTACTTCAGGATACTTATTAGTATATTTTTCTAATTCAGGACCATCCCCCACAACTATTTTATTATAATTCCCTTTAAGTTTTAAAAATTCTTCAATATTTTTTTCAATTGCTACTCTTCCAACATAAGTCAGCTGAGTATCCTTGCTGTTTATATCTCTTTTATTTGGATTAAATAATTCTGTATCAACACCTCTGTTCCAAACTACTAAATTTTTAAAATTATATTTTTTTAACTCATTTAGCATTGAAACTGATGGAACAAGAACTCTTTCAGAATCACTATGTAGTTTTCTTAATATGGAATAAGTAAATCTCTTTGGGATAAAAGCTCTTTGTTTAATATAATCAGGAAAACGAGTGTGAAAGGAAGAAGTATATTGTAGTTTATTATTAAGACAGTACTTACGACCAGCAAAACCTACTGGACCTTCAGTCATTATATGAACAATATCTGGATTAAATTCTTTAAAAAATTTTTCAGTAACTTTCTTAGTGTTGTAAGAAATCTTTATTTCTTTGTACCTAGGATAACTAAAATTATTAAACATCTCAGGATGTAATATTTTAATTTCAAAACCTTTTTTTTCTAGAATAGGTATAACGCTTTGAAATGTCGTAACTACGCCATTTACCTGAGGAACCCACGCATCACTAATTAATGCGATTTTTTTAGGCTGCATCCTCTTTTATTTTTCGTCTTTCTTCTAAAGAAATTAATTTTAAATTTTCTCTTTCTTCGGGCCAATTAAGAATTGATAAATTGCCAATTTCATCTTCAACAAGTGCTGTACAACTTTCAATCCAGTCACCATCATTACAATAGAGAACACCATTTAATTCTTTTATTTCTGGTCTATGTATATGCCCACATACAACAACATCGGCATTTTCTCTTCTAGCTCTATCAGATACAGCAAACTCAAAATTACTAATAAAGTTAGTTGCATGCTTTGTTTTCTTTTTTAAATATTGAGACAGTGACCAGTAAGACAAGCCCATCTTTCGTCGAATAAAATTAAATACATTATTTAACTTTAGTAAATATTCATAAAGTGCTGATCCCACTTTGGCTAACCACCTCGCATTAATTATCACAGCATCAAATTCATCTCCGTGTGTAATCAGTACTTTCCTTCCATCAGCTAATTGATGAGTATCTTCATTTTTGATAGAAATTTCTCCAAAAGAAAAATTTGTAAAATCTTTTAATACCTCATCATGATTTCCTGGAATAAGCACTACTCTAGTTCCGTTTTTCGCTTTCTTTAAAACTTTTTGAACAATGTCATTATGTTCTTGTGGCCAATACATTTTCTTACGCATGCGCCATCCATCAACAATGTCCCCTACTAAAAATAAATATTCCGAATCTGTTTCTTCTAAGAATTCTAAAAGCATCTTGCTTTTACAACCACTAGTTCCTAGATGGGTATCCGAAATCCAAATTGTGCGGTAAAATTTTTTATTTGTTTCAAATTTCATTAATTAAAGATTTTTCTTATACATAAAGGTATCATTTTATAATACAATTTATTATTATATGTGTGTATTGTATAAAAATAACAGTATGACGCAGAAAATTTGGTTTAAAAAAAAATCACCCCTTCACGGTTCTGGCTTATTTGCAAAAACGAATATTAAAAAAGGCCAGAAAGTAATCCAATATATTGGTGATAAAGTTACTAAAAGAGAGGGTGACAAAAGAGCAGATAAACAAATCCGCAAAGCAAAAAAAGATAAAAATAATGGCATGGTCTATGTTTTTGAACTAAACAAGCGATACGACATTGACGGTGATGTCGATTATAATTTTGCAAAATTTATCAATCATTCATGCAATCCGAATTGTGAAGTAGACATCATAGATAATGAAATTTGGATTTCTTCCATTAAACGAATAAAAAAAGGAGACGAACTTTTCTATAACTACGGTTATCCTTTTGATACTGATTTTGTGGATCACATATGTAAGTGTGGTTCTAGAAATTGTGTTGGTTATATTTTAAGTGATAATGATTGGCCAAAATTAAAAAAATATGAAAAAAAAACTAAGACTAAGTCTAAGTAAGATACCTTCGATTATTATTGCAATTGATACAAATAAGGAAATAATTTTTTACAATAATGCAGCTAAACAAAAATTTTTATTTATCGATGAAGGAAGAGATCTCAATAATATTATTAGATCAACAGAGTTAAATACTTTTATTGATAAAGCCTTTAGGGAGAAAGAAGATTTTAAGTTTGAATTCACCCCATCTAATTTTAGTGATATGTATTTTATTGCTGACTTAATATTTGTTGAAAAAGATTATGAAGAATTATTAATATCACTAAACGATCAAAGTCTTCTTAAAAACTACGAACAAATGCGAACAGATTTTGTGGCTAATGTAAGCCATGAATTGAGAACTCCTCTTTCCTCAATTCTAGGCTATGTTGAAACAATTAAAAATTCACTCAATGAAGATAAGAACAAAGACAAAACGGTTGGTAAATTTTTAGACACAATGGAAGATCAGGCTTGGCGTATGACTAGATTAGTCGAAGATTTATTATTACTAAGTAAATATGAGACTGAAGATAAGCCGATAGAATTTCAAGAAGCGAATATAAGGCAATTAATTGATGGCGTAGTAGATAATTTACAAAACAAGTTAATGGCAAAAAAAATTGAAGTTCAAATCAAGGATGATTTTGATAAGTCTACAATATCAGCAAACAAAGATGCTTTGATCCAAGTTTTTTTAAATCTAACTGATAATGCAATCAAATATAGCAAAGAAAATTCTACTATTGAAATTGAGCTTGAGAGTGTAATTGATGACAATACCACCTTTTGCCAAATAAGTTTTATAGATAAGGGAGAAGGCATATCGAAAGAGCATTTAACTAGACTTACTGAAAGATTTTATAGAGTAGATAAAAATAGATCTCGAAATCAAGGCGGTACGGGTTTGGGTTTATCTATTGTTAAACATATAACTAATAGGCATAATGGTAAATTATCGATAAAAAGCAAGGTAGATAAAGGTTCAACATTTACTATTACTTTACCAGTATTTCAGCAAACTGTAATAAATCCTTAATATATATTCTGTAGGACAACCTTATTTTAAATGAGGCTTAATATGAAAAATATAATCAAATTAATTGCTGTCCTTGCTTTATTTGGAACTACTTCAGTTTCAGCAAGAGACTATATTTCAATTGTAGGATCTTCCACAGTTTATCCTTTCGCTACTTTAGTTGCTGAAAAAATGGCATCTCAAGGAATGAAAGCACCCGTAATCGAATCAACTGGTTCTGGTGGAGGACACAAATTATTTTGTGCAGGTGTTGGAGTTGAACATCCAGATATCACTAACTCCTCAAGAGCACAAAAAGATAAAGAATTCAAACTTTGTCAAGATGGTGGTGTAACCGATATCATCGAAGTTAGAGTTGGTAATGATGGTATAGCTTTTGCATACGCTGCAGATTATGAATGGAAATATACTAACGGTGCTACAATGAAAGGTGGCATTGATTTAACTAAAGAAGAAATCTGGCAGGCAATGGCTAGAGATAATGCAAATGCTCCAACAACTTGGTATGAAATAGATAAAAGATTACCAAAAGTTGAAATTTCTATCATGGCACCTCCTCCAACTTCTGGAACAAGAGATGCATTTGACTCACTTGTAATGAAAAAGGGTTGTGTTAAAGATATGTTAGTTGCTGACGGAGATTGTCAAGCGTATCGTGAAGATGGCCATGTTATTGAAGGTGGTGAAAATGATGAATTGTATGTTGAGCATATAACCAAAGAACAAGGTGCATTCGGTATCTTTGGTTATAGTTTTGTATCTAATAACTCTGATAAAGTTAAAGCATCAATGATTAACGGTGTTGAAATCTCTATGGAAGGTATCCAAGATTATTCATATCCAATAGCAAGACCTTTATTCTTCTACATTAAAAAAGCACACATTGGTGTTATTCCAGGTTTAATGGATTATGTTAATGAGTTTGTAAGTGAAGAAGCAACAGAAGGTTACTTACTAGATGCCGGACTTGTTCAACTAAGTCCTGCGGATAGAGCAGCTGTTCTTGATGCTATTTCTAATCAAACAAATTATAAATAAAAATCTTAAATTTTTATAAAATGGGGGCATACAAGCCCCCTTTTTTTTAATACTAAGTTATAAATGTTTTTTTGGTCTTTAGTTTTAATTGCAGTCGGAATTTTCTCATCCTTTATATACGGAAGATCAAGAATTAAATTAAACTCTAAAAAACAAGGTACGAAAAGCAAATCTCTTCCCAATTATTACGCACAATACGTTTTAATGTGGTGTTTGTTTCCTGCACTAATTGTTTATTTTTCATGGGCTATTTTTCAAGAACAGATTATTCAAAACATAGTTATTAGTAACTTTGAATATATTGAGGGCGCAGTTTACAACGAAGGATTATTGTTAGCAGAGATTAGAAATGTTGCTAATAACCCTTCTTTTGCTGATGGTAAATCTATAGAAATAATTAATGCTGCATCTCATTATTCTTCCTTAAGACAAATAAGTCAAATATCTTTTTATACCTCAATAATCATTATAATGTTACTTGGAGCCTTATACGCTTCACAAAAATTAAAACCAGAATTTCATGCTCAACATACAATTGAAAAATATATTCAATATATACTTATATTTTGTTCATCTGTTGCTATTTTCACTACAATAGGAATAGTTTTTTCACTAATATTTGAAAGCCTTCGCTTTTTTGCAGAAGTATCAATATTCGAATTTTTATTTAGTACTGAGTGGTATCCTTTTATTCCAATTAGAGAAGGTCAAACAGCTGCAGAGGGATCCTTTGGTGCAGTACCAATATTTGCTGGAACATTTTTAGTAATGGTAGTAGCCATGTGTGTTGCGGCACCTCTTGGATTATTAACAGCAATTTATTTAGCAGAATACGCAAGTCAAAGAGTTAGAAAAATAGTTAAACCTCTTCTCGAAATTTTGGCAGGGATACCAACAATAGTTTACGGGTTCTTTGCTTTTGTTAGTGTTGCACCTTTCGTTAAAGCATTTGGACAATCAATTGGAATTGATGCTTCACCAACAAGCGCTCTTGCAGCTGGTATGGTAATGGGAGTTATGATTATTCCTTTTATTTCCTCTTTATCTGATGATGTAATAAACTCTGTCCCGCAAAGTCTAAGGGAAGCATCTCTTGGTATTGGCGCTAATAAAGCAGAAACAATTAAAAAAGTAATTTTACCAGCAGCTTTACCTGGAATTGTAGGAGCATTTTTATTAGCAATATCCAGAGCGATAGGGGAGACTATGATTGTTGTAGTTGCAGCAGGCACAGCCCCCAATCTTACGGGCAATCCTTTTGAAAATGTAACAACAGTTACAGTGCAAATTGTTGTGGCCTTAATAGGTGATCAAGAATTTGATAACCCAAGAACATTATCAGCATTTGCTTTAGGATTAGTTTTATTTGTTATTACATTATTTCTTAACATTATAGCCCTACAAATAGTAAAGAGATACAGGGAGCGTTATGAATAATTCTGTTGCTAAAGAAAAAATTGTTTCTTTGAGAAAAAAGAGAAGTTTAGAAGATATGCGATTTAAGTATTATGGCTTTACAGCTATGTGTTTATCTTTAGCAGTTTTAGTTTTTCTTTTGTATACAATATTTTCTAAAGGATACACTGCTTTTCAAAAAACAATTGTTCTCCTAGAAGTTGATTATAATCAAGAGGTTTTAAAACTAACATCTGATTCTTCAGATGAAGAGATGGAAAAAGGAAAATTTTTTAGAGTTAAAAAACAGGCTATTGAAAATTTTTTTCCCGATCTCTCAAAATCAGATATTAAATTAGTTAAAAAATTATTTTCTATAAATGTAGATAACGAAATTAAAGACTACTTCTTAGATAATCCTGAGGTTATTAATACAAAGCAACAAATTTGGGTAACCGCCCATAGTGATGTGGATCAACTATTAAAAGGTAATTCAAGAAGGGATGTGCCAGAAGATAGAAGAAAATTAAATGATATTCAATTAAGTTATGTTGATCAATTAGTTGAAGAAAATAGAGTTAAACAAGTTTTTAATAATTTCTTTTTTACTAAAGCAGATTCAAGGCATCCTGAAATTGCTGGTGTTGCTGGTTCATTTATGGGATCATTATTTACTCTTTTTACTGTTTTTATTTTATCTTTTCCAGTTGCTATAGGAGCGTCTGTTTATCTTGAGGAATTTGCTCCAAAAAATAGAATAACTGAATTAATAGAAGTAAATATTTCAAATCTAGCAGCAGTCCCATCAATAGTTTTTGGACTACTTGGGTTGGGGGTATTGCTTAATGTTTTTGGTCTTCCAAGGAGCACACCGTTAGTTGGAGGGTCCGTATTAGCCTTAATGACGTTACCAACTATTATTATTGCCTGTCGAGCTTCATTGAAAGCTGTTCCTCCTTCAATTAAAGAAGGAGCGCTTGCAGTTGGAGCAACAAAAACACAAGCGGTATTTCATCATGTCGTACCCCTTGCACTACCAGGGACTTTAACAGGGACTATTATTGGATTAGCACAAGCATTAGGTGAAACAGCACCACTTATAATGATTGGCATGATTGCATTTATTCCTAATATTCCAACTGGTTTAACAGAACCTTCAGCAGCACTACCTGTTCAAATATATCTTTGGGTGGAAAGTGCAGAAAGAGGTTTTCAGGAAAAATCAGCCGCAGCCATAATGGTAATTTTAATATTTTTGTTTATGATGAATGCCATTGCAGTGTTCTTAAGAAATAGATTTGAAAGGAAGTGGTAAAACATGAGTAACTCTAAAATATTGGCAAATGGTGTAGATGTATATTATGGATCCAAACAAGCTCTTTTTGGAATCTCAATGGATATCAAGGAGAAAGAAGTTACGGCATTAATCGGTCCTTCAGGATGTGGTAAATCAACTTTCTTAAGATGTATAAACAGAATGAATGATTTAATTGAAATATGTAAAGTATCGGGATCAATAAAAGTAGATAACGAAGAAATTATTAGTGAAAAAACCGATGTTGTAAGTCTAAGATCTAAAATTGGAATGGTATTTCAAAAACCAAATCCTTTTCCTAAATCTATTTTTGATAATGTTGCTTATGGCCCAACTATACATGGTTTAGTTGACTCAAAAAATGACTTAGAAGAAATTGTACATTCATCATTAAAAAAAGCAGGTCTATTTGATGAAGTAAAAGATCGATTAAATGAACCTGGAACAAGTTTATCAGGCGGTCAACAACAACGATTATGTATTGCAAGAGCAATTGCTGTTAATCCAGAAATAATCCTAATGGATGAACCTTGCTCTGCTTTAGATCCAATAGCAACTGCTATTATAGAAGAATTAATTGATGAGTTAAGATTAAACTATACAATTATTATAGTAACTCATTCTATGCAACAGGCAGCCAGGGTTTCGCAGAAAACATGTTTCTTCCATTTAGGAGAATTAATAGAAACGGGTGAGACAAACAAAATTTTTACAAATCCTGATAATACAAAAACACAGGATTACATTACAGGGAGATTTGGATAATGAAACAAGAAGGACACATTGTAAAATCATATGATGAAGAAATTAGAGACATTAAAAATAATATTGTTGATATGGGCAGTTTAGTTGAAAATCAACTTAAAGACTCACTTCAATGTTTAAAGGATAAAGATACAGAATTTGCCGAAAAAATTATAGAAAACGATAATGTAATTGATAAAGCATATAATACTCTTGATCAAAGCTTAGTTGAAATACTTGGCAAAAGACAACCGATGGCTGCAGACTTACGAACAATTTTTTCAGCAATTAAAATCAATAAAGATCTAGAAAGAATAGGAGATCATGCAACAAATATTGCCAAAAGAGTAGCAGTAGCAGAAATAGTTTTGCCAGAAAAACCTTCGAGAGATATTATTAATATGGGTGCACAAGTAAATATAATGATTAGTGAAGTAATAAAAGCTTTTTTAGAATTTTCAGATCAAGCCGCAAAAAAAGTTTGGTTAATGGATAGACAAATTGATGAAGAATATCTTGGAATATTAAGACAACTATTAACCTACATGATGGAAGAACCAAAAAGAATCACAGCATGTACAAGTCTTTTATATATGGTTAAAGACCTAGAGCGAATTGGTGATTATGTACAAAATATAGCTGAAGATATTTATTATGCAGTTTCTGGTGAGCCCCTATTTGATAGTAATCCAGACCCAACCTGGGAAGCAATTCTTCCAAAGAAGAATTAAATTGTAATATTATTGTAACAAAATTTTAATAGTAAAGATTCATGAAACTTAAAATGCTTATCGTTGAAGATGAAGAAGCATTACTAGATCTTTTAAAATTTAATTTTAACAAAGAAGGATATAAAATAGATACTGCAACGGACGGTGAAACTGCTTTAGAAAAAATATTATATAAACCACCTGACATAATTATTCTTGATTGGATGTTACCTAAACTATCAGGAATTGAACTTTGTAGAAGAATTAGAAAACATAAAGAACATAAGAATATTCCTATCATAATGTTAACAGCAAAAGGTGAAGAAGAAGATAAACTTCGCGGCTTAGAAACTGGAGCAGATGATTACATAACAAAACCTTTTTCGGTTAACGAATTAGTGGCAAGAGTAAAAGCTGTTCTTCGAAGAATTAGACCAATGTTTGTAGATGAAGTTTTAACTTATAAAGGAATAGTAATTGATCTTGTATCTCACTCAGCATCACGAGATGGAGAAACTCTTCATCTTGGTCCAACAGAATTTAATTTATTAGCTTTCTTCATGGAAAATATTGGTCGTGTCTTTAGTCGTGAACAATTACTTAATCATGTTTGGAAAAATGATGCCTATGTAGAACCTCGAACAGTTGATGTTCATATAAGAAGACTGCGAAAGGCCATTAATAATGACGTAAAAGAAGATTTTATAAGAACCGTGAGATCAGCAGGATATTGTTTTGGCTCGTAATTAAGCCATAAATTTCACTTATACAAATCACTTACCAAACTATAAAACCACCATATGAAGAGTCTTTTTAGATCATTCTTTACTGTCAGCTTCTATACATTTTTAAGTCGAGTATTAGGTTTTATTCGAGACATATTAATAGCAAGATATCTTGGATCGACAGTCATTGCTGACGCATTCTTCGTAGCATTTCGTATTCCTAATTTCTTTCGTCGTGTCCTAGCAGAAGGAGCATACAGTGCTGCATTAATCCCTGTTTTCTCAGGTGTTGTTCTCAATCCAAAAGATGAACGCGAGGCTTCTGATTTTGTTGAAAACACAACCTCAATGTTACTATTTGCTACGGTCGTTTTAACGATCATTTTCTTCTTTGGGATGCCTTATATCATTCAAGTTTTAGCACCAGGTTTTACTGATAATAAAGAAGCCTACGAACTTGCTGTGTATTTTGGAAAAATAATTTTCCCCTATATTATTTTTATTTCCTTAGCTGCTCACTTTGCCTCAATTAATAATGTTCATGAACGTTTTGCGGCTGGTGCATTTGCTCCTGCCATTTTGAATATAAGTTTTATTCTGTCATTATTCTTTTTAACACCTTTTGTAACTACTGCAGGTCACTCATTATCGTATGGTGTATTAATAGGAGGAGTTTTACAATTTTTATATTTATACAGAGCGGTTTTAAATTTTTACCGACCACGTATTATCCTTCCAGTTTTAAATGAAAAATTAAAAAAGTTTTTCAAATTATTTTTACCCGGTGTTGTTGGTTCAGGTGTTATTCAATTAAATATTGTTATTGGAACTATTATTGCTTCTTTTTTACCCGTTGGTGCAATCAGTCATATTTATTATGCGGATCGTCTTAACCAATTACCACTTGCGATATTTGGAATAGCACTTGGCATAGTTCTTTTACCAAGTTTATCAAAAGCAATTAAACAATCAGATCAAGAAACAACAAATAATATTCAAAATAGATCTATTGAATTTTCGTTATTAATTTCTTTACCATCAGCCATTGGATTATTTATTTTAGCTGAACCCATTATACAAATTTTATTTGAACGTGGTGCATTTGTAGCAGAAGATACTTTTTATACTGCTAAAGTTCTTAGTTACTTTGCCTTAGGTCTACCTGCTTACATTATAATTAAAGTTTTAGTTTCCTGTTTCTTTGCAAGAGAAGATACCAAAACACCACTCTATATATCTATTGTCAGTGTGATTACTAATGTTGTGTTATCGCTTCTTTTAATTGGATCAATGAGAGAAATGGGCATTGCTGTTGCAACAGCAATTAGTGCATGGGTAAATGCATTATTACTTTACCTCTTTTTAGCTATTAGGAATCATATGAAATTTGATGATCTGTTAGTAAAGAATTCCATTAAAATTTTACTAAGCTCATTTCTATTATTTGTAGGAATATATGTCTTAAATGGACAATTCTTTACAAATATTAGTGGTAATTCAGTGTTATTAAATTCAACACTTTTACTTCTAATGATCTTTTTAGCTATAATTATTTATTTTGGATTAGTAATTATGTTAAAAGTCCTATCGGTAAATCAGTTAAAAGAATATTTAAAAAAATAAAATGGAAAAACCAACAAAAAGAATTTTATCCGGCGTTCAACCATCTGGTGATCTCCATTTAGGAAATTACCTTGGTGCCATCAAAAATTTTGTTACACTTCAAAAAGAATATGAATGTTTTTTTTGTGTTGTCGATTTGCACGCGATAACCGTTTGGCAAGATCCTAAAGTTTTAGCAAACAAAACACGAGAAGTAACTGCTGCATTTATTGCGTCTGGCATTGATCCAAATCAAAATAATATTTTTGTTCAATCACAAGTTCCTCAACATGCACAGCTTGGATGGTTGTTCAATTGTGTTGCTAGGATGGGATGGTTAAACCGGATGACACAATTTAAAGACAAAGCTGGTAAAAATAGTGAAAATGTTTCTGTTGGGTTGTTTTCTTATCCAACATTAATGGCTGCAGATATATTAATTTACTTAGCAACACATGTTCCTGTAGGTGATGATCAAAAACAACATTTAGAATTAACAAGAGATATTGCACAAAAATTTAATAATGATTTTAATTCAGATTTTTTTCCTATTCCTGAACCATTAATTTTAGGAGAGGCGACAAGAGTTATGAGTCTTCGTGATGGGTCAAAAAAAATGAGTAAATCAGATCCATCTGATTATTCGAGAATCATGTTAACTGATACGGCAGAAAATATTACACAAAAGATTAAAAAAGCAAAAACAGATCCTGAACCATTACCACATGATAAAACTAGTTTATCAAAAAGACCGGAAGCAGAAAATCTAATATCTATTTTTGCTTCTTTGCAAGATACATCTATTGAAAGTGTTATTAAAGATTACGCGGGTAAAGAATTCTCCATCTTTAAAAAAGATCTAGCAGATTTATCCGTATCTAAATTAGAGCCTATTACGAGTGAAATGAATAAACTTATGAATGATGTTTCTTACATCGATTCTATTTTAAAACAGGGTCAAGATAATGCTATTGCAGTAGCAGAACCAGTTTTACAGAAAACAAAAGAAATTATTGGTTTTTTAACATAAAAAATTCCCCAAAATTTGTATTTTTTTACAGAATATTCATACTAAAGACATATTAATAACTATATATAAGCCATATGTTTATACAAACAGAACAAACGCCTAATCCTCAAACTTTAAAGTTTTTACCGGGCAAAGTTGTTATGGATGATGGGACAGCTTTCTTTCAAAATATTGGAGAAGCTGCTAACTCACCATTTGCTAAACGATTATTTGACGTAGAAGGAGTGGAAGGAGTGTTTTTTGGCAGTGATTTTATTACTATAACAAAAGGACAATCCCTAGATTGGCAAGTTATGAAGCCATTAATATTAGGTTCAATCATGGATCATTACAACTCAGGTGAAGAAACAATTACCGCTGTAAAGAAAAGTGATGACTCTTTAAAAGTTGATCAGGAAAATGATACCGATATTGTAAAACAAATCAAAGAGCTTCTTGATACAAGAGTAAGACCTGCAGTAGCCATGGATGGCGGAGACATCATATATGATAGTTTTAAGGATGGTGTCGTCTATCTTCATATGCAAGGCGCATGTTCAGGATGCCCTAGTTCGACAGCAACACTTAAAATGGGAATAGAAAATATGCTTAAGCATTATGTTCCTGAGGTACAAGAAGTTAGACCTATTGATGCATAAAATTTTTTTATATCCTTTGGTTGTAATTGGTTTAGCGATTACAATACCAACTATTGCCTTTGAAGAAAAACCTTCAACACTAGATATTAAATATAAATTAAATGCAGAATTAGATGAGCTTGTTTTAAATTATTGTAAGACTTATGACTCATATACGGTCAACAAACTTTATTCAGAAAAAGATATCTTAAAAAATGATATTCTAAATAAACTAAAGAAGAAGAAATTTTTAGTAAATATTAAAATTAAACCATTAAACCCAAAGTCATATTCTGATATTGAAAATAATGCACAAGTTAATTTAGTTACAAATTTATCTGAAAAAGACTTTTTACATTTAAATGAACAAAAACAACAATTTGTTAAAACAGTTCTACCCTTAATCATAAATGAAAATCAAAAA
Organism: uncultured Alphaproteobacteria bacterium; assembly: GCA_902577905.1. Taxonomy (GTDB): domain Bacteria; phylum Pseudomonadota; class Alphaproteobacteria; order HIMB59; genus CACPNW01. The sequence goes on from CACHAQ010000008.1 coordinate 47,273, forward strand.
ATCTTATCAAACAGAAATGATCTGATTGTTTTACGTGCTAAGCTTGCTGAAAACAATTCATTAAATAACTACGAATTAAATAAACTAAGAAAAATCTCTAAAAAATATAAAATAGGATTCGATAATGAGCATAAAATAGAAATTATTGATCAACTTCTTTTAAGAGTAGAAATGATCCCGAATTCTATTGTTTTAGCTCAAGCTGCAATTGAAAGTGGCTGGGGATCATCTAGATTTGCGCAGGAATACAATGCATTATTTGGTGAATACACATATGATAATTCTAAAGGGGTTGTTCCACTGGAAAGAGAAAATGGCGACACTCATTTAATCAAAGCATTTAATTCTTATAATAATAGTGTTACCTCTTACTTTAATAACATTAATTCTCATTACGCATATGAAGATTTTCGTGAAATCCGAAATATAATGAGAGAAAGAAATAATTTCTCAAATGTTAACTTACTTGTTGAAAGATTAAGTACTTACGCAGAAGATGAGAATTATATTAGAACAATTAAACAAGTAATTAAAACAAATAACTTTGGTATTTTTGATCAAAAAATTATTTCGTATTAATTAAAAGTAGAATTGGTGTCCAAACCATCTCCAATTCCCATCACTATCTTTAACAGTACAATTCATTCTTGATCTTCCAGGTGATAATTCTCTTGAAAGTCTTATTTCAATCCTTTCATTAAATTTATAAACTTCCCTATCAACTTGACCTTTGCTATCAAATACAAAGCAATCCAGAGATTTAACCTTTTTTTCATCAAGAAGAGAAAAACCTATAAATGGTGGATTTTGCTCAATTGTTGGATTTTTAGGTATAAAGTCGTAAACCCCTAAACCTTTTGATGATGCAGCAAACTTAACTCTGTCTATTTCACCATATCTTTCATTTAAGGAAAACCTTGGCAGGTAATACATATTTGAAGTTTCATTTATTATTCCGGAATGCTGACCAAATGCAACTTTAAACTTATATTCTTTTACTAATTCAATAATTTCATCTGTTGTCTCCCCATATGGAAATGCAAATAAAGTTGGTATTTCCCCAAGTTCTTTTAGAAAAATTTTGTTAGATGTTTCTATTTCTTTTCTTACTTCTTCGATACTAATATCCGGCATATGAGCATGTGTATGAGAGTGTGCACCAATTACTACACCTTCTTCTTTAAGTTTTCTTATCTGATCCCAGTTAATATATTTTGTATTATTTGAAATTGTACCCGTTGTTACAAATAAGGTTACAGGAATATTATTTTTTTTAAACAAAGGCCATCCAACTTCTAGAAAAGACTTATCAGCATCATCCACGCTTATACCGATAGTATTTTTTGGAAGATCTCCATCATTAAGAATTGTATCAATTATAAAATCTAATGATTTAATAGTATATTTTTCTTTAGTTAGTTCTTCAATGTGACTGTTAAATTGATCAACTGTAACACTTGTTGAAGGATATTTTGAAACTCCAAATTTATGATACATAAAAACAGTAGCTGAATTTTTCACCTCATTTGCAAAAGTCCCAGTTACTAAAAAAAAAGTTAAAGAAATACTTTTTAAAAATAGTAATAGAATGTAGTTATATAATTTCATATGTTATTGTTTCTAGATATTATATCACCAATACCAGAGTTTTGTGTAATTGATGACAACAAAGTAATATTAAAGGAGAAAATTATTCAAAATGAAACGGATAGGTTAAGTGATAATATAATACAGTCCTATATAGAAATAGATAAGCATTTGAATTTAACACAAAATCTTAAAAAAATTTCTACTACAATTGGACCTGGATCGTATACAAGTTTAAGAGTTGGTTCAGCTTTTATATCAGGCCTCATGATATCTCGAAAAATACCTTACTATCCATTATCAATTGAAGACATTTTAAATTTTAATTCAAAAAAATCTTCTAAAAACAATTTAGGAGTTTTTATAATATCATCTAATAATCAGGAATTCTTGTGTTATAAGAATGAAGATAACGAAATGGAATATAATAAAATTGAAAATAATAATTACTCAATTCCAAAACATATCGAACTAATTCTTTTTAATAAGACTGAAATTAATAAGAATAATAAATTAGAGCAAATTCCGTTTTCTTTTTTTGAAGAATTTTACAAAAATTATAATAATTTAACCTTTAAAAAAAATATTATCATTAAACCAATTTATATATCAAATAATCAATTGCTAAATTGAACAGTATTAGTTTAATAAATAAAGAGAAGCTATCTTCAATCATAAAGTTTATGGATAATAATACTGATGAATACAGTTATTTTAAAAAGTTATGGTAAGATTGAGGTCCTACAACATAATCAACTGATGGTGATCTTTTTTTTATTTCAAGACCCTCTGCTTGAGCTACACAACCGGCAACTACTAATTTCATGTTTTGTTTTCTATCTTTGATTTTTTTAACTCTACCAATATCAGAGTAAACTTTTTCAACTGCCTTTTCTCTAATATGACAAGTATTCAAAACAGTTAAATCTGCTTTAGAAATATCTTTAGTTATTTTATATCCTTTATTTGAAAACAAATCTTTGATACGGTTGCTATCGTATACATTCATCTGACAACCATATGATTTGATATAAATATATTTATCACTCATGATTAATTTTTTTTATATAGCATTTAGCATGAATATTTTTGTTATTATATCTGTAATAATTATGTCTAAAATTTAAAAAAACAAAGTTGTTTTTTTGATAAAAACTTATTGCACCTAAGTTATCTTCAGCAACTTCAATAAAAATCT
>CACHAQ010000009.1 GCA_902577905.1 uncultured Alphaproteobacteria bacterium
GGAATATTAATTAATAAATTCTCGAGACACTTTTTGAAACAAGAGATACTAATTTTTCTTTGTAAATATTATCTTTAAAAATATCAACTGAGTCTACAGCTACATTTGAAAAGTGATTTGCTCTTGTAAGAGTATCTTCAATACATTGATATTTATTTATTATTTCTAATGCCATTTCAAAATCACCATCATTTTGGTTAAGATTAGATATTGTTCTTTCCCAAAACTTTTTTTCTTTATCATTTGATCTTCCATAAGCTAAAATTATTGGAAGAGTAATTTTACCTTCTTTAAAATCATCTCCAGTATTTTTTCCTAATATTTTTTTATTTGAAGAATAATCAATAGCATCGTCAATTAATTGAAAAGTCATGCCAAAGTTTGTTCCAAATGATTTCAATGCATTAACCTCGGCTTCTGTTCCAAGACCACTAATTGATCCAACTTGACATGCTGCACTAAATAAAGAGGCAGTCTTTGCATTTACAACTTCAAAATAAATATTTTCATTTATTTCTAAATTTTTATCATTAGCAAGTTCTAAAACCTCTCCTTCAGAAATTACAACACTAGTATCAGCTAATATTTTTAATGTTTCCGTGTTGCCATATTTTGTCATTAACTGGAAAGCCCTACTGAACAAAAAATCACCAACTAATACACTTGTTTTATTTTTCCATTTCTCATTTGCTGTGGGTTTTCCTCTTCTTTGTTTACTTTCATCTATTACATCGTCATGTAATAGTGTTGCTGTATGAATAAATTCTACTGCTGCAGATAGGCCAATATGATTCATTTTATTTTCAATTTCACTAGTTTCATTTCTTGTCATATGAAAACTTGAAACAGTTAAAAGAGGTCGTAATCGTTTTCCACCTGATAAGATAAGGTATTTTCCAACTTCATGAACTAAAGGTACATTGCTATCTAATTTATCAAGGATTATGGTATTTACGGATACCAAATCTTCTTTGCATAGATCTGTTAATTCTCTGATTTCATCTTCAAATGAAAAATTTTTTTTTCTAAGTGGAAGAACATTATCCATATTGTTTAACTATTAGAATATTATGTTAATTCATTAACTTAATTGACGCACTTAAACTCAAATTACTAAAATTACAAACAAATGCTACATAACGCTTTAAGAAAAGATTAACATTTGTTATTAGATATTATGTTTAAATGGTTATTTTCGAAGAGTACTACAATACCGGTTTTACGTTTATCTGGCATTATATCATCACAGTCAGGCTTAACAGGCTCTGGTTTAGCAATCAATAATTTAGAAAAGTTAATTGATAAGTTATTTGCTGATAAAAAATCACCTGTTGTAGGTTTGGTCATTAATTCACCTGGAGGTTCTCCTACACAATCCTCTTTAATAGCAAAAAGGATCATTGATCTGGCAAAGGAAAAAAATAAAAAAGTATTAGCATTCGTTGAAGATGTTGCAGCTTCTGGTGGTTATTGGTTAGCATGTGCTGCTGATGAAATATATATTGATCAAAACTCTGTTATTGGATCAATAGGCGTTATTTCACCAGGTTTTGGTTTTGTTGATCTTTTAAAAAAAGTTGGAATTGAAAGAAGAGTGTATACATCTGGAAAAAGTAAAAGTTTTCTTGATCCTTTCAAAGAAGAAAAACAGGAAGACATTGATAGATTAAAAAATATTCAAGAACAAATTCATGATAACTTTATTAATTATGTAAAAGATAGAAGAGGTTCAAAACTCGATCAGAATAAATTAGATGACATCTTTTCTGGTTTATTTTGGGTTGGTAATAAAGCTATCGATTTAGGTTTAGCAGATGGTATTGGTGCTATAAAACCAATTTTAGAAGAGAAGTATGGAAAAAAAATTAAAATTAAAATAATCAGTCAAAAAAAATCATTTTTACAACGTAGGTTTTCTTCTTCAATATTTAATTCTGATGAAATTTTAAATAAAATTGAAGAACGAATTATGTTTTCTAGGTTTGGTTTGTAATGAAATTTCTAGTTTTATTTGTAATTTTAGCTTCTATATTATTATTTTTAAGATTTAAGAAAAAAAAACAAGACAAATTCACTAATAATAAAGTAAATAATGACTCAATAATCGATTTAGAGAAAGATCCAAGAACGAAAGAATATAAACCAAAAGATTAAGAGTTATATGACTGCACAAACAATGGAAGAGTTAGTTTCTCTTTGTAAAAGAAGAGGTTTTTTATTTCAATCAAATGACATCTATGGTGGTATTAAGGGGTTATATGATTATGGACCAATGGGAGTCGAGTTCAAAAATAATCTTAAACAAGCTTGGTGGAAATCAATGGTATATGAACGAGATGATACCGAAGGTTTGGATGCCTCAATTTTAAGTTCTCCAGTAGTTCTAAAACATTCAGGCCATGAAGATACTTTTACCGATCCTCTAGTTGATTGTCGGGCATGTAAGTCAAGGTGGAGAGCAGATCAATTATTTGAAAATAATAAATGCCCAAATTGTAAATCGGAAGATCTTACTGAACCAAGACCTTTTAATTTAATGTTTAAAACTGCAATTGGACCAGTAGATGATGGTTCGTCATTCGCATATTTAAGACCAGAAACGTGTCAGCAAATTTTTACTAATTTTAAAAATATATTAGATTCAACTTCTAGAACTGTTCCTTTTGGTATCGCACAAATGGGAAAAGCATTTAGAAATGAAATAACACCTCGTAATTTTATCTTTAGAGTTAGAGAGTTTGAACAAATGGAATTAGAGTTTTTTGTTAAACCAGGTACTGATGATGAATGGCATGAATATTGGATAAATAAAAGAATAGAATGGTGGATTAATCAAGGAATAAAAAAAGAAAATTTAAAAAAAATTGAAGTAGAAAAAAATGAATTAGCTCACTACTCAAAAAGAACTGTTGATATCAATTATGTGTTTCCCCACGGCGAAGAGGAACTAGAAGGGGTGGCCAATAGAACTGACTTTGACTTAGGTTCTCATACTAAAAATCAAAACGATTTTAAAATTACATCAGAAGTTATGAAAAACTCTTCTTCAACGACAAAATTAGCTGTTCAAGATTTAGAAGAAAAAAAATGGTATATTCCTTACGTAATTGAGCCATCAGCTGGTGTTGATAGAGGAGTTCTTGCTTTGTTAAATGAAGCTTATCGTGAAGAAAATGTAGATAGAGATAATAAAAGAATTCTTTTATCTCTAAAACCTCATCTTTCACCTATTAAAGCTGCAGTTATTCCTCTCAAAAAGAATAATGAGGAATTAGTTAATTTATCTAAAGAAATAAAATCTAATCTACAGAAATTGGGATTGGGTAGAGTTGTTTTAGAAAATTCAGGAAACATTGGTAAGAATTATAGAAGACATGACGAAATAGGAACACCAATTTGTTTAACTGTAGATTTTGAAACTCTAGAAGATAAAAGTGTTACTGTTAGGGATAGAGATACTATGAAACAGGAAAGAGTTTCTATCGAAAATTTATCTGAATATTACAAAAAATATTTTAATTAATAAAATTGTATGAAAAAAGTTAGTGATATTCATGCAATAAAAATTGTATTTTTTATAACTGCTTGTTATGTAGGTTTATGGGCTATTAGGATACCTACAATAAAGGATCAACTTCAAACTGATTATGTTGGTGTTGGATATATTATGTTATCATTTGCAATTGGTTCAATTGTTGCAATGATTTTTGCAAATGCTCTTATTCTGAAAACTTCTACAAAATCTATTTTAACATGCACCTTAATTGCCGAAGGTTGTTTGTGGTTGCCAGTACCTTTCATTCAAGAGTTATGGCTTTTTATGGTTTTCTCATTTGTTTTTGGTATGAGTTATGGTGCATTCGAAATAGCATGCAATGTTTATGCATCAAATTTAGAAGTTAGAGAAAAAAAATCAATGATGTCAGGGTTTCATGCATTTTGGAGTCTTGGAGTTTTATTTGGATCTCTAATTACAAGCTTTTTACTAGAGTGGAATTATTCTTTTATTTTTAATATACTTTTGTATGTCATCATTCTTCTTCCTTTGAGTTTGTATTTCGTACTTTGTTTAGAGTCACAAGTTGAAACAAAATCAGAAGACTCCAGTAAAAAAAATATATTTTTTATTTGGCCCTTACTTATTTTTTTATTAGCTTTAATTGCAATGGCAAACGCTCTAACGGAAGGAAGTGTTGATGCATGGGGAGCTCTCTATATGAGAGATTTTATTCAAGTTGATGGTTTTTATATCGGCTTAGCAACTCTAAGTTTTAATATTTTTATGGTTATTGGAAGATTTAGTGGTGATTGGGTAAGAGATAAAATTGGAGTTTTTCTTTTGATTTTCTTTTTATTTTTATCAACGATTATAAGTTTAATAATTTTATCTAATTTCAGCAGTATTTATGCAGCTATTATTGGTTTTTCATTATTAGGTATCGGAGCATCTTCAATTGTTCCTATCGCATATAGTTTAGCTGGAAAAATTGAGGGAATTGACAGTGGAGTAGGGATAACAATCATTTCAATTGCAGTTTATGGAACATTTATAGGGGCTCCAGCTTCATTAGGATTTATAGCAAACAACTATGGAATTAATAATATATTTGTTCCAATGCTAATAATTTTTATGATTTTAATAATTCCAGTAAGTTTTTATAGGAAAAAATTTTCAGTTTAAAAAATCAAAAGATAATGAATCATTAATTACTAAATTTTGGTTTTTATTTTTTATTTCATTAACAAAATTTATGTTTAATGCAGCAAAAATATTTGAATTTGCTTTTGATACAATTGTACCTATTTTTTTATTATCTACTATCAACTCATCTCCCTCTAGCACATCTCCACTTTTTATTTTTAAAGCGTAAAGTTTTTTCTTTAGTAATCCACGGTATTTCATCCTTGCAGTAATTTCTTGACCCACATAGCATCCTTTATCCCAATCAATAGCATTTAAATTATCAAAATTATTTTCTAATAATAAAGATTTATTTTCTAAAATATCAAATGGTGAATAGGGTGTTGTATGATTAATTAAAATTTCATGATATTCTGTTTCATTAATTTCTTTAAATCGCTCTTTTTCAATTATAATTTTTTTATTCGTTATAAGTTTTTTTCCTAAGTTTATATTTCTAGGGTCATTTAAATAAACATTATAATCACCTTCATAATCTATATTAAATAATGAATAAGAATTTAGATTATTAATTTCTTTAATTTCTATATCAGAGCGAAGTTTATAAATTTTTAATCGTCCTAATAAATTACTATAAAATTTATCATTAGTTTCAAAAATATAGTTTTCATTTATATTGAATATAAAAAAATCTGCTAAAAATTTACCCTGAGGTGTTAATAGACATGAATAAATAATTGATCCATCGTTACATTTTTCAATGTCATTAGTAATTAAATTTTGAATAAATGATTTACTATCTTTTCCAGAAATCTCAAAAAATCTTGAATTAAGATGATGAAAAAAGTATTTATCTTTCATAATTATCTAAATATATATTGAATATATTAAAAGTGTAATATTTCTGTGAAAATTCTTGTTATTTCGTCAAATCTTATTGGAGATACAATTCTATCAACTGGAGTAATAAATTATTTTAGTCAAAAATATCCTGAAACTAAATTTACATTTGTAATTGGTCCATCTGCTAAATCAATTTTCAAAAACTTTAAATCTGTAGAAACCATAATCACTGTTTCAAAAAAAAAATACAATATGCATTGGTTAGATATAATTTCTAATTGTTATGGAAAGAAGTGGGATATAATTATTGATTTTAGAAGTTCGTTGTTATCATATTTTTTAAAACATAAGCAAAAATTTATTTTTAAAAAAAAATCTAATCTAAATCATGTACAGCAATTATCTAATTATTTTAAATTTGATTGTTCAGATTTGTTTATTGAGACAAATACAGAAGAAGAAGAAGTAGTTACAAAACATTTGTCCGATGATTTCAAATATTTTGTTATATTTCCAGGTGGAAATTGGAAACCAAAAATTTGGAGTATTAAAAATTATAATTCACTATTAATCAAAATTTTATCTCAAAATAAAAATATTAAATTTATTTTAGTTGGTTCAAAATCAGAAGAAGAAAATTATTTAAATGAAATAACAAAAAATATTGATAGTAATAAGATAATTAATTTATTTGGTGCATCATTGACTCAAACTGCTGCTTATATGAAGAAATCAAAATTATTTATTGGAAATGATTCAGGATTATCACATATGGCTTCAGCCACAAAATTAAAGTCTATCGTATTATTTGGCCCAACAAATGATGTGATTTACGGTCCATTTATGCAAGATTCACAAGTTATAAGAACAAATGAAAGCTATGACTATTTTAAAAGTATAAATATTGATAAAACAAAGTCCTATATGGACTCTATAAGCGTAGAAAAGATTTATTTTACATTACAAAAAAATAATTATTGTGAATAAAAATATTGAAATAATTCAGCCTGATGATTGGCATGTACATTTTAGAGAAGGCGACATGTTAGAAATGGTTACTAATTTCTCCTCAAGAATAAATAATAGATGTGTGGCAATGCCAAATACAGAAATTCCCATAACAGATACTAATAAAGCTTCTGCTTATAAAAAGATTTTAAATAAAGCATCAAGTAATAATTTTGAACCACTTATACCTTGTTATTTGAATGAAAATTTAGATTTAGAAGATTTTAGAAAAGGTATGCAAAATAAAGTTTTCTTTGGGTCTAAACTTTATCCCTCAAATGCAACTACAAATTCAAGTCATGGAGTGAGTGACATTTCAAAAATCTTTAAATTTTTAGAGATTTTAGAAGAAGAAAAAAGTCCATTACTAATACACGGTGAAAAAGTAGCTGAAGATATAGATATTTTTGATAGAGAAAAATATTTTATAGATGATGAATTAAGCATTATTAGAAAAAAATTTCCCCTTTTAAAAATCACACTTGAACATGTATCAACTTCATATGGAGTTAATTATGTGAAAGAAAATGAAAATATTGCAGGAACAATAACACCTCACCACATGCTTTTAACAAAAAAAGATGTATTTCATGATGATTCTATTAATCCTCACCATTTTTGTATGCCAGTTGTTAAAAACGAAACAGATTTAATAGAATTAAGAAAAGCTGCGTGTCACAATAATTCTAAATTTTTTTTAGGTACGGACTCAGCTCCACATCCAATTCAAGAAAAAAAACCAGATATGTCATCTAAGCCAGGGATTTTTTCATCTCCTTGCTCAATAGAATTATATGCAGAAATTTTTGACCAAGAAAATGCAATTGATAAGTTAGAGATATTTTGTTCAATTAATGGTGCAAAACATTATAGTTTTCCAATTAATAATAAAAAAATTAAATTAGAAAAAAAAGAATGGATTATGTCAGAATTATCTAGTTATAACGATATTCAGGTTAAGAATTTTTATGCTAATAAAAAAATTAATTGGAAAGTAGTCCATTAATCTTTATAGAAATATTAATGTCATTAGGAACAAAAATCTATACTTGGCTTAAGGGAAACTTAGTTGGTAGTGATGATTTAGGGAATAAATATTACTCTAGCTCCAAAGATTTTAAAAATTTAAAAGCAAAAAGATGGGTAATTTTTAATGGTGAAATAGAGGCATCAAATATACCGCCGCACTGGCATGCTTGGCTTCACAAATCTATTGATACTCCTCCAATTGACTATTCACATAAATACAAATGGCAAAAAAATCATAAACCAAATATGACTGGTACTAGTGATGCATATTTCCCATCATCTCATCCTCTTTCAAAAAATTATGACCCAGAAAAAAAAGAAGAAGAATATAAATCTTGGACTCCTAATTAGAGTAACATTTTTTTTTCTCCTACCGATAACTGTTTCTGCTGAGACTATTGAAAAAAAGTATGCCTCTTTTAAGTTATTAAACAAGACTACTAATAAAGTTTCTACTAAGGATATTTTGGTAAGTTCGAAAATAGCATGGGAAACTTTAAATATTGAAGTTTTGTATTGCGGTACTACTCCCCCAACTGAGATTCCTGAAGATTATGTTTTGATAGATGTTTACGATACTATCAATAATGAAAGTATTAATATTTATAAAGGCTGGATGATTTCTTCTTCCCCCGATGTTACTCCGTTAGAAAATCCTATTTATGATCTTTGGTTAGTTGGCTGTAGTAACGATAAGACTTCTTGAAAATTATTAACTTCCTTAAAAAAACTTTCAATCTCTAAACTTTCTTTTAGTTTCTTTTCATAAATTTCAGTTTCCATCTCATACGCTCCAAACTGAACTAAATGAGGATTGAAAAACTGTGAATCTAAAATAGAAAAATTATTTTTTTTCAATATTGCCAATAAATAAAGTAGACAAAACTTACTTGTATTGGTCTTTAAACTAAACATACTTTCACCAAAAAAACATGATCCTATATGTAAACCGTATAAACCACCAATTAGATTATCATCTTCATAACATTCTACACTGTGACATTTACCTATTTTATGTAATTCAATATATGTATCTAAAATAATTTCATTAATCCATGTATCTTCATCTTTTCTTTTTATTTCTTTGCATAACTCTATTACTTTTGCAAAATCTTGATCAATTTTAAAACTATATTTTGTTTTTTTAAATTCATTAAATAGTTTTTTAGGATATTGAAAATTAGAAATTGGAATAATGAATCTAAGTTTTGGTTTATAAAATTTTATTTCTTCCGAATACTTACTATCAGCCATTGGAAAGTAAGCTTTTTTATAAAATTCTATTAAGCTGTTTAAATCAATTATTTTACTCAATTAAATTTGACATAAAATTAATGTTGTAACTACCTCTTTTAAATTCATCAGTTTGAATAATTTTTTGATGTAGTTGAATATTAGTATTTATTCCCATAATGACATATTCTTCTAGTGCTCTATTCATTTTTTTTAGAGCTTCTGATCTTGTAGCACCGTAGGTAATTAGCTTACCAATCATACTATCATAGTGGGATGGAATTGAGTATCCATCATAAACAGCTGAGTCTACTCGAATACCTAGTCCTCCAGGTTGATGATATTGTGTTATTTTACCAGGTGATGGTATAAAACTTTCTGGATGTTCGGCATTAATTCGACATTCAATTGAACTACCTTTAAGTTCTATATCTTCTTGTTTTATTGTAAGTTTTTCACCATTAGCAACGAGAATTTGCTCCTTAACAAGATCTATTCCAGTAACCATTTCTGTTACTGGGTGTTCAACTTGTAATCTTGTATTCATTTCCATAAAATAAAACTCATTATTTTCATACAAAAATTCTAATGTTCCAACTCCTTCATATCCGATTTCTTTCATAGATTTTCTACAAAGATCAGAAATTTTTTCTCTATTTTCATTTGTTAGAACTGAGCTTGGACTTTCTTCAATAAGTTTTTGATGCTTCCTTTGAATTGAGCAATCTCTTTCTCCAAGAGTAACTACATTTCCAAATGAATCACAAAGAACTTGAATTTCAATATGTTTAGGAGATGTTAAAAATTTTTCCAAATAAACATTTTCATCATTAAATGATTTTTTTGCTTCAATTTTTGCTTCATTTATAGCTTTATTCAAATCATCTTCTTCTGTGACAATTCTCATTCCTTTTCCACCACCACCACTCGCTGCTTTTACGATAATTGGGTATTTTACTTTTTTTATAAAATCTTCAATTTTATTTTTATCGCTTAAGTCATTTATACCTTTTACTGTTGGCACCCCAGTTTCATCCATTATTTTTTTTGCATCAATTTTGTTACCCATCATTTTGATGTGTTCCGATTTTGGCCCAATAAATTTAATATTGTGTTCTTCAATAATTTCTGCAAACCTTTGATTTTCACTTAAAAAACCATATCCAGGATGAATTGCATCTACATCAGTTAATGTTGCAGCAGTTATAATTGCAGGTATGTTTAAATAACTAGATTGTGCAGAAGCTGGTCCGACACAAATACTTTCATCTGCCATTCTTACATGCATTGCATTTTCATCAACATCAGAGTGAATGGCTACAGTTTTTATTCCTAATTCTCTGCAGGCTCTAAGAACACGCAAAGCAATTTCACCTCTATTTGCAATCAGTATTTTTTTGAACATTATTCAAAAATTATAAGAGTATCACCATATTCAACGGGTTGACTATTCAACGTAACTATTTTTTTGATAATACCAGATCTAGGAGCTTTGATTTCATTAAAAGTTTTCATTGCTTCAATTAGCAGTAAAGTATCACCAGCTTTAACATGTTGACCAACTTTAACATATGGTTGTGAATTGGGATCAGCAGAAAGATAAGCCACACCAACCATTGGAGATTTAACAATATTATCTTGATTTACAACTTCATTTATATTTTCTACTTCTTTAACTTCATTATTTTTTTCTAATTTTTGAACAGAAACATTGTTTCCAGTAAAGTCATTTGAGGTAATCTCAATTTCATAATTATTTTTTTTTATTTTTATTTTAGCAACACTATTAATTTTCGATTCTTTAACGATTAACTTAATATTCTCTAAGTCTGTTTTATCAATTTTAGTCATACTTATTTATAAATTAATTTGCATATTGCTTCAATTCCTAGAAGATAACTATTTCCACCAAATCCACAAATTAATCCATGCACTCCCTCAGAAGTAATACTTTTTTTTCTATATTCTTCTCTTGCGTAAATATTTGAAAGATGAATTTCTATCTTTGGTTTATTTATTGCTCTTAATGAATCTAGAATTGCAATCGATGAATGAGTAAACGCTGCTGGATTAATAATCAAGCCATCAAATTTATCATTTACATCATGTATCCTATCAATTATTTCTCCCTCATTATTAGATTGAAAAAAAATAATTTCTATTTTCTTCTCTACGCCTTTTTTTTCACAATCAGATTTAATCTTATCTAAACTATCTTTGCCATATATATCATCTTCTCTATTTCCTAATAGATTGAGATTAGGGCCATTAATAATTAATATTTTTTTCATTTTATTTAAAATGTTTACTTAATTTTAAACCTTGATTTTGATAATTTGATTTAATATCTTTTCCGTATACAATATTACTATTTTTGTTCAACTTTTCATATTTAATTCTAGCTATAGTTTGACCATCTTCTAATAAAAAAGGTACTTCGTTTGTTTTTACTTCTAAAACAGCATATGAACCATTTGATAAACCAAATCCTGGATCAAAAAAACCCGCGTAATGTGCTCTGAAATCTCCAATACCTGTATCATACGGTATCATTTCCCCAGCTAAATTTGATGGTATTACAACTTTCTCTTTCGACCTTAAAATATAAAACTTATTTCTTTCTATAAGTAATTTTTTTTTGTCTTTTTTAATTATATTCCAATAATCTTTTATCATATGGGATTTAATTTTAGAAAAATTTAGAACTGGAGTATGTTTTTTAGCTACGTAAGCAATAATGTTTGATCTAGCTAGATCAACTGATAACTTTAATCCGTTATTAATTTTAATCTCATTTTTATTTTGATTTGAAATTCTTTGTTTTTTGTTGAGATTAATTAGCTGTTTATCAGTTAAATAACTATGATTTTTATTTATAAGTCTTAATTGATTTAAAGAATTATTTTTTTTAAAAGCAATATTAAATGATCTTGAGGTTATCTCTAAAAAAATTTCACCTTTATAATTTTTGGGAATTTTTTCATATTCTTCTGCATAATCAACAAGTGATCTACAAAAAATATCTAATCTTCCAGTACTGCTTTTAGGATTACAGTGACCAAATATATTTTTTTGTAAATTAAGACTTTCATTAAGTCTAACAATATAAGTTTTATTTTTTTTAAAAATAAATTCTTTACTTAAATTTATTTTTTTAATTGCTAAATCTTTTAATTTATCTCTAACTTTTGAATTGTAGGATAAAAAACTATGTTTTATTTCATAACATTCTTCACTCAGTGATAAATCAATACTTGATGGCTGTATTTGATTTTTCATGATATTTTTAGCAACTATAAAGTTTTTATCAATTAAATTTATATAATCTTGATATACCAGTGAACCGTTCATTAGCCTATATTTTGAATAATATTAATTAGTTTTAATAAATCTTTATTTTTTGTTTTTTTAAAATTATTTATTTCAATTTCTAAATCTTCTTTTTCAACATCATCAATCGATAAAATAAAATCAAAGAATTGCACCCATTCTTTTTTATTTAATTTTTGAGCTAACTTGTTATATTTTAATAGAACATTTTTATTGTTAAAATACTTAAATAAAAGTTCTTTATTATTTTGAAAAATTGTCTCAGTATCTATTGTAGACAAATTTTCAATTTTAATATTTTCAAAAATTCTAATCTTTGCATAATAATTTAAAGGATATACGTATAAATTTTTTTTATAAAATTTAACAGCCTCATCCGTGTATCCGTGAGAATATAAAATATCTGCTTTTGTTTCTAGTAAAAAATAATTATTTTTATTTTTTCTTATTATCTCATTTAAGCTTTGTAATGACATTTTTAAATTCCCTTTTCTAGATATTTTAATTGATTCTGCGTAAGTTTTAAAAGGTTCATTTAATACTTTTAAAACTTCTTCATTATCACTATAGCCTACAAATTTTGCTTTTATATAATTAAAACTTTCATTATATTTTTCATTAAAATTGTTTCCATTGTTATTCCGAAAGTATTTAATTAATGCAATTCTATCCTCAAAATATGGATGAGAGCTAATTCTCTGTTTATCTTTTGAAAAGCCTTTATCTAACAAATTTTTTTCTATTGTCTCTAATAATTTTTCAATAGATTGAGAATTAGTATTTAGTAAATTTAATGTTTTCAATGCATATAAATCTGCTTCCATTTCTTGATCTTTACTAAAGACAATATATCGATTAGATAAAGCAGCGGATGATAAAATAGATCCCTGTAAAAACTGAGGATTTTGAGTTAAGGCTGAACCAGCTAATACAGATAGAAAGCTAAGTGTATTATATTTCTTACTTTCTTCTACTGCTTTTTTTCTAAGGGAAATATGATTAAGATCTATATGACCAATTTCATGAGCTAATACAGATAACAAAGCTACATAATCTGAACAGTGAATAATTAAGCCCGAATTAATATGTATTACATTATTTATATCTACATAAGCATTTATTTCATTACTATTATTTATTTTAAAATTTATATTTTTTTTTATTTTATTTATTACAATTATGTCTTGTATAATTTGATTTACAAATTCTTCAGTTTCATAATCTAATATTTGCGAGCTATAAATATTTTTTGAAAAAAAATTAAAAAAAAAGAAAAAAATTAAAAATTTTTTAAGACCACCATCCAGTTTTTTCTTCATCGTCATTTACTTCACTCTCTATTAAATTTATATCTTTTTGTTGATCATTTTTATCATCTTTAATTATTTCATTTTCATCTAAATTGTTTTCCTTAATACTTTTTTTTACTTTTTTAGTTTTTATTATCTTCTTTTTTTTAATTACTTTGGTGGTTTTATTTTTTTTCTGTGTATTTATTTTTTCTTCATCCTTAGAATGGTTATCTTTATCAATTTCAATTAAAGGATCATGTAAAGAATATTGTGGATTGAAATAAAAATTAATTTTGGATTCAAATTTATTTTCTAATGAATATATTTCACTTTTTTTAATATTTAGTAGACTTTCGGCTAACCCACTATTACATTTAACATTAATTATAGAGTTTGAATTTTCTGAAATTTTTTCTTTAATAACTTTTATTATTTGATCAATTATTGAAGAAGAATTTAAAATTAATCCTGATCCTTTACAATAATTACATCTCTCAAAAGATTTATCTATTAAGCTAGATCTTAATCTTTGCCTAGATAATTCCATTAACCCAAACATACTTATTCTTCCGAATTGAACTCTAGCTCTATCTCTTACAAGCGCAGTTTTTAAACTTTTTTCAACTTTAAAATTATTGCGATAATCATCCATATCAATAAAATCTATAACTACTAAACCTCCAAGGTCTCTTAATCTAAGTTGTCTAGCAATCTCTACAGCAGCTTCTAAATTTGTTTTCAAAGCGGTGCTTTCGATATTCCTCTCCGATGTATTTTTTCCAGAGTTCACATCTACTGCAACCAATGCCTCAGTAGTATTAATTACAATTGAACCACCAGATTTTAGTTTTACACTTAGACTAAAAAGATCATTAATTTGTGTTTCAATATTATTGGAAGCAAAAAGTGAGTTTTCATCAGATTTATATTGTTTAACTTTTTTTAAAAAAGTTGGTGCTAAATTTTTTGTAATTTTTTTAACTTTATCGTATCCATCCTTCCCTTCAACTAAAATTTTATCTACATCTTCACTTAGCATATCTCTAATTGCTCTTTTTAGTACATTACCTTCTTCATGAATCATTTCTGGAGCTTCTGATTTCAAAGTAAGTTCTCTTATTTTATTCCATTGGCTTACAAGAAACGATAGATCTTTTGATATCTCTTTCTTTGATCTACCAATACCTGCAGTTCTTACAATTACTGACATTTTTTCTGGTATTTCAACTGATGACAAAATTTTTTTTAATTTTTTCCTTTCTTCAATATCTCCAATCTTTCTAGATATGCCATCACTATTCATACTATTTGGCATTAGAACACAATACCTTCCGGCAAATGATAAATATGTTGTTAAGGCAGCCCCTTTCAAACCTCTTTCTTCTTTGTTGATTTGAACAAGTAAAACTTGCTTAGGTCGAATTACATCCTGTATTTTATATTTCCTAAAAAAATTGAAGTACTCTTTTTTTGGAGTTAATTTTTTATTCCTTCTTTTTTTAATTGAAATAATTTTATCTTCATTGATATCGTCTCTTTCTTCAATTTTATCTTCAATATTATTCTCTTCTAAATCCTCTAATTCATTTTCGTTATCTGTGTTGTGTATCTCTTCCTCATCGTTCTTATTTATTTTATCATTTAATTCTTTTATTTTAGCCTCATCTGCTGCTGGAATTTTAAAGTAATCAGGGTGTATTTCAGTAAGAGGCAAAAATCCATTTCTATTAGTTCCAAAATCTACAAATGCAGCTTGAAGTGAAGGCTCTATTCTCGTTATTTTTGCTAAATAGATATCACCCTTTACAGCATTTTTTTTGCATGGTTCAATTTCAAAATCATCCAGTTTACCATTTTCAGTAACTGCGATTCTTGTTTCAATATTATTTGTTGTATCAATAAGTATATTCTTTGACATATAGCCGAAACTCCGTAAAAATTTTTATCTGTTAAATTCATTTGTTGAATATTTGTATAATATTTGCCTAATGTCATATTTTTAACTATTTCACAATGTAGATTATCAATATGAATAAACTTTTTAATTATATAAAATTATTATTAATTTTTCTATTTATATTTGGATTTATATCAATATTATCAATATTTTATATACTCTGGCAATATTCATCAGAATTACCTTCCTATGATAGTATTTTAAAATATAAACCAAATCTTTCTTCAAGAATTTATAGTTCTGATGGCTATCTTTTAAAAAGTTTTTATACAGAGGAAAGAATATTCATACCTGAAAATAGAATACCAAAAATTATTAAAAATGCATTTTTAGCATCTGAAGATAAAAATTTCTATCATCATTATGGTATAGACATAATTGCAATTTTTAGGGCCATTATAACAAATTTTATTAATATAAATTCTAGTAGAAGAGTAGTTGGGGCCTCAACAATTACACAACAAGTTGTAAAAAATTTATTGCTTAGTAATGAGTTAAGCTACTCAAGAAAAATAAAAGAAATTATTTTAGCCATACGAATTGAAAATATTTTAGATAAGGATGAAATATTAGAGTTATATTTAAATGATATTTATTTGGGTTTTGGTTCTTATGGAATTGGCTCTGCTAGTTTAAATTATTTTAATAAATCAATTTATGATCTTGAACTTCATGAAATAGCTTTTTTAGCAGCACTACCTAAAGCACCAAATAATTATAATCCTAAATCAAATTATATAAAAGCTTTAGATAGAAGGAATTGGGTTATAGATAGAATGTATGCAAATAAATTTATAAAAAAGGAAGATCTCGAGTATAAAAACAAACCCTTAGAAGTATACAAGCGAGTTGATATTGAATTTTTAGATGCTGATTATTTTTACGAAGAAATTAGAAAAGAGCTTTTTAATAAGCTTGGTAAAGAAAAGCTTTATTCTGAAGGGCTAATAATTAAAACAGCGCTTGATTCAACTATACAGAACAGTGCCAATCTTAGTCTAATTGAAGGGTTAATTGAATATGAAAAAAAACTTGGGTGGAAAGGTCAAATTGAAAACACAAATTTAGATGAGTTTTTAAATAAAAAAGATTTTTATAACGACATAAACCCTTTTGTTTCAAAATGGGAAACGGTTATTATCGACACTGTAGATAAAAAAAAATTAGAAGTAATTAATCTAAATAAAAATAAATTTAAAATCAATTTAGAAAATGAATTTAATAAATGGCTACTTAATGTAAATTTTAATAAAGGTGATGTTATCTATGTTGAGAAAAAGAAAAATACTTACATCATCAATCAAGAGCCTAATGTAAATGGTGCAATAATCGTTATTGATCCCTATAATGGAGATATTTTAGCTTTATCAGGCGGATATAGTTTTAAAAAAAGTGAATTTAATAGAGCGACACAGGCTAAACGGCAACCTGGCTCAGCTTTTAAACCTATTGTATATTTAGCTGCCTTAAAAGAAGGTTATTCTCCTGCTACTTTAATACTAGACGCTCCTTATGTAGTCGATCAAGGTCCTGGTCTTCCAAAATGGAAACCTTCAAATTATACAGATGAATTTTATGGTCTTACAACAATGCGAACAGGCATAGAAAAATCTAGAAATCTTATGACTGTTAGACTTGCTAACAGAATAGGGATGAAAAAAATTCTAGATATGGCAAATAATTTTAATATTAATGAAGGCTTAGATACTAATCTTTCAATGTCTTTAGGCTCTGGTGTTGTTACTCTGAAAGAATTATCAAATGCATATGCAATGATCGCTAATGGAGGAAAAAAAATAGAACCAAAATTAATAACTAGTATTTACTCAAAAGATGGAAAAAAAATTTATGACACAAGATTAAAAAAATGTCTTGATTGTAAAATTGATACACTATTATCAATAAATAAAATTCCTTTTTTAGATGAAGCTAAAAATATAATAGTTGATCCTAGGTTTGCTTATCAAATTACATCAATGATGCAAGGAGTTGTTGAAAGAGGTACAGCAAAAAATTTAAAAGATCTAGATGTTCCAATAGCAGGAAAGACCGGAACAACAAATAAAAATAAAGATGCATGGTTTATTGGATATACACCTGATTTGGTTATAGGAGTCTATGTAGGTTTTGATCAGCCAAAATCTTTAGGATATAAGCAAACTGGTTCTAGTGTTGCGGTTCCAATATTTAAAAAATTAGCAAAAAAAATAAAAATTAATAAGAATAAAAAACCATTTAGAGTTCCAGCTGGTATAAGTTTTGTGCGAATTGATCCTAATAGTGGTAAAGTTTCTAACCAAAAGGAAAGTATAGTTGAGCCTTTTATTCTTGGATCTGAACCGTATTTAGATAATATCAATGTAATTGATGGATTAGAGAATTTTAATAATAATTCCATTTCTGGCACAGGTGGTTTATTAAAATAAATAATTATGGCAGATATTGAAATTATTGAATTAAATTTAAAAAAAATAAGATCAAATTATGATCTTATAAGGAGGGGAGTTTGACTACAGTTCTCTAAAAAAAAAATTAGAAGATTTAAAATTAAAGAGTTCAGATCCTAATATTTGGAAAAAAGATGATGCAAAAAATATTTTTCAAGAAATTAAAAATATTGAAAGCGCAATTAGTGATTTTAATAAGTTGGAGCAGTTAATAAATGATAATCAAGAAATATACAATTACGTTCAAGAAAATAATGAGATATCATTATTAAATGAACTTGATAAAGAAGTTAAGTTTACTTTAAAATTATCTGATAAAATTCGTTACGTTAGTTTATTGAATGGAGAAGCTGATCATCTTAATGCTTTTATTGAAATTCATGCAGGGGCTGGCGGAACAGAAAGTCAAGATTGGGCTGAAATATTACAAAGAATGTATTTGAGATGGTGTGATGCTAGAGAAAATTGTGAAGCTCTATTATTACAAGAAATGCGTGGTGAGGAAGCTGGAATAAAATCTTGTACATTAAAAGTCGTTATGAATTACTCATACGGTTGGTTAAAAGCTGAAAGTGGAATTCATAGACTTGTAAGAATTTCTCCTTTTGACAGCAATAAAAGGCGACATACAAGTTTTGCCAGTGTATGGGTCTATCCTGAAGTTGATGAAAAAATTGAAATTGATATCAAAGACAGTGATCTAAGAATTGATACATACAGAGCATCTGGTGCTGGTGGTCAACATGTGAATAAAACTGATAGTGCCGTCCGCATTACACATCTTCCCACCAATATTGTTGTTCAATGTCAAAATGACCGATCTCAACACAAAAATAGATCTAATGCGATGAAAATGATTAAATCAAGAATTTATGAAACAGAGCTTCAAAAAAGAAAAGATAATGAGAATATTAAAAATAAAGAAAAAAAAGATATTGGATGGGGTAATCAAATTAGATCATATGTCTTACATCCTTATAAGCTAATAAAGGATTTAAGAAGTGGCTATGAAACATCTAATGTAAATGAGATTTTGGATGGTAAGATTGATAATTTTTTAGAAAATTCTTTAACTTTATAGCTTAACTAAAGAATTTTTAAGATCCCTATTTTTTTCTTACCAACTGATATTTTGATTTCTTTAGAACCTAAATATTCTTTTAAAGATAAACTACTATTTTTATATATTTGATCGTTCACTTTAATACCATCTGATTTAATTAATCTTTTTATCTCACTTCTACTTTTAACTAAATTTAGCTTTTCTATTGCATCTAAAATTGTAAAATTTTCATTTTTTATATCTAATTCTTTTTGGAATATACTTGGCAACCTTTCATCAATAATTTTCGAATTGAAAGTATTATCTGCAATTTCTAAAGCTTCGTCAGCATCATCTTTTCCCCTAACAATTTTAGTAACCTCATACGCTAATATTTTCTTTGCTTCATTTATTTCCTGATTTTTTAAAACTGATAATTTAACAATTTCATTGATTGGCAGCTTAGTAAATAAATATAAGAATTTAGATACATCATTATCATTGACATTTCTCCAAAATTGAAAAAAATCTAAATTAGAAATTTTATTTTTGTTTAACCATATTGCTCCACTTGCTGTTTTGCCCATCTTTGATCCATCACTATTTGTTATCAATGGTGAAGTAATACCATATGCATCTTTCTTATTAATTTTACGAATTAAATCAACTCCACTTAAAATGTTACCCCATTGATCTGATCCTCCCATTTGTAAAATACAATCATAGTTTTTGTTCAGATAAACAAAATCATATGCTTGTAAAAGCATATAATTAAATTCTAATATTGTTAATGGTTGTTCTCGGTCCAACCTACTTTTTACAGAGTCAAAAGTTAACATTCTATTTAATGTAATTTTTGATCCAAACTCTCTTAGAAAATCTATATAATTTAATTTAGAAAGCCAATCATAATTATTTATTATTAATGCATCTTTATTGAAATTTACAAATCTACTAAATATTTGTTTAATACTATCAATGTTTTTATCAATTTCTTCTTTAGTCAATATTTTTCTTGTTTCATCTTTTCCTGAGGGATCACCAATTAATGTTGTCCCTCCGCCAATTAAGCAAATTGATTTATGCTCATAAAAATCAAGCCAGTGAAGAAGCATTAATTGAATTAAGCTTCCAACATGCAAACTATCACTAGTTATATCAAACCCTATATATCCAGATATTTTATTTTTCGAAATTATTTTATCTAAATTTACGATATCAGTTTCCTGATATACAAATCCTCTTTCTTTAATTTCATTAAGAAATTCAGATTTAAATTTCATTCTAAATTATTTTCTATCAATTGTTTGTTCAATATATTCATTTATTGCACTATCAAATTCATCGGAAAAATTTTCATAAAAATGATCTGCGCCTTTTATTGATTTAAACTTTATGTCTACTTTTTTTTGTTGTTGAAGTTTTTCTACTAATATTTTTGTAGAATCAAATGAAGCAATATTATCTTTATCACCATGCATTATTAAACCAGAAGATGGACATGGTGCTAAAAAACTAAAATCTCTTAAATTTGCAGGTGGAGAAATACTTACAAAGCCATTTATTTCTGGTCTTCTCATTAGTAGTTGCATTGCAATCCAAGCTCCAAATGAAAATCCTGCAACCCAACATATTTTTGAATTAGTATTGTATTGCTGAAGCCAATCTAATATACAAGCTGCATCACTTAACTCGCCTTCACCATCGTCATAAATCCCCTCACTTTTGCCAACGCCTCTAAAGTTAAATCTAATAGTAGAAAATCCAGCCTTTATAAAAATTTTGTACATTTTGAAAATAATCTTAGTATGCATTGTCCCGCCTTTAGAAGGATCTGGATGTAATAAAATAACAATTGGTGAATCATCGCTATTGTTATGAGTATATTTAGCTTCTATTTTACCTTCTGGCCCAGGAATTAATAAGTCAACCATTTGATAAAGCTATTATTGAAGTTATATGATTTTGTAAATATAGATGTTTTAAATATATGAATTCTCTTGGTTTTGATAAGTCAGAAAAGGACACAAAAGTAGTTGTAGCAATGTCTGGTGGCGTAGATAGTTCTGTTGCTGCTGTTATGCTAAAAAAACAAGGTTATGATGTAATTGGCATTACACTAAAGTTATATAACAACTCTAACATATCTAAGAGTAAATCGTGTTGTGCTGGTATTGATATTGAAGATGCTAAAAATGTTGCTCTAAAACATGATTTCAAACATGTAGTCTTAGATTATCAAGGCAAATTTTTTGATGGAGTAATTAGTAATTTTGTCGAATCATATGCAAATGGTGAAACTCCCTTACCCTGTGTTAAGTGTAATGAAACAGTAAAATTTTCAGATTTACTTAATGAGGCAAAAAAAATTGGAGCTGATGCCCTTGCAACGGGTCACTATGCAATAAGAAAAGGGTCTATAAATAATGCAAGTTTACATAAAGCAAAAGATTTTTCAAAAGATCAAAGTTTTTTCCTTTTTTCAACATTACAAGAGCAATTGAATTATGTCAGATTCCCATTAGGTGATTATAAAAAATCTGAAATTAGAGAATTAGCTAAAGAATATGATTTAAGTGTTAGCGATAAACCTGATAGCCAAGATATATGTTTTGTAACATCTGATTCTTACAGAGATATTGTTAATAATTTAAATCCGAGCGTAAACAAAAAAGGCATTATCTATGACATTGATAATAAAATTCTTGGAACTCATGAAGGTATTAGTAATTACACAATTGGTCAACGAAAAGGTATTGGTATTAGTGGTTCAAAAGAGGCTTTATATGTAATTGATATAAATAAAGATCAAAACTCAATTACTCTAGGGACAAAAGAAAAATTGAAAAAAAAAGTTATTATCTTTAAAAATATCAATTGGTTAGGAGGTAATATTCTTCCTAAAGGACTTGATTGTTCTGCAAAAATAAGATCAACTCAAGAAGATTTACCAGGAATACTTGATATAGAAAGTGACCAAGGAACTTTTACATTTGAAACAGAATTAGATAAAACTTCTCCTGGACAAGCTTGTGTTTTTTATAAAAATGACCAATTACTTGGTGGTGGTTGGATTACCGCTTAAATTTAAAATCAGTTCTAAATTTGCTTAATTCTTGTTGAATTAACTAGATTTTTTTAATTAATGAATTAGATGATGTAATGTGAACTCAGAAACTCTTAATACATTAGATTCTTACAGTAAAAATAAGTACAAATATGGTTTTGTAACTGACATTGATAATGAAAAGCCTAAAAAAGGGCTAAACGAAGATACTATTAAATTCATATCATTAAAAAAGAACGAACCAGATTGGATGCTTGAGTGGAGACTAAAAGCATTTTCAAAATGGAAAACAATGAAAGAACCAAAATGGGCAAATCTTAATTTTCCTCAAATTGATTATCAAGATATTTACTATTATTCAGCCCCAAAAGGTTTTGAGAAGAAGCCCAAAGATTTAAGTGAAGTAGATCCAAAACTTATAGAGACATACAATAAACTTGGCATTCCTCTAGAGGAGCAAAAAGTATTAGCGGGTGTTGCCGTTGATGTTGTTTTTGATAGTGTTTCAGTTGCAACCACCTATAAAGGTGAATTAGAAAAACTTGGTATAATTTTTTGTTCCATCGGAGAGGCAATTCAGAAACATCCTGATTTAATAAAAAAATATTTAGGATCAGTTATACCAGCTGGAGACCATTCATTTTCCGCATTAAACTCAGCTGTGTTTACTGATGGATCATTTGTCTACATTCCAGAAGGTGTAAAGTGTCCAATGGAGCTATCAACATATTTTAGAATTAATGCAGAAAATACTGGCCAATTTGAAAGAACTCTAATTATTGCAGATAAGGGTAGTTATGTTAGTTACTTAGAAGGCTGTACTGCTCCCAAAAGAGACGATAACCAATTACATGCAGCCAATGTAGAATTAATCGCTTTAGAGGATGCTGAAATAAAATATTCAACTGTTCAAAATTGGTATCCAGGAGATGAAGATGGCAAAGGTGGAATTTACAATTTTGTCACTAAAAGAGGTCTTTGTGCAGGTAAAAATAGTAAGATATCATGGACTCAAGTCGAAACTGGTTCTGCTATTACATGGAAATATCCTAGTTGTATTTTAAAAGGAGATAATTCAATCGGTGAATTTTACTCTGTAGCAATAACAAATAATTTTCAACAAGCTGATACAGGGACAAAGATGACTCACATCGGTAAAAATACCAAAAGTAAAATAATTTCAAAAGGTATTTCTCTTGGTAAATCTCAAAATACATACAGAGGTGAGGTTTCTTTTTTAAGAAAAGCAGATAAGGCAAGAAATTATACTCAATGTGATTCTTTGTTAGTAGGAAATAAGTGTGGAGCACATACAGTTCCTTATATTGACTCAAAAAATAATACTGCAGTTATTGAGCATGAAGCTTCAACATCTAAGATAAATGAAGATCAACTTTATTACTGCAGACAAAGAGGTTTAAGCCATGAAGAAGCAGTTTCATTAATAGTTAATGGTTTCTGCAAGCAAGTTTTACAAGAACTTCCAATGGAATTTGCTGTTGAAGCACAAAAGCTTGTATCTATTTCTCTTGAGGGAAGTGTAGGGTAATATGTTTTTAGAAATCAAAGATCTATCAGTAAAAATTGAAAATAAAAATATTCTTAAAGGGCTTAACTTGAATATCAATAAAGGTGAAGTGCATGCAATTATGGGCCCAAATGGATGTGGTAAAAGCACATTAGCAAACGTTCTAGCAGGTAAAGAGGATTACGAAATCTTAAATGGCAAAATTAATTTCAAAAATAACGATTTATTTGATTTAAATATTGAAGAAAGAGCTCAAGAAGGAATGTTTTTGGCTTTTCAATATCCAGTTGAAATACCCGGAGTAAATATCACTCCCTTTTTACATTCTGCAATTAATTCAAAAAGAAAACGTATGAACGAAGAAGAAATTGATAATTTATCATTTGCTAAGCTTTTAAAATCTAAGGCAAGTGATTTAGGTATAAACATTGATATGCTTAAACGATCAGTTAATACAGGCTTCTCTGGAGGTGAAAAAAAACGTTACGAAATTTTACAAATGAGTATTCTTAATCCAGATTTAGCTATTTTAGATGAAACTGACTCAGGACTTGATATTGACGCTCTTAAAATAGTTACTAATGGGGTTAATAAACTTAAAACAAAAGATAATTCATTTTTAATCATTACTCATTATCAAAAACTTTTGGATTATATAAAACCAGATTATGTGCATGTTATGGTAAATGGCTCTATTGTTAAATCAGGAGGCTCTGAAATTGCTGCTGAAATAGAAAAAGATGGATTTCAAAAATTTCAGTAATGAATATACAAGATAATTATCTAAAAAATAAAAAAAACATTTTTTTTACTGAAAATGAAAATGTTGAGAACCATAGGGAAATATTAATAAAAATTTTTGAAAATGATAGGTTTGATAAAAAAAATAATGAAAGTTTAAAAAACGTAAATTTAAAAAACTTTCTTGACTTTAACTATAAATATCTTGTGCCAGAAGAAACATCAGTAATTAACAATAATAATGATAATAGTTATTCAATAGTTTCTGTAAATGGACAGTGTACAAGTTTTAAAGATGATAAAATTGAAATTACAAAAATTTTAGATGAAGATTACAATGATTTCTCTAAAAATGATACAATTGAAAAAAACGATCATTTTGTAAATCTAAATTCATTATTTTTAAATAGCGGTTTTAAAATTATTATAAAGAAAAATAACAACATAAAAATTAAAATATCAAACATTATAACTGATGATGATTTAACCATTTTTCAAAAAAATAATTATATTTGTGAAGAGGGGTCATCTCTAAATCTTATTGAAGAATATGAAAATAAAAATAATTCTACATCAAATATATTAAATGTAATTAAATTAGAAAAAAATTCTCAGCTGAATCATTTTTTAATTCAAGACAATGCTCCCAATCATAATTTAATAATAACAACTCATTCTTCATGTAAGAAAGATTCTATTTACAATCAAAAAGTTTATAATTTTTCAGAAGGTTACGTAAGAAATTTTCATTATTCTGAACTAATAGAAACCAACTCAGAAGCTGATTTACAAGGAATATTTTTTCTAAAAGATAATAACACATCTAATAACAAAACATTTGTTAAGCATTTAGCTGAGAATTGTAAAAGTAATCAAGTTTATAAGGGCATTTTGAACGATCGCTCTAAAGCAACATACTTTAGTAACACTCATGTCGACCAAGTAGCGCAAAAAACAGAGGGGTATCAACTAAGTAAAGGAATACTTTTATCTGATAACGCATCATATTTTTCTAAACCCGAATTAAAAATATATGCTGACGATGTAAAATGTAGTCATGGTTCAACAATTGGACCAATAGATGAAAATGCTATTTTTTATATTAGATCCAGAGGTATGAGCAAAATTGCAGCAACTAAAATATTGATATCATCATTTATTAATGAAGAATTAAGTAGTATTAATGATGAGCAAATGGCTGAAATAATTCAAAAAAAACTAGTTAGATACCTCAGTAAAGTAAAATGAATATTTCTAGCTTAAAATCACGATTTCCCGTATTTAAAAAAAACCCTAATTTAGTTTTTTTAGATACTGCCGCATCTGCATTAAAAGTTGATGAAATGATTGAATCTACTAAAAATTGCTACACAAATGAATATGCAAATATTCATAGAGGTAATTATGAATTGAGTTCAAAGTTAACGAAAAAATTTGAAGATGCTAGAAAAAAAGTTGCAGATTATTTAAATACTTCTCAAAACAACATTATTTTTGTTAAAAGTGCAACAGAGGGAATAAATTTAGTTGCATCTTGTATGTCTAAAAAATTTTTAAAAGATGGTGACGAAATAATCTTAAGCTTTCTTGAGCACCATGCAAATTTAATACCTTGGCATTTAATTGAAAAAAAAATAAAAATTATTCCGCTTGGATTAAATGAGAATAGTGAAATTAATTATGATGAATTAAATAATAAAATTAATTCAAAAACAAAATTAATTACATTAACCCACATGTCAAATGTTACAGGATCAATAACAAATTTTGATAGAGTTAAAAATATTGCAAAAAAAAATAATATACCTCTACTACTAGATGGTTGTCAATTTGCTCCTCATAAAAAAATTGATCTTAAAGGTTTAGATCCTGATTTTTATGTTTTTTCAGCTCATAAAATGTATGGCCCCTCTGGTCTTGGGATCCTGTATATGAAAGATAAATGGATAGATGAATTTTCACCCTATCAAGGGGGAGGTCAAATGATACATGATGTAGATATCGATAAAAGTACATATGCAAGTGGCTATGAAAAATTTGAGGCAGGTACCCCTCCTATTGCTCCAGTTATTGGTTTTTCATCTTCATTAAATTTTATGAATGAAGTTGATCCAAATGTTATCTATGATCATGAAATGGAACTTCATGATTACGCTTATGAAAAACTTTCAAAACTCAATAATATAAAAATTTATGGACCAAATAAAAACAAAGGTGCAATTATTTCTTTTAATATTGAGGGAGTGCATAATTCTGATTTAGGTGCGATGTTAGATAAAAAAAACATAGCTATAAGAACAGGACACCATTGTTGCCAACCTCTTATGAAATATTTTAATGTTACAGGAACTTCTAGAATTTCATTTGGAGTATATAATACAAAAGATGATGTTGATAATTTAGTAGACAGCATTCATGATATAACAAAAATATTACTATAATAAATGGAAGAAAAACAACTAGAAGATTTTTTACCAGATAAAAAATCAAGTTATATAAAAAAATTTTACAATTCAAATATCACCGCTAAAATTAATAATGAACAAGTCATAGAGTGTATTAGGACTGTTGTTGATCCTGAAATACCAGTAAATTTATACGATTTAGGCTTAATTTATGAAATCAAGATAAGTGATAAAAATGATATTAAAATTAAAATGACTCTAACTAATCCCAACTGCCCTGTTGCAGGAATAATGCCAGAAAGTGTAGGAAAATCTATTGAAAAATTATCAAACATAAATTCAATAGAAGTTTCTTTAGTTTGGGATCCAAAGTGGCATAAAGATTTAATGTCCGAAGAAGCAAAACTTGCTTTGGATATTTTCTAATTTAATTTATAATAGGATTGTGAATAATATTTTATCTATAACGTCAAAAGCAACTAAACAAATTAAAAAAATAATGTCTAATGCCCCTAGTGGAATGGACTCTATTGTGATTGGAGTAGATAAGTCTGGCTGTAGTGGTTATTCATATAAATTAGATTTTGGAAATTCATCTGATTTAAAAAATTATGAAACTATTAATCAAGATGGAACAAAAGTTTTAATAGATCCAAAAGCTACAATGTTTTTACTAGGATCAACTATGGATTATGAAACTGATAAACTTGCTTCAAGATTTATTTTTGAAAACCCAAATGAGAAAAGTACTTGTGGATGTGGAGAATCTTTTAGTGTTTAAAACTTAAATATTGGCGGAGTAGCTCAGTTGGTCAGAGCGCACGGCTCATATTCGTGATGTCGGGGGTTCAAATCCCTCCTCCGCTACCATTGTTATGATTAAAAATTTATTATCTGTAATTATTTGCGTTTATAATGAAGAAAAAACAGTAGAAAAACTAATTAATAAAGTTCAAGCCAGTAAGTTGCCCAAAAAATTTAGCAAAGAAATAATTATTATTGATAATTGTTCTACTGATCAAACACGCAATATATTAAAAAAATTTTTAAATAACAAAAATTATATTATTCGATTACAGGATAAAAATTATGGTAAAGGAAACTCAATAATTGAAGGATTGAAAATCTCAAAAGGTGAGTACATTGTATTCCAGGATGCTGATTTGGAATATGATCCAAATAATTATTTGTTTTTATTAAATGAGGCTATTAAAAAAAATTTAGATGCAGTTCTTGGATCAAGATCTTTACATGATCCCAACTACCACATATACAGATTAAATAGTTTCGGCACAAAGTATTTCACAAGATTAATTAATTTTTTGTATAAATCTTCTTTTACAGATACTTCAACGAATCATAAACTAGTTAAATCAGAAGTGTTAAAAAAATTAGAACTTAAATCTAAAGGATTTGAATTAGACTTTGAAATTGCTATAAAATTAGCAAAAAAAAATTATAAATATGCAGAAATACCAATATCCTTTTATCCAAGAACAAAAAAAGATGGGAAAAAACTAAAAATTATTGATGGATTTAAATGTTTAAAAGTAATTTTACTTAATTATTTTTAATTAAATTAAAATAATATATCTTAATATTTATGATTAAATTGAACCTATATCGTAATGTAAAAGTATTAGTAACTGGATCAACAGGCTTTAAAGGATCTTGGATGTGTTATTGGTTATTTTTACTAGGAGCAAAAGTTTATGGAATTTCATTAAAGTCAAATGAAGAACCAATCTTATTTAATGCTCTAAAATTAAAATCAAAAATAAAGCAATTTAATTGCGATGTAACTGATTATCATAAATTAAATCAAATTATCAAATCAATTAAACCAGATATTGTTTTTCACTTGGCAGCACAATCTCTTGTAACTAAAAGCTTTATGGATCCTTTGAGTACTATTAATACTAATGTTTATGGAACTGCAGTAATTTTTAAATCATTTATTCAAAATAATTGTAATACATTTATTTTTTGCAGTTCTGATAAATGCTATAAAAATAAAGAATGGATTTGGGGTTATAAAGAAAATGATGAATTAGGTGGTATTGATCCCTACTCATCTTCAAAAGCAGCAGCAGAAATTATTTTTCATTCTTTTATTAATTCTTTTAAACTTAATCAAAAGAGCACCAAATGTGCTTCAGTTAGAGCTGGGAATGTAATTGGGGGTGGTGACTTTAATCAAGATAGATTAATACCTGATATTATAAAAAATTATTTTAATGGCAAAACAATAAATATTAAAAACCCTTCTTCTGTAAGACCATGGCAATTTGTTTTAGAACCTCTGTCAGGCTATTTAGAACTTGGTTTACTTTTATTAACTAAGTCAAAAAAATATAAATTACCATCATGGAATTTTGGTCCAGATTTTAATAAAATTTATGATGTTGATTACATAATAAGATATACAAAAAAAAATATTATCAAAGACTTAAAATACAATTTAAAAAAAAATAATAAAATTTATGAATCTAAATTTTTATTTGTAAGTAATGAAAAAGCTAAATTGGAATTAGGATGGAAACCTAGACTCAATTTAGAACAAACTCTAGATTTTACTTTTGATTGGTATAATTCCTATAAAAATAACGAAAATATCCTCAATATTACTAATGACCAAATAGAAAAATACTATAGGTGAGTGTGATATATGAAAAAAAAACTCCTAATAATAGGAATTAATAGTTTTTTAGGTTCTAACTTTTACAAATATATTCATAAAGATAATAATTATCACATATTTGGCACTGTAAATAAGAACACATTCAGAATTGATAATTTTTCAAATAAATACAGAAATAATACTTTTAAAATAGATCTTACTAAAAAAAATAACAAGTTTACAAATTTATTGAAGAAGATAAACCCTGATTACATAATCAATTTTAGTGGAGAGTCTTATTCTTTTGTATCTAAAAATAAGAAATTAAATATTTTAATAATAAAAAATATAACAAATTCTTTAAAGAAATCAAAAATATGTATAAATCATTTTTATAACATTGGTTCATGTGAGGAGTATTACGGTTCTAAGGTTCAATTAAAGGAAAATTCAAGACTATTCAATTATTCAAGCTATGGAAATTATAAAATTAATATTCATAAATATCTACTAAAAGCTTCAAAAAAAAATAAGTTTAATTATACAAATTTAAGGACTTTTAACATTTTGGGTTATGACAGACATAAAAAAAATATAGTTACTTTTTTAAAGTCTAATTTAAATAATAAAAAATTAAAATTAAACAATATTAACTCAATAAGAGATTTCATGTGGTTAGATGATTATTTATTTTCAATTAAATCAATATTAAATTACAATAAAAAAAAATATCAAGCTATAAATATTGGTACAGGTAAAGGAACATCAATTCAAAAAATTATTAATTATATAAGTAGAAAAAAACAGCTTAATTTAGATAACAAAATTAATAATAGGAAAATAAAAACTGAAATTTATAATATTAAAATTGCTAATAATTCTAGATTAAATAATATTTCAAAAAAAAATAATTATTTAAGTATTTATAAAATAATAGATAAATTAATCTAACTTTTTAATAAATCTCTTAGCTCTATTAAATCTTTAAATGTATCAACTGATTTCCAGAATTTTTTGTGCTGATAAACATTTAATTTTTTTTTCTTTATAATTTTTTTTAAAACCCCATTTTCAAAATCTAATTTTTTATATTTATTAAAAAAATTAACAGAATCCTTTTTAAAGAAAAAATATCCTATATTAACCATATTTTCTATAATTGGCTTTTCATCAATTTCTCTAGCAACTCCACTTTTATTAATTATATAATGTCCATATTGAGATTTTAAAATCATACCTACTCCAGTAGCAATGCAATCAGAGTTATAATGATATTTAAATACTTTTTTTAAATTTATATTTCCCACTGCATCACCATATGAAACAATAAATTTTGCTAAAGATAATTTATTTATTATATAATTTACCCTTTCTGCCTTATTTTTATACAAACCAGTATTGCAAAGATAAATATTTATTTCTTCATTTTTATGTTCACAAAAATATAAATAATCTTTTTGCGTAAATAAAATATTGCACTTAATTCTATTAATAGTTCTAATTTTTTTAAAGTATTCAACGAATTCTTTTTTGTAATATCCTAGAGGTAAAATAAAATGTTTAATTTCATATTTTATAAAATGTTTTAAGACGTGTATAATCAATGTATCTTTATCTATTAATCCCAAAGATTTAGGTTTTTTGTTATTTAAACCACTATAATTTTTAAACCTTGTACTTCTACCACCAACCAATATAATTGCATGATAATATTTCATCATCTATAGTTTATATTAATATATTTAACTTTCAAATTATTGTGCAAAATAATTCACTTGTTATAAATTCTTATCAAAAACATATTGATGGTATTAGAGCACTTGCAGTTTTAATAGTATGGTTATTTCACTTGAATCCAAATTTATTACCAGGCGGATTTATTGGTGTTGATATATTCTTTGTAGTATCTGGCTATGTAATAAGTTTATCAATATTTAATAGTATAGCTAAAAATAATAATTTTAGTTTTTTTAAATTTTACTTGAAACGTTTTTTTAGAATTTTTCCAGTTTTATTATTTATGCTAATTTCAGTTTTTATTTTCTATCTATATTACGGTTATCTTTTTGAACTTAATTATGTAAGTAAAATAGCACTAGCATCAGTTTTTGGAGTATCTAATTTATTTTACATTTATTTAAAAAGTGATTATTTTTTAGAAAATGAATTAAATCCTTTCTTACATACATGGTCATTAGGAGTTGAGGAGCAATTTTATTTTATTTATCCCTTAATAATATCTTGTGTTTTATTTTTAACAAAAAGATATTTTAAAACAAGCCTTAGTAATAATTTAAAAAAAGTACTTTTTTTGTTTATATTAATATCGTTTTTTTGTTTTTTTTATTTTAACAAAAATATCTTAGGCAACTTTTATTTTCCTCTTGCAAGATTTTGGGAAATATTAATTGGATGTTTTATTTTCATCACCATAAAAGATAAAAAAATTTATTTGCATAATATTATTTTTTTAATTTTGTTATTTATTTTTGTTTTAATATTATTTTATGCAAATTTAATAAATAATATTTATGTAACTTTAATTTTTGCAACTTTTTTTGCTTCTGTATTAATAGTTTCTAAAAATAAATACTTAAAAATTTTAAGTAATCGTCATTTTGTTTATTGTGGAAAAATATCATATTCCTTATATTTATGGCATTTTCCTGTTTTATACTTTTCTAAAATTTATTTACAAGGAATTGTATTTATATTCTCTAATTTTTTTATTGTTATTTTTTTATCAATTCTTTCTTACCATATAATTGAAAAACCTTTTAGATATAATAAAAAAGCTCAAAAGATATTTTTAGTATTTTTATCAGCTTTAATATTTTTATTAATATTTATTTCTTTGAATACTATAAAATCAAATAATAATATTAAAAATATATACAATTATAATATTAATAATTTATCTTTATATTTTAATGAGAAAAATATTTTTGAGAGCAAATTTAATTTATCTGATAGAATTAACTGGGATATTGATATCAACAATCAAAACATAGAGTTTTGTCAATATTCAAATTCTTCATTTAATAAAAATGATATAATTAATAAAAATTGCTTATTAGGAAATTCTAATGATAGACTATTTATAATTAATGGAGATAGTCATGCAACTCATTACTTTCCAATGATAAATAATCTCAATTTAAATAAATCTGTATACTTAAGAACTTTTGAAGGATGCATGTTTGTTCCTGACTTATTTATTTTAAGCAAAGAATTTTATATTAATAAAAATTTTGAAAATTTTAACAATTGTCAGAATTATATTTCACAACAAATAAAATCTATAAAATCATTAGATAAAAAATATTTAAATTCATATTTAATATTATCATCGAGATACACAGCTTATATTGATCAATTTTTTATTATGAATAATCAAAAAAAAATAATAGAAAGAGATATTGTTTATGATCTAATATATAATTCATTAGACAGCCTTGCTAAAGAATTAAATAATATTAATATAATTCTTACTGCACCATTACCTGAGTTTAAGTACTATCCTTTTTCTTGCTTATTATATAAAGAATTGTGTTTTAATGATTATGAAAAAGATAACAACAGAATCAAAGAAATTAATAATATTTTAAAAAAATTATCACAAAATAATCATAATGTTTCGATTTTTAACCCGTATGAAAAAATTTGTAATATAAAAAATAGATTATGCTCCATGTATAACATAGAAAAAGATTTGTTATTTTTTAAAGATACTGATCACCTTACTGTAGAAGGAAGTAAGTATCTCACAAAATATTTTGATATATTTTTAAAAAAAATTAAATAATTTAATTTATTAGTCTATTCATTTTTTCTTTCATTAAAATATGATTTTTAGCTGGTTGATCATAAGGATGAATTAATGGAAAATTTACATATGCCAAAATATTTGTAAGTCCTACGTAAAAAAAAACTAAGTAAATTAAATTTTTCTTAATAAAAGAAACTTTTATTTTGTTTAACAAATAATAAAAACCAATTGAGGCTAAAGGATAAATAATAATCATTAAATCAGAAGTCATGTATGTTTTATCTCTATCACTTACAAAAATTTGAAACCAAGTAAGTAAGAAAAATATAGTTATAAAAAAATAATAATTAAAATTTAACTTTTTTCTTATTTTATAAATTCCAAAAATACTTAAAATTATCCAAAAATTATAATTATCAAATAATAAATAACAAAAAGTAATTAAAGATGAAAATATTTCTTTTATTAATCCATAAAAGTTATAATCAAGTATGTATGGAATAAACCAAGTTGCTTGACCATATTTGCTTCCAATAAAAATTAAATCTAATGATAAATAATTTAAATATAAATTATAAATATATAATGGAAATAAATGAGCTATAAAAGATATACAGCATTCATAAAATTTTTTATTATAAATACAATAAATTAGTAGTGATATGTATATCGCATAGTTTGGTTTACCAAGCATTAAAATACCTATAACAATTGAAAAAATAATATTTTTTAAAAAATTGTAATTTTGAGATAATTTCAAAAATAAAAAAATAACAATTATTGGAGTGATAAATTGTAATTCAATTGTATGAAATAGTGCAATATTGCCAATACTTATAACAGAAAAAAAAATTAGTAAGTTAGATAATAATATTTCTTTTTTTGATAAATAATTAATTAAAATTTCATTCAATAAAAATAAACTTAATGAAAAAATTAATATTTTTAAAAGAATATATCCTATTCCTGCTTTTTCTAGGGGTGTTAAGTCATATATGGGACATATTATTAAGCAAGAAACTTTCCCTAAAACATTTGCTGCAATTGGATAGGTAGGTCTATCAATTCTAGTATTATCTTTGTAAAAAATTTTTGGGAAATAAGCTGCAGTTAATATTTCAATTCCCGAGTCGTAATTATATTGCCAAAACACTGGAATTTTTTTGTTAGGCTGATAAGACTCCTTACCAGGTGCTGGATTCAACCATGCTATATTTGCAGATATTAAAAAAGCTATCAAAATGATAATTAAACCATTAATATTTTCTTTAATTTTTTTTTTTATAAACATTAAATGATAAATATAAACAAATTTTTTTTAAACAAAATTATATTAAAAATATATCAAAAAATTAAATTTTTTTTATATAAAGATAAAATTATCTTTAATGAATTACAGGATATTTCAGAGTATTTATCTTTATCTACAGTAATTATAAAAAAAAGAGCACTCATAAAAAATACTTTCTATGAAGATAAACTTTGGAATGAAAAAAAAAGAGATACAATTAATGATTATAGAGATTATTATTCATTAAATTATCATTATTTAGAAAGACAAGATTATTTTAATACAAATCATATAAATTTATTAAGTGAATTTCGTAATTTAAAAAAAAATGCAAATATTCTTGATTATGGTTGTGGCTCAGCCTCTGTTGTTCTTAAAGCAAAGAAAAAAAGAAAAGATCTTAATATTTTTTTAGCTGACATTCCAGAAGCAATAACTAAAAATTATGCAATATGGAGATTTAAAAAATATAAATTAAATTATATATGGATTGATATTCCGGAAAATGAAAAAATTAAAGTTGATAATAAGTTTGATTTAATAAGGTGTCATGATGTTTTTGAACATACTTTTCAACCTTTAAACGTAATTAATTTTTTTTATAATAGTCTTAATAAAGATGGTTTAATAACTTTTGATTATATAGAAAATAAAAAAGTTGAAAAAGAAGTAACTGAGCAATCTCAAAAAATGAGACCAGAAGTCTTAACTTTTGTCAAAAACAATTTTAAAATTTTATATTATTTAAAT
This sequence comes from uncultured Alphaproteobacteria bacterium, assembly GCA_902577905.1. GTDB lineage: Bacteria > Pseudomonadota > Alphaproteobacteria > HIMB59 > CACPNW01. Next base: position 34,995 of record CACHAQ010000009.1, read on the forward strand.
AATAAATTTGTGGTTAAAAAAATAAGTGAATAAATTTTTTTTTTTATTTTTTTTAATATTCATATGTTTTTTATTGATTTCAAAAATTAATTTTTGTAATTATGACCTATTTGCTAAGTCACCTCTTTCATTTATTATAGAATGTAAAAATAAGGATTATATCTATCTAGCTGGTAAAAAATGGATTAGGTCCGTACCACATAAAATTTTACATTCTGATTTCAATAAAAATTTAAGATATTCAAAGTTAGCTACTAAGGAGTTAATAGAATGTGGCAAAAATAAAAAAATAATTCTTTTGATAGGGCAAAGCAATGCTGCGAATAATGTAAAAAGCTACAATTATATTAATAATAACAGTCTAAATTTGTTTAATGATAATTGCTATCTCCTGTCAAATCCTGTTTTAGGTACAACTGGAACAAAAGATAACATTAGTGTTGCTATTTCACATTATTTAAAAAAAGATGATTATATTTTTTTAACTGCAGCTTGGTCAGGCTCAAGTATTTTAGATTGGGGCTCAAACAAATATTCTTATTTAAGTAATTATGTGAATAAACAACTTCAATTTTATGATAGGAAATTTAATATCGACTTAATTGTATGGATACAAGGTGAAACTGATATGAAGCTTTTTGATAATCTAGATATTAATCAGGGACCAACTTTTTTTCAAGAAATGGGAAGAGAATATTATTATGTTGAAGCATTTAAAAAGATGTTAAAAAACTTTAAACCTTTTTTAAACAAAAAAACAAAAATAATTCTTACCAAAACTTCAATATGCCGAAGCAAAAGATCAAAAAATATTAATAATCAACAAGAATTAATTGCTAAGTTAAGTGATAACTACTTTATTATTGAAAATACAGATAACTTAGGCAATAACTTTAGATACGATAAGTGCCATTTAAATGAAAAAGGAGTAGATATTACTGCAAGATCAATAGCTGCAGTCATAAACTCTATAGAATAATATTGATCCAATATTTATTTATAAATTAAGTAAATTAAAATTAAATATTTGTAATATATTTGATTAATTTTATAATTCTTATAATAAAGTTTTATATAATAATTGACTTACAATTATAAATATTTTCATCGCGGGATGGAGCAGCCCGGTAGCTCGTCAGGCTCATAACCTGAAGGTCGTAGGTTCAAATCCTACTCCCGCAACCAAATTTGAGACAGATTCTTTCTATTTTCAATAATTTTAAATTTCATCTATAAATATCCCCAGTTTTTAGTCAATTTTTTTTATTTTTTATGATTTGACAAGGAATTTTTATACTATTATAGGCACATACTCTTTTCTTTATGAAAAGAACAATCCTCTACATTTTTTTGATAAATCGTAGGGTTTTGTATGCTCTTTAATTTGTTAATAAGATTATAAAGAGATACGTAGACAACAATTCGTAATTATAAATTTACGAATGTTAATGGAATACGTATCAACAAATACTTTTGTTTATACAAGAAGTATTCCGCTTTAACGGACGTTCCGTAATTTTTGACTTCGGTCAAATTTACTTAACTTAAGAGTTTGATTATGGCTCAGAACGAACGCTGGCGGCATGCCTCATACATGCAAGTCGAACGAAGTCTTCAGACTTAGTGGCGCACGGGTGAGTAACATGTGGGAATCTACCTGAAGGTTCGGAATAACTGCGGGAAACTGTAGCTAATACCGGATGTGTCTGCAAAGAGAAAGATTTATCGCCTTCAGATGAGCCCGCACTAGATTAGCTAGTTGGTGAGGTAAAAGCTCCACCAAGGCTACGATCTATAGCTGATTTGAGAGGATGATCAGCCACACTGGGACTGAGACACGGCCCAGACTCCTACGGGAGGCAGCAGTAGGGAATATTGGACAATGGGGGAAACCCTGATCCAGCAATGCCGCGTGAGTGAAGAAGGCCCTCGGGTTGTAAAACTCTTTCATCAACGATGATAATGACATTAATTGAAGAAGAAGCTCCGGCTAACTTCGTGCCAGCAGCCGCGGTAATACGAAGGGGGCTAGCGTTGTTCGGAATCACTGGGCGTAAAGCGTATGTAGGCGGATCAAAAAGTTAGATGTGAAATCCCTGGGCTCAACCCAGGAACTGCATTTAAAACTAGTGATCTAGAATTTGGTAAAGGTTAGTAGAATTTCCAGTGTAGAGGTGAAATTCGTAGATATTGGAAAGAATACCAGAAGCGAAGGCGACTAACTAGGCCATTTTTGACGCTGAGATACGAAAGCGTGGGTAGCAAACAGGATTAGATACCCTGGTAGTCCACGCAGTAAACGATGAGTGCTAGTCGCTGGGACTTTAGTTTCAGTGTCGAAGCTAACGCATTAAGCACTCCGCCTGGGAAGTACGGTCGCAAGATTAAAACTCAAATAAATTGACGGGGGCCCGCACAAGCGGTGGAGCATGTGGTTTAATTCGAAGCAACGCGAAGAACCTTACCAGACCTTGACATGGTGTGTTTGAATTACAGAATCGTAATTCTTCAGTTCGGCTGGCACACACACAGGTGCTGCATGGCTGTCGTCAGCTCGTGTCGTGAGATGTTGGGTTAAGTCCCGCAACGAGCGCAACCCTCATTTTTAGTTGCCATCAGGTTATGCTGGGCACTCTAGAAAAACTGCCGGTGATAAGCTGGAGGAAGGCGGGGATGACGTCAAGTCCTCATGGCCCTTACGGTCTGGGCTACACACGTGCTACAATGGTGGTGACAGAGGGCAGCAATATCGCAAGATAAAGCTAATCCCAAAAAGCCATCTCAGTTCGGATTGGACTCTGCAACTCGAGTCCATGAAGTTGGAATCGCTAGTAATCGTAGATCAGCGTGCTACGGTGAATACGTTCTCGGGCCTTGTACACACCGCCCGTCACGCCATGGGAGTTGGTTTTACCTTAAGCCGGTGCGCTAACCGCAAGGAAGCAGCCGTCCACGGTAGGGTCAGCGACTGGGGCGAAGTCGTAACAAGGTAACCGTAGGGGAACCTGCGGTTGGATCACCTCCTTTCTAAGGATATTGACAAATTAGTTCGCTAATTGTCCGGATTGTTGTCTATCTATCTCTTTATTTATTAGTTATTACTGAGTGCTTATTTAATTACATTGGGCTGGTAGCTCAGTTGGTTAGAGCGCGCGCTTGATAAGCGTGAGGTCGGAAGTTCAAGTCTTCCTCGGCCCACCAATTACAGGGGGATTAGCTCAGCTGGGAGAGCGCCTGATTTGCATTCAGGAGGTCAGCGGTTCGATCCCGCTATCCTCCACCACTAGCTAATTAATCTTATTTTTTCTTTAAAACGTTAATATGAAATTTAATAACTGATCAAAATAAATTTTATTTGATTAAAATACGTACAAAATTTTTCTCTGTACGTAATTGCAATCAAGCGCAAAAGGGCATTTAGTGGATGCCTTGGCATCAAGAGTCGATGAAGGACGTGGCAGGCTGCGAAAAGTTAAGGGGAGTTGTCAACACACTTTGATCCTTAAATATCCGAATGGGGAAACCCAACTCTTTAGAGTTACTTATTAGTGAATTCATAGCTAATAAGGGTAAACCTAGTGAATTGAAATATCTTAGTAGCTAGAGGAAAAGAAATATATTCTGTTAGTAGTGACGAGCGAAAGCGGACCAGGCCAATAATAAAATTATAATAACTAGAACTATCTGGAAAGTTAGACCATAGTGGGTGATAGTCCCGTATAGGTAAAAATTAATTTTATTTTCGAGTAGGGCGGAACACGTGAAATTTTGTCTGAAAATGGGGAGACCACTTCCCAAGCCTAAATACTCCTTGATGACCGATAGTGAACAAGTACCGTGAGGGAAAGGTGAAAAGCACCCCGATAGGGGGAATGAAATAGTATCTGAAACCGAATGCCTACAAGCAGTCAGAGCTTCCTTGAGAAGTGATGGCATACCTTTTGTATAATGGGTCAGCGACTTAGTCTGTGCAGCAAGCTTAAGCCATTAGGTGTAGGCGGAGGGAAACCAAGTCTTAATAGGGCGTTAGTTGTATGGATTAGACTCGAAGCGGGATGAGCTTAATATGAGCAGGTTGAAGATGCAGTAACATGCATCGGAGGACCGAACCAGGAAACGTTGAAATGTTTTTGGATGACTTGTGTTAAGGGGTGAAAGGCCAACCAAATTCCGCTATAGCTAGTTCTCCGCGAAAACTATTTAGGTAGTGCGTTATGTGAATGATATCGGGGGTAAAGCACTGGATGGGCTAGGGGGAAGCGATTCCTACCAAACCTAACCAAACTCTGAATACCGATACTCTATGCATAGCAGACAGACTATAGGTGCTAAGGTCTATAGTCGAGAGGGAAACAGCCCAGATCACCAGTTAAGGCCCCCAAATAATGGCTAAGTGGGAAAGTATGTAGAAAGACCAAGACAGGCAGGAGGTTGGCTTAGAAGCAGCCATCCTTTAAAGATAGCGTAACAGCTCACTGTTCTAATTAAGTTTTTCCGCGACGAAGATGTAACGGGGCTTAAGCCATTTGCCGAAACTGTGACTTTGTAATTGTTGCGATAATTACAAGGGGTAGCGGAGCGTTCTGTAAGCCGTCGAAGATGTTTTGAAAAAAATGTTGGAGGTATCAGAAGTGCGAATGCTGACATGAGTAGCGATAAAGAGTGTGAGAGACACTCTCGCCGAAATCCTAAGGTTTCCTGCGTAAAGTTAATCTGCGCAGGGTTAGTCGACCCCTAAGGCGAGGCAGAAATGCGTAGTCGATGGGAAACAGGTTAATATTCCTGTACCTTCTGAGAGTTGACGGATCATGTAAATAGTATTTTCTTATTGGATTGAAAATGCTGTGAAATGGTTCCTGGAAATAGCCTCAGAATATAGATCGTACCTAAACCGACACAGGTAGGAAGGTAGAGTATACCAAGGCGCTTGAGAGAATGATGTTGAAGGAACTCGGCAAAATGCTCTTGTAACTTCGGAATAAGAGAGACCATTTTTTAGGCAACTAATTAGTGGTGGCACAGAATAGGGAGAAGCGACTGTTTATCAAAAACACAGGTCTCTGCTAAGTCGTAAGACGATGTATAGGGACTGACGCCTGCCCGGTGCCGGAAGGTTAAATGGTGGAGTGCAAGCTCTAAAATGAAGCCCCGGTGAACGGCGGCCGTAACTATAACGGTCCTAAGGTAGCGAAATTCCTTGTCAGGTAAGTTCTGACCCGCATGAATGGCGTAACGATTTCTCCGCTGTCTCCAACATCAACTCAGCGAAATTGAATTCTCCGTGAAGATGCGGAGTACGTGTAGTTAGACGGAAAGACCCCGTGCACCTTTACTATAGCTTTACAGTGGTATTAGAAAATTAATGTGTAGGCTAGGTGGTAGACTTTGAAGCTCAGGCGTTAGCTTGGGTGGAGTCAAAAGATGAAACACCACCCTTTAATTTTTTGATATCTAACCAACATCCATTATCTGGATGTGGGACCCTGTATGGTGGGTAGTTTGACTGGGGCGGTCGCCTCCTAAAGAGTAACGGAGGCGCGCGATGGTAGGCTCAGGCTGGTCGGAAATCAGCTTTAGAGTGCAATGGCATAAGCCTGCCTGACTGCGAGACGTACATGTCGAGCAGAGTCGAAAGACGGTCATAGTGATCCGGTGGTTCCGAGTGGAAGGGCCATCGCTCAACGGATAAAAGGTACGCCGGGGATAACAGGCTGATACCCCCCAAGAGTCCATATCGACGGGGGTGTTTGGCACCTCGATGTCGGCTCATCACATCCTGGGGCTGGAGAAGGTCCCAAGGGTTTGGCTGTTCGCCAATTAAAGTGGTACGTGAGCTGGGTTCAGAACGTCGTGAGACAGTTCGGTCCCTATCTGCTATACGAGTTGGAAATTTGACAGGATTTGTCCCTAGTACGAGAGGACCGGGATGAACGTACCTCTGGTGTACCAGTTGTTCCGCCAGGAGCATCGCTGGGTAGCTATGTACGGACAGGATAACCGCTGAAAGCATCTAAGCGGGAAACCCACCTGAATACTAGATTTCCCCATCAGAGTCGTGGAAGACCACCACGTTGATAGGTTAGATGTGGAAGTGCAGTAATGCATGAAGCTTACTAATACTAATAACTCGATTGGCTTGATTACAATATCGTACAGAGAAAAGTTTTGTTACTACAGATTTCCTGGTGACAATAGCAACAGATAAACACCCGATCCCATTCCGAACTCGAAAGTGAAAGCTGTTAGCGCCGATGGTACTTTGTCTTAAGGCATGGAAGAGTAGGTCGTTGCCAGGATTATTTTCTTCAATTAATAATTAAAATCAATAAAAATAAATAATGTTTTCAGTAATTATTCCATTATTTAATGAAGATAAAAATATAATGCCCTTGTTAGAAGAAATAAGGGAAAATCTAAATATTTACAAAAATTATGAGATAATTCTAATTGATGATGCTAGTACCGATAAAACATTAGAATTAATTAATCAAATAGAAGATAAAAAAATTAAAATTTTAACTAACAAAAATAATTATGGTCAAAGTTTTTCTATTCATAAAGGTATTGAAAAATCATCTAATAAAATAATAGTAACATTAGATGGTGATGGACAGAATGATCCTGCAGATATTCCAAAACTTTTGAATTTATATCTATCTAAAGAAGATGTTAAATTAGTTGGAGGTTTGCGATTGAAAAGGCAGGATAATATAATAAAAATATTTTCTTCCAAAATTGCAAATTATATTAGATCTAGAATTTTTAATGACAAATGTAGTGATACTGGTTGTTCTTTAAAAGTATTTAATAAAGAAATTTTTCTTTCTTTTCCTTATTTTAATGGAATTCATAGGTTTTTGCCTGCATTGTTTAGTGGATATGGTTTAAGAACTGAATTCATAAATGTCAATCATAGACATAGAAAATATGGAGTTTCAAAATACGGTACTATGAATCGGCTTTTCAAAGGAATAAGAGATATGGTTAAAGTTTATAAAATTCTTAAAACTAGGATTAAATGAGTAATTTATTAAACTTACTTGGTTTGAGTAATCTTACATTTAATGAATTTCTATGGGTTTCTTTTGGAACGCTTGGGCAACTTATATTTTTTAGTAGATGGATAATTCAGTGGTTGTCTTCTGAAAAATCAAAGACAAGCTATATACCTATAGCTTTTTGGTGGTGTAGCTTGATTGGAGGAATAATAACTCTTGTTTATGCTCATCACATTGGAAGCTTTCCTTTTATGTTAGCTCAAGCTATAGGGATTATAGTATATTCAAGAAATTTATTATTGATAAATAGGAGAAACAATGAAAAAGATTAATAATTATGTTGATGGATCTCTTAATTCTATATCAAAAAAAGAGCTTTCTGTTCAAGATCCCTCAACTGGAGAAGAAATTGCAAAAGTTGTTTTGTCTTCCATTGATGATTTTCAAAAAATAATAGAAAGCTCAAAAAAAAGCCAGATTGAATGGGCTAATACAACACCTTTAAAAAGATCTAGAATTTTATCAAATTATAAAACTTTAATTGAAAAAAATATTAATGAACTTGCAGAAATTGTATCAATGGAGCATGGGAAAACATTAGCTGATGCAAAAGGATCAGTAACAAGAGGTTTAGAAGTTGTTGAATTTGCTTGTGGAATTCCTCATTTATTGAAAGGTGAGTTTTCTCAAAATGTAGGGTCCAATATTGACTCTTGGTCTATAAGACAACCTTTAGGAATTTGCGCTGGTATCACACCTTTTAATTTTCCAGCAATGGTTCCAATGTGGATGTATCCAATAGCAATTGCTTGTGGAAATTCATTTATTCTTAAGCCCTCTGAAAAAGATCCATCATGTTCTATAAGATTAGCAGAGCTATTTAGTGAAGCTGGGCTTCCCGGGGGAGTTTTCAATGTAATACATGGTGATAAACATGTAGTAGATTTAATATTAAGTAATGAGGAAATTGCTTCAGTTAGTTTTGTAGGATCAACGCCTGTTGCAAAATATATTTATGAGCAATCTGCAAAACATGGAAAAAGAGTTCAAGCACTAGGTGGGGCTAAAAATCATCTAGTTGTAATGCCCGATGCAAATTTAAATCAAGCAGTTGATGGAATAATCGGTGCTGGATATGGTTCTGCAGGAGAAAGATGTATGGCAGTTTCAGTTGCTGTTGCTGTAGGTGATATTGCGGATGAGTTAGTTGAAAAGATACATCACGAAGCACAAAAATTAAAAGTAGCACCATGGACTGACACAGAATCAGATATGGGTCCAGTTATTTCAAAAGATCATAAAGATAAAATTGAAAATTATATTTCAATTGGTGTAAAAGAAGGAGCTACTCTAGTTGAAGATGGAAGAAATTATAAAATTCAAGGTTATGAAAATGGTAATTTTGTTGGCCCAACTTTATTTGATCATGTAACAAAAGATATGACAATTTACAAAGAAGAAATTTTTGGTCCAGTGGTAAGTGTTGTAAGAGTAAAAAATTATGATGAAGCATTGAATTTAGTTAATGAGCATGCCTATGGAAATGGAACTACTATTTATACATCAGATGGAGAAATATCTCGACACTTTACTACAAATTCTAAAATTGGAATGGTTGGAGTTAACGTTCCAATTCCAGTACCAATGGCTTTTCATAGTTTTGGAGGATGGAAACAATCATTATTTGGTGATCATTCTGTTCATGGCATGGAGGGCGTTCACTTTTACACAAAATTAAAAACTGTTACAAGCAGGTGGCCTAAAAGTATACAATCTGGTCCTGAATTTGTATTGCCAACTAATTGATGAATATTTTAGTAACAGGTAGTTGTGGATTTATTGGATTTCATTTAACAATGCACTTGTGTAGTACTAAAAAAAATAAGATATTTGGAATTGATAACTTAAACTCGTATTACGACATTAAACTAAAAAAGGATAGATTAAAAATTTTAAAAGAAAAAAAAAATTTTAGTTTTGTAAAATTAGATATTTCAAATTTTTCGTCCGTAAAAAATTTTTTTAAAAAAAAAAAAATAAACACAGTTATTCATCTAGCAGCACAAGCTGGAGTTAGGCATTCTATTACTAATCCTGAAGATTATGTTAATAGTAATTTAATAGGTTTTTATAATATAATAGAAAACTCAAGAATTTTTAAAGTAAAAAAATTTTTATATGCTTCAACAAGTTCTGTTTATGGCGACTCAAAAAAATTTCCATTAAATGAAACAAAAAAAACTGATGAACCAAAATCATTTTATGCTGCTACAAAAAAAAGTAATGAACTATTAGCTCACTCATATTTTGAAATACATGGATTTAAATCTATTGGCATGAGATTTTTTACTGTTTATGGACCATATGGTAGACCAGATATGGCATTGTATAAGTTTACAAAATCAATTTTAGAAAATAAAGAAATAGATCTATATAATCAAGGTAATCACATAAGAGATTTTACTTACATTTCAGATGTTATAGAGTCAGTATCAAAATTAGCTAAAAAAAATTTTAAAACTGCTGAAATAATAAATATATCTGGTTCTGATCCTCAGCCATTGAAGAAATTTTTAAAGTTAATTGAAAAGTATCTCAAAGTTAAAGCAAAAATAAAATACGAAGAAATGCAATTAGGAGATGTTTATAAAACCCATGGAGATAATTCTAAATTAAAAAAATATATCAATTTTTCACCCAAAGTTTCAATTGAAGAAGGTATACTTAATTTTGTAAATTGGTATAAAATTTATTTCAAAGTTAATGAATAAAAAAAGCAAAATACTAATAACAGGCTCCTCTGGAATGGTTGGATTCTCTATATTAAATTATTTAAAAAAAAATAATTACACAAATCTTTATTTTCCACAAAGAAGAGAATTAGATTTAGCAATTAAATCACAAGTTTTAAAATACTTAAGTAAGGTAAAGCCTGATTTTGTTTTTGCTTGTGCAGCCTATGTTGGAGGCATCGAAGCAAATATGAGAGATCCATATAAATTTTTTATTGATAATTTAGAAATTCAAAATAATTTAATATCTTCTTGTCATCAAACTAACATAAAGAATTTTGCTTTTTTTGGAAGCAGTTGTATTTATCCTAAATTTGCCAATCAACCAATAAGAGAAGAAGAACTATTATCAGGATATTTAGAAAAAACTAATGAAGCTTATGCTATTGCAAAGATAGCAGGTTTAAAAATGTGTGAATATTTAAGAACTAAATACGAAAGAAATTACTTTACAATAATGCCATCTAATGTTTATGGAGAAAATGATAACTATAATCCTAATAAATCTCACGTAATACCTGCTTTAATTTACAAAATCCATAAAGCAAAAAAAAATAATCAGAAAGTAATAAAGTTATTTGGAACTGGTAATGCTAAAAGAGAATTTATTTTCTCAGAAGATCTAGCAAAGGCTTCTATAAAAGCTATGCAAAAAAATAAAAATTATTCTATGATTAACATTGGCTCAGGTAGTGAGATTACAATAAAAAAGCTTGCAAACTTAATTCTTAAAATCTCTAAACACGATGCAAAATTTATTTTTCAAAATGATATACCTGATGGAACACCAAGAAAAATATTAGACTCTACGAAAATACATAAATTAGGATGGGCTCCAGAAACTAAGTTAATTGATGGATTAAAATATGTTTATAATATGTATGAAAATAATATAAATATCAGAATATGAAGAAGAAAAAAGTAGCATTAATAACTGGAATTACGGGTCAAGATGGAAGCTATCTTGCTGAATTTTTATTAAAAAAAGGTTACTTAGTTCATGGTATAAAAAGAAAATCCTCACAGTTCAATACTCAACTTATAGAAAATATATATGAAGATCCATCGATAAATAACAGAAAGTTTTTTTTGCATTATGGAGATATGACAGATGGATTGACTATTACCAAAATAATTAAAAAAGTTCGACCATCTGAAATTTATAACTTAGCAGCTCAAAGTCATGTTGCAGTAAGTTTTCAAAATCCTGAATATATCTCAAATGTAAATTCATTTGGAACATTGAGAATTCTTGAATCAATTAGATTGCTTGGTCTAGAAAATCATTCAAAATTTTATCAAGCTTCAACTTCAGAGATGTTTGGAGACGATAAAAAAAAATCATTAAATGAAAAATCAACATTTCATCCTAAAAGCCCATATGGTATTTCTAAATTATATTCTTATTGGTTAACAAAAGTTTATAGAGAATCATACAATATCTTTGCAGTTAATGGAATATTATTTAACCATGAATCTGAAAGAAGAGGTGAAACATTTATAACTAGAAAAATTACAAAAGGCCTAAGTGAGATTGTATGTGGAAAAAGAAAATGTTTATATGTGGGAAATTTGAATTCAAAAAGAGATTGGGGTCATGCTGAAGATTATGTAAAAATGCAGTGGCTAATGTTACAACAGAAAAATCCTAAGGATTATGTAATTGCTACAGGCAAACAATTAAGTGTAAAAAATTTTATAAACAAATGCAGCAATTACCTTGGTATTAAATTAAATTGGCATGGTAAAGGTTTAAAAGAATACGGTAAGATTGCAAAGATTAAAAATGAAAATAGTTTTCTAAAAAAAGGAGATGTTATTATTAAAGTTGATAAAAGATATTTTAGACCAAATGATGTAGAAAATTTACTTGGAGATCCCAAAAAAGCAGTTAAAGAGTTGAATTGGAAACCAAAAATATCGATAGATGCTTTAATAAAAAGAATGATTAACAACGACTTAAAAAATATAGAAATTAAAAAAAATGTTTAATAAAAAAAATATTTTAATAACAGGTGGCACAGGATCATTTGGTAAAAAATTTTCTGAATACCTTATTAAAAATTATAAACCAAAAAAAATAATCATTTATTCGAGAGATGAGTTAAAACAATTTGAAATGCAGCAAAATTTTAATCAAAAAAGTTTTAGATACTTTATTGGTGATGTAAGAGATAAAACTAGGTTATCACTTGCTATGAATGATGTAGATTATGTTGTGCATGCAGCTGCTTTAAAACAAGTTCCTGCAGCAGAGTACAATCCAATGGAATGTATCAAAACAAATATCATGGGTGCTCAAAATGTTATTGACTCAGCAATTACCAATAAAGTCAAAGCTGTGCTAGCTTTATCAACAGATAAAGCAGCAAATCCAATAAATCTTTATGGAGCAACAAAGCTAGTTTCTGACAAATTATTCGTAGCAGCAAATAATATAGTAGGAATTGGTAAAACAAGATTTTCAGTTGTAAGATACGGTAATGTTGTAGGCTCTAGAGGTTCGGTGGTTCCTTTTTTTAAAAGTTTAATAGAGAAAAAATCAAAATCCATACCAATAACTCATCCAGATATGACAAGGTTTTGGATTACTCTTGATGAAGGTGTTACTTTTGTAATAAATTCAATGAATTTAATGAAGGGAGGTGAAATTTTTGTACCAAAGATTCCATCAGTTAAAATTGTTGATTTAGCTAGTGCATTAGCTCCAAAAATAAAACAAAATATTATTGGAATTAGACCAGGAGAAAAAATACATGAAATAATGTGCCCAAAAGATGACAATCACTTAACATATGAATTTAAGAAATATTTCATTATTACCCCTTCTATCCAATTCAACAATTCAAAAGATAATTTTAAAATAAATAAAAATGGAGAAATAGGTAAAAAAGTTTCAAAAAATTTTGAATATAGCTCAGGAACTAACAAAGTTTTTTTATCTATCAAAGAGTTGCAAGATAGTTATAATATTTGATTTATATGATCCCATACGGAAGACAGCATATAACAAACATTGAACTTAAAAAAGTTAGAGAAGTAATGTTATCAAATAATTTAACACAAGGTAAGTTAACGCCAATATTTGAAAAAAAATTATCCCAATATACAAAATCAAAATATGCAGTGGCATCTAATAGTGGCACATCAGCATTACATATTTCTTGTTTGTCACTTGGTTTAAAAAAAAATGATATAGTTTGGACTTCACCAAATTCTTTTATAGCATCGGCAAATTGTGCTGAATATTGTGAAGCAAAAATTGATTTTGTTGATATAGACTATAAAACTGGAAATATGTCTATAGAACTTCTTGAAGAAAAATTAATTTATGCAAAGAAAAAAAAATTACTTCCAAAAATTTTAATTCCAGTTCATTTTGGAGGTCATCCAACTGATCAGAAAAAAATATGGGAATTATCAAAAAAATATAATTTTAAAATACTTGAAGATGCATCTCATTCATTAGGGGCAAAAAATAAAAATGAAAATGTCGGCTCATGTAAATATTCTGATATTACAGTTTTTAGTTTTCACCCAGTAAAAAGTATAACTACAGCTGAGGGTGGTGCTTCAACAACAAATTCTAAAATAATTTATGAAAAATTACTTAAATACAGAGCTCATGGAGTTACACAGGGTGATTATAAATATAAAGGATTTTATTGTTCTTATTTTCAAGACTCACTTGGATATAATTATAGATTAAGTGATGTCCATTCTGCTATTGGGATTGGTCAAATAGAAAATATAAAAAAAATTTTAAAAAAAAGAAAAGAAATATGTCAAAGGTATATAAGTGCATTTAAAGGTTCAAATATTGAACCAATTAATGAATCTAAAAATATAGAATCAAGCAACCATCTTTTCGTAATTCGCCCTAAAAAAACTATATCAAAATTTTTCACAAATAATTCAATAAATTATTTGAGGAAAAAAGGTATTGGAGTAAATTGTCACTATTTTCCAATTCATTTACAACCATACTATAGAAATAAAGGTTTCAAAATTGGATTATTTAAAAATGCTGAAAAACATGCCAAATTTTCAGTATCAATACCAGTTTTTGTCAGTCTAAAAAAAAATATTCAAGATAATGTGATAGGTATATTATTGGAATATTATAATAATATATAACTTGAACTTTATTAACAATGTTTAATTCTAAAAGATTAAAATTTAAAAAACTACGTCAAACAGATGTAACTAAAATTATATAGGTTGTCATATAGATAATATAGCTTTAAAAATATTTTATTAAAAGTGAATTTAAAATACAAAGAAGATTTAAAATAGATGCAAATTTAAATGGCAAAATGGTTGATGCATTATGGTTAGGCAAAATAATAAATGAATAAATTCAATTCAAACATCATTATAGGAGGAGCTCAGATTGGAAATAAATATGGAGTTACAAA
>CACHAQ010000010.1 GCA_902577905.1 uncultured Alphaproteobacteria bacterium
CAATAGGAATTTATTTTTTTAACGAGAAATACTTTGTTTTTGATGAAAATGGAAAAATTATAGATCAAATTAACATTAGAGATTTCGCTCATCAGTCATTATTAATTTTTAAGGGCAATTCTTCAAACTTAGAAGCTAACTCACTAATTAATTTTTTAAAAAATAATGATTTTGAAAAAAAATATCAAATAGAGAGTTTGGAATTTATTAATAAAAGAAGATGGGATATAAATTTATATAGCAATGTGAAGTTAATGCTTTCAGAAGAAGATCCAAATAGATCTATTCAGAATTTTATTATGATACAAAATAAACTTAGCGAAACAGATATTAATAATATAAAAACATATGATTTAAGAAATCTAAAAAAAACAATCTTAATTAATTTAAATGATTAAAGCTGGTCTAGATATTGGTAATTCAAAAATATCATGTGTCATTGCTGACTATAAGAATACAGATAATATTAATATACTATCCATTGCTAGTGTTCCTAATAATAATATTAAAAAAAATATTATTTTAAATTTTGAAAATTTACATGACCAAATTAAATCTTTAGTTATAGATGCTGAAAAACAATCTCAAACAAAATTAAATTCTATAAATCTTAATCTATCTTTACTGAATTCTAATTCTCATTATTACGACTCAGCAATAGAATTAAAAAATGAGAAAATTTCAGAATTACATCTTAAAAAAATTATTAATCAATCAGAATATTTTAATAATCATCGTGAACAATTTGAAATATTTAATAATATAACTTCATATGATATTGATAATAACCTTTATTTTAATGCTCCAATAGGAAATTACTCAGATAATATAAAAATTAACTTTTATAAAATAAATATTCAAAAAAAATATACTGATAATATTTCCAGTGTTATCAAAAAATTAAAACTTAATATTGATAATTATATTCCTTCTCCTTTATCTTCTTCTTTATCATCACTAACAAAAGATGAAAAAGAACTTGGAACTATTTGTATTGATTTAGGTCATTCAACATCTTCTATATCAGTTTTTGAAAATAACAAATTTGTATATGGAGATGCAATAGGTGTTGGCAGTAATAATGTTACATTAGATATTGCTAGAGGTTTATCTACTAATATTTCCAGTGCTGAAAGATTAAAAACTTTATACGGTTCTCTAGTTTCATCGCCTAGTGATGATCATGAAATAATAGAAATTCCAATAATTTCAGGTGATAAAAATTCATTTAAACAGATAACAAGATCAAGCTTAAATTCTATTATTAGACCTCGTATTGAAGAAACTTTAGAGATGATATGGCAAAAAATTAAAGACAATAATTTAAACAATAAAAAATTAAATAATGTAGTTCTTACCGGCGGTGGGGCAATGATGGACAATATTGAAAAATATGTAGAAACAATTTTTGCAAGTGGTGTGAGAGTATCAAGTCCCTTAGAACAATTAAATTTGGATAATAATTTTAAAAAACCCAATTTTTGTGACATTATTGGATCTATCTTGTATGACCAAGATTTATTTAAAATTGATTTTTTAACAAATCAATCAAAAAATTCAAAAAATCGAGGAATATCGGGCTTTTTTTCTTGGCTTGATCAGTATATTTAGATAATACTATATGTAGTAAATTATATTGACGATTTCGGACATAAATCGTTAAAAACTATTAAAACGGCGGAGATTACAATGACTATCAATATTTCAATACAAGATGTAGCGCAAAACTTACATCCCAAAATAACAGTTTTGGGAGTAGGTGGATCTGGCGGAAATGCAGTTAACAACATGATTAATGCTAATTTAGAAGGTGTAGATTTTTTAATAGCTAATACAGATGCACAAGCTTTACAAATTTCAAGTTGTCCAAATAAAATTCAATTAGGATTAAACAGCACCAAAGGTTTGGGTGCAGGAATGAGACCTGATATTGGAAGACAGGCAGCAGAAGAAGCAATTCAAGATCTAAGTGAAAAGTTTGAAGGTAGTCATATGCTTTTTATAGCAGCTGGAATGGGTGGTGGTACTGGCACAGGAGCTGCACCAGTAATTGCAAAACTGGCAAGAGAAAAAGGAATACTAACTGTTGGTGTAGTAACTAAACCTTTTCATTTCGAGGGCTCTCAAAGAATGAAGTTAGCTGAGAAAGGTATAGAAGAATTGCAACAGTATGTTGATACATTGCTAACAATACCAAATCAAAATTTATTTAGAATTGCCAATGAAAAAACTACTTTTTCTGATGCTTTTAAAATGGCAGATGATGTTTTGTATGCAGGTGTCAGAGGTGTAACTGATCTTATGGTTCAGCCTGGAATGATTAATTTAGATTTCTCAGATATCAAAACGGTAATGTCTGAAATGGGTAAAGCTATGATGGGTACTGGTGAAGCACAAGGCGAAGGTAGGGCAATTGCAGCTGCTGAAGCAGCTATTGCAAACCCATTAATTGATGACGTGTCCTTAAAAGGCGCAAAAGGTCTAATAATTAATATTACTGGTGGTAAAGACATTACATTGTATGAAGTTGATGAAGCTGCAAACAGAATCAAACAAGAAGTTGATGAAGAAGCAAATATTATTTACGGCACTACTTGTGACGATAGACTTGAAGGTGTTGTTAGAGTTAGCATTGTTGCCACAGGCATTGATGCAAACAATAATATATCAGCTAAACCAATAGCGAGCTTTGCCCCAATAAATATAAATAATGATATTTATAAACAAGATATAGAAAAATCTGAGTTATTGTCTGAAAGTACTATTTTGCACGAAAATGTCTCACAAGATAAAGGAATTTTAGATGAAGAGATTAATGAGTTAGCAAATGAAGGAATGCTCAATAATCAAAATTTTGATAACATTAATGAAGATGAGCAAACAAATATTAACCAATTAGAAACTTCAAGTTTAGAAGAAAATATTGATGATAAAGCATTTTTTCAAAACGAGTCTTCAGAAACTTTAAATCAAATTGAAACTGATAATACCCCTGAGGAAATATCAAGCTCATCTTTGGATACAGATAAACCAAATGAAGCAAGTGTAAGAAGGTTAAGTTTATTTGATACTCTTACTACTGAAAATAAATCTGAAGATGTAGCTGCAGAAAATAATATTCTTTTAAAGACTGAACCCGTTTTTGCCTCCTCAGAGGAAAAGATTGAAGAAAATGACTCTAAGGATAACAATTCTGAAGATGATAATTCAAGTATCATTGAAAAAGAGGAATTCAGTGCTGAAGAAAGTGAAACTTCTGAAATAGATGACGAGTTTAATCAGGAAACAGAAGAAGAACTTTTGGATATACCAACTTTCCTTAGAAGACAGGCTAATTAGTAAATAAACTATTATCTGCAATATTTTGAAATATTAGGTTAGTTGTTAAGAGCGTCAAAAATATGTAATAAAAAAGTGTTGAAATCAGCACTTTTTTTAAAATGATAGACGTAACAAATAATTCTAAAAATCAACAAACAATAGCTGAACCAGTATCAATTAATGGAATAGGATTACATACAGGAATAGATGTAAGCATGAAATTATATCCTGCTGAAGCTGATTATGGAATAAAGTTTATCCGAAAGGATCTAAATAAAAACAATATAATTGAGGCTATATGGTCAAATGTAACTAATACAAAATTAAGCACAACTATAAGTAATCAAAATGGTGCAAGTGTCTCGACAATTGAGCATTTGATGAGTGCTTTATCTGGGCTGCATATAGATAATATCAAAATTGAAATTGATGGACCAGAAGTCCCAATAATGGATGGAAGTTCAATTAAGTTTGTTGATCTTATTGATAAAACTTCCATTCAAAGTTTAAATAAAAGAAGAAAAATTTTAAAAGTTAAAAAAAATATTAAAGTAGAAAATAATGACTCATCTGTAGAATTAAAACCTAATAATCAATTTTCAATTGATTTTGAAATTGATTTTCCTAGTAAATTTGTCAGCAAACAAAGCTGTCAACTACAACTTGTAAACGGAAACTATAAAACTGATATTGCATCAGCACGCACTTTTGGATTTGAAAGAGATGTCGATATGCTTAGATCAAATGGTTTAGCACTAGGCGGCTCCCTAGATAACGCAGTTGTTGTTGGAGAAAGTAAAATACTTAATTCAGATGGATTGCGCTTTAAAGATGAGTTTGTAAGACATAAAATTCTTGATTCTATTGGAGATTTGTATTTAGCTGGAGCCCCAATTCATGGATATTTTTTAGGTAACAAATCAGGTCATCATTTAAATAACTTATTATTAAGGTCTTTATTTGCTAATAAAGATAACTACGAATTTATTTAGTTAAATCATTTTCTTTGGATCAACTATCTTATCAAATTCCTTTTCAGAAATTAATTTTAATTTTAATGCCGCTTCTTTAAGTGTCAAATTTTCATCAAATGCTTTTTTAGCAATTTTTGCTGCATTATCATATCCAATACTTTTATTTAAAGCAGTTACGAGCATTAAAGAATTATTTAAATGATTATCAATCATTATTTTATTTGCCTTTATTCCTTTTAAACAATTTTTATTAAAACTTTTTATTCCATCGCTAATAAGATTAATAGATTGAATTATATTTAAGGCAATAACTGGTTTATACGCATTTAATTGAAAGTGACCATTTGAACCTGCAATATCTACAGTAGTACTATTTCCAATTATTTGAACGCAGACCATACTTAATGCTTCAATTTGAGTTGGATTTATTTTTCCTGGCATTATTGATGATCCTGGTTCATTTGCAGGTAATATCAATTCTCCTAAACCGGATCTAGGACCAGATGCCAAAAATCTAATGTCATTTATTATTTTTAATAATGAAATTGATAAAGTTTTTAAAGAATTTGAAAAATTAATTAGTGGATCATGAGAAGCTAAAGACTCAAATTTATTTTGAGATGGTTTATAATTATCTCTAGTAAGTTTATTCAAATATTTACAAAACACTTTATCAAATTTTTCTGGCGCATTAATTCCAGAACCTACAGCGGTCCCACCTTGAGCAAGATATTTTAATTCTGATTTTGAAACTTCTATTCTTTCTAAACATGCTTGTAATTGAGTACAAAACGCAGAAAACTCATTACCTAAAGTAATTGGTGTTGCATCTTGAGTATGAGTTCTTCCTATTTTAATTATATTTTGAAATTTTTTTTTCTTTTTTTGAAATTCTTTTATTAAATCTTTTAGATTTGGAATCAAATCTTTTATTGATAATTCATTTATTGCAACATGCATTATAGTTGGAAAGGTATCATTTGATGATTGAGATAAATTTACATGATCATTTGGGTGAATAGGTTTTTTACTTCCAATTCTTCCTTTTAATTTTTTGATTATATGATTACTTATTACTTCATTTGCATTCATATTAGTTTGAGTTCCAGACCCAGTTTGCCATACTGATAATGGAAACTCATCAATGAGTTTTAGATTAATAATATCATCGCAGGCTTTAGATATTAATGATCCCAATTTTTTATCTATAACACCCAGTTCTATATTAGCTTCTGCAGCTGCTTTTTTTTGTTGCCCTAATGCGATAATCAATTCTGATGGTATTTTTTCACTACCAATTTTAAAATTTTCTAATGATCTTTGAGTTTGCGCACCCCAAAGTTTATTTTGATCAATTATTTTTGAACCTAAACTATCAAATTCTATTCTTTTTTTATTAGCCATTATTTATTAACAAAACCTTTATAACATATTATATGAAACATATGAACAAACTTGTTTTACTAAGACATGGTCAAAGTCAATGGAATTTAGAAAATAGATTTACTGGCTGGAAAGATGTTCCATTAACCGAAAAAGGTATTAATGAAGCTATTAATGCAGGACATTTATTAAAAAAACATAATATAAAAATTGATAAAGTTTTTAGTAGCGTCTTAGAAAGAGCAAATAAAACAGCAGAAATAGCTATAAAGGCATCAGATATAGAAAATTTACATAAAGATGGAAAACTTATATATGAAAAAGATCAAAAGCTGAATGAGAGAGATTATGGAGATTTAGTTGGTTTAAATAAGGCTGAAACTGCTGACAAATTTGGAAAAGAACAGGTACACATATGGAGAAGATCTTATGATATACCACCTCCAAACGGAGAAAGTCTTAAGGATGTAGTAGATCGAGTTTCTCCTTACTTTACTGAAAAAATTCAGCCCCATATTTTAAATAAAAAAAATGTTTTAATTGCAGCACATGGTAATTCCTTAAGAGCAATTATAATTAAGGTTGGCATGTACAAACCTGAAGAAATATCCTCAATAGAGCTCCCTACTGGAAGTCCATTGTGTTTGGATTATGATAATGGTCAGCTAAAAAAATATTATTATTTAGATTAATTTTTTTTAAAATTTGAAAAATTAATTACATTATTTTTATTTGATTTTTTCTTTTCTATTTTTTTATTTACTTTTTTTTGAATTTTATTTTTTTGTAAAATTAATCCAAAATTAGCTGAGGGATCTGCAAAGGAGATAATTGAATTATAATCAATTTTTAAATTTGTTTTTATATCATTAAATGAAAGTGAAATAGAAAAGTTACTATTATTTACTTCAAGATCGTAATATTCGTATTGTACTACAATAGTCATTTCCTCTGGATATTTTTGCCTTAACCAATTTGGTAGTTCAACATTTTGGTGATTAGTAAAAAATGTAATATATAAGTGATTATTATTTGATAATCCATTATCTCTAATATTAATTAGAATGTCCTTAAATACGTTTAACATATTTCTATCCAATATATTTTGATATTCAATCATTTTAAATTTTCTACGTAAGCTATAAAATTATTTATTTTTACAAACTTACACAAACCGATTGGAAACATTTCTCTAGTTGTAAATCCACCACCAGTCATTGTCCAAACATCAACTCTCAAAGAATTAAGTTCGATAGAATAAACTCTATTTCTGATACTATTTTCATTAGAGAATATGTTGATGTAAGACAGATCTAAATCTACATCATAATAATACTCATCAATTGAAGTTATTTTGTTAAGATCAGTATTTATGATTTTTACTCTATTGGATGAAATAAATTCAAATCCCCATAATAAAGTAGGACAAAATAATTGATTATTAGAAAAGTCTTTTTTTGTAAAAGTCGCAGCTGAAGATGTATAAAAAATTAAAAAAATCAGAAAATACATATTTTTTTTCATATTTTAAATAGTGAGTTTGATATATCTCTCAATTATATTAATTATCATACTTAATTACAAATTGGAATTCCTTCTACATTTAATTATATTCATGTTACCAATTTTTTCACTATTTTTTCTATCTTTATTTTTGATAACAACCTACTTGTAAATTACTAATATTAAATTTGAAGTCAAAAAAAATAATTTATGTTTTAAAATTTTATATTTTTTTATATTCAATAATTCACATATTTTTTTTAATTCTTTTTTTGTTAATAGATTTAGATTTTCTTCTTTAGAATAAAAATCTAGTTTTATAAATTTTAAAAATTCTCTATGTATTTTTTTTGGCAGCCAATGAATAAATGGTAAGACTGTGTGAAAATCTACAGGATAAAATCTGTTTGGAGTTTGTATAAAAACACTTTCTTTTGCAATTCTATACATTTCTCTTACAAACAAAATTTGATCTTCAAATGAACCTACATGTTCAATAGTTGCATTCGAGTGTACTATGTCAAAAGAATTATTTTTAAGCATAGTATTTTTGCCATCACCTATTATTACTTTTTCAATATTTTTATACTTTTTTTGTAAAATTGTACAATCTTGATTAGATAAACAGGTTACATTTGTATTATCTTTTATTTTTTCTAAAAAAGTATTCTGTTCTTTATCTATGGAAGGTGTACAACCAATATCAATGATACTTTTATCTTTTGAATAATGATTATAAACAATAAATAATTCAAAAAAATTATTACGAGAATTTAAAATAATATTTTGGAATATTTTATAAAATTTTGATTTTTTAGTTTCAGAATAAGTTTCTTGTCGATGTTTTTTAATTGCTGACATAAATCAATCACTTAATTTGCTTTTTTTCTTTTTAAATAAATCTTTTAACTCAAAGAAAAATTATTATGATTTTTTATGATTACTTTTTTAACTTTTGCCATTCAGTCATACCACCGATAATATTTTTAACATTTTTAATACCCATCTCTTTCATTGTTTTGGTCGATAAAGTTCCTTGTCCACCCACACCACAAAATACAATATATTCTTTGTCTGGATTTTCTTTGAAAAATTTATTTTCTAAAGGACTACCTTCTGCTAAATAAAATTCAAGAAAAGCTCTATCCAAATGAATTGCATTTCCTATTGTTCCTTTATTAAAACTTTCTTTATCCCTAACATCAATAAATTGTACATTTGGATCATTGAGCTTTTCTTTTGCTTCTGATACAGAAATATTTTCAATTTCATTTTTTACACTCATTAAATCTTCAAATTTTTTCATATTTTACTTACCTCATTAATATGGGTCGTTCTGCAGAACTACCTCTAAATCATTATTAACAGAAAATAATGACTTTTGGAAACTTCTTCATAGAAATTTCGTATTAAACTTTTTATCTTTTTTCATTAATTATGTTATTATAATTTTTATATGTACAAAAATTCTTTGTTAAAAAAATTTAAGAAATCAGACTTATATTTAGAAGATTTTCCATATATATTGATAGAAAATGCACTTGATGTAGAATTTTATAATGAACTATCGGCTGATTTTCCAAAATTAGAATCATTCACAAATAAGTTTGATATTAAGGAAAATACAAGATTTGATATCTTTAATGAAAATTATAAAGGCACTAGTCTTGCTTGGAAAGAATTTCTTGAGTACCATTCTTCAGTTGAATTTTTCACAAGTGTTATTTCAATATTTAAAAACGAGATCCAAAATTCTAAAAATCAAAATTTATTAGATCTACTTTCAAAAAAAAATTTAAAGACAGGTTTTGTTAAAAAAGATTTTAGAGAAAAAAAAATTGATATTTGGCACCCTATTAGTATTAGTATAAATTCGAAGGTATTAAAAAACAGACCTTCAGTTAGAACACCTCATCTTGATAATCCAAATAAAATTTATGGTGGACTTTTTTATATGAGAAATCCTAAAGACAAATGCAAAGGTGGAAATTTGGAACTTTATAAATTCAAAGATAAGAAAAAATATAATGGCAATGCTGTTCCATCAAGATTTGTGAAAAAAATTGCAAATGTAGATTATAAAGAAAATAATTTAGTCATTTTTTTAAATACTAATGACTCTATACATGGCGTAACTCAAAGAACTACTACAGAATTTTCAAGAAGATTTTTATATTTTCATGCGGCTTCAAATAATATTGAAATGCATAGTGCATCTAATAATCAAGTAAACAATATAGAGAAATTTGTAGTTAGAGCTAAAAATAAGTTACACTCATTAATTGTTAATTAAGAATTATTGATTAGACCAGATAATACCAAAAAAGTGAGGGCGTTCTGTAATAAGAGTTTCAAATTATTATTAACAGTAAATAACGATTTTTGGAAACTTCTTCGTAGAAAGTTCGTAGTAAGTTTTCATTATTTGTCAGATTGCTTGTTTTGGTTCTTTGTAGAAGAAAAAAATACTATTTTAATAAATATAGAGATTATCAGTTACAATTTATGTAATATTGAAATTTAACCTAATATATATGATGTTTAAAATATTTTTTTTGATTATTATGTGGTATGCGATTAATAAATGAAACTCATCTAATGCTTAAAATAGAGAGTTTAGAAATAAAATATGGGAATAAATAGTGATTAAAGAAAATAAATTTTATTTACAAGGTTTAAGTTCAGTAGTCTTTTTAGGACAAAGTGATGTTTTTTCAGATTTAATCAAAATAAATAATAAATTAAATTTAGATACAATAATTATTACAAGTTCTCACCAATCAAAATTAATAGACAAAAAAATAGATTTTAAAATTTTTGATAGTTTAGATGAAAAATTTAAGAATTTTATTAACAAAAAAGTAAAAAAGGAAAATACTATTTTTATAAGTGTTGGTGCAAGGTATATTTTTAAAAAATATACAATTGAAAATTTTTTTTTGAATAATCTTGTTAATTTTCATGGAACAAGGTTACCTTTAGATACTGGTGGTGGCGGGTTTTCATGGAAAATAATGAGAGAAGATAGGATAGATAACCAATTAGTTCATTTAATAGACGAAGAAATTGATGCGGGAAGTATTATTGATAATCATTCATCTTTATTTCCTAAATCCTGTCAGATTCCCAAGGATTTTGAAAATTATAGATTAAAAAAATTTATAGAGTTTTATTTTGAATTTTTAGAAAAATTAAAAAGTGGAAAATCTTTTGAATTAAAACCTCAACTTAATTATTTAGGTAGATACAATCCAAGACTTAATACTGAAATTGATGGTTTAATTAATTGGGAAATGGATTCTTATGATTTGTATAATTTTATAAATGCTTTTGATGAACCTTATAAAGGTGCTTCTACTTATCTAAATAATGGAGATTTTGGAAAATTACATTTAAAAAAAGTTCACCTTCACGGAGGAGATAGTTCAAATCATCCTTTTATGTCAGGCATTGTATCAAGGCATGATAAAAATTGGATAGTTGTTTCTACTAAATCTAAACACATGCTTCTTATTGAAGAGGTACTAGACAATGATGGTAATAACATTATAAAAAATATTAAAGTAGGTGATAGATTTTACACACCTTACCAAGAAATTGAAAAATCAAAATCTACAAAAACAATTTTTAATTCAAAAGGACTTAAAAATTAAACACCATTCTCCACATTTCCTCTAATTAATTTTTCAATAATATTAGATGTTTTTCTCATATCTTTATGTGCGATGATTTTAAAATGAATCATTTTTAGTAAAAGTAATTACTTAAAAATTGTTTCAAAACTTCGTAGAGAAGTTTTTGCAAAAAATTTATTGATATTATTAAATAATATTTAGAAAGAGGAGCTTCTTTTGACTTGTGTTTTAGCACTTATTAGAAATTATTTACATAAGATAGAAAATTATTAGTTTTACAAATTCACAAAGTTAAATTGGAACATTTCTTTGGTAGTAAATCCTCCTTCAGTCATTGCTCAAATATTAACTCTCGATGTATTGATTTCTATTGAATAAATTATATGCATAATTAATATAGTCATATAAAATTTATGAAAAAAATTATTTTAATTTTATTAATGATTCTGTTTATTCCTTTAGGTCTGCTTACTTATGTATATATTACCCCTGAAAGCTACTTATCTAAAACAATTATAAAATCATTTTCGTTAGAGCAAAGAAAGAACATATCATCTTTAATTAATAACACAATTTTTATCATTCCAAATTTAAATAAAAGGTTAAAAATTGCAGAATATGAAATTAATAATATAAATAATAATATTTTTTTTTTACATAATTCTATTAATAATAATATATTAAATGATACTAATAATTTTCAAGAAATTACTTTAAGTAACTTTTATTCAAAAGAAATTTATAACAAAGAGAAAATTAAGATTGGTTTAAAAAAATATGCATTACCAATTTTTTTAAACTCAGGAAAAAAACCACGGGGTTATCTTGAAATTTTTCAAGATAAAATTTTTTTAATGCGTGGTGATGGTGAAATTTATTTACTTGATACAATTAAAAATAATAAAAAAAATCAACAACCAAAAATATTTAAAATTAAAACAAACTTAAAAGATATAATATCAGATATTAATTTTTTTGATAATTTTAATAACAAAAAATATGGGCAATTTATTGGAGTGAGAGATTTATTAATATATAAAAACGAGCTATACTTTTCATTCTTAAGGGAGTCAAAAAATGAGTGTTATACTATTTCAATTTTGAAGGCGGAAATAAATTATAATTTTCTAGATTTTAAGGATTTCTTTTTTGAAAGTGATTGTGTTCAGACAAACGTAAAATCATCTGGTTTTGGCAATGGTTGGGGTTTGTTGCATTCTGGTGGAAGGATGGTAATTTATAATGATGTTAAGGAAAAAAAAGATAAAATTTTACTAACTACAGGAGAATTGCAAAATAGAACTTTAGCCCAGGATAAAAGATCAATATTTGGAAAAGTTTTAAGTATCGATATAAAGTCAAAAAATTTTGAAATTTATAGTTCTGGATTTAGAAATTCTCAAGGTTTGTTATTTATTAAAGAAAAAAATGTAATAATTTCCACAGAGCATGGTCCATTGGGTGGAGATGAAATAAATATCATTAAAAAAAATCATAACTATGGCTGGCCTATTTCATCTTATGGTGAGCACTATCCAGGATCATATAATTCCATTTCTCCAACAGAATTAAATAAAATAGCTCCATTAAATTCATCACATAAGGATTTTGGTTTCGAAGAGCCCGTACATTATTTCATATCTGCAATTGCACCTTCTGAAATAGTACAAATAAACAAAAACTTTATAAATTCTAATGATAATTTATTCTTTTTAACATCACTTAAGTCGGGATCAATTTTTATTTTAAAATTTAATAAAAATTTTTCAAAAGTAACATTCTTAGAACAAATTAAATTAAATGAAAGAATAAGAGATATAATTTATGATATTAAAAATAATAAATATTTAATGGTCTTTGAAAATTCAGGTTCATTAGGAGTTTTATATAATAACGATGCTCCATATAATATTTGTTTAGATAATTTTGAAAAACTAGAATATAATAAAAATGTAGATTTAATTAATTATAAAATGCTTAACTCATTTGAAAAATATTGCAAAAATGAACATATATCTAAAAACACAAATCCTAATTTAAATATTGAAAATTTAATTAATGATAGTCCAATAGCACTAAATTAATATTTTAATAATATGCAAGTTTCACTCTAATCATTGAAAGTGGGGCGTTCTGTAGAACGACCTTTATTTTATTATATACAGAAAATATAGGTTTTTGGAAACTTCTTCGTAGAAACTTCGTAGTAAGTTTTCGTTATTTGTCAGATTTCTTGTTTTGGTTCTTCGTAGTCTTTTTTATTCTTTAATTAAGGATAATAATTTCATTGCTAGTCTAGAAACTGCCTTTCTTCTATCTTTTGATAGTTTTTTAATAATTTTTATATTTTCTTTTATTGTTTTATTATCAATTTTATTGAAAGTTATTAGAGCATTCATTGATTGACATAAAACAATCCAATCACTGGAATTATTAAGATAATCAGATACAATTTTTTTTGCTTTTTTTTGCTCTTTATTTTCTAATTGATTAACTAATTCTGAAAATAATTGAGCGCAGGTCCATTGTGTGGAAGATTGTTTTATCTTTGAAATTTTGTTTAAGAAAATATGTTTAAAATCTAAAAACCATTCTGGTTTTTGTCTAAAAATTCTTTTAAAAGCATTTGATGTTCTTAACCTTACTATTTGGTCTGTGCTTGAATAACACTTAATTAATGAATTAATTCTATTTTTTTTAACAATAACATGTTCAACAACTTTTATTGTATTACCTAGTGAATTTGGATGACCACCAGTTAGCTCAGACTCATAATTCATTATCAATTAATTTGTTAAAATAGATCCAAAAATTTACATTATTTAATAATAAATTATATATTTTCCTTCGTAGAAACTTCGTAGAAAGGTTTTTATAAAAAATTATTGATATTACTAGATAATATTAAAAAAGTGGGGCGTTCTGTTGCCCGGCATTAGATTAGAAAATAGCATAATTGCTCATTTTATCAAACTACTTCATTGCAAACTTCATTGCCAGAATGACTTATTTTCTTTTCAGTTGGTTTTTTGATTTAGTGCTTCATTGTAAAAACATGTTATTTAAAAAGAAGTTTTTTTAATAAATAAATAAATACTCCAATTAGAAATAATCCAAGACAGATATAATGCAGGTTTTCAACAGAAACTATTCTTAGAAAGATATTTTGATTACTAAATGGAAACAAAGGAGTCATATCTCTGTGCATAATACTATCAAGTATTAATTGGGATAAAGCACCAGTAATTGCTCCAATCCATGAGGAAAAATTATTTATTTTTATTTCAGTTTTAAACCATTTAATCTTTTCCATATAAAAGGTTTTGTTCCAAATTCTTAAACCAAATTCACAAATAGGTTTTCCAAGCGTTGCACAAACAATAGCAACAATTGTAACTCCAAGGATTGTATGAAAAAATTTATGTGAAAGAAAACCAGTTGTGAAATAGAAATAGAGTGCTTCACAATCAATTAAAACATTTGTTAAAGTAAATGTTGAAAAACTAAAATATTTTGGAAAAACTGATTTAACAGATGTTCCTGCAAGTATGTGATATGGTGTAAATGGCATATATTAATTAAGGGGCGTTCTGTTGCTCGGTGCCCCTGACCGCGCTCACCTAGAATCTAGGCAGCAAGTGCTAATCTATTATCGTTAGCGTTTATAAAATAGCCCGATAACGGTGGTACAATACCGGATAAAGTCTTTGTCTTTGAATTACCGTCAAACCTATTTCGTCCCCATATTTTGGTGGAGACGCCGGGTACCGCCCCCGGGTCCGAATAACTTATTGCACAAAGCATTTATTATCTTAGTTGCAAAGCAACGTTATTATTATACCCTAAACTAATTATACTTGAAAGTTTTGTCTTGTAACCTAGTAATTAAAAATAAAATTGTTACTAATTAAGACATAAAATAAAAAAAATATGATCAAAGCAATAATGGCAGTAGATGAAAAAGGAGGGATAAGTAAAGGCCAAAGTATGCCCTGGCCCAAAAATTCAATTGACTTAAAATGGTTCAAAGAAAATACTATAAATAATGTCGTCGTAATGGGAAGGAAGACTTGGGAAGATCCATTTATGCCTACACCTCTAAAATCAAGAATAAATGTTCTAATTACAAGCAAAGATAAAGAATTAATAGAAGGGGCAGATTATTACCTTAATGAAAACATAAATGAAAAAATTCAAAATCTTCAATCAGAATATAAAGATATGGATATTTTTATAATTGGAGGTTCAGAAATAATAAATTTAACTTTTAAATCCATAGAACAATTTTATCTCACTAGAATCTACGGTAATTACAATTGTGAAAAATTTATAGACATTACTTCTATAGAAAAAAATATGAAAATGATTAAAAAAATAAATGGTGATTCAACATGCCATTTTGAGATTTGGGAAAGATGAAACAATACCTAGATGCTTTAAGATATTGTTATGATAATGGCTCTGATGTTGATAGTAGAGCGGGTGGTGTTAGAAAGTCTTTTGGTTATCAAATGCATTATGATCTATCAAAAGGATTTCCTGCTATTACCACTAAAAAACTAGCATGGAAATCTGTAGTTTCAGAGTTATTGTGGTTCATCGAAGGTTCAGACGATGAGAGAAGACTTGCTGAAATTTTATACAATGATTCAAGAGAAAATTTAAAAGATAAAAAAACTATTTGGACTCAAAATGCTCAAGCAGATTACTGGAAATCACAAGCTCGGTTTGAAGGAGATGTTGGTAAAATATATGGAGTTCAATGGAGAAATTTTAATGGAGAAGATCAAGTCTTAAATCTAATTAAAGGACTCAAAGAAGATCCAAATGGAAGGCGCCATATTATTTCAGCTTGGAATCCTCCAGAGATTAAAAATATGTCATTGCCAGCATGTCATGCATTTTCGCAATTTTTTATTTCAAATAAAAAACTAAGTTGCCAATTATATCAAAGATCATGTGATATGTTTTTAGGAGTCCCTTTTAACATAGCTAGTTATAGTCTTTTAACTCATATGTTAGCTAGAGAGTGTAAGTTAGAAGTAGGAACATTTGTTCATTCTTTAGGAGATTTTCATATTTATAAAGAACATTTTGAGCAGGTTAAAATACAATTACAAAGAGCGCCTAAAAAATTACCTGAGCTTCAATTCGAAACAAAAGATTTTTTTAAATACAACGTTAATGATTTTAAATTAGTTAACTACGAGCATCATGAAAAAATTGATGCTTTAATGAATGTTTAATTCAGAGATTTTTTTAAGTTCTTAGCAATTGATATAAATTTTTTTGAAATTTCACCATCTGGATCATCTATCAAAGCAGGTATTCCACTGTCTGATTGAATTCGTAAATTTGTATCAATAGGAATCTCTCCTAAAAAAGGTATTTTAGATTCTTCAGCTTCTTTTTTTACACCATCTTTTGAAAATATATAATGTTTTTGATTGCAATTATCACACATGAAATAACTCATGTTTTCCACAATACCAAGAATATCAACATTAACTTTTTTAAACATATTTATTCCTTTTCTAGCATCAGTAAGAGCCACATCTTGAGGAGTAGAAATTACTATTGATCCAGAAAGTTTTGAACTTTGAGCCAAAGTTAGCTGAGCATCTCCAGTCCCAGGAGGTAGATCAATTATAAGATAATCTAATTCACCCCACTCAACACCATTAAACATTTGCTCTAATGCTTTCATGACCATAGGCCCTCTCCAAATTGTTGGAGCCTCTGAGTCTAGAATAAAACCTATAGACATTAATTTTATTCCATAATTTTCTAAGGGTATTAGTTTTTTGTTTTCATTCATTATTGGTTTTTTTGAAATACCCATCATTCTAGGAATACTAGGACCATATATATCTGCATCAAGTAACCCTACTTTGAGATCTAGTGAGCATAATGCTGTGGCAAGATTTACTGAAAATGTTGATTTGCCAACTCCACCTTTACCACTTGCAATTGCTAAAATATTTTTTGCATCAATTTTAAATCTTTTTTCATCAGAAATATTTGTTTTATTACTATTTCTATCTGAGTTGATAATTACGTTTACTGAAAGAACACCAGCAATTTGCTCAACATTATTTTTAAGTAATCTTGCTATGTTTACATATAAGTCTTCTTTTTGACCTTTCACAAGCAAGGAAATGTTTACATTTCCCTCTTTTACAACTGCTGAAATATTTTGATTTTTAAGTTCAAAACTAAGATTTGTTTCAGGATCACTTAATTTCTTCGAAAATGTATAAATTAAAGATAAAATTTCATCAGACATACTTGATTTTTTCAGATTTACTCAAATATTAGTTATTAAATAATATAATTAGTGTTAGTAGATAGAGCCAATATTATCAACAATATATGAACTGGAATAAAAATAACAACGACAATAATCCTTGGGGTTCAGGTGGAAACAACAACCCTTGGGGTTCAGGAGGGTCTGGAGACGGTCCAAACAGAAGAGATTTTGAAGATTCCATTAGAAAAGCAAAAGATAGATTTGGCAATTTTAAATTTGGAGGCAGACGTAACCTTTCAATATTTATAATAGTAGCTGTTTTACTATGGTTAGCTACTGGTTTTTATAGAGTTGAGCCAGATGAGCAAGGTGTAGAACTTTTATTTGGAAGATGGAATGGTCAAACAACAGAGCCTGGATTACATTACTTTTTTCCAACTCCAATCGGTCAAACTGTTACACCTAAAGTTGAAGTAATTAGAAAAATTAACGTTGGATTTAGAAGTGCAAGTGACCTTGGTTTTGCTTCGAATTCAAATGCAGAGCGAAAAGTAATTGAAGAAAGTTTAATGCTTACGGGTGATCAAAATATTGCAGATGTTGCATTTACAGTACTTTTCAAAATAAAAGATGCTGGAAATTTTCTATTCAAGCTTAGAAATCCAGAACTCACCGTTAAAGATATGTCTGAAAGTGTTGTACGTGAAGTTGTTGGTCAAAGAGATCTTCAATTCTTACTTACAGAAGGTCGTCAAGAGGTTGAACAAGTTGTAAGAAATGAACTACAACTAGTTTTAGATTCCTATGAAAGTGGTGTTTTAATTCAATCAGTACAGCTTCAAAGTGTTGATCCACCAGATCAAGTTATTGATGCTTTTGATGAAGTTCAAAGAGCAAGACAAGATAAAGAAAGATTAGTTAACGAAGCAAACACTTATTTAAATAGAATTGTACCTAATGCTCGTGGTGAAGCAGCCAAACTGGTTGAAGCAGCTACAGCATATAAAGAGCAGGTGGTTAAACAAGCAGAAGGTGTGGCACAAAACTTTATCGATGTTTACAATAGTTACAAAGATGCGAAAGAAGTAACTAAAAGAAGAATTTATTTAGAAACTTTAAGGGAAGTTTTAGAAGGTAAGAACAAAATAATTTTAGATGATACTGGAAATGGACAGGGTGTAGTTCCATACCTTCCATTGAATGAACTTAAAAAGTCAGGAAACAATTAAGATGAGATTTAGTGCAAGAAATTTACTTATAGTTTTAGTTTTATTTATTCTTTTCCTTACTTTCACGGGTGCATTTTTTATTGTAAATGAAACTAAGCAAGCTTTAGTGCTTCAATTTGGTGACCCAAGAAAAGTTGTTACAAAACCTGGCCTTCAATTTAAAATTCCATTTATTCAAGATGCTGTTTTTTTAGATTCTAGATTACTTAATCTCGATCCCCAACCTGAAGAAATGATACTTTCAGATCAAAAAAGAATTATCGTTGATTCATTTGCTAGATACAACATTGTTGATCCTCTAAAGTTTTATCAAACAGTTAGAAATGAAACTACTTTTTCAGATAGATTTGGAAGAATTATAAATGCGGCGGTTAGAGGTGTAATTGCACAATATTCATTAACATCACTACTGAGTGATGAACGTATTAATATAATGAATGAAATTGAAAAACAAATTAAGGTTAATGAGAACTCTTTTGGTGTTAAAATTGTAGATATTAGAATTGGAAGAACAGATTTAACCGAACAAGTATCTAATAACGTATATCAAAGAATGCGTTCTGAACGTGAAAAAGAAGCAAACTTATTAAGAGCAGAAGGTGAAGAGCTTTCTAAAGAAATTGTTGCATCAGCAGATAGACAACAAACAGTGATTCTAGCCGAAGCTGAGAGAACTTCATCAATATTAAGAGGTGAAGGAGATGCTGCTAAAAATAGAATATTAGGTGATGCTTACAGCCTTGATGAAGAATTTTTTGATTTCTTAAGAACAATGCAAGCTTGCAAAGATACTTTTGGAGATACAGAGATGTCTATGGTAATTGCTCCAGGGGAAGTTTGTGAAAAATTTTTTGGTGAAATAGATATCCAAAATTAATGTTTGAAATTTTATTAATAAGCATAGGTCTAGTGCTGATCATCGAAGGTGTACTCTATTTTTTCTTAGCGAACAATTTAAAAAAATATCTCGATATGCTTTCTCTTATTAATCCACAAACTGTAAAAAATGTTAGTTTATTTTTTGCTCTTCTAGGACTGTGCCTTATTTATTTCACGTTCAAATATTATGACAATTAATATGAGAATTAAATTTTTACTATTAATTTCTATTTTATTTTCGAAACCATTACTTGCTGTACCTGAGAGTTTTGCTGATTTAGTAGAACAATTATCTCCTGCAGTAGTTAGTATTGCATCAACTACTATTGTTGAAAATAATAACCAAAATCAAATACCACAATTTCCAGAGGGATCTCCTTTTGATGATTTTTTTAAAGAATATTTTGATCGTGATCAAAGACGATCACAACGACCAATGACAGGACTTGGTTCTGGTTTTATAATAAGTGAAGATGGTATAGTTGTTACAAACAATCATGTAATTGAAGGAGCTGATGAAATAACTGTTATTCTAAATGATGAAACAGAGTTTACAGCTGAATTACTTGGAAGAGATCCCAAAGCTGATATAGCTGTATTGAAAATTGATCCAAAAAACAAAAAACTTACATATGTTGGTTGGGGAGACTCGGATAAGATGAGAGTTGGAGATTGGTCAATTGCAATTGGGAACCCTCTTGGTTTGGGAGGAACTGTCACCGCAGGAATTATATCTGCAATCTCAAGAGATTTAGGTAGCGGGCCTTATGTTAAATTTTTACAGACAGATGCATCTATTAATCGTGGTAATTCCGGTGGGCCATTATTTAATTTAGATGGAAAGGTAATAGGAATTAATACGGCAATTGTTTCGCAAACAGGTGGAAGTATTGGTTTAGGATTTGCAATACCTGCGAACAGTGCCAAAAAAATTGTACAACAATTAAAAGATTTTGGAAAAACTAAGAGAGGTTGGTTAGGTGTACAAATTCAACCCGTTACAAAGGATTTTGCGGAAAGTCTTGGGTTGCCAGATCAAAAAGGTGCATTCATATCCAATGTTAATCCTAATGGCCCCTCAAAAACTGCTGGATTAGAACCAGGTGATGTAATTTTAAAATTTAATAATATAGAAATTAAAAAGATGCCTGATCTACCAAGAGTTGTTGCAGAGTCAGATGTAGGTTCCACTGCAATATTAGAAGTTTGGAGAAAAAATAAAAAAATTCGTATTGAGGTAATATTAGGAGAATTACCTGGAGAGGTAGTTACGGAGAGAAAAACAACTACAAATATTGAAAAAAATTTAAAAATTGAGTCTTTAGGAATTACTATTGAAGATCATGAAAGTGGGGTTAAAGTAATTTCAATTGACGACATTGATAGTAGTTTGCAAAATGGAGATATAATTACAGAAGTTAATAGAGAGGTTATTAACAATATGAATTCATTTGAAGAATTAGTAAGCTCTTTAGAAAAAACAGGCAGATCCTCATTATTACTAAAAATAATTAGAGATGATGAGCAAAATTGGGTAACAATTAAATTTAAGAATAATTGAAAACTCAAATCTATTTTGTATTAGGCCCAACTGCATCAGGAAAATCAAAATTCGCTTTAAGCCTAGCGAACAAACTAAATGGTGAAATTATAAATGCTGATAGTATGCAGATTTATAATGAGTTAAGTATCTTAACTGCTAGACCAACTATAAATGATCAAAAAAAAATCAATCATCATCTTTATGGTTTTGTTAAAGGTGATGTTAGATTTAATGTTCAAAAATGGTGTGAGGAAGCATCAAAAAAAATTAATTATTTAGTTAATAAAAATATAACTCCTATTTTAGTTGGAGGTACAGGTCTTTACATAGAATCTTTAATCAATGGAATAGTTTCAATTCCATCTATTCCAGAAAAAGTAAAAATAGAATCAGAAAAAACGATTTTAAAAATTGGTAAGGAAAATTTTTATAATTTAGTTAAAGAGCTTGACAGTGATGCAATGATTAATATTGAACCTAACGATATTCAAAGAATAAGAAGAATATGGGAAGTAAATTTTTTTACTAACAAAAAATTCAGTGACTGGAAAAAAAGTAAAAATAAAAATTTTATTAATTTTAAAAATTACAAAATATTATTATTTCTTCCTGATAGAAAAGAAAACTATAGAAGAGTAGATCATAGAACACATTTAATGATGGAAGATGGTGCGATAGAGGAAGTCAAAAATTTACTTAAGTTAAATTATAACAATAGTTTACCAATAATGAAAGCTCACGGAGTTCCTGAAATTCAATCTTATCTTAATAACGAAGTATCAATTGAGGAATGTATTTCTAAAATACAGCAAGTAACAAGAAACTATGTAAAAAGACAACATACTTGGTGGAGATCTTCAAATCTTAATATTTTTAAAAAATTTAATCAATTTCCGGATGAAATTGACTTAAAATCCATTAATTTAGAGCAAATTTGAACTAATTTATTGATTTTATTTTATCCACAGCCTATGAGCTAAAATCAATGATTAATGAAATAACAGGCGCTGAAATTGTCTTAAAAAGCTTAGCTGAACAAGGCGTAGAAGTTGTATTTGGATATCCTGGTGGTGCTGTATTACCCATATACGATACTTTATTTAAACAGAATTCAATTAAGCACGTTTTAGTAAGACAAGAGGGTGGTGCCATACATGCAGCTGAAGGTTATGCTAGGTCGACTGGTAAAACTGGAGTAGTTCTTGTTACATCAGGACCTGGTGCAACAAATGTTGTAACGGGTTTAACTGACGCAATGATGGATAGTGTACCTATTGTTTGTATAACTGGACAGGTACCTCAGCACTTAATAGGCAGCGATGCATTTCAAGAATGTGACACGACAGGTATAACGAGACCTTGTACTAAACATAATTACTTAGTTAAGGATGTTAATAAATTATCTTCTGTATTTCATGAAGCATTTACCATTGCTCAAAATGGAAGACCAGGCCCTGTATTAATTGATATACCTAAAGATGTTCAATTTGATTCAGGAACTTATGAAGAAAAAAATAAAATTATTATTCCCTCCCATAGATTGTTTGAACCAAGTCCTGATTTTGAAAAAAATAAAATTGAAGAAGCAGTAGAATTAATTTCAAAAGCTAAAAAACCAATTTTTTATATTGGTGGTGGATGTATTAATTCTGGTCCAAAAGCTTCAAAATTAGTTAGAGAATTTATAAATATGGTTGGTTCACCAGTAACAATGACATTAATGGGTCTTGGGGTAGTAGGTTCATCAGATAAAAACTCACTTGGCATGCTTGGTATGCACGGAATGTATGAAGCTAATATGGCTATGCATGAATGTGATGTTATGATTAATATTGGAGCAAGGTTTGATGATAGGGTTACTGGTAGACTTGATGCTTTCTCACCTAACTCAAAGAAAATTCATATTGATATTGATGAAAGTAATATCAACAAAACAATAAACGTTGATGTTCCAATAATAGGTGATGTTAAACAAGTTGTTGAAAAAATGATTTCAGTCTGGAAAGACAAAAAATATAAAATAGATACTGATTCATTAAAATTATGGTGGGATAAAATAAATAAATGGAAAGAAGTAGATTGTTTAAACTACAATAATGAAGGCAAGCAGATTAAACCGCAGTATGCGGTTCAAAGACTTTATGAGTTAACAAAAAATACAAAAACATTTATTACAACTGAAGTAGGTCAACATCAAATGTGGGCTGCTCAATTCTATAAATTTGAAGAACCAAATAGATGGCTAACTTCAGGTGGTTTAGGAACTATGGGATATGGTTTTCCTGCTGCAATTGGAGCTCAGGTTGGACATCCTGATGCTTTAGTAGTTGATATAGCTGGAGACGCATCAATACTCATGAATATTCAAGAAATGAGCACTGCTGTTCAATATAGATTGCCTGTAAAAATATTTATTTTAAACAATGAATACATGGGAATGGTTAGGCAATGGCAGGAACTTTTACATGGCGGAAGATATTCCGAAAGTTATACTGATAGTTTACCTGATTTTGTAAAGTTAGCTGAAAGTTATAAAGCTGTTGGTTTAAGAGCAAAAACAACTGATGAACTTGATAATGTTATAAATCAAATGATAGAAACAAAAAATACAGTAATTGCAGATATTTGGGTAACTAAAGAAGAGAATTGCTTTCCAATGATTCAAAGTGGATCTGCTCATAATGAAATGATGTTAAGTAAAGATCAAAAACAAGATAAAAAATCAGCTGAAAAAGGAAAAATTTTAGTTTAATGAATAAATCTGTTTATGCTTCTCCTGATCAAGTATCAGAGACCAAAAGACATATATTAACTGTATTAGTTGATAATGAACCAGGTGTTTTAGCAAGAGTTATAGGTATGTTTTCTGGAAGAGGATATAATATTGATAGTTTGAACGTAGCTGAGGTAAGTAATGATGAAAATATTTCAAGAATTACTATTGTAACACACGGCACTTCAGAGGTTGTTAGCCAAATTGAAAAACAGTTACTTAGAATTGTTCCTGTTCACAGTGTTACAAATTTAGACCAAGAAGGTAGTTCTGTGGAAGCTGAAGTTGCTCTAATTTATATTTATATTTCTGAAACAAATAAAAAGAAAGTTTATCAGCTTTGTGATTTATACAGAGCAAGAAAAATAGAAAATGAAAATAATACCACAATTTTTGAAATTGCTGGTGCTTCAGAAAGAGTAAATAGATTTATTAAAGAAATTAATGAAATAACAAAAGTAGAAATTGTTCGAAGTGGTCCCGTTGCAATATCATCAATTCAAAAAAATGAGGAGGAATAATAATGAGAGTATATTACGATAGAGATGCAGATTTAAATTTAATAAAGGATAAAAAAATATCAATTGTAGGATATGGAAGTCAAGGACATGCCCATGCAATGAATTTGAGAGATTCTGGAATAGAAAATATTTCAATTGCATTAAGAGAAGGTTCAAATTCAAGAAGTAAAGCAGATCAAGCTAATTTCAAAGTAATGACCCCTGCAGAAGCTGCAAGTTGGGCTGATGTGATTATGATGCTAACACCTGATGAACTTCAATCTGAAATATACAAAAATGATATAGCTGAAAATATTAAAGAAGGGACAACAATTGCGTTTGCTCACGGATTAAATATCCATTTTGATTTAATCAAACCTAAAGAAGGTATAGATGTAATAATGGTTGCACCTAAAGGTCCTGGTCATACAGTAAGAGCTGAATATGTAAGAGGTGCTGGAGTGCCTTGTTTGGTTGCTGTAGATAAAAATCCCTCAGGCAATGCTCTAGAAATAGGAATTGCATATGCATCAGCAATAGGTGGAGGACGTGCTGGAATAATTGAAACAACTTTTAAAGAAGAATGTGAAACGGATCTTTTTGGAGAACAATCTGTTTTATGTGGAGGTTTAACACATTTAATTTTGGCAGGTTATGAAACTCTAGTTGAAGCAGGATATGCACCTGAAATGGCATATTTTGAATGTCTTCATGAAGTCAAACTTATCGTTGATCTTTTATATGAAGGTGGAATGGCAAATATGAGATATTCAATCTCAAACACAGCTGAGTACGGAGATTATTCAAGAGGTCCAAGACTTATTACAAATGAAACAAAAAAAGAAATGAAAAAAATTCTTTCTGAAATTCAATCTGGTCAATTTGCTAAAGAATGGATGCAAGAACATCAGAGTGGTCAAACTAAATTTAAATTAATGAGAAAAGAACAAGCTGAACATCCAATTGAAGCAGTCGGAGAAAAGTTGAGAACTTTGATGCCTTGGATTGCTGAAGGAAAAATGGTTGATAAATCAAAAAACTAGATGAAAGTTTAA
The DNA here is from genome assembly GCA_902577905.1 of uncultured Alphaproteobacteria bacterium. Classification (GTDB taxonomy): domain Bacteria; phylum Pseudomonadota; class Alphaproteobacteria; order HIMB59; genus CACPNW01. Next base: position 25,046 of record CACHAQ010000010.1, read on the forward strand.
TAAAATTTTGATTAGTGTATAATTAAAGAAATGACTGAAAAAATTTATATTTTTGATACAACTCTTCGAGACGGAGAACAATCTCCAGGTGCATCAATGAATTTAGATGAAAAACTTCAGATTGCTGAAGTTCTTGACTCAATGAAGGTTGATATCATTGAGGCAGGTTTTCCGATTGCTTCTAATGGAGATTTTGAAGCAGTTACTGAAGTTAGTAAACATGTCAAAAATTCAACGATTGCCGGTTTAGCAAGAGCAAGCTTTAAAGATATTGATCGTGCTTGGGAAGCAGTACAATATGCTAAGTCTCCAAGAATTCATACTTTTATTGCAACCAGTCCTTTACATATGAAATATAAATTAAAGAAAACTGAAGAAGAAGTTTTAGAAGCTATTCAAAAAACTGTATCTCATGCAAGAAACCTTTGTGACAATATTGAGTGGAGTTGTGAAGATGGTGGAAGATCAGAGTTAGAATTTTTATATAAATGTATTGAGCTCGCTATCAACTCAGGTGCTTCAACAATTAATATTCCTGATACTGTTGGTTATACATTACCAGAAGAGTTTGGTAAAATTTTTAAAAATGTAAAAAATAATGTTCCAAATATTGATAAAGCAATTCTCTCAACGCACACACATAATGATTTAGGTTTAGCAACAGCAAATAATGTTGCAGCTATTAAAGAAGGTGCAAGGCAAGTTGAGTGTACAATTAATGGTATGGGTGAAAGAGCTGGAAATTCATCATTAGAAGAAATTGTCATGACTTTAAAAGTAAAAAAAGATCTAATGCCTTTTCATACAGATATTAAAACAGAGTCCATTATGAAAGCTTCTAGATTGGTATCATCAATAACGGGTTTTCCAGTTCAACCAAATAAGGCAATAGTTGGTGCAAATGCATTTGCTCATGAAGCAGGAATACATCAAGATGGTATGCTAAAACATGCTGGAACGTATGAAATTATGACACCTGAATCTATAGGTTTAAACAAATCTTCACTAGTTCTTGGAAAACATTCAGGCAAACATGCTTTTTCAGAAAAATTAAAAGAACTCGGTTATGAAGTTGGTGATAATGCTTTGATGGAATTATTTGGAAGATTCAAAGATTTAGCTGATAAGAAAAAAGAAATTTTTGAAGAAGATTTAATTGCTTTAGCAGAAGATAGAACTTCGTCATACGATGAACACATTAAATTTGTATCATTAGAAGTAAATGCTGGATCTGTTGAAAAGGCTGAGGCAAAGTTAAAGATAGAAATTAACGATAAAGTGGAAAATACTAAAATTAATGGTAATGGTCCTGTTGATGCTACATTTAACGCAATAAAAAAACTTACTAAGACTGAATTTAAACTTAAACTCTACCAAGTAAATGCAATTACAGCTGGTACTGATGCACAAGGTGAAGTTACTGTTAGACTTGAAGATGATAATTTATCATCACAAGCAAGAGGAAGTGATCCTGATATTATTGTTGCGTCTGCAAAAGCTTACATCAATGCATTAAACAGATTGATCTTTAAAAAAACTAAATCTATTAAAGAGAATGCGGCAAGTTTAAAAATAGAAGGGGTTTAACTAATGGTAATCGATCGTTTTTTCAGCTTATTTTCTAAAGATATGGCAATTGATTTGGGAACGGCAAACACTCTAGTATATGTAAAAGGTGAAGGTGTAATTCTTAATGAACCTTCAGTTGTAGCAACAATTGAAAATGATGGGAGAACTCAAGTTTTAGCTGTTGGAAATGAGGCAAAGCAGATGCTTGGAAGAACTCCAGGTAAAATTAAAGCCATTCGCCCTATGAAAGATGGTGTAATAGCTGATTTCGATGTTGCCGAACAGATGATAAAAAGTTTCATTAAAAAAGTTCATAAAGGCAGATCTATATCAAACCCTCAAATTGTTATATGTGTACCTTCTGGTGCAACAAATGTTGAAAGAAGAGCAATAAGAGAATCAGCTGATGCTGCTGGTGCTAGAAGAGTTTATTTAATAGAAGAGCCAGTTGCTGCTGCAATTGGAGCAGGCTTACCAGTAGCAGAGCCAACAGGCTCTATGGTTGTAGATATCGGTGGGGGTACATCTGAGGTAGCTGTCTTATCTTTAGGAGGAGTAGTTAACTCTACTTCAGTAAAAGCTGCTGGAGATAGATTTGACGAAGCCATAATGGAATATATGAGAACAACACATAAACTAGCAATTGGAGAAACTACAGCTGAAAGAATGAAAAAAGATATTGGCTCTGCAAGTCCACCAGATGATGGAGATGGTAGAAGTATGAGTGTTAAAGGTAGAGATTTAATAACTGGTCTTCCTAAGGAACTTTCTATTTCACAAAGACAAATTGCAGAAGCTCTTGCTGAACCAGTTGCTCAAATAATTGATACAATAAAAAGAGCTTTAGAACAAACACCAGCAGAACTATCTGCAGATATTGTTGAGAGAGGTATAATGCTAACTGGAGGTGGTTCTCTTTTACATAATCTTGATAAAGTGTTAAGAAGATCAACTAGTCTACCAGTGTCAATTGCTGAAGATCCACTCTTATGTGTTGTCATGGGTACAGGTATGGCACTTGAAGAAAAATCACGATTAAGTGATGTATTTGCCTCTGATTAAAAATAAAAATGTCACCTAAGTTCCAAATAAAGGTTTTTCAATTATCAAGATTTTTAAAAAATTTTACAATTATTTCTATTATTACCGTTTCATTTATTTTAGTCTTTTTTTCAAAAACTGATTATTATGTTATTTATGGGATAAAAAATATATCAAGTTCAGTTGTTGTTCCAGTCACAAGATTTATTTCAGCTCCTTTAAATATCTTCTCAAATTTTGTTAATGAATATAATCAATTTAAAAGTTTAAAATTTGAAAACAAAATTCTTCAAGAAGAAATAATACGTTTAAAAAAATGGCAAACATTAGCTATACAAAATTCAAGAGAGAATAAAGTTTTAAAAAAATTATTAAATGCAACTGATAATAATCTAATTTTAGTCAAAACCGCATCTCTTATTAACAGAAATGACACTATTTATAGTAAGCTTATAAATTTGAATGCTGGTTATGAAGATAAAATTAAAAAAAATATGTCAGCTATCAATGAACGAGGATTAGTTGGTAAAGTAATTGACACAACTGCTAAAAATTCAAGAGTAATACTTTTAACTGATCCAAATTTATCTATTTCAGTAAAATCTATATCGGATGGTATTTTTTCCTTACTAACTGGTAATGGAGATGGCAAATATCTAGTAAGTTCTTTTGTGAAAGAAAATAAAATGCCGAGATTGGGAGATATAGTTGTGACGAGTGGCACAGCACAAATTTTCCCTGTAGATTTATTAGTTGGTAAAGTAGCTAAAGTCGAAAAGAATAGATTTTTTGTTCTACCATTTGTTGATTTTGAAAATATTGATTATCTCCAAATCGTTACTTCAAAATAATGGATTTTTCCAAATTCCTGAATTCCTCAATAAAACTAAATATTATTTTAATTATAAGTTTTTCAATTTCTGTAAATTCTTTTATTTTATTTCCCAATGTTAATAATGCATTCTATGTACTTTTTCACTTAACTTTTATCTATCTAATTTTTTACCACTATCATTATTATCTTTATGTTGTTGCATTGGTGTATGGAATTTTATTTGATATATTATTATTAAATTATATAGGAGCTCATTTAATAACTTTTTTGTCTCTTTTAATATTTTTTGTATCACTTAAAAAATATTTAATTAAGTTATCTTCCTATCAAATAATTTTTATTTATTTTATAACTTTAATAATTTTACTTCTATTTGAACAATTTTTAGCAAAAATCATATATGACTATAAATTTAATATATTTTTAATTTTAAATTTCTTTTTAATATCTTTAATTATTTTCATTCCTACTATATTTTTGTTTAATAAATTGGATAAGTGAAATGTTCTATTCTGATGATAAAAAACAATATTCAGCGCTTAATAGGAGGACCTTTTTTTTATATTTATTAAAAGTTTCTTTTTTAGGTATTGTAGGATGGAGACTATATAATATTCAAATAAAAGATTCTCAAAAATATAAAACTCTTTCTAAAAACAATCAAATAGATGTAGAAATTATCTATCCTCTTAGAGGGAAGATTTATGATATTAATAACAAAATTTTAGCATCAAATATTAAAGTATTCGATGTATATATAATTCCTGAAAATACAAATAATATAAACAAATCTCTAAACGAATTAAATCAAATTATTAAAATAGATTTTAGTGATAGAAGAAAAATAATAGAATTATCTAAAAAAGTTAAAAAATTTGAAAAAATAAAAGTATTAGAGAATATTAACTGGTCAGAGCTTGAAAAAATTGAATCAAATAAACTTAATATTGAGGGAATATTTATTTCTCAAGATTATATGCGAACTTACCTGTATAATAACACTGTTTCACATCTAATTGGTTACACTAATAAACCTAATCGAGAAGAAGTTGAATTACCATTTATTGCAAATATGCCTAATTTAGAAATAGGAAAAGATGGTATTGAAAAAAGTTTTAATCCCAATCTAATTGGTAAATCAGGACAAAGAGAGATTGAAGTAAATTCTTATGGAAGAGTAATTCGTGAAATATCTAGGCAAGATAGTCAAAAAGGCAATGATATTCAAATTACTATCGACCTAAGAATTCAACAATATGCCTTAAATCTTCTAAAAGAGCACAGGGCAGGATCAGCTGTACTTATCGATATTAATAATGGAAACATCTTATGTATGGTTTCTACCCCGTCTTATAATCCTAATAAAATTATACAGAAACCAAATAAAGAATATTGGGATTCAATTTTAGAGAATGAACTCTCACCACTTACTTATAGATGTATTCAGGGTTTGTACGCCCCAGGATCAACTTTTAAAATGGTAGTTGCAATTGCTGGAATAATACATGGGATAATTAACACTAATACAAAACATTTTTGTAATGGAAAAATCGGTTTGGGTGATAGACTTTATCATTGTTGGAAAAATAATGGTCATGGATTAATGAATGTAAGTGATGCAATTAAAGAATCATGTGATGTATTTTTCTATGAAATCTCGAAAAAGATAGGCATAGATAAAATTGCAAAAGTTGCTGAAGATTTTGGTTTAGGAAAAATCTATGATATGCCGTTACCTAATCAAAAAAAAGGAATTATTCCTTCTCGTGATTGGAAAAAGAAAAAATATGATGAAAGTTGGTATCCTGGAGAGACTTTAATCTCAGCAATAGGACAGGGATTTGTATTAACTAATCCACTACAACTTGCTGTAATGACTTCCATTATTGCTTCTAATGGAAAAAATGTAAAACCAAATATTATCAAACAGAATAATGACATTGAATTTGAAAAATTAGAAAAATACCAAAATGCAATTAAAATTATTAAAAGTTCGATGTTTAAAGTAGTTAATGAGAGCAAAGGTACAGCTTATAATTCAAGATCTGAAACTACTCCTTTTGCAGGCAAGACAGGAACTTCACAAGTTAGAAGAATAACTGTAGCTGAAAGAGAAAGTGAAGATTTTAGAAAAAAAGAAGTAGAATGGAAAAAAAGAGATCACGCTTTATTTGTTGGATATATGCCGGTTGAAAAACCTAGATATGCTGTTTCAGTTGTTATTGAACATGGAGGTTCAGGTGCATCAACTGCTGCACCTATAGCAAAAGAAATTTTTCAATTTACAAAAAAATTAGAAACTTAATGTTAAATAAAATTCAAAACTTAAATTATTTATTGATTTTTTTAGTAATATTAATTTCATTTATTGGAGCAGCAGGTTTATATTCTGCAGCAGGAGGATCATATAGTCCTTGGGCATCAAGACATTTAATTAGATTAACCTTTTTTATTTTTTTAGCACTAATTCTAGCTTTATTAGATATCAAGTATATTTATCAATTTGCGTATGTCTTTTTTATTTTATCTTTGTTACTCTTACTCTCTGTTGAATTAATTGGTGTTTTTGGTAAGGGAGCAACTAGGTGGATTAATCTTTTTGGTTTTAGTATTCAGCCATCAGAATTAATAAAAATAACTATTATATTAGCGCTAGCAAGATTTTATCATGATTTAAAATTTGATGAAATTAAGCGAATAAAAAATTTATTTTTCCCAATATTAATTTTATTTCTACCTTTTGCTTTAGTCGTTATACAACCAGATCTTGGAACTGCTTTAAGCATAGCAATGCTTGGTGTTCTCGTTCTATTTGCAAGTGGAATAAGAATTTGGAAGTTTGTATTAGGATTTTTTGTTCTAATTTTATCAATTCCTTTGTCATTAAATTACTTACAACCATATCAAAAAGATAGAATTTTCTCTTTTTTAAATCCTGAAGCAGATGCTCTTGGAAGAGGATATCAACTCATACAATCAAAAATTGCTTTAGGATCAGGTGGTTTAACTGGCAAAGGATTTTTGGAAGGCTCTCAATCTTATCTACAATATTTACCTGAAAAACAAACTGATTTTATATTTACGTTAATTGGAGAAGAATTTGGTTTTATTGGTACTATGTTTATAATTTCACTATTTTTTTTATTAATATCTGTGTGTTTTTATATAAGCATTAAATCAAATCATATCTTTGGTAGGATTCTTTCTATCGGGGTTAGCAGCAATTTATTTATATATGTGATAATGAACATATCTATGGTATCTGGATTAATGCCTGTTGTTGGCATTCCATTACCTTTAGTTTCTTATGGGGGATCAGCAATGCTTGCTATAATTGTATCTATAGGATTAGTCCTTAATGCAGAATTGAATGGAAATTTAAAGAAATTACATAATGCTTGAAATAAATAAGGTTAATAAATTTTTTGGAGGATTAAAAGCAGTTCATAACGCATCAATGAAAGTTGAAATGGGTTCCATTACAGGTTTAATTGGCCCAAATGGAGCAGGAAAAACAACATTATTTAATACTATTGCAGGATTATATGACCCAGATGAAGGAAGTATAATTCTTAATAATGAAGATATTTCTTTTTTAAAACCTCACGAGTTATTTGCTAAAGGAGTTCTAAGAACCTTTCAGATTGCCCATGAATTTACAACTTTAACTGTTCTTGAAAATTTAATGATGGTACCACCAAATCAATTTGGTGAAAAATTATCGTATGCTTTATTAAGTAATGCCAAAGTAAAACAACAAGAAGAAGAAATAAGACAAAAAGCTATAGAAGTAATAAATTTTTTAAATTTAAGTCACTTAACTCAAGAACTTGCAGGTAACTTGTCTGGTGGTCAAAAAAAACTACTTGAGTTAGGAAGAACAATGATGGTTGATCCTAAAATCGTTTTACTTGATGAAGTAGGAGCTGGAGTTAATAGAACTCTTCTCAATGAAATTACGGATGCGATATTAAGATTAAATAAAGAAAAGAACTATACTTTTTTCGTAATTGAACATGATATGGATCTCATTGAAAAAATTTGTGATCCTGTAATTGTTATGGCTGAAGGTTCAGTTTTATTTAAAGGCAATTTTAATGAAGTAAAAAATAACGATATAGTTATAGAAGCTTATTTAGGAAAAGGTATTAACAATAAGAATTAGAATTTTATGAATAATTTAATTGGTAAAAATTTAACAGCTGGATATGGAGGAGTTGATATAATTAATGATATTAATCTAGAAGTTAACGAGGGTGAAATTGTTGTCATCGTTGGTCCAAATGGAGCAGGGAAATCAACAGCAATGAAAGCATTGCTTGGCATGCTAAGTTTAACTTCAGGTTCTGTTGAATATTCAAATAAGGAAATTTCTTCAATGCTGCCTCAAAACAGAATTAATTTAGGATTGGCATTTGTTCCTCAAACAAACAATGTGTTTACTGGTATGACAGTAGAAGAAAATCTAGAAATGGGAGGATTTTTGAGAGAGGATGACATTATTCATACCATAAATGATGTTTATGACCTTTTTCCTATTTTAAAAGAAAAAAGAAATCAAAGTGCGGGAGAATTATCTGGAGGTCAAAGACAACAAGTAGCTTTTGGAAGAGCCCTCATGACTAAACCGAAGATTTTAATGTTAGATGAACCAACTGCAGGAGTATCACCGATAGTAATGGATGAGTTATTTTCAAGAATCATAGAAGTGCGTAAAACTGGTGTTGGTATACTAATGGTTGAACAAAATGCAAAACAAGCACTTGGTATTGCTGATAGAGGATACGTATTAGTAAATGGAAAAAATAGTAGAGAAGGTACAGGAAAAGAATTATTAAATAATCCAGAAGTTAGAAAGTCTTTTTTAGGAGGATAAAATGATTGATTTTCTAAATTCTATAATTGTACTTCTGAATTTTATTATAATTCCGGGCATTTCTTACGGCTCTCAACTTGCACTTGGAGCACTCGGAGTTACATTCGTTTATGCCATACTTCGTTTTGCGAATTTTGCACATGGTGAAATTATGTCATTTGGAGCGATGATAACAATTTTATTTACCTGGTTTTTTCAATCACAAAATATTGGTTTAGGAATTCTGCCAACTGCCTTGTTAGCTTTACCTGTAGGAATTATAGCAACAATTATCTTATGTATTATTTCTGATAAATTTGTTTTTCAATATTACAGATATCAAAAAAGTGTTCCTGTTGTTTTAGCAATGGTTTCAATAGGAGTTATGTTCGTAATAAATGCAATAATAAGAATTATAATTGGAACAGAAACTATAAAATTTTCTGATGGACAGAAATTTATAATGAAAGCGAAACAGTTTAAAGTAATGACAGGTTTTAACGAAGGGTTAGCATTAAAATCTTCTCAAGTTATCACAATATTTATTACTATTTTGCTTTTAACCTTTACTTTTTGGTTTTTGCAAAAAACAAAAACAGGAAAATCAATGAGAGCATTTTCTGATAATGAAGATTTAGCATTATTGTCTGGTATTAATCCTGATAGAGTAGTTTTTACTACTTGGATTATTGTAGGCATCTTGGCATGCGTTGCGGGTTCACTTTACGGTTTAGATAAAAGTTATAAGCCAATTATTTATCTCAATTTAGTCTTGCCAATATTTGCATCAGCAATTGTTGGAGGCATTGGCAGTCCTTTTGGAGCTGTAGTAGGTGGTTATGTCATTGCGTTTTCAGAAATTATGGTCACATATGCTTATAAAAAATTTTTTGTCTATCTACTTCCAAGTTCTATAGAACCAACAGGTCTAGTACAATTACTTTCAACAGATTATAAATTTGCTGTATCGTTTTCAATTTTAGTTATAGTTTTATTGATTAGACCATCAGGCATATTTAAGGGAAGAGTCTTATGATGAAGTTTGAAAGATATGAATGGTTAGCTATTACAATCATGATCTCCTTATTTATTTTTGTAGGTTTTATTCAAGGTTGGTCAGTAAGTTTAGTAATTTTAAACATGTGCATTATTTCAGCAATAATGACTATGGGAGTTAATATTTCTTGGGGTTATGCAGGAGTAATTAATTTTGGTGTGATGGGCTTTCTTGCTATGGGTGGATTAGCTGCAGTGCTTGTTTCTTATCCTCCCATTGCCGAGTCCTGGCAGGCTGGAGGTAGAGGACTAGGTATTAGTTTTGCTTTATTTATCGTATTAGTGATTGCTGTAATTTATATTAATAAAACGGTAATCCAAAAAAGAAATAGGTATATTTTAAATTCTCTCATAATTTTCTTTGGTATTTTAATTATCAGACACTTTTATTTAAACGCAACACATAATATTGAGGATGTTAATCCAGCAATAGCAGGATTTTTAGGTGGTCTTGGACTACCAATAATTTTTTCTTGGATAGTAGGAGGCTTATTTGCTGCAGGTGTTGCATTTATAATTGGTAAAGTAGCTCTTGGATTAAGATCAGATTATTTGGCAATTGTAACTCTAGGAATTTCAGAAATAGTTGTTAGTGTTTTAAAACATGAAGAATGGTTATCTAGAGGGGTCAAAAATGTAATTGGTTTAAAGAGACCAGTTCCTTATGAAATTGATTTACAAAACGCAGATTGGTTTATAAATTTAGTTACATATCTTAATTCATCAAAGTTAAATAACATTATTGATGTAAGTGATAGACAACAAGTATTAAACAACCTTATAATTGATGGTTCAGGAATATTTGTAAAATTATCTTACGCTATTTTATTTCTGATTGTTATGTTGATAATTTTTTATTTTGCGAACAAAGCTCAATTATCTCCATGGGGAAGGATGATGAGAGCTATAAGAGATAATGAAACTGCTGCAAATGCAATGGGCAAAGATGTAGTGAAACAACATTTAATTATATTTGTCATAGGAGCTGCTATTGTGGGTGTTGCAGGCGCAATGCTTGTTACCCTGGATGGATTATTTACTCCTTCAGGGTATCGACCACTTCGTTTCACTTTTATTATTTGGATTATGGTTATTGTAGGCGGTAGTGGAAATAATTTAGGTGCTATATTTGGTGGTTTTGTCATATGGTTTTCTTGGATTGAAGCAGCACCACTTACAACATTTATTATTAATCAACTTACAGTTGGTTTAGAGCCAACTAATGCTTTAAAACTACATTTACTAGATAGCGTTCCTTACTTTAGATACTTATTTATGGGTTTAATTTTATTACTAATTTTACGCTATAGACCTAAAGGAATTATACCTGAAAAAGTAAGGCACTCATAAAAAAACCCCAGCTAAAAGCTGGGGTTAAATTAAAATAATTTTTAAGTATTAAAGAGCGCCAACAGTAACGAATTCGCCACCACTAACTTCTAACTCTTTAAACGCACCAGCTGCATCACCAAACGCATTAAATTCTACGTCTGTAGCACCTTGGTAATCAATATCTTTACCAGCAGCTAACATTTGTAAGCCGTATGATAATTGACCAGGATTAATTACAATACCTGGAGCGTTAGATACTTTAGCAATATTGTTTAGGATTGATTGCTTATCAGCAGATCCACCAGCTTGAATTGCAAGAGCAATAATTGCTGCAGCATCATAAGACTCTCCAACATATGGAGCACTTCCATCCATGCCATTAGCAGCTGCTAGTTCTCCGAACTTAGCTGAACCTTTTGAAATTGCACCTGGCATAGAACCAAATGATCCTTCAAGGTCAGCACCGATATTATCAACAATTGATTGACCAATCATACCATCAGAAAGAACAAAAGTGTCAAATGCACCTGAATCTAAAGATGCCTCGATCATTCCTTTTCCACCATCATCGATATAACCAATTACAAGTAGTGCGTCCCCACCAGCTGATGCAAGAACACCAACTTCTGATGAATAATCTGCTTTACCATCTTCATGTGAAGCAGATGCTGTAATTGTTCCACCACCACGTGCAAATGAAGCTTCAAATACTTCAGCTAAACCTTTTCCGTAGTCATTGTTAGTATAAGTTACAGCTATACTTTCAATTCCTCTGCTTAAAGCAAGTTTAGCTAATACTTGACCACCTTTTGCATCAGATGGAGCTGTACGCCAAAAAGTTCCATTATCAGGAACTTTACTTAAACCTGGTGAAGTTGCAGATGGAGATACCATTAAGATACCATTTGGTACTGCAACGTTTGCATTAATCGCACCTGTTACACCTGAGCAGTCAGCACCCATAATAGCAGTTACACCTTGTGCAACTAGATCCTCAGCAGCAGCAGTTGCAGCAGCAGAGTCTACACAAGTTGAGTCAGCTTCTAAGATAGTAATTGATTCACCACCTAAAAGATTTCCAGAGTTTGATGCTTCATCAAATGCCATTCTCGCACCATCTCTCATAGCAGGAGTTAAAGATTCAATTGGTCCTGTAAAACCAAGAATAATTCCTACTTTAATTTCTGCTAATGCAGCAGTCGTTACAGTCGACAAACTTACAATAACAGCTAGAAGTAATTTTTTCATATTTCCTCCAAAAAAGTATACTTTTTATATACGGTACCTCATATACTAGTTCCAAAAATCAATCATGCAGTTTTTTCATAAAAAAACTCAAGATTTTAGCCAAAAACCATAAATTGACTTCATTTGCCTCACCGGATAAAGATCAAACGTATGGCAATTGGAATTTTAGGCGGAGGAGTTTGGGGGAGTGCACTTGCTCGAGTATTAAGTAATAATAAAGTTATCATTTATGCTCGAGATGAAAAAATTGTTAAATCAATAAATGAACACAAAATTAATCCAAAATTAAAATACAGTTCATTTAATGAAAATGTCACCGCTACTACCTCTTTAAAAGAAATTAGAAATGTTAAATTTTTATTTATAACTTTACCTGCACAAAATATTAGGGATGTAATTAAGGATTCATCATTACATAATAATAATCATCATATTGTTATATGTTCAAAAGGCATTGAAATATCGTCATCAAAATTTTTAACAGATGTATTTCAAGAAATGATGCCTTTTAAATCAATCAGTATTTTATCAGGCCCATCTTTTTCAAATGAAGTATCTCAAAGTTTACCAACTGCAGTAACGCTTGCAACAACAGATAGAAAAGATTTTGAGAAAATTTCTAAACTTATACCTAACAAAGAATTTAGAATTTATTATTCAAATGATTTAATCGGAACGCAAATAGGTGGTGCGTTAAAGAATATATATGCGATAGCAGCTGGTGTTGCAGAAGGATTGAATTTAGGCGAAAATGCTAAAAGCGCACTCATTTCAAGATCTTTTGCAGAAATGACAAGATACGCAAAAAAATTTAAAGCTGATAAAAATACACTATTTGGTTTATCTGGACTTGGTGATCTCATTTTAACATGTAGTTCTAAAAATTCTCGTAATACACAGTTTGGTATTAAATTAGCTTCTTCAAAATATGATAATTTTTTAGATCTTTTAAAATCGCAAGAAGTAACAGAGGGTTATTATACAGTTAAAGCAGTCTATAATATTTCACAAAAAAAAAATATTGATATGCCAATAATGGAGTCTGTATACAATATACTTTATAAGCAACATGATTTAAAAGAAGAAATAAGTAATTTACTAAGTAGACCAATAACAGAAGAAAAAATTTAATTTGATGACAAAGAAAACATTTTATAACTTAGATACAAGTTGGGTGAACAATACACAAATTAATTTAAGTGCGGTAGAACGTCGAACATCTACCTTAACTAAAAGAAGAACTGTAAAAAAGGAATTTCAAGTTGCTTGGTTGTTAAAAGCTATTACTTTAATTGATCTTACTACGCTAAGTGGCGATGACACTTTTGGAAAAGTTGAAAGACTGTGTAATAAAGCCCTTAATCCGATTGATGATTATATTCTTCAGGATTTAGGAATAGAAAATATCGCAGTAAGAGTAGGAGCTGTGTGTGTCTATCATCATCTAATAAAAGATTGTACAAAACTTATTCAACACAAAATCCCAATTGCAGCAGTTTCTACGGGTTTTCCTGCAGGTTTATCATCATATACAACTAGAAAAAAAGAAATTTCTGACTCTATTAAAGATGGTGCTGATGAAATTGATATTGTTATCAATAGAGGATATGTTCTCCAAAATAACTGGAAAAAATTATATGATGAGGTTCGCAGTTTTAAAGAAACTGCAGGTAAAACAAAAATAAAAGCTATTCTTGGTGTTGGTGATCTTGAGACTCTTCGAAATGTAGCAAAAGCTTCGTTGGTTTGTATGATGGCTGGTGCTGACTTTATTAAAACATCAACAGGAAAAGAAAGTATAAATGCAAATCTTAATAATAGTCTTGTTATGTTGAGAATGATTAGAGATTTTCATACAAAAACTGGAAAAAAAATTGGCTTTAAGCCTGCAGGTGGAATATCAACGGCCAAATCTGTTTTAGAGTTTTTAATATTAGTAGCAGAAGAACTAGGATTTGAATGGGTTAATCCTAAATTATTGCGAATTGGTGCTTCTAGTTTATTAATTGATATAGAAAGACAACTCTATCACTACACTAGTGGCAGGTATGCAAACAAAGAGAAACTTGCAATAGGATAATATGGATAAAGTTATTAAAAATTTTCAAAACATATCTTATGGTCCTGCACCAGAAGACAGCAAAGAAGTTACCAATTGGATAAAAAATTTAAAAAATCCAAATAATCATTTTATTAATGGTAAATTTGTAAAATCGTCTAGCTCAAAAAAATTAAATATAATTAACCCTTCTACAAATAAAAAAATAGCAACATTGTCTATTGCTTCAAAAAAAGATGTAAATGCTGCTGTAAGAGCTGCCAAAAAAGCTCATGTCAAATGGTCAAAACTTTCATCGTTTGATCGATCAAAATATTTATATGCCCTTGCACGTCTCATACAAAAAAATTCAAGGTTTATTTCTGTTTTAGAGACCATTGATAATGGTAAGCCTATAAGAGAAACAAGAGATATAGATATTCCGCTTGTTGCTAGACATTTTTATTATCATGCCGGTTGGGCTGCTAGGAATACAAACAACTCTGATAACTCTATTGGTGTTGTAGGACAAATTATACCGTGGAACTTTCCATTATTAATGTTAGCATGGAAAATTGCTCCCGCAATTGCTCTTGGCAATTCAATAGTCTTAAAGCCTGCAGAGTATACTTCTTTAACAGCGCTTTATTTTGCTGAACTTTGTGAAAAAGCTAAAATTCCACAAGGTGTAATTAATATTATTACGGGAGATGGTTCTACCGGTGAATATATAACATTGCATAAAGATATTAAAAAAATTGCCTTTACTGGATCGACTGAAGTTGGAAAAAAAATAATTCAAACAAATACTAATCCAGATAAAAAAATGACAATGGAACTTGGAGGCAAATCACCTTTCATTGTTTTTGAAGATGCTGATTTAGATAGCGCAGTAGAAGGTGTCGTTGATGCGATTTGGTTTAATCAAGGTCAAGTATGTTGTGCAGGATCAAGACTCTTAGTACAAGAAAGTATTGAGAAAAAATTCATCCAAAAACTTAAGAAAAGAATGGAAAAACTTCGTGTTGGTGATCCATTAGATAAGTCTATTGATATTGGCGCTATAGTTGCGCCTGTCCAACTTAAAAAAATTAATTCTTTAGTAAATAAAGCACAAAAAGATGGAAATAAATTATGGCAACCTTCATGGTCATGTCCAACTAATGGTTTATTTTATCCTCCATCTTTATTTACAAATGTAACACCGTCATCTTTTATTGCTCAAGTAGAAATATTTGGACCAGTTTTGACAACAATGACATTTAGAACGCCGAGTGAAGCTGTATCCATTGCAAATAATACACCATATGGACTTGCTGCAAGTATTTGGTCTGAAAATATTAACTTAGCTTTAGATATTGCTCCAAAAGTAAAAGCTGGAGTCATCTGGATAAATTCTACAAACTTATTTGATGCTGCGTGTGGTTTTGGAGGTTACAAAGAAAGTGGTTTTGGAAGAGAAGGTGGTTCAGAAGGTATTAGAGCATATTCAAAATTACCACTTCCACTTAATAAGTCAAAAAGAGGAAAAAAATCATCTAAAGGTCAATCATCTAATTCTATAGATAGAACTCCAAAATTGTATATTGGAGGTAAACAAAAAAGACCTGATAGTGGTTATTCCTTTTCTTCTTATGATGCTCATAATAATTTTATTTGTGATGTTCCAAACGCAAATCGCAAAGATGTAAGAGATACAGTAGAGGTTGCATCTAAAGTAATTAGCAAATCTTCCACTAACTTTAATAGAGCTCAAATTCTTTATTACTTAGCCGAAAATTTACAAAATCGAAAAAATACCTTTTCTAGCTTACTATCATCTCTAATTGGTATTTCTCAAAAAGATGCCGAAAAAGAATTTGATCAATCTATTGAAAGATTATTTTATTATGGTGCTATGGCTGATAAGTTTGAAGGCTCTATACATAATCCTCCTATAAGAGGTTTAACACTAGCCGTTAAAGAACCGATAGGTGTTGTTGCAAATATTTTAAATGATGATTTTCCTCTTTTAAGTTTAATTACAACATTAGGAGCAAATTTTGCTGCTGGAAATGCTAGTATTATTGTTCCAGGTCAAAATACGTCTCTTTTAGCAACAGAATTATATCAACTACTTGAAACCTCTGATGTTCCAGTAGGCTATATTAACATCCTTACAACTAAACAAAATAGTTTGAATAAAATCTTAGCAGAACATGAAAATATCGATGGTATTTGGTATTTTAGTGAAAATAATAATGAGCGTTTAAAAGTTATTCAAAGTACAACATCAAATTTAAAGAGAAGTTGGTGTCCACAATCAAAAAATCTTGATTGGTCTTCGAAAGAAGAAGATTTCTTAAAGGAGTTTTTATATCAAAGTACACAGGTAAAAAATATTTGGATCCCATACGGAGAGTGATATACTAATAATATGTTAATTAACGTCGATCCTATTTTAAGTCCTGATATATTAAAAACACTGCGAGAAATGGGTCATGGCGATAGACTCGTTATATCCGATATTAATTATCCTGCTCACTCAAATCATAATAGAGTTCACCGATTAGACGGCCTTGATATGACAACTGTTATGAGAGCTGTCTTATCTGTTTTTCCATTAGACAGCTTTATAGACTCTGCCGTTCACCGAATGGAAGTTGATAATCAACCAAATGAAATTAATGACGCTAATAAAGAAGTAATTGATGCAATTAAGGAAGTATCAGGAGATCATTGGAAAATAGGTTCATACGAAAGACAAGAATTTTATAAGCAATCAAGAACAACCTATGCCTATATTACAACAAGTGAAAGACGACCTTATTGTAATTTTATTTTAACAAAAGGTGTTATTAAACCAGATGGTACTGTTTGGATAATCGATAAATAATTATGTCGATTAGTATTCTTGGTATTTTTGTTGCTGATCTCGTTTTTTTTGGAGAAAAAATTCCTGTTGAGGGAGAAACTATTCTTGGTAAAAATTTTGTTATTGGTCCTGGTGGCAAAGGATCAAACCAAGCTGTAGCTGCAGCTAAGGCTGGTTCAAAAACTTTTTTTATTTCAAAGATTGGTGATGATCAATTTGGATCTATGGCAACAGAGATTTATGAAAATTCTGGTGTTGATTATAGTAATGTAATTATTTCAAAAGATCATTCGACTGGTGCTGCAGGCATACTTGTAAATAAAGGAACTGGAGCCAATGCTATTAATGTTTTTCCGGGCGCAGCAGGTGCAATTACCATTGAAGATATAGATAAAGCAGAAGAGGCAATTAAAAACTCAAGTATATTTCTTACACAACTAGAGGCACCAAAGGATGTCGTTACCTATGCATTAAAAAAAGCACATAATTTAAATGTAAAAACAATTTTAAATCCTGCTCCAGCTGCTGAAATAGATGAATCTTTATTTTCTATAATTGATTATTTTACACCAAATGAAACGGAAGCAAGTTTTTATGTTGATCACAATGTTGAAACTCATGAGGATGCTGAAAAAGCTGCAATTCAATTATTAGAAAAAGGAATTAAAAATGTCGTTATTACTCTTGGAGAAAAAGGAGCTTTTTTTGCCAACAATAACGAAAAATTCTCTTTACCTATAGCTAATCTTTCAAATCCAGTTGTCGATACAACTGGTGCTGGGGATGCTTTTAATGCAGGTTTTGCTGCAGCACTAACTGAGGGTCAAAATATTAAAGATGCTCTAAAATTTGCTAGTGCTACTGCTGGCTTATCAACGACTAAAATTGGTACTGCAAATTCTATGCCTTCTCGAGAGGAAATTGATAAACTTCTATAATTATTGTATAATAGAACCATTATGCAATTATTCTTAGAAAGATTGATCTATTTTTGGGCTGGGATTACAGCTATCGGTCTTTTAATAGCCGTAGCTTACTGGGCAATCGCAACTATAATTTACGTTGCCTTTATCTCTCTTTTTGTTGCTATCGCAGCTACTCTTTTCTATCATTTTTATTGGTCCAAAAGAGATAATTAATAGTCTATAAATACCAATAAGGTTATTTATCAGTGTCAAAATATATATTTTACGATTTAGAAACATCAGGAAGAGGTAAAAAAGAATACCCAACTGCTTTTGGCACTACTCCAAAATGGGAGCAGATAATGCAAATTGCTGCAATAGTTACTGACTCGAAGTTTAATCAAACAAATCAAAATATGAATGAGTTCTGCAGACCTCGAACATCAGTGATTTCTCAACCTGGTGCATTAATAACAACACTCAAGGGTATGAGAGAGGCACTTGATGCCCCACAGTCATCTTACGAATTAATGAAAAAGATTAATGAAACTTTTGATGAATGGAAAAAAGATGATCCAAGTTCTACTTTTATAGGACACAACATAATAGAGTTTGATGAATCAGTTCTCGAATACAATTTGTTTAGTCATATGTTTTATCCGTATGTAACAAGAAAGAGTAGGGGCGATACATTAAATTTAGCGAGAGGTTTATATGCCATCAACCCCTCAAGTATAAAAACACCTTTAACAGAAAGAGGTAATCCTAGTTTTAAATTAGAAAAAATTGCAGAGATGAACAACTTGCCTGTTGAATTTGCTCACGATGCATTTTCAGATGTTAAGACATCAATTGCTCTGACTAAATATATTAACGAAGCAGACACAACTAATTGGAATCAGCTTCAAATGACAATGAGTAAAGAAGATGCCATTGAATATATAAATAAAAATAAAGGTTTTTGTTTTATGACGAGTTTTGGGGGAAGAATTAAACTTCAAGCATTGTCGATGGTAGGTGAATCTCAATATAATGGTTGGTTTCACACAATCGATTTAGCTCATGATCCAACACCATTACTAGAAGCTAATTCTGAGGAATTTAAAAAACTGATCAAAAGAAAAAATAGATACGTAATTACCAATCAGCATCCAATTATTCTGCCAGGTAAAATTGCTTCTAATTATGAACCATACGATGAGATTGGTTCTAATGTACTAAATGAAAGAGCTAAAATAGTATTCAAAAATAAAGATTTAGCAGACAAGTTTAAACTTATGGAAATTGACAGACGTATTGAAAAAGAGGATGAAAAATCTCAAGATAATGTATTTCCTGAAAGTGCAGCAAATGCTTTTCTTGATTTTAAACAATCAACAGAAATAGCTAAATTTCACGAACAAAATGATTGGAATGAAAAATATAAAATTGCTCTTTCAATTAAAGAGCCAAGAGCAAACTTTATTTTAAAAAGACTTATATTTGATGAAAGTCCAAAAACTCTATCAAAAGAAGATTTTAAAATGGTTCACCAAGAGTTACATGAAAGGTTAGTTATTAACCAAGAAAGACCTTTTACAACGATACCGGAAGCAATGTCTCAAACTGATACGGAATTAGTTAAAATGGAAGACAGTGATGATGAACATAAAGTTCAAAAAATGCAAATTTTAAAAGATTACAATGTTTATTTGAATTTTATGGAGAAATATTTTTCTAATAAAAATGCTGAACCTCTTCCAAGTGGTAAAGAACTGAGCAAAATAATCTTTGGTTAATGTTTGAGCTTCAATATTTTATCATTGGCATTGTACAAGGCTTTACTGAATTTTTACCAATTAGTTCTTCTGGGCATTTAGTTCTTGTATCACAATTAACTAGTTGGCAAGATCAAGGTCTTTTTACTGATGTTGCCGTTCATGTTGGAACATTATTAGCAGTTATAATTTATCTTAGATCTCATATAACAACATTAATTAAGAGCTTTTTCTCTTTTCAGCTTGAAGGCAATGATAACCTAATTAAAATTATTATTGCAACAATACCTGCAGTTATAGTGGGATTTTTTATTTTTGATTTTGTTCAATTATATTTTAGAGATATCAAAGTTGTAGCAGTCACAAGTGTTGTTTTTGCTGCTCTATTATTTGTAGCAGATCATTTTAAAATGAAAATTTCTTCATGGAAAAATATGAGTTATTTGCAGGCCTTTATCATAGGTGTATTTCAGGTGCTGGCCTTTATACCTGGGGCAAGTAGAGCAGGTGTTACAATTACTGGAGCTCGTTTTTTAGGATTTGATAGATCATCTGCAGCAATCTTTTCTATGC
>CACHAQ010000011.1 GCA_902577905.1 uncultured Alphaproteobacteria bacterium
GATAATGTTGCAAGTTTAATCTGTGCTCAAATATTATTTTTAGAGTCTGAAAATCCAAAAAAAGAAATTTCTTTTTATATTAATTCGCCAGGTGGTATCGTTTGGTCTGGATTAGCTATTTATGATACTATGCAATATGTTTCTTCGAAAATTATGACCATTTGTATCGGGCAAGCAGCTTCTGCTGGCTCTCTTCTTTTGACCGCTGGAGAGAAAGGCATGAGGTTTTCATTACCCAATTCTCGCATAATGGTTCATCAACCTAGTGGAGGATACCAAGGGCAAGTAACAGATATTGAAATTCAAACTAATGAAATAAAGAGAGCAAAGTTAAAATTAAATGAAATTTATTCAAAACATACTGGAAAAAAATTATCAGAAATATCAAGTATAATGGAAAGAGATAAGTATTTCTCAGCTGATGAAGCTATTAAATTTGGTCTTATAGACAAGGTTGTAAAGGATAGAAAATAATGAATAAAAAAAATGATAAGGACTCATTATTTTGTTCTTTTTGTGGTAAAAATCAGAAGGAAGTAAAAAAATTAATAGCTGGCCCAACTGTTTTTGTATGTGATGAATGCGTAGAACTATGCATGGACATTATTAAGGAGGATAATAAGAACAATAAATTCAAGATTAAAAAAGATATACCAAAACCTTCAGAAATAAATAAATTCTTAAATGATTACGTTATAGG
This sequence comes from uncultured Alphaproteobacteria bacterium, assembly GCA_902577905.1. GTDB lineage: Bacteria > Pseudomonadota > Alphaproteobacteria > HIMB59 > CACPNW01. The sequence continues at coordinate 701 of CACHAQ010000011.1, forward strand.
TCAGAAAGATTCAAAAAAAATACTTTCTGTAGCAGTTTATAATCACTATAAAAGATTATCTTCTAATTTAGAAAATGATAATATTGAAATCTCAAAATCAAATATTCTTTTGGTTGGCCCAACTGGAACAGGCAAAACTTTATTAGCTCAAACTTTAGCAAAGATATTAGACGTTCCTTTTACAGTAGCTGATGCAACGAGTTTAACAGAAGCAGGGTATGTTGGGGAAGATGTAGAAAATATAATTCTTAAATTATTGCAAGCATCAGATTATAATGTTGAGCGTGCACAAAAAGGGATAGTTTATATTGATGAAATTGATAAAATTGGAAGAAAAAGTGATAATCCTTCAATAACAAGAGATGTTTCTGGAGAGGGTGTGCAACAAGCTCTTCTAAAAATTATGGAAGGAACTATAGCTAGTGTTCCACCACAAGGTGGACGTAAACATCCTCAGCAAGAATTTTTACAAGTAGATACCTCTAACATACTATTCATATGTGGAGGTGCTTTTTCAGGCTTAGAAGAAATCATTAATTATCGTTTAAAAGGAACTGCTATAGGCTTTAATTCTAAGTTAGATTTAGAACCTAAAAAGACTATTGGCGCATCACTAAAAAAACTTGAGAACCAAGATTTATTAAAATTTGGAATGATACCGGAGTTTATTGGAAGACTGCCAGTAATTACTACTTTAAATGAATTAGACGAAAATATGTTAATCCAAATTATGACTCAACCTAAAAACGCTATTGTAAAGCAATTCGAATCTTTAATGAAAATGGATGGAGTTAAATTAGAGGTCAAAGAGGATGCCTTGAAAGAAATTGCAAAGTTGGCAGTTTCTCAAAATACTGGTGCAAGAGGTTTAAGGTCTATAATAGAAGACTCTTTAATGGACCTTATGTATAAAGTTCCAGATCAAAAAAATTTATATAAAGTAGTAATAAATAAAGACGTTATTGCAAAAAAATCTGATCCAATTTTAATTTATTCAAATAAAGAAAATAGTCAAAAATTAATGTCAAATAACTCTTGAATTTAATTAATATATAGACATTTATATAATATGGTAAAAAATCTACTCCCTGTTCTACCACTTAGAGATATTGTCGTATTTCCAAACATGGTTGCTCCCTTATTTGTGGGTAGAGAACAATCAGTAAATGCTCTTAATCATGTAATGACAGGTGATAAAAAAATCTTTCTACTATCTCAAAAAAATTCAAAAGTTGATAACCCAGACAAAGAGAATCTTTATTCATTCGGAACCGTTGCAAAAATTATTCAACTATTAAAGCTTCCAGATGGAACTCTTAAGGTTTTAGTTGAAGGCCTTCACAGAGCAAAAGTTAATAAAATAAATTTTAATAAAGAATTTATTACTGCATCAATTACTGAGATTAATCATAAAGCAAAAAAAAATTCAAACATAAAAGCTTTACAAAAACTTATAATTGAACAATTTGTTGAGTTTCAAAAAATTAATAAAAAAGTTTCACAGGATGTAATTAATAATGTGAAAACTATAAATGATCCTGACAAGATTGTTGATGTTATAGTATCAAATATTTCAATTTCTTTATCTCAAAAGCAAGAAATTTTAGAGATTATAAATACAGAAGAAAGACTCAATAAAATATACGGTTATTTGATTTCTGAAATTGACTCTTTTCAAGTTGAGAAAAAAATAAAAGGGCGTGTGAAAAGACAAATGGAGAAAACACAAAAAGAATATTATTTAAATGAACAAATGAAAGCAATTCAAAAAGAATTAGGGGAAAACGAGGATTTGGATGAAATTGCTGAGCTTGAGAAAAAATTAAACCAATATAATTTATCTAAGGAAGCTAAAGAAAAATGTACCTCTGAGATTAAAAAATTAAAAAATATGAGCCCAATGTCAGCTGAAGCAACTGTAATTAGAAACTATTTAGATTGGGTAATGTCTATACCATGGAATAATCCCAATCAAATCTCTCAAAACATTAATAAAGCTTCAACTATTTTAGAGAATGATCACTACGGTTTAGATAAAGTTAAAGAGAGAATTCTAGAATACTTAGCAGTCCAAAAAAGAACTAACAAACTCAAAGGTCCAATACTATGCCTAGTCGGCCCTCCCGGTGTTGGTAAGACATCTCTCGGCAAATCAATTGCAAATTCTACAGGAAGAAATTTTGTTAGAATGTCACTCGGTGGCGTAAGAGATGAAGCTGAGATTAGAGGACATAGAAAAACTTACATCGGATCTATGCCAGGTAGATTTATTCAAGCAATGAAAAAATCAAAATCTTCTAATCCATTAATTCTATTAGACGAAATCGATAAACTTGGCTCTGATTGGAGAGGCGATCCCTCGTCCGCGCTTCTGGAGGTTCTAGATCCTGAGCAAAACAGTAAATTTAATGACCATTACCTTGAGCTTGACTATGATCTTTCTGATGTAATGTTTGTATGTACAGCTAATACCCTTAATATTCCCCCAGCACTTTTAGATAGAATGGAAGTTATAAGAATACCTGGCTATACAGACAAAGAAAAAAATCAAATTGCAAAAAGATACCTAGTTCCAAAACAAATAAAAAATCACGGAATAAAAAAATCGGAAATTTCATTCAATACCAATGTTTTAAAATCAATAATTAGGAATTACACAAAAGAAGCTGGAGTAAGAAGTCTTGAAAAAGAAATTTCTAAAGTTTGTAGAAAGACTGTGAAAAAACTAGAAACTACAAAATTGAAAAAGATCAATTTAAACGAAAAATCTTTGCAAGATTTTTTAGGTATTGTAAAATATAGATCCAGTGAAATTGAAAAAAAGAATTTAGTTGGCGTAACTAATGGTCTAGCCTGGACAGAAGTTGGCGGAGAAATCCTTTCAGTAGAAGTTATACTATCAATAGGTAAAGGAAAACTTACAATCACAGGTAAATTAGGAGAAGTAATGAGAGAATCAATTCAAGCTGCTACTTCTTACGTTAGGTCGAAATCATTAAGTTTAGGTATTAATCCAAAAGATTTTGAAAATTATGATATTCATATACATGTCCCTGAAGGAGCCACACCTAAAGATGGTCCAAGTGCAGGTATTGCAATATTTAATTCTTTAGTATCATCATTGACTAATAATAAAATCAAAAGAGATGTTGCAATGACTGGAGAGATAACACTTAGGGGAAGAGTTCTGCCTATTGGTGGTTTAAAAGAAAAAATTTATGCAGCTAGTAGAGCGGGCATAAAGAAAGTCCTTATACCACAAGAAAATTTTAGAGAAGTATCTGAGTTTGACAAAGAAGTTATCAAAGGAGTTAAAATAATTCCTATCTCTGATGCCTTTTCAATTTTAGAGCATACTTTAACAAAATCAATAATTCCACTAAATTTAAGCGAATCTCAATTAAAAAATAGCCAAAATACAACTAGTACTCATTAATATTTAATTTAAAATAATCCCTAATTTTAGGCGTTTTATTATTAAATTCCTTTATTTCTGGGAAATTTTTTTATAATAATGTTGACTTGTCGAGAAAACAAAGAATTATCATTAAAAATTAATAAAGGAGATTAAAAGTGAACAAAAATGATCTTATCGCATCTGTAGCATCTTCCGCAGGACTATCTAAATCTGACGCAACTAGAGCTATTGAAAGCTTTCTAGACGCAATTACTAATTCCTTAAAAAGAGACGAAAAGGTTAGTATTGTAGGTTTTGGTAATTTTAGCGTGAGCCACAGAAAAGCAACAACTGGTAGAAACCCTAGAACAGGTGAATCAATTCAAATACCAGCATCTAAAAGACCTAAATTTACTGTAGGAAAAGCTCTAAAAGACTCAGTAAACAATTAATTATCTTTTTTTCTTGCACCGGCTGTTAAATAAATTTAACAGCCGCTTTTATTTGGGTGTTTAGCTCAGTTGGTAGAGCATCTCGTTTACACCGAGAGGGTCGGGAGTTCAAGTCTCTCAACACCCACCATGCGCGGGAGTAGTTCAGCTGGTTAGAACGCTGCCCTGTCACGGCAGAGGCCGCGGGTTCGAATCCCGTCTCTCGCGCCACTTTCTTCAGTATTTTTTGTGTATTAAAGTCGCAACGAGACACGTTGTTATTGTTGAATAAATCGTTAAATACATTACTAATTTAATTGTGAGATTATAGTGTCAGAGTTTCTTTTTGAATATTTACCCATATTAATTTTTATTTTTATAGCTTTAGCATTGGCTGTTGGAATGACTCTATTATCTTTTGTAGTTGGAGACTCTCAGCCAGATCAAGAAAAATTATCTGCTTATGAGTGTGGATTTGAGGCGTTTGACGATGCTCGTGGAAGATTTGATGTAAGATTTTATTTAGTAGCAATCTTATTTATTATCTTTGATTTAGAAGTTGCCTTCTTGTTTCCATGGGCAATAACACTTGGTAAAATTGGATTGTTTGGTTTTTGGTCAATGATGATTTTTCTAACTGTTTTGACTATTGGTTTTATTTATGAATGGAAAAAAGGAGCTTTAGAATGGGAGTAGATGAAGCAAAAAAAATTGTTGATGATACTCTAAACACAGAATTATCCTCTAAGGGTTTCTTAGTTGCTAGCTATGATAAAATTCTTACATGGGCTAGAACTGGTTCCCTATGGCCAATGACTTTCGGATTGGCATGTTGTGGAGTAGAAATGATACATTCTTACATGGCAAGATATGACCTAGATCGTTATGGAGTCATACCAAGAGGTAGCCCTAGACAATCTGATGTAATGATTGTTGCTGGCACACTAACAAATAAAATGGCACCGGCTTTAAGAAAAGTTTATGATCAAATGCCAGAACCTCGGTGGGTCATATCAATGGGCTCATGTGCAAATGGAGGTGGATATTATCACTACTCGTACTCAGTAGTTAGAGGGTGTGATAGGATAGTTCCCGTTGATGTCTACGTACCAGGATGCCCTCCAACAGCTGAAGCATTAGTTTACGGCATATTGCAATTACAGAAAAAAATTAGAAGAGAAAATAAATTTAAAAGATAATTTTATATGATTAGAATTCTTACTAAAATAGATGGCATAAATAATGTTTTAGAAAATAATAATTTGTTAGAAATAGGATTTGATAAAATTAATATTTTAAAAATATTTAACCAGTTAAAAGATAATGTTGATCTCAATTTTAATCAATTATTAGATATTACCGCTGTTGATTATCCTTCAAGAGAATTTAGATTTGATTTGATTTATATTTTGCAAAGTTTAACAAAAAATAAGAAAATTATTCTTAAAACTTTTATTAAAGAAAACGAAAAAATAGAATCAATAACCAATATTCACAAATCTGCAGATTGGTATGAAAGAGAATGTTATGATTTATTTGGAATAGAATTCATTAACCATCCTGATTTAAGAAGGATAATGACGGATTACAATTTTGAGGGTTATCCATTGCGCAAAGATTTTCCTTTAACAGGACACACAGAGGTTCGCTATGATGATCTTGAAAAAAAAGTAATATATGAGCCTGTTAAGTTAACTCAAGAATTTAGAAATTTTGATAGTGAATCACCTTGGGAAGGAATGGAAAACAGACTTTTTGGTGATGAGAAATCTAGTGAAGAAAATTAAATGAAAGAAGTGGAGCTTAATACAACTACAATTAACTTTGGCCCCCAGCATCCAGCTGCGCATGGTGTATTGCGTTTAGTAGTTGAACTGGAAGGTGAGGTAGTTCAAAGAGCAGAACCACATATTGGATTGTTACATAGGGGAACAGAAAAATTAATTGAATATAAAACTTATCTTCAGGCTGTACCTTATTTTGATAGACTTGATTACGTTTCACCAATGTGTCAAGAACATGCTTTTGCATTGGCAACTGAAAATCTCCTAGGTATCAATGTTCCTGAAAGAGCTAAATATATTCGTGTTATTTTTGCCGAAATTACTAGAATACTTAATCATTTATTAAATATACCTGCCTATGCTGCTGACATTGGTGCAGTCACTCCATTTTTATGGTGTTTTGAAGAAAGGGAAAAGCTTTTGGAGTTTCATGAAGCCGTATCTGGGGCAAGATTTCATGCAGCCTATTTTAGACCTGGCGGTGTTCATCAGGATATGCCAGAAGGTATGGAAGAAAAATTATTTGATCATTTTAAAACTTTTCCAAAATTTATTGATGATCTTGAAAGCTTACTGACTAATAACAGAATTTTAAGACAAAGATCAGTTGATATAGGAATAATTTCAAAGTCAGAAGCAATTGAATGGGGTTGCTCGGGTCCTGTGTTAAGAAGTACAGGTGTAGCATGGGATTTAAGAAGATCTCAACCTTATGACGCCTATGATCAAGTTGATTTTGAGGTTCCTGTTGGAAAAAAAGGTGATTGTTTTGATCGATATTTGGTTCGCATAGAAGAAATGAGACAAAGCGTTAGTATAATTAACCAATGTTTAAATAAAATCAAGCCAGGTCCAATATCAATTGAGGATAATAAAATTACACCTCCTAAAAGAAATCAAATGAAAAAATCAATGGAAGCTTTAATTCATCATTTTAAACTTTTCACTGAAGGTTACCGTGTTCCAGCTGGTCAAGTATATAGTGCAGTAGAAGCTCCAAAAGGTGAATTTGGCGTTTACCTTGTTTCTGACGGATCTAGTAAACCATATAGATGTAAAATAAGAGCACCAGGTTTTGCCCACCTGCAAACATTGGATCATTTATCTAAAGGCCACTTAATGGCAGACATAGCAGCCATATTAGGTAGCTTAGATATTGTTTTTGGAGAGATAGATAGATAATGCATCATCCTGGTACAAATAATAAAGTATATAAAAAAATTAATGATAATTTTGAATGGTCATCAGAAAATTTTAAAAAAATTTCTGAAATAATAAAAAAATATCCATCAAACCGTATTCAAAGCGCGGTTATCCCTTTACTTGATTTAGCGCAAAGACAAAATAATGGATGGTTAAGTAAAAACTCAATGGAAAAAGTAGCTGAAACTTTAAGTATGTCTTATATAAGAGTGTTGGAAGTTGCCACTTTTTATTCGATGTTTAATTTAGAACCTATTGGTAAAAATTTTGTCCAAATTTGTAGAACGACACCTTGTTGGTTAAGAGGTAGTGATAAATTGTCTAAAGTTGCAAAAGAAGTTTGCGAAACCAATATTGGCGAAACAAGTGATGATGAAGTATTTACAGTTGTTGAAGTTGAATGCTTAGGCGCATGTTGCAATGCTCCTATGGTCCAAATCAATGATGATTATTATGAAGATTTAGATGAAGAGAGTTTTAAAAAAATACTTCAAGATTTAAAAGATAATAAATCAATAAAAGTAGGTTCACAAATTGGTAGAAAATCATCACAACCTGAAAGAAAATTTGATGCTTAAGGAAAAAGATAAAATTTTTAAAAATTTATACGGTTTTGAAGACTGGAAATTAGAAGGTGCCAAAAAAAGAGGTATTTGGTCAAATACTAAAGAACTTATTAAAATGGGTAGCGAAAAAATTGTTGAGGAAATTAAAAATAGTCAATTAAGAGGAAGGGGAGGAGCAGGTTTCCCTGCGGGACTTAAGTGGTCATTTATGCCAAAAGACTCTGGAAAAGATCATTACCTAGTTGTTAATGCAGATGAGTCAGAGCCAGGAACATGTAAAGATCGAGAGATTATGAGAAACGACCCACATCTTCTTTTAGAAGGTTGTTTAGTTGCTGCCTTTGCAATGCATGCACATACTTGTTACATTTATATAAGGGGTGAATATTATTCTGAATCTTCTAATTTACAAAAAGCAATAGATGAAGCCTACGCAAATAATTTAATTGGTAAAAATGCATGTGGTACAGGGTGGGATTTTGATATTTATCTTCATAGAGGAGCAGGAGCATATATTTGTGGTGAAGAAACTGCTTTACTTGAAAGTTTAGAGGGTAAAAAAGGTCAACCTAGATTAAAACCTCCTTTTCCCGCTGGCGCAGGTTTATATGGATGTCCAACAACAGTTACAAATGTTGAAACAGTTGCCGTTTCACCAACTATTTTAAGGCGTGGTTCAAAATGGTTCGCTGATTTAGGAAGTGCCAACAATACAGGTACAAAAATTTTTAGTATTTCAGGACACGTTAATAACCCATGCAATGTAGAAGAGGAAATGGGGATACCATTAAAAGAACTGATTGAAAAACATGCAGGTGGTGTAATTGGTGGTTGGGAAAATTTATTAGCTGTAATTCCTGGAGGTGCAAGTGTGCCTTTATTACCTAAGTCAATTTGCGATACAGTTAAAATGGATTTTGATAGCCTAAAAGAAGTGCAAAGTGGATTAGGAACTGCTGCTGTTATTGTAATGAATAAATCAACAGATATTGTTGAAGCAATAGCTAGATTATCACATTTTTATAAACATGAAAGCTGCGGTCAATGTACACCTTGCAGAGAAGGTACTGGATGGATGTATAGAATGATGGAAAAAATGATTCATGGAAATGTTGAACATCAAGATATTGATAAAATTTTAGATGTGACTAAGCAAATTGAAGGTCATACTATTTGTGCCTTAGGTGATGCTGCTGCTTGGCCTATTCAAGGTTTGTTTAGACACTTTAGGCCTGAAATTGAAAAAAGAATTCAAGAAAGAAATAGAAGAGTAGCATAGTGCCAAAGATAACAATTGATAATAAAGAATACGAATTTGAAAACGGCATGACCGTAATGCAAGCTTGTGAACAGGCAGGAACTGAAATTCCAAGATTTTGTTATCATGAAAAACTATCAATAGCAGGAAACTGTAGAATGTGTTTAGTAGAAATGGAAAAAGCTCCAAAACCTATTGCATCATGTGCCATGCCAGCTGCAGATGGAATGATTATAAAAACAAAAACAGAAACAGTTAAAAAAGCTCGAAAAGGTGTAATGGAGTTTCTTCTCATTAATCATCCATTGGATTGCCCTATTTGTGATCAAGGAGGAGAATGTGATCTTCAAGATCAAGCGATGTATTATGGTTTTGATAAAACTAGATATGAAGAAAATAAAAGAGCAGTTCAAAATAAAAATATGGGACCACTTGTCAAAACAATTATGACAAGATGTATACATTGTACAAGATGCGTAAGGTTTTCTACAGAAGTTGCGGGTGTTGATGATATAGGATTACTTGGCAGAGGTGAAAATGCTGAGATCACGACGTACTTAGAAAAAACTATTGAGTCAGAATTATCTGGAAATGTAATTGATTTATGCCCCGTAGGTGCTTTAACAAGTAAACCATATGCATTTAAATCTAGACCATGGGAGCTAACCAAGACAGAAACATTTGATGTGTTCGATGGTATAGGCTCAAGTATAAGGATTGATACAAGGGGAAAAAAAGTTTTAAGAGCTCTTCCTAGAATAAATGAAGAAACCAATGAAGAATGGATAAGTGATAAATCTAGATTTGCAGTTGATGGACTCTCAAGTCAAAGATTGGATAATGTATATTCTAAATCAAATAAAAAACTCCAAATATCTTCATGGGATAATGCATTTGAATTAATAAAAAAAGAAATTACAAAAAGAGGTAAAGAAAATACTGTATTCCTATCTGGTAAGTTTACCGATATTGAAACTTTATATTCCGCACTAAAATTTAGCAATTCACTAAAATCAAAAAACTATGATTGCAGATTTGATAATACACAAATTATCGATAATTCATCTTCAAGTTATAAATTTAATTCAACAATTCAAGAAATTGAAAAGGCTGATGCTATTCTTTTAATCGGATCAAACCCTAGATGGGAAGCAGCGGTACTAAACGCTAGAATTAGAAAGGCATATATTGAAAATAACTGCAAAATTGGTCTTATAGGTCCTAAATTAGATCTTACTTACGATTATCATCATTTATCTGATTCTTTAGATTACCTTAATAAATTATCTAATAATAAATCTGAATTCAATAAAGTTTTAAAATCTGCAAAAAACCCACTTATAATATTAGGTACTTCAGCAATAAATAATGATCATGGAAAAAAAATATTAGAAACTGCAGGATTAATTGCTAAAAAAATTCAAAAAAATAAAAATACAAATCCATTAAATATTCTTAACCAAGATATTTCTAGAGTAGGAGCATTAGATTTGAAATTTTATAATAAAAAATTTGATAATGATTACAATAAACAATTAAAAAAACATATTGATAAAACAAAGCCTTTAGTTTTCTTAATGGGGTTAGATGAGATAAATATTTCAACATTTGAAAATGCTTTTGTTGTTTATCTTGGTCACCATGGAGATGTTTCAGCATCTATAGCTGATATAATTTTACCAACCCCTGCATATACTGAGAAAAGTTCTACTTATATGAATATAGAAGGTAGAGTTATTCAAACAACTAAGTGTCATAATCCAATAGGTGAAGCAAAAGAGGAGTGGAAAATTTTTAGAGTTTTAAGTGACTTATTTGAAAAAAATTTAAATTTTAATAATCTTGGGGAGCTTCGAAATGAAATTACAAGTACCTATAGTCAATTTGCTCTCTTAAATGAAGTTAATTCTATTGGCGAAATAACTTTTGCTAAAAATAATAAAATTGAGAATATTAAAATTAAATATAACATTGAAAATTTTTATATGAATGATTCTATTTCTAGATCTTCTGAAACAATGGCAAAATGTACTAAAGATATTTTAAATAAGGCAGCATAATAATTAGATGACTTATGATATATTAATTACAGGTTTAATAATCATTGCCCAAATACTTGCTGTTGTTGTGCCAGTTTTAATATCTGTAGCTTTTTTAGTTTATGCTGAAAGAAAAGTTTTAGCATTAATTCAATTAAGAAGAGGCCCAAATATAGTAGGGCCTTTTGGTATATTACAAAGCTTTGCTGATGCATTAAAACTTATTACTAAAGAAAATATTATACCTAGTGGATCAAATAAAATTGTTTTTATTCTAGCGCCCATAATAACAATGGTACTTAGCTTAGCAGGTTGGGCAGTAATACCTTTTGCTCCAGGGTGGGTAGTCTCTGATATTAACGTAGGTATCATGTATCTGTTTGCAGTATCATCTCTTGGAGTATACGGAATAATAATGGCTGGATGGGCTAGTAACTCTCAATATCCTTTTCTAGGAGCATTAAGATCAGCTGCTCAAATGGTTTCATATGAAGTATCTATTGGATTTGTAATAATTACAGTATTATTATGTGTAGGTTCTTTAAATTTATCAAAGATAGTTTTAGCTCAGCAGACTGTATGGTTTGCAATTCCATTATTACCTATGTTCATTATTTTTTTTATTTCTGCGTTAGCTGAAACAAATAGATTACCTTTTGATCTTCCTGAAGATGAATCAACACTTGTTGCTGGATTTTTTACAGAATATTCATCTGCTTCATTTGTATTATTTTTTTTAGGTGAATACGCGAGTATGATTTTAATGTCTTCTATGACTGTAATTCTTTTTTTAGGCGGATGGCTTCCTCCATTTGATGTATACCCATTAAATGTCGTTCCTGGAGTAATCTGGTTTACTGTTAAAGTAATATTTATATTATTTTTATTTATTTGGGTTAGAGGAACTTTCCCAAGATATAGATATGATCAGTTAATGAGACTTGGATGGAAAGTTTTTCTACCGTTTTCTTTATTTTGGGTTGTGGCAACTTCTGGTTTTTTAGTATATTTTGACATGCTGCCAAATTAATATGTATAAATTAATTAAATCTTTTACTTTATTTGAATTATTTCAAGGACTATTTTTAACTTTCAAATACATATTTAAATCTAAAGTTACAATAAATTATCCTCACGAAAAAGGTCCATTAAGCCCACGTTTTAGAGGCGAGCATGCTTTGAGAAGATATCCAAGTGGGGAAGAGAGATGTATCGCATGTAAACTTTGCGAAGCAGTATGTCCTGCTCAGGCAATTACAATTGAAGCAGAGCCAAGAGAGGATGGAAGCAGAAGAACAACAAGATATGATATAGATATGACTAAATGTATTTACTGTGGGTTATGTCAAGAATCTTGCCCAGTTGATGCGATAGTAGAAGGACCAAATTTTGAATTTGCCACTGAAACAAGAGAAGAATTAATTTATAATAAAGATAAACTTTTAGAAAATGGAGATAGATGGGAGCAAGAAATTGCTCAAAATATTCATCTCGATAGTAAATATAGATAAGAATGGTTCTTTATTCATTAACATTTTATCTTTTTTCATCTGTTGCAGTTCTTTCTGCTCTAATGGTTATAAGTGCAAAAAATCCAGTTCATTCAGTTTTGTTCTTAATTTTAAGCTTTGTTAACGCATCAGGACTCTTTGTTTTATTAGGTGCTGAATTTTTGGCAATGATCCTTGTCGTTGTATATGTTGGAGCTGTTGCAGTCCTTTTTCTATTTGTTGTAATGATGCTTGATATAAATTTTGTAAAGTTGAGAGAAGGTTTTTTGCAATATTTACCTTTTGGAGCATTATTAGGGATAGTTCTAGTAATTGAACTTGGAATACTTTTTTTAACAGATAGATCGTCTAATATTTATAACAATCAAACACCACTACAACCTATAGTTAATGAAGTGGAAAATACAAAAATGATTGGGCAAATACTCTACACTGAATATTTTTATTTATTTCAAATATGTGGGATAATTTTATTAGTCGCAATGATTGGTTCTATTACACTTACATTAAGAGATAAAGGTGGTGTTAAAAGGCAAAATATAGATTCTCAAAATACAGTTGATGCATCAACAGCTATAGAAAAGAAAAAAGTAAAAATAGGCGAAGGAATTTAATTAATGATTACTCTTGAACACTATCTTTTTCTCGGTGCAATTATTTTTACCTTAGGTGTTTTAGGAATATTTTTAAATAAGAAAAATTTAATTATAATTTTAATGTCTATAGAACTCATCTTGTTGTCGGTAAATATTAATTTTATTGCTTTCTCAGCGTATATTAATGATATCTCAGGGCAAATCTTCGCAATGCTTACACTTACTGTTGCAGCAGCTGAAGCAGCAATTGGACTGGCCATACTTGTAGTATTTTTTAGAAATTTAGGATCAATAGAAGTAAGTAAAATTAATCAGCTTAAGGGATAGTAGATGGCAACCTCAATTATATTTTTACCTCTACTTGGTTTTCTTTTTTGTTTTTTACTAGGTAAACAGTTTAACTATAAAGTTTATCAAATATCAACAACTTCAATCCTTTTTCTTTGTACTTTATTTTCTTGGATAATATTCATTCAGTTTATTAATAATAAGGAAGCTGAAATAATTTTTATTCTTAACTGGATCACTTCTGGAAATTTTATTGTTGATTGGTCAATTAGATTAGACACTTTAACTGCTGTGATGTTCATTGTGGTTACAACTGTTTCTGCTTGTGTTCATTTATATTCAATAGGCTATATGGAAGAAGATCCATCAAAAATAAGATTTATGGGTTATCTAAGCTTATTTACTTTTTTTATGCTTGTTCTTGTATCAAGTAATAACTTGCTGCAAATGTTTTTTGGTTGGGAAGGTGTTGGGCTAGCCTCATATTTATTAATTGGTTTTTGGCACCATAAAGATTCAGCAAATAAAGCTGCTATAAAAGCATTTGTTGTAAACAGAGTTGGAGATTTTGGATACGCAATTGGAATTGCTGGAATTTTTTATATTTTTGGCACGATAAGTTTTGACAGTATATTTTCACAAGTGGATCGATTTAGTGAGCATCAAATTCAATTCCTTTCATTCAGTTTTCCAACTTTAGATTTATTATGCTTTCTTTTATTCATAGGTGCAATGGGTAAATCTGCCCAATTAGGTTTACACACATGGTTGCCAGATGCCATGGAGGGGCCTACTCCTGTATCTGCACTAATACATGCTGCAACAATGGTAACTGCTGGTGTATTTTTAGTTGCAAGAATGAGTCCTATTTATGAGTTTGCGACATTTACTAATTTATTCATTACTTTTATTGGTGCAGCCACAGCTATTTTTGCTGCCTCTATAGCCTTAACGCAAAATGATATTAAACGAGTCATTGCATATTCAACATGTAGTCAATTAGGATATATGTTTTTTGCAGCAGGTGTAGGAGCTTATAATGCATCAATATTTCACTTAACAACTCATGCATTTTTTAAAGCTCTTCTATTTCTTTCTGCAGGTTCTGTAATTCACGCAATGCATCATGAACAGGATATGAGAAAAATGGGAGGGCTTTTCAAAAAAATACCTTTTACCGCCTCAATGATGTGGATTGGGTCTCTTGCAATTATTGGTTTCCCATATCTATCTGGTTACTATTCAAAAGAAAGTATTTTAGAAAATGCTTTCTATGCTTCAAATGGAATAGCATACTTTGCATATTTAGTAGGTATTTTAACTGCTTTACTTACTGCTTTTTATTCATGGAGATTATTATTCCTAACATTTCATGGTGAAAATAGATCAAATAATAAAACATATGATCACGCCCATGAATCACCTTTAGTAATGACAGCTCCATTATTTATTCTTGCAATTGGTTCTATTTTTTCTGGAATATTCTTTGCTGATTATTTTATTGGATATTATAAAAAAGAATTTTGGGATAATGCTATATTATTAACTGAGAGTTCTCATAAATATCTTCCACTTACACAATCATTAATATCAAAGTCTGCTGTTGCAGTTGGAATTCTTGTCTGTGTGTTGATATATTCAAATAATTTAAACAGAGCAAAAAATCTTTCCTATAATTTAGATCCTTTATATTCTCTCTCTAAAAATAAATGGTATGTGGATGAGCTATATTATAAAGTATTTGTTTTAACTTTTTTCAAATTAGCAAACTTTTTCTGGAAAAGAGGGGATGAAAAAACTATCGATGGTTTAGGACCAAACGGGGTCTCCTGGATTATTTCTAAATCTTCATCTTATGTAAGTTTATTTCAATCAGGGTATTTGTTTCATTATGCTTTTGCTATGCTCGGTGGCTTAGTAATAATTTTAACATGGTTTTTATATTACTAAATGATTGACTGGCCGTTAGTATCAGTAATAATTTTTTTACCTTTAATTGGTGCTTTAATTATTCTTTTTATTAAAGAAGATGAATTAACATCAATTAATATTAAATGGGCTGCTTTGCTAACAACGTTAGGAACATTTATTTTAAGTTTAATACTCTGGCTACAATTTGATTATTCCAATCCGTCTTATCAGTACGAAGAAAAATTTAGATGGTTTGATGATTTTAATTTCTTCTACCATATTGGAGTTGACGGTATTTCACTTTTTATGATTTTATTAAGTACATTTTTGACCCCACTTTGTATTTTAGCTAGTTGGAATAATATTAAAAAAAGAGTCAAGGAATACATGCTTTCTTTTTTATTTTTAGAGACTGTAATGATTGGAATGTTTGCTTCTATAGACATACTTTTATTTTATATTTTTTTTGAAGCAGTATTAATACCAATGTATCTAATCATAGGTATATGGGGAGGCAATAGAAGAATCTATGCTTCTTTTAAATTCTTTCTCTACACTCTTTTAGGTTCAGTACTCATGTTGATTGCTATTATTGTGATGTATAGAAATACAAGTTCAATGAGTATTGAATTCTTACAAGGTAATTATTTTTCTTATAATACGCAGTTGTTTCTTTGGCTTGCCTTCTTTGCTTCCTTTGCAGTTAAAATTCCTATGTGGCCTTTTCATACATGGTTGCCCGATGCCCATGTTGAGGCTCCAACGGCTGGATCTGTTATTTTAGCCGGAGTACTTTTAAAAATGGGTGGATATGGTTTTATCCGCTTCTCCATAGGTATGCTTCCAGAAGCAACAGAGTTTTTTATTCCTTTAATTATGACATTAAGTATAGTTGCTATAGTATACACTTCGTTAGTGGCACTAGCACAAACTGATATAAAAAAACTAATCGCATATTCATCCGTTGCTCATATGGGAATTGTAACAATTGGAATTTTTTTAGTTAATCAACAAGGTTTAGAAGGAGCAATGATGCAAATGATTAGTCATGGATTAGTCTCAGCAGCTTTGTTCTTATGTGTTGGTGTTATTTATGATCGAATGCAAACTAGAGAAATTGAATTTTACGGAGGATTAGTTCAAAGAATGCCACTTTATGCAACAGTATTCATGATTTTTATGCTGGGATCAGTTGGATTACCTGGGACTAGTGGTTTTATTGGAGAATTTTTAGTTATTGTTGGCGCATTTAAATTTTCAAGTTACGTTGTTATTGGAGCTGCTTTAGGAATAATATTATCCGCTGTTTACATGCTATACCTTTATAAAAGAATTATTTTTGGCACCATAACTAATAATAAACTTGCAGATATTTTAGATATAAACACAAGAGAGAAAATCATATTAATTCCTTTAGCAATTTCAGTAATATTACTAGGTATATTTCCAAATCTATTCTTAGATCCTATGAGATTATCACTTGAACTAATTATAACAAACTATGAAATAGCCAATGCTAAATAATATTTACAATATTTTTTTTATACCAGAAATTTTTTTAGCATGCTCCTCTTTTGTTTGCTTACTTTTTGGCCTTTTTTTAAAAAAAAATGCATTTAGGCAAACTTCCAATCTAGCAGTTTTCGTTTTATTATTAACCATTTTGCTTGTTTACTATGATAGAGAATCAAATTTTGCAAATTATAAAAGTTTATTTAGCCACTCTTCTTTTATAAATTTTTTTAAAATTTTAGCTCTATTTGGATCTATAGCTAGTATCATCATTTCTAAAGATTATTTCTTAGGTATTAAGCTTAAAAATTTTGAAATTCCTGTTTTATTTTTATTTTCAACACTTGGGATGATGTTAATGATTGCTTCAAATAATCTTATGTCCATGTATCTAGCAATAGAACTACAAAGTTTATCTCTTTATGTTGCTGCAGCAATAAAAAGAGATTCAATTTCATCAGCTGAGTCAGGAGTAAAATACTTTATTTTAGGAGCATTATCTTCTGGTATACTTTTGTACGGTTTCTCCTTAATTTATGGATTTACTGGTTCAATGAATTTTAATGAGATAAGTTTCTATTTATCAAAATATGATAATTTAAATTTAGGTCTAATATTTGGGCTTGTATTTGTGATGGTAGGCTTGGCTTTTAAGGTTTCAGCCGTACCTTTTCATATGTGGACTCCCGATGTTTATGAAGGAGCCCCAAATTCAATTACAGGTTTTTTTGCTATTGTTCCTAAGATTGCTGCAGTAGCTTTAATTTATCGTTTTTGCTTAGTTCCATTTGAAAATTTTTACTTAGAATGGAGTCAAATAATTTTATTTTTATCAATAGCCTCAATGTTTCTTGGAGCTATCGCAGCTATAGCACAGTCAAATATTAAAAGATTATTAGCTTATAGTTCTATCGGACATATAGGATATATATTAATAGCTTTAGTTGCCGCAAATGATGATGGAATTAAGGCAGCATCAATTTATATGTTTTCATACATGATAATGAATGTTGCAATTTTTGCTATTTTACTTTCGTTAAAAGTAAAAAATGAATATTTAATTAATATTAGTGATTTAAAAGGGTTAAGTAAAAGTAATCCAATCGTTAGTCTTTCTATTTCAATAATAATGCTATCTATGGCTGGCATCCCACCATTTATAGGATTTTTTGGAAAATTTTATGTTTTCATTGCTGCAATTGAACAAGAATTATATGTACTTTCAGTTCTTGGTGTCCTAGCTAGTGTAATTTCTGCTTTTTATTATTTAAGGATTATTAAGATAATGTATTTTGATGAAAGTAAAAGTGAAGGAATAATTAATTTTCAAATTTCTTTTCAATCAAAAATTATTTTATCTTTAAGTTTATTTTTAATTATTTGTTTTATATTTTACCCGTCTTTATTGATTAATATATCTGCAAGTTTGACCATTTGATTAATGTCATTAGATAAAATTAAAAATCTATTAGATAAAAACAATTTTGATTTTCATTTTATTGAATCTGTAGATTCTACAATGTCAGAAGTTAAAAAACTTAATTATAATAGAAATATATGTTTGATGGCAAATCAACAAAAAAAAGGATTTGGAAGACGGGGAACAACTTGGGAAAGCCCAAAAAATAATGTCTATATTTCTATTTTATCTAAAAATATATTGCCAATAGAAAATCATTTTTTAAATAATGCTTTTATTACTAATATGATCTGTTCTGTGATTGAAAATATTTGTAATGTTAAAACTCAAATTAAATGGCCAAATGATATTTTAATTAATAAAGAAAAAATTTCTGGAATAATTTCTGAAATATTTAGTATCAAAAGTGATAAATATATAAATACTGGTTTTGGAGTTAATATAGTATCTTCTCCAAAAATTGAAAATTATCCAACAACTAATATTAATAAATACAATAAAGAAATTAACAATTTTTATTTTGTATATGAAATTATGGAAGAGTATTTTAATAATTTTAAACAACTGCTAAATAATCATGAAAAAATTATGACTGAATATAAAAGCAGATTATTATATTTAGGAAGCAATATTAATTTAAAAATTGATGAACAAAATGTAAAACAAGGAATATTTCATAATCTTAACCCAGATGGTTCAATCACTTTAAAAAATAATATTAATTTTGAAAATATATATAATGCTAGAATAATTTAATGATTGTTATAGATGCAGGTAATACGAATATAGTTATAGGTTTTTATACAAAAAATAAATTAATTAAAATTATTAGATTAAAAACAGAAAAAAAAACCAATATTACAAAAAAAGAAATAAATAAATTTTTTGAATCTAACAAAAAGTTGATTAATAATCTTAAAGATAGATTTTGTATCTTGTCCTCTGTTGTACCTTCCTTAAATTTAATTTTTAAAAATATTTTTCAAAAGAATAAATTCAAATTTTATGTAATTAATCCCAAAAAAATATCATTTAGAAATAGTATCAATTATAATTTAAATCAAATTGGAAGTGATCGAATAGCAAACTATGCCTATGTATATAATAATAAAATCAAAGACTGTATAATTCTCGACTTTGGTACAGCTACTACTTTTGATGTCATTAAAAATGATAAATATTTAGGTGGATTAATTTTTCCAGGTATAAATCTTTCAATGGAGACACTTTTAAAAAATGCTGAGTTAATAAAAACTTCAAAAATCTCAAAATCAAATAAAATTGTTAATAATAGTACATCAGCTTCTATTCAATCAGGTTTTTATTTTGGTTATTTGCATGCAGTTAATGGCATATTAAAGCAAATTATTAAGGAGAATAACTTTAAGCCCAAAGTCTATATTACGGGTGGTCTAGGTAAAATATTTAGGGATAAAATTATTTATAAACCTATATATATGGAACATTTGACATTAGAAGGAATAAAAGAAATCGGTAACAAACATTTTTATGAGTAATAATTTACAACTAAATGATTTTAATGAAGGACTACACTTTTTATCTCTCGGAGGTATTGGAGAAATAGGTGCAAATTGTTATCTTTACGGATGTGATGGAAAATGGATAATGATAGATTTAGGTCTTTCATTTGCAGATGAAAGGTTTCCTGGTGTAGATTTATTGGTACCAAAAATAGATCATATTGAAAGTTTAGAAGATAATCTCGAGGCTATTATTATCAGCCATGGTCATGAAGATCATGCAGGAGCTGTTGCGTTCTTAGCAAATAAAATTAAATGTCCTGTATATGCTAGTAAATTTGCAAAATTTCTTATCGAAAATAGGCTAAAAGAATTCAATAAAGTAGAAGGATTTACTTTAAAAGAGATAAATTTAGACAAGAAATTAATACTCAATAATTTTGATATAAGTTTTGTTCCAACTACACACTCAATTCCTGAACCAACTGCAATAGTAATTAAAACAACATATGGATCATTACTTCATACTGCTGATTGGAAAATAGATCATTCACCTACTTTAGGAGACTCATTTTCAAAAGATAAATTTGAAAAATTAGGAAATGATGGATTACTTGCCTTAATAGGTGACTCTACTAACGCAAATGTGCCAGGTAAATCAGAATCTGAAAGCGATGTTAGAGATGAACTGACAAGTATATTTTCAAGATTTTCAAATAGAATTGTAGTTACCTGTTTTTCTTCAAATATTGCACGAATGAAAAATATTATTCAAGCAGCAAAAAAAAATAAAAGAAAGGTCGCTCTTGTTGGTAGGAGTATGAAAAAAAATATCGAAGTAGCAAGAAAATGTGGTTATGTTGCAGATGATGAAATTTTTATCAGTGAAGATGAAGCCTCTTATATACCAAGAGAAAATTTAGTCATAATTTGTACTGGAAGTCAGGGTGAAAAAAGATCTGCGCTTTTCAGAATAGCTTATAATTCTCATCAACATTTACATTTAGAGCCTGAAGATGTAGTAATTTTTAGCTCTAGAGATATTCCTGGTAATGAAAAATCAATAAATAATTTAAAGAACTTACTTATTAGACAAAGAGTTGAGATAGTAACTGCTGATGATGATTTAGTACATGTTTCAGGTCATGGTTATGCAGATGAAATAAAACAAATGTATAATTGGACAAAACCTTACTTATCTATTCCAGTGCATGGCGAACCTATGCATCTAGAGGCACATAAACAATTATCTTACTCATCTCAAGTACCATTTACTAAAATTTTAGAAAATGGAAAATGTCTCAAAATAGCACCAGGTGAACCTAAAATTGTAGAAAAATTTGAAACTGGAAAGTTAATTGTTGAGGGTAAAAATCTTTACGACTCTGAATCTGCTTTTATTAAAGAGAGAAGGAAATATTCATTTGAGGGGTTAGTTTTAATTTCTTTAATTATCAATGATGATGACTATTCAATTAATAAAAATATGTTACTTACTTTAAAAGGATTGCCGGGAATAGATGAAGAAAATATTAAAAATGATTTTAAAATACTTTTTATAGAAAACTATACAAAACTTAACAAAGATCAAAAATCATCAGATCTTATAGTATCTGACTTAGTTAAAAGTAGTTTTAGAAAGATTATAAAAAATTCAATTCAAAAAAAACCAGAAATTGAAGTTCATTTAATACGATCTTAATGGCACTATTTACTCATGTTCTAATTTTTATCCTTATTTGGTGGATTTTATTTTTCATACTCCTACCGATTAAGATAAAAGTACCCCAAAAAGTAGAATCTGGACATGCAAAAAGTGCTCCAAGTAAGCCATATCTTCTAATAAAATTTATAGCAACTTCATTAATATCAGCTTTAATTTTATTTTTTTTGATTTTATTTGGATTTGATTTATCAAATATATTTAATAAATGAAATATTCTAACTTTTTTCTTCCTACTATTAAAGATGCGCCATCAGATGCTGAAATAATTTCACATAAATTAATGATTAGAGCTGGAATGATTAAACAATCTAGTGCTGGTATTTATTCGTGGTTACCTTTAGGTCTACTTGTATTAAAAAAAATTGAACAGATTGTTAGAGAGGAGCAAAATAATGCAGGAGCAGTAGAACTGCTTATGCCTACGATTCAATCTTCTGATTTATGGATTAAATCAGGAAGATACGATGATTATGGAAAAGAAATGTTAAGGATTACAGATAGAAGTGGAAGGGAAATGCTTTACGGCCCAACAAATGAAGAATTAATTACAGATATATTTCAAGCACATATAAATTCTTATAAAGATCTTCCAAAAAATCTATACCATATTCAATGGAAATTCCGAGATGAAGTTAGGCCTAGGTTTGGAGTAATGCGAGGAAGAGAATTCTTAATGAAGGATAATTATTCATTTGATCTTGATGAAAACGAAGCAAAAAAATCTTATGACAATATGTTTAAAGCATACATAAAAACTTTTATTAGAATGGGTTTAACACCAATTTCCTTAAGAGCAGAAACTGGACCAATTGGCGGTAACCTAAGTCATGAATTTCAAATACTAGCTAAGACTGGTGAAAGTACACTTTATTATGATAAAAAATTAGAAACACTAAACCCTGAAACTATAGACCCAAATGAGTTGCAGTCATTTTATGCTGCAGTTGATGATCAACATGATGAAAAAAATTGCACAATTTCAAATGAAGATTTAAAAATTTCTAAGGGCATTGAAGTGGGTCATATATTTTATTTTGGAACAAAATATTCTGAGAAATTAAACGCATTTGTTCAAGATAAAAGTGGAAAAAATGTTCCAGTGCATATGGGATCATATGGCATTGGTGTTTCAAGACTTGTGGGTGCAATTATAGAAGCTTATCATGATGAAAAAGGAATTAGGTGGCCTTTAGAAGTTGCTCCATTTAAGGTTTCCATAGTCAATTTAATGCCAGAAGATCAAGATTGTGCCACAAAATCATCAGAATATTATGAATACTTTATGAAAAATAATATTGAAGTCATTTTAGATGATAGAATCTGCAGTATAGGAAAAAAATTATCTGATAATGAATTAATTGGGACACCATATCAAATTATTATTGGCAAAAGAGATTTAAAAGATAATTTAGTAGAAATAAAAAATCGCCAAAATAATGAAAGTGAAAAAATTTCATCCAGTAGTGTAATTGATTTTATTAATAATAAGTTAAAAAAATAGATGATTTCTAAATCAGAACGATTACTGATTTTTAGGTTTTTATTTTCTAAGAAATCTGATGGCTATGTGTCTATTTTCGCTTGGTTTTCAATAATAGGTATTAGTTTAGGAGTAGCAGCAATTATTATAGTTATGTCTGTTATGAATGGTTTTAGAATTGATTTAACTAACAGAATAATAGGACTTAATTCGCACCTTAATATTTATAGTTTTGATAATGAGATAACAAATAAGCAAGCTGATGAACTTATATTGAATATTGATAATTCTTTTTTTTACCAACACTATAAATCTATTGAAACAAATGGATTAATTATAAAATCAAATAAATCAAAAGGTGTGATGATCAAAGGCTATGATAGATATGATAAAAATCATTATTTGTTTAATTCAATTAATATGGGCGCATTAATTCAAAATCCAAAAAGTGAAATATTAATTGGAGACTCTTTAGCGAACGAAATGAATTTAAACGTGGGAGATAAGGTTAAAATTGCAATTCCAAAGACTGATAAAACAATATTAGGAAATATTCCAAGGTTTAAAACATTGGAGGTAGTAGGTGTATTTGATCTAGGTTTATATGAATATGATTCAAATTTAATTTTTTTATCTTCAGAACTTGTTAGAAAATTACTCTTATATGAAGAAGATATATATAACAAAATTGAATTCTTTACATCATCTCCTAATGAAATTGAATTATTTAAAAATAAAGTTGAATTAGAAACATCTAATCTTTTATTAAATTTTTATTCAATATCTTGGAAAGATCAAAACAAAACTTTAATAAATGCACTTAAAGTGGAAAAGAATGTTATGTTTATTATTCTTTCTTTAATCATCTTAGTTGCATCATTAAATATTATTTCAGGTTTAATTATTTTTGTAAAAGAAAAAAATAAGGATATTGGCATATTAAAAACCATTGGAATGAGTAATAAAAGTATTATAAAAATATTTTTTACTATTGGAATCTCAATTGGCTTGATTGGCTCATTAATAGGATTAATAATTGGAATACTTTTCACAATAAATATTAAATCAATTCAAAGTTTTTTAGAATATTTGCTTGGGACTAAGCTCTTTTCTGAAGAAGTCTATTATTTATCATCTTTACCTTCAAAGATTAGTATAAATGAGGTTGTTTACGTACTTTGTGTGGCTATAATCATATCAATTATCTCAACTATTTTTCCAGCTTTAAGTTCAGCCAGAATAGATCCTATTAAGAGTTTAAGAAGTGAATAACAAATATTTATTAGAGATAACCAATCTTTGTAAAAATTATACAAATGAAAATAATTCGAAAATTGAGATAGTTAAAAATTTAAATTTTAAATTAAAGCAAAACACTAAAGTTTCAATTGTTGGGCCCTCAGGTTCAGGCAAAACAACATTGCTCAATATTATTGGTTTACTTGACTCAGAATATGATGGAAACTTTTATTTTATGAATAAAGATATTTCTTTGTGTTCTAAAGATGAAACGAATAAAATTAGAGGATTATCCATTGGTTTTATTCATCAATTTTTTCATCTGATTCCTGAACTCACTGTGATCGAGAATGTTATGCTACCATTATTAATTAATAAAAATGAAAAGAAAAGTTATGAAATTTCTAAAAACCTACTTCTTGAATTCGGTTTAGATGAAAGACTAAATTATAAACCTTTAAAATTATCAGGAGGAGAGCAACAAAGAGTCGCTATTGCTAGATCTTTGGTAAATGATCCAGATTTAATTTTAGCTGATGAAATGACTGGCAATCTTGATGAAGATACTGCTAACAATATTTTTAAATTTTTTATAAATTATATCGAACAAAATAATAAAACTTTAGTATATGTTACTCATAACAAAACTTATTCATTATTAGCTGATGAAATTTATTATTTTAAAAACAAGAAAATACATTTGACAAATGAATAATCCTTTTATTCATTTAAGATCTTTATCTTCATATTCTTTATCTGAAAGTACTCTAAAAATTACAAATTTAGTAGATCTAGCTAAAAAAAATGACATGCCTGCAATTGCAATTACAGATAATAACAATATGTTTGGAGTTTTTGAATTTTCTAAAGAATGTGTAAAAAATAATATTCAACCTATAATTGGAACTTCAATAAATTTATTAGATATTATTGTAAATAATCAAATTTCCCAAGTTACATTTTTAGTCAAAAATGAAGTTGGGTATAGAAATCTATTACAATTAAGCTCACTTTCTCATCTTAATGAAGGTAATAATGTTGGTATATACTTTTCTCAATTAGAGAAATTTTCTGAAGGTTTATTCTGTTATATAGGTGGTGAATTAAATCCTTTACTTTTATTAAATAAAGAAAACAAAAAAAAAGATATCATTCAATTATTAGATAATTTTAAAAAAGTTTTTAAGCAAAATTTTCTGTTTGAAATTCAAAGAATAAATGATCAAAATATCGATGTTTTTGAAAAAGAATTTATTAATTTATCAAAAGAATTTGACATACCGCTTATTGGTTCAAATAATATAAAGTACGCAAATAAAGATGATTATTCAGCTCATGATGCATTACTTTGTATTGCTCAAAAATCTACAATTAATAATTCTCAAAGAAATACTTCTAATGAAAATATTTATTTTAAGTCAAATGAAGAAATGTATGAAAATTTTGAAGATATTCCTGAGATAATACAAAATAATTTAAATATTTCTCTATCTTGTAACTATTTTCCTGAATCAACAAAACCACAATTACCGGAATTTAAAAATGATTTAGATCTATCAGCAGAAGATTTTTTATTAAAAACCTCAGAATTGGGACTTGAAAAAAAAATAAAAGAAAAGAATATTAATAATATAGAAATTTACACAGATAGATTGAAATATGAAAATGAAATCATCATTAGAATGGGGTTTGCTGGATATTTTTTAATAGTAGCAGATTTTGTTAATTGGGCTAAAGAGCAATCCATCCCTGTTGGTCCTGGAAGAGGTTCAGGTGCAGGTAGTTTAGTAGCTTGGTGTTTAGGGATAACAGATTTAGATCCATTAGAATATGAATTGTTATTTGAAAGATTTTTAAATCCAGAAAGAGTGTCAATGCCGGATTTTGACATAGATTTTTGTCAAACTAGAAGAGATGAAGTTATCGAATACGTAAATAATAAATATGGAAGTGAATGTGTTGCTCATATAATTACATTTGGAACACTTGCATCTAGAGCTGCCGTAAGAGATATTGGTAGAGTTTTAGAAGTACCTTATGGAGAGGTAGACTCTTTTGCTAAACTAATACCTTTTAATCCATCAAATCCACTGACTTTAAGTGAGTCAATTAAATCTGAGAGAAGTCTACAAGAAAGGATAAGCAGCGATGAAAGAATTTCAAATATTATCGATGTAAGTCTTAAAATTGAAGGAACTCACAGACATGCTTCAACACATGCTGCAGGAGTTGTTATTGGTCATGAAAAATTATCTAAAGTAGTTCCTTTATACAAAGATCAAAATACCAATACAAATGCAACACAATTTTCTATGAAATACGTTGAAGAAGCAGGTTTAATAAAATTTGATTTTCTTGGATTAACCACATTATCAATCATTGATGACTGTATAAAATTGATAATTAAAGAGAAGAAGAATTTTTTAATAAATAACATACCTCTAGATGACAAAATAACATATGATCAGTTAAGTAAAGGTGACACAGTTGGAATCTTCCAATTGGAAAGCAATGGTATGGGAAGTGTTCTTCGTCAATTACAACCAGATAGATTTGAAGAAATAATTGCTGTAGTAGCTTTGTTTAGACCTGGACCAATGGATAATATTCCCTCTTTTTGTAATAGAAAACATGGACGTGAAGAAATCAAATATCTTCATTCTATGTTAGAAGACGTCTTAAAAGAAACATATGGAATTATTGTTTATCAAGAACAAGTAATGCAGATTGCACAAGTTTTATCAAATTATTCTTTAGGTGAAGCAGACTTACTAAGAAGAGCAATGGGAAAAAAAATTCAAAAAGAAATGGATATGCAAAAATCAAGATTTATAGAAGGTGCTGTTCAAAATAATATTGATAAAAAAGAAGCTTCAAAAATATTTGATTTAGTTGATAAATTTGCAGGTTATGGCTTTAATAAAAGTCATGCTGCAGCATATGCTTTAATATCGTATCAAACTGCTTATCTAAAAGCTAATTTTCCTCATGAATTTCTTACAGCAACTTTAAACTATTCTATAGATAGAACAGAAAAAATTATTTTACTTAAACAAGAAATAGAAAGATTAAATATCAATTTTTTAAAGCCAGATATAAATTTCTCTGATCCTTTATTTTCAATTGAAATTAATGACAACTTAAAATCAATAAGATTTGGATTGGCAGCAATTAAAGGTGTCGGTTTAAAATCAATTTCTAGCATGGTTGATGAAAGAAACAAAAATGGCAAATTTAAAAGCATCATTGATTTTATGAATAGAGTTTCTAAGGAAGTAATAAATAAAAGACAACTTGAAAAACTTATACAGTCAGGTGCATTTGATAGTATTGAACCCAATAGATCAAAATTGTTTAATAATGTTCCTAAGTTTGTTGAACTATATGGAGGAGAAAAAAATACTAATCAAGATATGCTCTTTGAAGAAAATGAGATTTCTTTTGAAGATAAAAACCTGTTCAATCAAAATTATGAAAAATGGAAGAATGCCAAAATTTTATCAAACGAATTAGAGGTTATTGGATTTTATTTTTCTGATCACCCATTAAATCATTATCCAAAAAAGTTTTTTGAATTAGAGAATATTGTATCTTTTAAAAACTATTCAGAAGACTATGATTCAAATGTTATTAAAGTTTGTGGTGCTATTTTAGATATCAAAGAAAGATCAAATAAGGATGGAAAAAAATATGCATTTATAACAGTATCAGAGACTAATTTTCAATTTGAACTAACTATATTTAGTGAAAATTTATACAAATACCGACCATTATTGAAAGAAGGAAATTTGTTAATATTTAATATAGATATTGTGAAAAATAATACTGATACACGTTTTATAATAAGATCAATAGAATCTTTGGAGAAAACTTTTGTTAAAAATAATTATAAATTTAATATCTATACAAATTTTAAAAATATGGATGAATTAAAAGATAATATTTTTGTAAAAAAAGAAAGTGGCAATTATGATAATTTTATTGATGTCTTCATTGCAGTGGATCAGAAATTAGTGAATTTTGATTTTAATAAATATTCAATTAAATCATATAAAAAACTTGATGATTTAAATAAATCAAAAATTTTAGATTATTCTTTAGAATTAACTTGAAAAAATAATACTATGTAATAGAAAGTTCCAGATATTAAATCTAGCACACAGAAAAAACCGGTGTTTTTGTTTCTGTGGAGGTTAAACCGGGAGTTATTATGAATCTACCAGAAGTTAAAATAGAAGATCTTCTTGAATCAGGTGTGCATTTTGGGCACAACGTAAGAAGATGGAATCCTAAAATGCAACAATATATTTATGGTGTTAGAAATAATATTCATATTTTTGATTTACGAATTACACTAGAGTTATTAAATACCGCTCTTGTTAAAATCCATGAAACTGTTTCAAAATCAGGTAAAATACTTTTTGTTGGTACGAAGAAACAGTGTAGCGATGTTGTAAAAGAATTAGCTACTTTGAACAACAATTTTTATGTAAATAAAAGATGGTTAGGTGGTACACTGACAAATTGGAAGACTATTTCAAATTCTATAAAGCGGTTAGAAGAGATTGAAATGTTTTTAAAAGATAACGAACTATCTAAAAATTTATCAAAAAAAGAATTATTAGATATATCAAGAGAAAAGCAAAAATTAGATTTAAATATCGGAGGCATTAGAACACTTAATGGTAAGCCT
This sequence comes from uncultured Alphaproteobacteria bacterium, assembly GCA_902577905.1. Lineage (GTDB taxonomy): Bacteria > Pseudomonadota > Alphaproteobacteria > HIMB59 > CACPNW01. The sequence continues at coordinate 29,236 of CACHAQ010000011.1, forward strand.
GACCTTTTAATAGTTTTTGATGTAATAAAAGATAAGATTGCAGTTAAAGAAGCTAATAAACTTAATATACCTATAGTTGCAATCGTTGATTCAAATGCTGATCCTGAAAATATTGATTATATTATTCCTGGTAATGATGATGCTCTTCGCTCAATAAATTTGTATAAAAAATATTTTTTAGATACTATTACAGATGCAGTAAATTATCAAAATGATGTTAACGATAAAAATAATGATAATAAAAATGAATCATTAAATAAGGATGATCAATAATGGAAAATATTACTGATCTAATTAAAGAATTGAGAGAAAAAACAGGAGCAGGTTTTTTAGATTGTAAAAAATCTTTACAAGACAATAATAATGATATTGAAAAATCGATTGAAGCTTTAAGAAAAAAAGGATTGTCAAAAGCATCTAAAAAAAGTGATCGTACAGCTATTGAAGGAGCAGTAGGAATTTATTCAAATAAAGACATAACTGCAATAATAAAAGTTAATAGTGAAACTGATTTTGCAGCAAAAAGTGATACTTTTTTAAACTTTCTTGATAGCTTGGGAGGAATAGCTCTAGAAAATAATTCTCTTATTGAGCAGGATGATTTTCTTAATTTAAAATATGAACAAGGCACAGTTAAGGATTATTTTAATTCTATGATAGCAAAAATAGGAGAAAATTTAGTTTTAAATGATTTATTAATTAAAGAAAAAAAACAATCAGAGTTCGCTTATTATATTCATAACAGTTATAGAAAAAATGTTGGTAAAATAATATCTCTTTTAGAATATTCCACTAGCGATAAAACTAATGAAATTGAAATTTTATCTAAAAATTTGTGTATGCACATTGCTGCTATGAAACCTGAGTCTATTGATATTGATGATTTAGATATAAATTTAATTACAAATGAAGAAAAAATTCAAAGAGAGCTCATTTTAAATTCAGGTAAACCATCTAATATAGTTGATAGAATTTTAGAAGGTAAAATGAAAAAATTTTTTAGTGAAGTAACGTTGTTAAATCAATCCTTTATTTTAGATCAAGAAAAGAGTGTTAGGCAAATTATAAATCAATATTCTGAGACAAACTTCAAAATAGTCAATTTTGATTTAATTACTTTGTAAAATGCTCAAAAGAATTTTACTTAAGATTTCAGGCGAGTCATTAATGGGGCCCTCTAATTTTGGGATTGATGTTTCAACAATAAATAAAATTTCTAATGAAATTAAAAATGTATATAAAAAAAAATTTCAAATTTGCTTAATAATTGGTGGGGGGAACATATTCAGAGGTGTTAAGGGTGCTTCAGAAGGTATAGATAGATCCACTTCAGATTATATGGGTATGTTAGCAACTGTTATGAATGCTTTATCTCTGCAAAGTAGTTTAGAAAAGATTAACATACCAACAAGAGTCCAGTCAGCAATAACAATGTCACAAATAGCTGAGCCATATATTCGAAGAAGAGCAATAAGACATTTAGAGAGAAATAGAATAGTTATATTTGCAGCTGGAACAGGTAATCCTTTTTTTTCTACAGATACAGCTGCGGCTTTAAGAGCATCTGAATTGGACTGTAACTTAATTATTAAGGCTACTAAGGTAAATGGAATTTATAATAAAGATCCAGTAAAAAATAAAGATGCAAAATTAATTAAAAATATTACTTACAATGATGTCATCAATAAGAATTTAAAAGTAATGGATTTAACTGCAATCAGCTTAGCAAAAGACACAAATATACCTATTTTTATAACCAATATTTTTAAAAAAGATTCTCTAATTAATGTTTTGAATCGCAAGGGTTCATATAGTAAGATAAGTTAAATATGATTGATCTTGAAAATAAAATGAGTTCAGCTGTGTCTCATTATGAAAAAGAACTTAATTCTTTAAGAACATCAAGAGCCAACCCTTCAATGCTAGATAATATATATGTAGATGCATATGGTACAAAGACACCCTTAAATCAATTAGGAAATATTTCTGTCCAAGATGCTAGTACAATTACTATTCAAGTTTGGGACGTGTCATTAACTAAAACAATAGAAAATGCTATTACTGAATCAAGTCTGGGGATTAATCCTCAAACAGATGGTCAGCTTATAAGACTTCCAATTCCAAAATTAAGCGAAGAAAGAAGAATAGAAATAATAAAAGTAGCTTCTGAGTTTGCTGAAAATTCCAAAATTACAATTAGAAATATAAGAAGAGATTTTATTGAAATTTCAAAAAATGAAAAAAAAGACTTAAACCTTTCAGAAGATGAATTAAAAAGAAAGTTAAATGATATTCAAAAAATTACAGATACTAACATAGAAAAAATTGATACAATATTTGAATTAAAAAAAGCTGACATATTGAAAGTATAAGTTGTTAAATAACTTAAACCACATTGCTTTAATACTTGATGGCAACAAAAGATGGTCAATCATTAATAATAAATCAAATTTATATGGATATACAAAAGGTTTTGAAAATATAAAAAAATTAGTTTTATATTCATTATCTAAACAAATTCCTAATTTAACTATGTTTGCATTATCTTCTGAGAATTATAAGCGATCATCTATTAATCTAATTTATGATATTATATATCAAAATTTTTCTGAAACATTTAATGAATTAGTGGAGAAAAAAGGTGTAAGAATAAAAATTTTTGGATCTAGAGAGAATTTACCAAAAAAAATAATTAATATTTTTAATGAAATTGAATCTTTATCATTAAATAATAAAAATTTAAAATTAAATATAGCATTCAATTATGGTTTCAAAGAAGAAATAAGCAAAATTTTAAAAAAAATTAACAATAATAAAAATATGATTAATTTAGAAGATAAAAATGAAATCAATAACCTATTTTATTTAGGCTCATCACCTGATCCTGATATTTTAATAAGAACTGGTGGGTATAAAAGATTGAGTAATTTTATTATGTATAATTTAACGTATACGGAACTTTTTTTTACAGAAACTTTATGGCCTGATTTCTCTGAAAAAGAATTTAATTCAATTATTGATCAATTTTTTAAAATTAATAGAAAATATGGTTTATAGTAATTTTTTATTGAGATTATTGCTCTCAATGTTTTTTATTTCACTTTATCTATTTTTATCATACATTAATTTTAATTATGTTTTCTATCTAATTATATTAATATATTTTTTAGTATTTATTGAAATCTATTTTAATTTTAAATCGTATAAAGTAATACCTACAATTTACATTTTAATTTCTTTTATTTTTTTTATAACAATTAATTTTAATAATGAAATTTTTCTAAAATTTAATTTATTTATATTAACAGTAGTAACTTTTGATATATTTTCATACTTATTTGGTAAATTTTTCGGTCAACATAAATTAACAAAAATTAGTCCTAAAAAGACATATGAAGGACTTTTGGGAGGTATTGTTTCATCCTTTTTATTTAGTTTATTATTTTCCTATATATTTAAGATAAAAATTAATTTTAGCTTAATTGTTTTTATATTACTCATCATTTTATCAGCTTTTATTGGTGATATACTTGAGTCCTATTATAAAAGAAAAAATAATATAAAAAATTCAAGTAAATTAATTCCAGGGCATGGGGGTGTTTTTGATAGATTTGATAGTTTTCTATTTTCAATTATATTTTTCTCCATTTCTAATAATATCGCATTATGAATATAAATATTTTTGGGAGTACAGGAGTTATAGGTAGAAAAACTTTAAATTTAATTGACAATAATTTTCCAAAGTTAGAAGTGAATCTGCTATGTGCTAAATCAAATTTAAAATTATTAACAAGGCAGATAAATAAATATCAACCTAAATATGCATTTTTATATGATCATGAAAAATATTCTAATTTTAATTATAGAATTGGCAAAACTAAATTTCTTAATTTATTTGAACTTCAAAGTTATTTACTATCTAGTAAAACCAACTTAAGTTTATTAGCAATCTCAGGTTATAAATCATTATATTTTTTAGAAAATATAATACATAATACCAAAAATTTAGGTATCGTATCCAAAGAAGCTATTGTTTCAGCTGGACATATATTTAAAAGAAAAAATTATTTTAAAAAAACAAATATCTTCCCTATTGACTCAGAACATTTCTCTCTTTTTGAATTCTTCTCAAAAATAAATACTGATGTAAATATTAGTAAAGTAATTCTTACAGCATCAGGTGGACCATTTTATCAAAAAAAATTTAAAGATTTAAAAAATATCAAATTTGAAGAAGCAATAAAACATCCAAAATGGAAAATGGGATATAAAAATAGCATTGATTCTGCTACCTTAGTTAATAAGTGCTTAGAGTTAATAGAAGCTCATTACTTATTTGATATACCCTTTGAAAAAATGAAAATACTTATACATCCTGAGGCTATTGTACATTCTGCTGTAGAATTTGACAATTATGTAACACAATTTAATTTATTTAAAAATGATATGAGTATTCCAATTTTAAATTTTTTATACCAATCAAAAAAAAATAAAATTTTAATTAATAATAAATTTTTCATTAACAACTATAAAAAACTAAATTTTGAAGAAGTTAGAAATGAGATTTTTCCTGTTTATAATTATTTTAAACAAATAAATAAAAAAAAACCTCAAAATTTAATCAAATTTAACGTTGGAAATGAGTTTGCTGTTAATTTATTTAAAAATAATAAGATTAAATATACAGATATTTACAGAATTATTAAAAATGTCACATCTTTAAATTTGTATTCTTCAGTAAACACCATTAAAGATATTATTCAATATCATGAAGAAATTGAGAATAAATTACAGTACATTAAAGTATAATTTATTAATTTTGTTTACAATTGGATTTTTATCACAAGAAATTTATTCTAGAGAAATTATATTTGATATCAAAGGTAACGATTTTACTGACACAGATGCAATTGTTTCAATATTAGATGAAATACCTGATAATCCAAATATAGAATATACAAACGAGATAATACGTATTCTCTATAATTCAAATCTTTTTTCTAATGTAGAAGTTAAATTAGAAGAAAATAAATATTCAATAATTGTCAAAGAGCATCCTAATATAGACAAAATATATTTTAAAAATAATGAAAGATTAAAAAATGATGACTTAAAGCTACTTGTATCTGAGCTTAATTTTACAAAATTCAATTCTTCATCTTTAAATTTATTTATAAGCGAATTAAAAAAAATATATGAATCTTTTGGATATAATAATGTAAAAATTAACTACTCAGAAATTGAATATCCTGAAACTAATACTGTTGATTTAAATTTTAATATTAATGAAGGTAAAATTACTAAAATTAATAAAATAATTATCAATAGTAACAATTTTATTCCAAATGAAGATATTAGATCAATTATTAAATCTAAAACTAAAACTATCAGAAATATTTTTGCAAATAATAACTATAAGCCTAATGTTTTAGAGAATGATCAATATCTAATTGATAACTATTTTAAAAAAAATGGTTTCCTTGATGTAAATGTAAGTACAAAAATTGAATATTTACAAACTAATAAAGTTAATATTTATTTTTATATTGAGGAGGGTGATGTCTATTCATTTGCATCAATTGATATTGATGATAGTAATATTATTCTAACCCAAAGCACTCGTGATAAAATAAATGATACTATTGATCTTTTTTTAACTAAAGAAAAAATATTTTCTATAGACAAAGTAAGAAATCTCAAAAAAAATATTTCTTCTATAGTAATGAATAGTGGTATTGATTATTTTGAAATACAAATATTAGAAAAAAAAGAAAATAATAAGACGGTAAATATTTATTTTCAAATTCTACCAATAATACCAAAATATACTAATCAAATTAACATAGTTGGTAATTATAGAACGTTTGATAAGGTCATTAGAAGAGAATTAGAAATTGTTGAAGGAGATGCAATTTATGACAATCAAATTAAATCTATAAGAGATAAATTAATTTCTTTAAATTTATTTGAAACTGTTAACTTAAAAAAAGAAGAAATAGATGAAAATACTGTTAATCTTATTATTGAAGTTGAGGAAAAACAAACTGGAACATTTAATGCGGGGTTATCTTTAGGCACTCTGGATGGTTTCTCAATAGTAACTGGACTTAGAGAGAGAAATTTCTATGGAACTGGAAGATCTTTAGATGTGCTATTAAATACTTCAGAAGATAGAAATCAATTTAAATTGATAACAACCAATAGATTATCTTATGAAAATGATGCAGATATTAGTTATAGTTTAAATTATAGACAAGATGATTTTTCTAAGGCTAGCTCATATAAATTAAATACTTTTACTTCTGGTATTGGAATTGGTTATAAAATTAATGATAATATTACTCATAATATTGATTTAGAATATGCATTAAAAGATTATAATGTTACTAATTCTGCTACAGTTTCAAATACAATATTAAATTCTTCTGGTACAAATGTTAGTTACTTAATTAAGAATAATCTTCGTTATTCTACTATAAATCCAGGATTTATTTCAAAATCTGGTAATTTAATTAATTTTAATAACACAATTGAAACTCCTACTAGCTCAAATAATGGATTTGTAAAAAATCAAATTATGATTAAAAAATTTTATAATAGTGATAATAGTATCTACGGAATACAAGGAAAATTTGGCAATATATTTTCATTGAATAATAATGATATCTTAAATGATGATAAATTTTCTCTAGGGGGTAGATCGCTTAGAGGTTTTGATAACTACGGAGCAGGTCCACGTAATTCTAGAACTTCCTATGTTGGAGGTAATAATATAGCTCTTCTAAAATTAGATTATTCATATGAAATCACAAATAATTCTAACTTTCCATTTTATTTCAATGTTTTTAATGATTATGGATTATTATGGGAGAATAAAACCACACCAACTCAAAGTGATAATAATATTCGATCTTCTGCAGGATTTGGAATAAAATATTATTCTCCAATAGGACCCATAGGTTTCACATGGGGTTTCCCATTAATGGATGAGGAATACGATATTAAGAGAATGTTTTTATTTTCTGTAGGAAATTTAGATTGAAATTAATCTTATTTATATTTTTTTTTATAAATTTAATTTCATTTAATATTTTTTCACAAACCATTGCAGTTATAAATATTAATACTTTAATTGATGATAATGATTCTTATAACAAATTTCTTCAGGATATTGAATTGAATCAAGAAAAATATTTGAAAAATTTCGATATAAAAGAAAATGAATTAAAAATAAAATTACAAGATATTGAGGAGTCAAAGTTAATTTTAAGTCAAGATGAAATTAATCTACGAATAGATGATTATAATAAGCAATTATCTGAATTTACAAACTTAATTGAAGAATTTAATTTCCATTATCAGAACCAAATTATAAATATTAGAGAGTATATATTTAAAGAAATAATTAAGCTAATTGAAAACTATGCAATTGAAAATAGTGTTGATTTAATATTAGATTCCGCTAGTTATTTGATTGCTTCAAATGAATTAGATATAACTAGTGATATAAATAGAGAATTAGAAAAAATAAATTTAAACTTGGAATTTAAAGACTTTGAAAAATATTAAATATATAAATATTAAAGAAAAATTAGAAAAATATTCTATGGAAGTTATTTCAGAAATTTCTGATGATGAAGTTTTTTTAAATCTTAAAACTATCAAAAACTCATTAAAAAATGATTTGTCGTTTTTTTCTAACATAAGATATCTTGATGATTTAAAAAAAATAAAAGCTAAGGCTTGTTTGATTGAAGAAAAGTTTATTAACAATCTTCCTGATAATTGTAATCCTATTATAGTTAAAGATCCTTATCTAGCTCTTGCTATTATAAGTAACCTATTTAATGATGAAAATTTAAGATCAAATGGAATTATTTCAAATAATACATCTATTGATCCCAAAACTAAAATTCAAAATAATGTTCAAATAAACCCATTTACAATTATAGCTCAAAATACTGAAATTAAAGAAGATACTTATATTGGTTCAAATTCATGTATTGGACCAAATACTATCATTAATAAAAATGTTATTATTCATGACAATGTCTCAATTTCAAATGCTATTATAATGGAAAATTCTATCATTAAATCAGGTGCAAGAATAGGTGGAACTGGTTTTGGTTTTGAAATGAAGACTAAACAAAAAATTAGTCATAATGGTAATGTTTTAATTGGTAAAAACTCATCAATTGGATCAAATACAACTATTGACAGGGCAGTTTTTGACTCAACTATAATAGGGGAATTTTCCAATATAGACAATTTAGTTCAAATAGCTCATAATGTTACTATTGGTAATTACGCTGTAATTGCTGCTCAAGTGGGTATTGCAGGTAGCACTAAAATTGGAAATTATGTTAAAATTGGAGGTCAAGCTGGTGTATCAGGTCATTTGGTTATAGGTGATAATGTTACAATTGCTGGTAAAAGTGGGGTAACAAAAAACATATCTGATAATGCAATTATAGCTGGTTTTCCAGCTAAGGATATAAAGTTATGGAAAAAAGAAATAATCAAAAATAATCTAAGATAATGAAATTAGATATTCAAGCAATTAGGAAACTCATACCTCATAGAGAGCCTTTTTTATTTCTTGATACTTGTGAAATAATTGTTCCTGGCGAGCACGGGAAATCAGAAAAGTTTTTTTCTTCAAATGAATATTTCTTTAAGGGACATTTTCCTAATAATCCAATAGTTCCTGGAGTAATTATTATTGAAGCAATGGCACAAACAGCAGGAGTAGTCGTCTCATACAAACTTAGAGAATATGAAGAAAAGTCAGTTTTATTTATGAGTGTAAATAAAGCAAAGTTCAGAAAACCAATTCTTCCAAATGATACAGTATCATTTCAAGTAAAATTTATTAATAGTGTTAGAGATGTTTATAAATTTGAAGGAACTTGCTATAAAGGTGATACCAAGGTTAGTGAAGCAGAGTTTTCAGCTATGATTACTTATAAGTAATATTTAGAAATATATTATTAATTTAAAGTTATATTTTGATAATTTAAAAGAATAATTATGATACACCCGTCAGCTGTTGTTTCCAAAAATGCAGAAATTCATGAAACTACTTATATCGGTCCTTTCTGTATAATTGGAGATGGAGTAAAAATTGGAAAAAATAATCACTTTATTTCGCATGTTTCTATTGTTGGAGATACAAGTATAGAACACAATAATATTTTTTATCCATTTTGCTCAATTGGATCTGAACCTCAAGATTTAAAATATAATAAAGAAAAAAGTTTTCTTAAAATTGGAAGTAATAATAAATTTAGAGAAAATGTTACTGTCAACCCCGGAACCTCTGGTGGAGGACTTAATACTGTTATTTGTGACAATTGTTTGTTTATGGTAGGTTCACACATTGCACATGATTGTATAATTAAATCAAATGTAATTTTAGCAAATAATGCAACCCTTGCTGGACATGTAGAAATTGATAATAATGCAATTTTAGGAGGAAACTCAGCAATACATCAATTTGTTAGAATAGGAAAATATTCTATGATTGGAGGTATGAGTGGTGTTGAAAAAGATATAATTCCATATGGTTTATATACCGGAATAAGAGAGAATTTAAAAAACTTAAACCTCATTGGTTTAAAAAGAAAAGGCTTAACATCTAATACAATCAATGAAATTAAAAATCTCATAAATATAATTTTTGATAAAAATGATACAATTGAAAGTAATATTAAAAACAATATTGTTGAAAGTTCTGAAATTATAGAAATCAAGGAAGTAATTGAATTTCTGAACTCTAAATCAAAAAGAGGTATTGCTACTTTTGAAAATGATTAAAATAGGAATTATTGCTGGAGATGGTAATTTACCTCTTTATATTGGAAAATCATTATTAAGTAAAAATTATGATGTTACTTTCTTATCTTTAAATAATAAAAATAATAAATTGTATAAAAACTATCATGTTGTAAATTTAGATATCTTATCAGTAAAAAAAATCTTTAAAGTTTTAGATTCAAATAAAATAAAAAATATAATATTTGCAGGCAGCATAAAAAGACCTGGTATTAAAGATTTAGGTTTTGATTTGCAGACATTGTTACTTGCTAAAAATCTTTTATTAGAAAAAAAAGGTGACAATAATTTATTAATGAGTTTAAAAAAATATTTTGAAACTAAAGGATATATTTTTTTTAATTGGACTAAATATTGCAAGGAATTATTTTCAACTGAAATAAATTTAACAAAAATTAAGCCTTCTAAAAATGCAATTCTAAATTTAAAAAAAGCAAAATCAATATATCAAATTTATAAAAAATTAGATGTTGGTCAGGCTATGATAATTCAAAATCAATTAGTTTTAGGATTAGAGGCTATAGAAGGAACAGATGAATTGTTAAAAAGATGTAAAGAATATAAAAGAAAAGATGATAATGGTGTACTATTTAAATTTGCAAAACAAAACCAAAGTAATCTAATTGATATTCCTTTAATTGGCATAGATACTATGAAAAATTTAAAAAAATATAATTATGAAGGTGTATTTTTGCAAAAAAATAAGTGTTTAATTTTAGATAAGAAAAAAATTATTGATTATACTAGTCAAAATAATTTATTTATCTCATCAGTCGATCTAAATTGAAAAAAATAAAAATTTTTGTTTGTTGCACAGAACAATCTGGTGAAAATATTTGCTCAAATATTTTATCAAGAATGAATATTGATAAATACCAATTTGATGGAGTTTGTGGCAAACAATCTGAAAAATATATTTCTAATAAAATTTATGATTTATCAGAATTTAAATCTATAGGGTTTTTTGAAATAATACTTTCAATTTCAAAATATTTAAAAATGATAAGAAGATTAAAAAACTATATTATTAAAAATGATTATGATTTGGTTTTAACTATAGACTCACCAGATTTTAATTATAATCTTGTAAACCAATTAAGAAAATCAAATTTTAATAATAAAGTAATACATGTAGTTGCCCCAACTGTTTGGGCTTGGAGATCATATAGGGCAAGAAAATTTGCAAATATTTTTGATGAAATTTTTTTATTATTTAATTTTGAAAAAAAATATTTCAATTTTAATAAGATAAATAAAACTTTTATTGGGCATCCAATTTTTCATATTAACAAAAGAGAGAATAAAGGAAAATATAAGTATCTTTCTTTTTTACCAGGTAGTAGACAAAATGAAGTATTAAAGCTTATAAAATATTTCAGTTATATTGAAAAATATATATCTAAGAATAATATAAATTATAAAATATTTATTCCAACCTTGCCTCATCTTGTCACTTTAATTAAAGAAAATACTAAGCAATGGAAAACTGAGACTATAATTTCAACTGATATGAGTAAATTTGATGAATATTATGAAGATGTTTATTTAAGTATAACGTGCTCCGGTACTGCCTCTTTAGAAATTGCCAAAAGGAATATTCCTCAAATAGTAATCTATAAACTTAATTATTTCACAGAAATTTTAATTAAGCCGTTTGTAAGAGTGAAATATGCAAATCTTATAAATATTATAAGTAATCAAATGATTATTCCAGAAGTTGTTAATTCAAACTTAAATGAAAATAAATTATTAAATATTTTTCTAAATTTATTAAACGATAGAAAAAAACAACAAACTCAAATCAATTCAATTAATATGTATCTTAAAGAAATTGTTAATGATTTTAGTCCTTATGATGTGAGTGTAAATAGAATAAATAAGGTAATTAATCCTTCTTCCAAAGCCAATTAAAAATTGATTTTTTTTCTCTAGAAGATTCAACTTGATAAGGTCTAGCTTTATAACCAGTGTATAATTGACGAGGTCTGCCAATTTTATTAATAGGATCTTCTATCATTTCTTTCCATTGTGATATCCATCCTACAGTTCTTCCTATTGCAAATAGTACTGTAAACATGCTTGTAGGGAAACCTAAAGCTTTTAGAATTATGCCTGAATAGAAATCTACATTTGGGAATAATTTTTTACTAATAAAATATTCATCTTTAAGAGCTATTTTTTCTAATTCTATTGCAATTTTAAGCAATGGATCATCTTGCATATTTAATTCTTCTAAAACCTCATGCGCACTTTCTTTCATCACAGTGGCTCTTGGATCATAGTTTTTATAAACTCTATGCCCAAAACCCATTAATCTAAAAGAGTCATTTTTATCTTTAGCTTTATCTATAAATTTTTGTATATTTGATACATCACCAATCTCTTCTAACATTTTAATTACTGCTTCATTAGCTCCACCATGAGCTGGTCCCCATAAAGATGCAATACCAGCAGCAATACACGCAAAAGGGTTTGCGCCCGAAGAACCTGCCAATCTTACTGTTGAGGTGGATGCATTTTGTTCATGATCAGCATGTAATGTAAAAAATCTATCCATTGCTCTAACAATTTTTGGACTCACCTTGTAATCTTCTGATGGTACAGAAAATGTCATGTATAAAAAATTTTCAGCATAAGAAAGGTCATTTCTTGGATAAACAAATGGTTGACCAATGGAATATTTATAAGCCATCGCACCTATTGTGGGAATTTTTGCTATTAATCTATGACACGCAATCATTCTTTGATTAATGTCTGAAAAATCAGTACTGTCATGATAAAAGGCCGAAAGGGCACCAACAACACCTACCATAATTGCCATAGGGTGCGCATCTCTTCGAAAACCCCTGTATAAATTTACTAGTTGCTCATGCAGCATTGTATGATTGGTTATTACATCTTTAAATTTCTGCTTATCTTCAGGAGATGGTAATTCACCGTGCAGTAAAAGATAACAAACTTCAAGAAATTCACTTTTTGAGGCTAAGTCATGAATATCATATCCCCTATGACGTAAAATTCCTTTTTCACCATCTATGTAAGTTATTCCTGATTCACATGACGCAGTTGAAGTAAAACCTGGATCAAAAGTAAATAAACCTGTTTCTTGATAAAGTTTACGAATATCCAAAACATTTGGACCATCTTTACTTTCAATAAGTGGAATTTGATACGATTTACCACTCTCATTGTTGAATAGAGTAAACTGTTTATCGTTAACTTTTTTATCTTCGTAATCAGCCATATTTAATTATCTCTATATTGATTTAATCTATCAATAGTATCTTTTTTACCTAATATTACAAAAATATCAGAAATTGAAGGCCCTTGATAGGAATTTATTAATAAAAATCTAATTGGTTTACCTAAAATGGGGAATTTAATTTTATTATTTTTTAAAAAATCATTAATTACATTTTGAATATTATCTCTATTCCAATCATTTATTTCTCTAATTAAATTTAAAAATTCTTTAAAAATACTACCAAATTCTGAGGTCAGTTTTTCTGTCTTATTTATTTTATAATTTTCATCAAAATAAACTTTAATTGTATCATTCAAATCACTGAGTTTTTTGATATCTTTTTTATAAACATTAAAAATATTTTTCATTTTTGTCTCATCTTTTTGTAGATATTTATTTAATTCAACATCACTTTCACAAAATTTTATGTATTCTTCTATTCCGTTTTCTTTTCTTAAATAAAAATTATTAAAAAAATCTAATTTATCAAAACTAAATAT
>CACHAQ010000012.1 GCA_902577905.1 uncultured Alphaproteobacteria bacterium
AGAAGGAGAAATATTTGCTCTACTTGGACCAAATGGTGCAGGAAAATCAACTTTGATAAACTCAATTTGTGGAATTGTAAATTTTAATACAGGAACAATAAAAATAAATAATATGGATATTGTTAAAAATTATCGAACTACTAGAAAAATGACAGGTATTGTTCCTCAAGAATTAAATCTTGAATCTTTTGAAACTGTCTGGAACAATGTTAATTATTCTAGAGGTCTTTTTGGAAAGAAGCCTGATCATAATTATATAGAAAAGCTTTTAAAACAACTATCCTTATGGGACAAAAAAGATAATAAAATTAAAGAACTTTCAGGTGGAATGAAAAGAAGGGTTCTGATAGCTAAAGCTTTATCTCACCAGCCTAAATTATTATTTTTAGATGAGCCAACAGCTAGTGTGGATGTTGAATTACGCAAAGACATGTGGGATGTTGTTAAAAAATTAAATGAAAATGGAGTAACAATTATTTTAACAACACATTATATTGAAGAAGCTGAAGAGTTAAGTGATAGAGTGGCAGTTATAAACGATGGTAAAATAATTTTAGTCGATGAAAAAGATAAATTAATTAAAAAACTTGGAGAAAAAACAATTAAAATTGAATTATTTGAACCTATAGAAAAAATAAATGGTAATTTATCAAAATATAATTTTACTTTAGATCAAACAAATAAAATTATCTCACATACCTATAATTTAAACTCAAACACAACTGATATTACTGAACTATTAAATGATGTAAAAAAAGATGGTTATGAAATAAAAGATATTAATACTGAACAAAGTTCACTAGAAGAGATTTTCATTAAATTAATAAAGGAAAATAATAATGAATTGGTACGGAATTAAAGCAATATATATTCATGAAATGGAAAGGTTTAGAAGAACCTTATTTCAAAGTCTTGCCTCGCCAATAATTACAACTTCTCTTTACTTTGTAGTTTTTGGGTCTGCAATTGGTTCAAGAATTACAGAGATAGATGGAATAAATTATGGCTCTTATATCGTACCAGGAATGATTATGTTAACTATCTTAACCCAATCAATTTCAAATGCTTCTTTTGCTTTTTATTTTCCAAGATTTACAAATACTATCTATGAAATACTTGCTGCACCATTATCATCATTTGAGATAGTACTTGGTTTTGTAGGAGCAGCAGCATCCAAATCATTAATAATTGGATGTGTAATTATTCTAACAGCTAATTTTTTTGTAGATGTAAGAATAGATCACCCTCTTCTCATGATGTTTTTTTTAATTCTAACATCCATTACATTTGCTTTATTTGGTTTTATAATTGGAATGTACGCTGAAGGTTTTGAAGGATTGCAAATTATTCCAATTCTAATAATTACACCATTAGTTTTCTTAGGAGGGAGTTTTTATTCTATTAATATGCTTCCAGAATTTTGGCAGAAAATATCCTTACTTAATCCTGTTTTATATTTAATAAGTGGTTTCAGATATAGTTTTTACGAAGTTTCTGATGTATCACTATTCACAAGTACATTAACTATTTTGACAATTCTAATTGGATGCATAATATTTATTACATATACATTTTCAAAAGGATATAGAATTAAAGATTAAATGATTAACAAAAAAATAAGTAATGAATTTCAAAATAATGGAGTTGTGTTACTGAAAAAAATTATTGATCAAAAATGGATTGAAGAATTAAGAAAAGGTATTGAGTATAATTTTCAAAACCCAAGTAAATATAAATGTGTTTATGAAGAAACAGATAATCAAGAGATATTTTATGATGATTATTGTAATTGGCAAAGAATAAAAGAGTATAAAAATTTTATTTTTAATTCTGATATTGCGAAAATTGCTGGTTCATTAATGCAATCTAATAAAGTAAATTTATTCCATGAGCATGTTTTAATAAAAGAAAAAGGATCAAAAAAAAGAACACCTTGGCATCAAGACCAGGGGTATTACTGTGTACAAGGAAGAGATAATGTAAGTATTTGGATACCACTTGATAAAATTGATATTAATTCGTCAATGGAATTCATACTAGGGTCACATAAATGGGATAAAATATTTTTACCTACAAAATTTAAAGGTAATGATTATGAGCATAAAGATAAAGAATTTGAAAAAATTCCAGATATTGAAAATAATAGAAAAGATTATGAAATTATATCCTATGAATGTGAATTAGGTGACGCCATAGCATTTAATTATGCAACAATTCATGCTGCATATGGCAATAATTCAAATAATAGAAGAAGAGCTTTTTCAGTTAGATTTACTGGTGATGATGCAAGATATATAAAGAGGAAAGGTGAAATGTCTCCTCCATTTCCAAATATTAATCTAAAAAATAATGAGGTTTTAGATAGTGAAACTTTTCCAGTCTTAATTTCTTCTTAAGAAATATATTAATGGTAGAGCTGTTGCATACATTATTAAGCTATAAATAGCAGCAGGTATCAAATAAACCGTACTTGCAAAGAAAGTATTAGCTACTACAATTGCTAAAGTTCCATTTTGTAGCCCCACTTCCATTAACCAACATCTAAAAGTTTCTTTAGATGCATTAAAAGATCTTGAGAGAAAATAAACAATTATCATCATTATCACATTGAGAAATAACATAACCAAACCGGCTTGAGCAAAATAACTAACAACATTTTCTCTTTGAGAAACAATCGCACCGAGAAGTACTAAAGCAAATAAGACAATAGAGATGTTTTTAGCAATTTTCTCAAAACTTGATAAGAAGCCACTTAATAAAACACCCAAAATTACGGGAATAGTTACAATTAAAAACATTTGAAAAGCGACGTTTAATAATGATTGACCTTCATTTAAGCCACCATAACCCAGAAGTGATAATGAAATAATTAAAATTACTGGAACAGTAATAACACAAAGAATGCTATTTATAGCTGTTAATGAAATAGATAAAGCGATGTTTCCTTTTGCATAAGATGTTAGAACATTACTTGTAACTCCTCCAGGGGCAGCTGCTAGGATCATCACTCCAATTGCAAGCTCAGGTGTTAATGGCCAAAAGAATACAATAATAAGTGCAACTATAGGTAAAATAATTATCTGAAAAAATAAACCTATTAAGAAATCTCGCGGTTTAAAAAAAACTCTAGTAAAATCTGAAAGTGATAATCCCAAACCAAGAGAAAACATAATAAATGCTAAAGATAAAGGTAAAATTACATCAGTTACAATTCCCATCAAGAAATAACTATCATTTGTTTACTGAAAAAAAAATATATTATTTTGAAAATTAAGTCGAAAATTTTTCTAGCATTTCATTGGGAATTTTTGCAATTTTACCATTAAAAAAAACTGGAGTAATTAATATTTCCGAATCAACCAATAATTCTTCGTTCTTTTTAATTTGCTGATGAAACAATATTTTTACTTTAGAAATGTTTGTAATTTTTGTCGTAATTTTTAAAATATCCTCAAAATATGCTGGCTTTTTATAGTCTATTTTGCAATTCTTTACTACAAAATAGAATTTATATTTTTCTAGTATATTTTTGTGAGTGAAACCTAAATTATATAAGTAATCTGTTCTTCCTCTTTCAAGAAATTTTAGATAATTTGCATAATAAACTCTTTCAGAAGCATCGGTATCTTCGTAATAAACTTTAATTTCTGTATTCATAAAATTGATCAATAAATTGATTTAAATTGTCTGATATCTGAAAACCAATTCCATAATTTTCATTTAATTCTAGATAACCGTTAATAATTTGAAATGATGGATTTACTATTTTTGTTCTGAGTTCATTTTCATTAATATCATATTCTAAATATCCATCAGGGTTTAAAGCTGACATAATATGAGCTGAAGAAATTAAACCAATAGCTCCTCCCAAATAATGTAACCATATTTTATTTTTTTTAATATTTTTACCTAAATCTAAGATGTCAGTGATACCTCCATAACGTGCTAAATCTGGTTGTAAAAACTGTATTTGTGTATCATTATCTAAATCATAAAATTTTTTTAAATAAATTAGGTTTTCACCAAATGCTAAATTTTTGTGTAATTTGTTTAATTGAACTATTTCAGATATTGAATGGTTTGCAGATATAGGCTCTTCTAACCACAAATAATTGAAATTTTTTAATTTACTAATATTTTCATGAACATTATCTAAGCTCCATGCCTGGTTAACATCTAGCATATATTTTTCATTTGATTCTATAGTTTCTTCAATAGAAGTTATCGCTTTAATGTCTTCTAAAATATTAAAACCAATTTTAACTTTAAATCTATCTATGCCCAAAAGACGGGCTTCTTGAATTCTTTCTAAGTGTTCATCTCTGTTTATCCCACTTGCATAAACTTTAATTTTATTTTCGGATTGATCATTAATTAATTTGTTTAATGGTTTTTTTTTAATTTTAGAAAAAAGATCCCATGCAGCACAATCGATGCCAGAAAAAATGTTTTCAAAAGCACCAAAGTCACCTGTTTGATTTTTAATTGAATTAAATTTTTCTGTTAAAAATTTTTTAACACTTGAGGGGTCTTCAAATTGAAAATTAATTAAAAAATCAATAAAATAGTCTTTTAAAATTTCAAATCTATATCTACCGCCGTGATTTGGAAAATTACACCATATTTCCCCTATTCCATTATTATTATTTTCATCATGAATTTCTATAACTAAAGAGGACCTAAATTTGATATTACCAAAAGAGGAAAGTACAGGATTTTTGTTTTTATATTTTAATAAATAAATTTTGATATTTGTTATTTTGATCATTTATTTTTAATAAAATTAAACATTGATGTCCAATCTAGATCTCCAAATTCTTTTTTTGAAGCAGCATCATAAATTTTCTCCGCTGCCTTACCCATATTTAGATCTAAATTTTGCTCAGATGCAAATTGAATAGCAAGGCGTAAATCTTTTAATGCTAAATTATTTTTAAAACCTGGGGATACATCGTCTTTAAAAACTTTAGCAGGATATGTCAAATTCATGTGTCCCTTCCCGGCTGCAGTTGTGAGCATTAATTCAATAGCCATTTTTTTGTCTATACCTGATTTATCAGCTAAATTTAAAGTTTCTGCTGTCAATATATTTAAGGCAATCGACATGTAGTTATTTATAATTTTCATTTTACTACCTGAGCCATTTTCACCACAATAAACTATATCACTTCCCATAGTTTCTAATAAATTTTTTATATTCTTAAATTCATCTTTATTACCACCTACCATTATTAAAAGAGTACCATCAATTGCATTCTGTACTAATCTTGCAACAGGTGCATCAAACATTTTTATGTTATTTTTATTTAACTCCTCATTAATAAAAATAGAATCATTAGGATTGATTGTACTCATATCAATTAATACAAAATTTTTATTATCTTGATAAATCAAACCATTTTTACCAAAACATACTTCTTTCACATTGTCTCCATTTGGCAACATAGTAATGATTATTTCAACATCTTGAGATAATTCTGATAAACTTGATTTTTGGATACCTCCTAGTTTTTCTAAAGTATTAACTGACTCAGAATTAACAAAAGGATCATAAAAGGATAAACTATAACCTTTGTTAATAATATTAGATGCCATCGGTAAACCCATTGTACCTATTCCAATAAATCCAATTTTTTTCATAACTATCTCCTTATTTATAAATCTAAAGTCGATTTAAGTTTTTCAACTCTCTCCAAACCTTGATTTTCTAACCATTTAATAAATTCAGTATTTGATTGATTGCAAAATATATCAATTGAATCTTGCCATAAAGATCTTCCACATAAAAAACCAAGGCAATTAATGTTTAATTTCATTGAAATAGACATTGATTTATAAAAATTACTAAATTTCATTCCAGCACTCAAAAATACAAATGGCTTCATTGTTTTACCAAATGTATTCAATAATATTTCCTCACAATAACTAATTGTATTAACATTATTATAATCATCTAGAATACTTTCATTAAAAGGAAATTCAATTTTAATAATGCTAACATTATAATCTGGTTTAGAAAATTCAGAGTAAAAATATGTTATATATTCATGCTTTTTCTTATTATATTCTTCATTAGAGTTTTTGGTTAAAGGATCATTGTACAATAAGGGCTCAAATAAAAATGGTTTATTTAAATTTAAACACATTTTTCCTATTTTTTTTATTAAAATATTTTTTTTATTGTTTATTTCTTGAGGAGAGTCTGGATTATAATACATAAAAAACTTAATTGCCTTAAAATCATCTATTGTTTTATCTATTGATTTATTAGTTGGTAGTTTAGTAATTCTTTCAACATTATCAATGTTATAAGCATCATCTTCATATGCAATAATTTTTGGTATATTTAAATTTTTAAACTTTTCATGTTTTTCATATGTATCAAAATCAAATAAAACAGCTGAAAGATTTGATCCTAATATTTCTATTATATTTTTTTTAAAAAAAAAATAATCCTCATCTTTAAAATTATTTTTTTTTTGATTTATAATTTCTTTTAGACTCGTTCCCTGGTCTATTGCTAATGCAAAAAACTTTTTATTAATTAAGACATCATTAATTAATTCTTTTTGATGCATCACAAGTGAAAATAAGGAACTGATGAAGGCTCCAGCCATAATCTTCTCATTTCTTCACTAGAATTTAGTAAAGATATAGAAAATCCTCCACTATCTTGAGTTGTGATGTATTCATTAATTAAAGGTTTAAATATTTGAATATTATATTTTGATAAATATTCTTCTAAATCATTAAAAATTATTAATAATTCCATTAAAGTTGTAGACCCTGATCCATTAACAAATGGTATAACTATATCGCCCGATTTGTAATTAAAATCATCAAATATTTTATCTAACATAAATGAAATAATTTTTTTAGATGGTTGAATTTTTTGCCTACCATATCCAGACTCTCCATGAACACCCATTCCTATAAAAATTTCATCTTCTTTAATTGTAAAAATTTTTTCTCCAGTAATTGGAGATGTGCCAGGGCTTATTGCAACTGATAATGTTCTTGTATTATCAACAATTTGTTTTCCTAAACTTAGTAATTGTTTAATATCAGCACCTTTTTCAGATAAGGCTCCAAGTATTTTATAAACAAATGTTGTACCTGCTCCTCCTCTTCTTTGCGCTTCATTTCCTTTTGGTGCAGAAGCTATGTCATCATACATAATTAAACATTTAGCATTTATATTTTCATCTTCAGCCATTTCTATTGCCATTTCTCCATTCATTACATCACCAGAATGATTAGAAATTAATAATAAAATAGAAGAATGATCCTTAAAAATTTTAATTCCTTCAAATATTAAATCTCCTGAAGGAGCAGAAAAAATATCTCCGACAATATTAGCATCAAGCATACCCTCACCAACCCAACCTACGGCAATAGGCTCATGACCAGATCCGTTTCCTATCAAGATGGGAACTTTATTAAATTGTTTTTTATTTTTTCGACAAATAATTCTTTTATTTATTTCAGAAAATTTAACTCTGTCTGAATGTGATTTAACATAACCACTCAACATATCATCCACGATATTTATGTTTTTATTAATTATTTTTTTCATTATTAATTTCCTTAAAGAATTCTTTTAATATTATAGACGTTGAATATGCGCCTGGATCTATCACACCAACACCTTTTGAATCTAAAAACTTTGCTCTGCCAACACGAGCTTCCAAAGATTTTGTGTATTCAAGAGATTCATCAATTTTTGTAATTATTTTATCAAAATCAATAAGATTATTTTGAATTAATTCTTTATGAATAGGTACATAAATATCTAAAAAACTTTTATCACCAAAATTTACTTTACCTCTTTTTTCTATTTTATTTATAGTATTTGAAAAAGTAGTTAAGATTGTATTATAAAGATCATTAAAATTTAAATTACCTAATTCTTTAAAGAAGATTGTCATCAAAATACCAGAAGCGCCACCCATAGAAATCCTCATCAATTTCGAAATTTCATTCATAAATGATATTGAATTATCAAATTCATTATTTGCTCTGAAATGAGATACAGCTTCCTCTAGGCCTCTTAATATTGTTGTACCGTGATCTCCATCACCAATCTCTTGATCAAGCATATTAATTTTTTGACAGTTTTCTTTTATTATTAAACAAGAATTAGTTATCCATTTTTTATGAAATTCTATCATTTAATAAAATTCTTTAAATATTTATAAGATTTTTGAATTGCATCAAAAGGATTATCTTCAATATTTCTCCATGTAAATAAATCTTTACTTGTCTCTTGGTTTGATTGAATAAACATTTCTAAAGTAACATTACCAGAATAATTTATCGTATTTAAAGTTTCAAAAATTCTATTAAAATTTAACCCTCCTGAACCAGGTATACCTCTATCATTTTCTGCTACATGAAAATGAAAAATATTATGATTTGCTTTGATAATTGACGCGCACATATCTTTCTCTTCTATATTCATATGATAAACATCTAACAATAAACCAATGTGAGGATGGTTGATCATCGAGCATAATTCTAAACCTTCATCAACAGTGTTAATAAAATCAGTTTCATATCTATTTAGAGGCTCTATTCCTAATTTAATATCTTTATCTTCTAAAATGTCTGTTAATCCGATTAGAGTATTTGATGAATTTTTATATTTTAGAGATTTATCTTTTCCATAATTATCACTTATTCCCCATGCAGTGTGTATAACCCCAGATAAAATTTTTGACCCCATAAGAGAAGTCAAATTAATAGCCTCTATGAGTTTATCCTTACCTCTTTTTCTAATATTTTGATTATTACTTGTTATATCTTCATCCTTAGACAAACCTGTTGTACATGTAATATTAATATCTAGATCTTTACTTAATTTACCTATTTCTATGGCTGACTTTTCGTTTTGACCTAGTAATGATACTTCAACTGAAGAGTAACCAGCATCTCTACAAAGTTTAATATAAGGAGTAATATCCTCTGACCAATTTTTAACAAATGTTGCTGAATGAACTCCTAATTTCATTTAAGATTATTTAATTTTTTAAAAAAATCATTAAAAATTTCATCTCTATTAACACCAAAGGCTTCTCTAATAAGATGATTGCTATCATTTTTAATCCAGTACAATTCATTATCAAGTGATGAGGAATTGATAATTTTTGTTGGTACCCAATTTGGATTTATTAGCCAAGCAATATTAATAACATCCCATATGACCCATGTTCTCCAACTTTGATCTAAAACACCTCTTTGTTTATGCAAAGGGTTATTTGTGTATAGAAAATATAAGTAATCACCTATTTCCCCTCTTCCTTTTACAAATTCTTTCATATCGGGTAATGAAAGAGTTAACTGCGCCCCCACATTGAAACCTGGTAAATAAACATGTGCAACACCACATTCAAAAAGTAATTGAGATGCTAAAACATCTTGAACTAAATTCAATGAGTTTTTATTATTATTAAAACTGTATGTAGGAAAACCAGATGTCCAAACAACTACTAAATTTTTAATAATTTCTGGGTTTGTTAAAAGAGCCGAAGCGATATTTGTAAGACACCCTATTGCACAAACATAAATCTTTTCATTTGAATATTTTTTACACATATCTACAATGAATTTACTAGATTCAGTTACTATTGGTTCGTTATAATTTTCTAAATATTTAGGTGAACCTCTAAAAACCATTCCTTCATGTTTAATATTAAGTTTATTAAATATAGTAATTATTTCTTGATAGCTTTTTTCAACTCCTTCTTCTGGTGTATCAAAATAAATATCATTTGGATGAATATTTGCATCTATGAGTCCATTAACCCAAGATCTATAATCAGAAACTAAATTTTCTTTAGTATTATCAATAGTTTTATTGTTAGATATTATATCGAATGCTTCTATTAATTCGTCTTTATGATGTTGGAAAGAATAAGGCTCAGCAGTAACTCCTAAAAGATCAATTTTATCTTTTGATAATAATGTCCATGCTAATGCAAATTGATCATCTATTTCATTAGCTGTATCTGTATCAAGTATCATTTTATTTTTTCCACTAGGTAAGGATAAATTGTTAAGCAAAATTTCTTTTGATAATTTTGGGAATTTATCTAAAATTTTTTTAGGAACTTGCATGAAATAAAATATTTACTTTAATTTTTTAAATTTATACATCTTTTAATTTTTTAACCGCATCAATTATTTTTTTTGTTGAAGGAATATAAAAATCTTCCATTGGTGGACTAAATGGTACAGGGGTATGAGGAGCAGTTATTTTAATTACTGCAGCTTTTAAATCTGAAAAACATTTTTCTGAAATTAAAGAAGATATTTCTGAAGCCAAAGAACATTTAGGGTTTGATTCATCAACAACTATAACTTTACCAGTTTTTTTGACTGATTGAAAAATTAATTCCTCATCAAGTGGAGAATAAGTTCTTGGATCAACTATTTCACAGCTAATATTAATTTTTTCTAATTCATCAGCTGCTTCTTCAGCAAATAAGTTCATTCTTTGAATGGCAATAATAGTAACATCACTTCCTTCTCTTCTTATTCTACCTTTACCAAGCGGAATAGGTTTTAAATCATCAGGCACTTCACAGCTTGTCATGTATAATCTTTTATGCTCCATAAAAATTACTGGATCATCATCTTTAATTGAGGATAGTAAAAGACCTTTGGCATCGTATGCATCATATGGCGCAACAACCTTTAGCCCTGGTATATGAGTATAAAGACTATAAAGAGTTTGTGAATGTTCACTACCTGCACGAAATCCTGCACCGACTACAGTTCTTACAACCATCGGTACTTTTTGTTTGCCACCAAACATATATCTCACTTTAGCTGCTTGATTCATCATTTGATCAAAACATACACCGGCAAAGTCAACATACATTAATTCCACAATAGGTCTTAATCCTGTCATTGCAGCTCCAATGGCGGCACCAAAAAAACCTGCTTCTGCAATAGTAGTATCTCGAACTCTTTCTCCACCAAATTTAGTATAAAGTCCCTGAGTAACACCAAAAGGTCCTCCCCATGCATCTTGTGTACCTTGATATTGTTCTCGACCTTTACCTCCTGCAATATCTTCACCCATCAAAATAACATTTTTATCTTCTTCAAATGATTGAACTAAGGCATCATTAATTGCATCTTTAACTGTTTTTATTGTCATCTATTAATTTCCACTGGATAGTTTACATATACTTCTTCAAGTGCATCCTCTGGTTGAGGCCAAGGTTGAGTATCAGCAAAATCAAATGCTTTATCAACCTCTTCTTTAGCTTCATTAATAATTTTTTCTAAATCATTTTTGTTCAAACCATATTTTGAAGAATTTTCTTTTGCTAACTTTATTGGATCATTTTGTTTTGCTTTATCAATTTCTTCTTGTGGTTGATAAAGTTGAGTATCGCCTTCGTACTGTCCAGAAAATCTGTAGTTTTTAAATTCTAAAAATATGGGAGTATTTTTTTGTTTAGCTTCATTAATAGCTTTTTTGGAAATGTCGTAAACTTCAAATACATTATTGCCATCACCAATGTACGAGAGCATGTCATAAGCTTTAGTTATATCTGATAACTCTTTTGTATTTAAATGCCAATCAGTTGCAGTAGCTTCCGCATAACCATTATTTTCACAAACAAAAATCATTGGTATATCCCATAGCTTTGCTAAACCTGCAGCCTCATGAAAAGCTCCGTTATGAATTGCGCCATCACCAAAAAAAGATACACATGTTTTATTACTCTTATTTATTTTTTCTTGTAAAGCTGCTCCTAAAACTACTGCTGGACCAGCTGCAACAATTCCAAATGAACCTAACATACCTTTGCTAAAATCACTTATATGCATACTTCCACCACGTCCCTTACAAATTCCAGTTTTTCTTCCATAAATTTCAGAAGTAATTTCGTTTAATTCACAACCTTTAGCTATAGCATGACCATGGTTTCTATACGTACTTGATATCCAATCATCTTGATTTAATGCTGCCATTACTCCTACACAAATAGCCTCAGAACCTATACAAGTGTGAAGATAGCCTGGTACTGTTTTCTCTTTAGCAATTTTTTTTATTCTTTCTTCAAAAAATCTAATCGTAAAGATTTTTTTATAGATCCAATTAATTTTTTCTTTCTCAATCATTTTTTATGAAAATACTAACGTTTAATATTAAAATATAGAAATAAGATTTAACTTAAGATTAAATAATTGACAATAGATACATTATATCATTTAGTATAATTCGGATATGAAGGAAGTATTGACAATTGGTTTTGTAGCTACAGCAATTAGTCCTTACTTTTCAGAGGAACAACAGGTAAGAATAAAATCCGAAAATCATCTAAAAAAAATCATTGCAGAATATGACGCTAAATTAATTTGTTTCCATAAAACTATATTTTCTAAAGAGGACTCAGTGGAGGCAGAAAAATTTTTTAAAAACAAAATTGATTTTTTAATATTACAAACAAGTTCATGCAGTTCAGGAGAACAATTATACCCTCTTTGTAATATTACAAATAAAATGGGTTTATGGGCAGTTCCAGATATTGAAAATGAAGGTGATGTAAAATTACACTCTTTGGTTTCTGTAAGTCATTATTTAGGAATAATTAAAAAAATACTTCATGAAAAAAAAATAAAAACTAAATGGTTTTATAATTATGGTGATACTGATGAATTTAAAAACAAGTTTTTGATTACTTTAAGATCATTGATAGCAGATAAAAAAATTAAACAATCAAAAATAGGATTAGTTGGTGGTATATCTCCAGG
The DNA here is from genome assembly GCA_902577905.1 of uncultured Alphaproteobacteria bacterium. GTDB lineage: Bacteria > Pseudomonadota > Alphaproteobacteria > HIMB59 > CACPNW01. Next base: position 12,772 of record CACHAQ010000012.1, read on the forward strand.
TTTTGACAATATGATTGTCGATAATAAAAAAATAAAACAAAATATTGGATCAACAATTGAAGAAACAACAATTAAAGAATTAATTTCTTTAGCAAAAAGTTTTGATCAATCATTAATTGATCAAGAAATAAAAAAAATAAAAAATGCTGCATCTTCAATCTCAGTATCAGATGAAGAATCATTTAATAAAGTAACAAGAGTATATTTTGCATTAAAAAAAATGAGGCATGAAAATGACTGGGACTCTATGGCAGTCCAATGTTGGTCTCAATTTCAAGAATTATATGGAATTGCTCCTTGCATGGCATATGGTTGGATCGGTAGCGAAGATGGTATTGCGGTATCTTGTGAAGGAGATGTTCAAGGTTCATTAAGCATGCTATTATTAAATTACATATCAAGTAGTGATAAATCATCTACACTTTTAGATCTTGCAACATTTGATACTAAAGCTGATGCCGTATTAATGTGGCACTGCGGAGTGTCGCCAAGACATTTTGCGAATGAAGATGGAATAAAATGGGTTGATCATAGTACGTTAGGAAGAAAAACAGATAAAAAATATGGCGTTGCTGGAGATCAAGTATTTAAAGCTCAAAAATCTACAACAACATACTTAGGAAATAATGCTGAAAGAATATTAATTATAAATTCGGAAATTTTTGAACATAATAATAAAGGTTTTGATGGAACAAGAGGATGGTTTAAAGAAACAAAATTAAACAGATCTCATATTTCGGCAGAAAACCTTATAAATACTCTAAATATTATTGGACATGAACATCATTATGCTGTCGGTCAAGGAGATTATAGTAAAGAATTATTAGAATTTGCAGCTTGGAATGACTTAAAGCTTGTAGACGAGATTCCTTTAGTAGATTATATTTCACCAAAGGATAATGAATCAAATTAAATTATTATTTGATTCTATATATTAGGAGGAAAGATGAAAATTAAACTTAAATTTCTTACCTTAACATTTATAAGTTTATTTTTTTCAAAATTAGTATTTGCTGAAACTGCACCTGGATTTAATTCATGGGATGATGTTGTTAAAGCAGCTGATGGCGGACAGGTAAATGTGTACATGTGGGGTGGATCAGACGCTATCAATGGTTTTGTTGATGACTTTTATGGAGTTCCATTAAAAGAAAAATATAACATAACTTTGAACAGAGTTCCTTTAAAAGGAACAGTTGACGCTGTGAACCAAGTACTAAGTGAGAAAGAAGCTGGAGTAACTGGCGATAATGGAAATATTGATTTGATTTGGATTAATGGAGAAAATTTCTGGACATTAAAACAAGCTAATCTTCTTTATGGACCATTTGCTGCTGGTTTACCTAACAGTGAATTTGTTGCTTGGGACAATCCAGCAGTTAACTTAGACTTTGGAAGACCTGTTGAAGGTATGGAAAGTCCATGGTCTAGTGCTCAGTTCCACTTTATGTATGACTCAGCTAGAAATAATTATGATGATATGCCTCGAAGTTATGCTGAATTAAGTAATTGGATAGCAGAAAACCCTGGAAGATTTACTTACATAAGACCTGGTAAAGGTGGATTTGTTGGTACTAGATTTGTAAAACAAATTTTCTTTGAGCTAAGTGGTGGACATGCGCAGTGGGTAGGTCCATTCAATCAAGAATTATATGATAAGTGGGCTCCAGAAGTTTGGAAATTATTAAATTCTTGGGAAAAAGATCTTTGGAGAGGTGGAGAAACTTATCCAAAAGATAATGCAGAAATGCATAGTCTATTTGCTAATGGTGAAGTTGATTTAGACTTTACACAATCTCCAAGAGGTGCTGGACCTACAAATACTGCCGGAACAACACCTCCAACATCAAGAGCATTTGCTTTTTATGAAAATATGATCGGAGATTTCAATTATTGGGCTATTCCTTATAACGCTCCTAACAAAGCTGCTGCACTAGTATATGCAAACCTAGTATTAGAACCTGAACTACAAGCTGCTCAAGTACAACCAGCAAATGGTTTCTGCTGTGGTTGGGGTATTAGCACGGCTAAAGTTACAGATGCTGCTGGAAAAGCTGCAATAGCTGAAGCTCAAAATAATCTTGGAGATGCCGCTGAGGATCAAGACATCCTTGCGAAGGCTCTTGTTTCTGACATTGCTGCAGAATATCAAGATTTAATTGAAGCTGATTGGGAAGCAAACGTACTTTTAAAATAAAATAATATTTTATTAAGAAAATGGGCGGAGAAAGATTAAAAATTATCTTATCTTTAACTCCGCCCCTTTTAATTATTTTTACTCTTTTTTTTGGAGGAATTTTTTATGGATTTTTACAAAGTTTAGGGTACCAACCAGCAATTGGAAAATATGAAATAAATTTTTCAGCGTATTACAATGTTATGTTTTCCGAAAGATATGCAAAATTATTTTGGACTGGCTTAGGATTAAATTTATGGGTAAGTTTTGCTAGTACTTTTTTAGCAGCAGTTTTTGCTTTGTTTGGTGCTCTAGCAATAAGAAAAACATTTTTTGCAAAAACAATTTGTAATTTTATATATTCATTAAACTTGCCAATGCCTCATTTAGTTGTAGCAGTTGGCATTATATTCGTATTTTCTCAAAGTGGTTTATTAGCTCGTTTCGCATCTCAAATTGGATTAATTGGGAGTCCAGGAGATTTTCCCGTATTAGTTAAAGATAAATATGGTTTAGGTATTATTCTTGCTTATATTTGGAAAGAAGCAGCATTCTTTTTTATAATTTTAATGTCAGTATTACAATCTTTAGGAGAAAATTTTGAAGAACTTGCTCAAAGCTTAGGTGCAAATAGATGGCAAAGATTTCGATATGTTATTTTACCCTTAGTTATGCCAAATCTATTTTCTGCATCAATAATAGTATTTGCTTTTAGTTTTGGTGCATATGAAGTTCCAGCCTTGCTAGGTGTAATTTATCCTCAAATGTTACCTGTTATGGCATTTGAATTTTTCTTGAACCCTGATCTTAATGCAAGAAGTGAAGGGATGGCATTAAGCATTATTATTGCAATAATAGTAATGATTTTAGTTGTATTTTATTTTTGGTTAACTCAGGCAAAAATTAGGAAGGATTAATGAATAATAATTTAAAAAAAATAAATATATATGCAATTTATTTAGGTGCAATTATTTTAATATTACCTCTTATAGCCTTCTTTATTAATGCATTTTCTTTTAGATGGTTTTATCCTCAAGTTATTCCAAAAGAGTTAAGTCTACAAGCATGGGTAAGATTAAAATTAATACCTAAACCTGGTCAAAGAACTTTCGAAGGCTTTATAGATCTTTGGGCTTCTAATCCTGCAGTTATCAAAGCATTATTAAATAGTTTAAGTATTGGTTTCTTAGTGACAATTGTTTCAATAATAATTGCATTACCGGCTGCAAGAGTTCTGGGTTTATTAAATTTTAGATTTAAAAAATTAATTATTTTTATAATGGTCTCGCCCACTATACTTCCTCCAATAGCTTTTGTTTTAGGGCTGAATATCAATTTTATATCATGGGGTTTTTCAGGTAATTATTTTGGAGTATGTTTAGTGCATTTAGTACCTATTATGCCATACGTAGTTCTTACTATGACTGGAATATTTGCAAACTATAACCCTGACTTTGAACATCAAGCAAGAACTTTAGGGGCAAATAAAACTAGAACATTTTTATTAATTACTTTACCTGCTATAGCTCCAGGTATGGTTGTTGCGGCATTATTTGCATTTTTAGTTTCATGGAGTCAGTATCTTTTAACATTTTTAATTGGTGCGGGAAAAGTTATGACACTACCACTCCTGGTTTTTTCTACTGCTTCATCAGGGAATCCAGCTTTAACAGCTGCAATATCAATTATATTTATTTTTCCTGCTATATTGATATTATTTTTTACGTCCAAATTTGTTTCTGGTGAATCTGGAGCTACTAGTGGATTTGGGAAAATATAACAATGAGTAAACTAAATATTAAAAATTTAATCAAAAGTTTTCCTAGCATGGATAGACCAGCAGTAAATAATGTAAATTTAGATATTGAAAGTGGAGAACTTGTTGCATTTCTCGGACCTTCAGGTTGTGGTAAAACAACTATTTTGAAAATGATCACAGGATTGTTTCAACCTGATAGTGGGGATATTATTCTTGATGAACAATCACTATTAAAAATTCCAACTGAAAAAAGAGGGGTAGTTATGGTTTTCCAAAATTATCTTTTGTTCCCTTATATGAATGTAAATGAAAATGTTGGATTTGCATTAAAAATGAAAGGTGTAGATAAAAATATAATAGATCAAAAAGTTAAAGAAATGTTAGAACTGGTAAAATTACCAGATATTGGATTAAGAAAGCCAAAACAGCTTTCTGGAGGTCAACAACAAAGAGTTGCGCTAGCCAGAGCATTGATTTCTAATCCTAGAATATTGCTTCTAGACGAACCATTAAGTAATCTTGACGCACATTTAAGAGATGAAATGCGAGATTTAATTGTGACTATTCAACAAAAATTAAAAGTAACAACAATATTTGTAACACATGATCAAGAAGAAGCGGTTCTTCTAGCAGATAAGATAGCTTTAATTTTTGATGGCGAATTACAAAATTTTACTTCTCCAAAAAATTATTATGAAAAACCAAAAAATATAAAAGCTGCAAAATTTTTTGGTGGAGTTAATTTTATTAATGCAAAGAAACATAATGATAATCTATCTACTAATATTGGAACAATTCATTACAAAGGTGAAAATTATACAGATTTAAACGAAGATAATATAATAACTATTAGACCCGAAAATATAAAGTTAAGTAAAAATAATGATTTCAATAATAATTCATTCAAAGGCTTAATTAAATCAGTTATATTTTCAGGAACTCATACTAGATACAAAATTATAGTAAACGATTTAGAATTAGAATGCTCATTACAATCTGTAGGATTACAAGACATAAAAACAGATGATACAATTTATGTTCATTTACCCAGTGATAAAATATGGGCAATGAATGAATAAAAATATTGCAACAATTTCTTTTTCAAAAAATAATATACTATCAAGACTTTCAAAACATATGTTTGGAACTAATCTAGAACATATTGGAGATGCAATTTATAGAAATGGAATTTGGGCAGAAGTAGTAGAAAATAGAAAATTTTGTGGTCCTGATAAATTAGTTTGGAACAATGGTTTAGAAAATGATCATTTAGATTTTGGCATTGTACAGCCTTGGAAAGGTTATAACGCTTCTGCAAAACATGTTATGTACGCACATTCTAACTCAGAATATATTGTAAAAGGTGAAGAGATTATTAGTAGATACGGGAGTGGCAAACAATCCCAACAAATTACTATTCGAGAAAAATCAAAAATACAAAGAGGTATTAAGCAAAAGATTAATATTATCGACTCAAAAGATGAATACGAATTCAGTATTTATTTCAAAGGTGAAAATCAGAAAGTATTTATAAATATTGGAGAAATAAATTTTACATTTAATGCAAATAAAAATTGGAAAAAAATTAAAAAAACATTTACTTTTAAAAAAAGTAATAGCCTCAAAACCCTATCTATCTCTATTAAGTCTGGAACAATTTTTATTGCAAACTGTTCATTAATGCCAAAAAATACAATTTTTGGATTTAGAAAAGATATCACAGAAATGATTAAAGAATGGAAGCCAAGTTATATTCGTTGGCCTGGAGGGAATTTTCTTTCAGGTTATAATTGGCAGAATGGAGTTGGAAAAAAAGATTATCGCCTTCCCTACTACGATCATGCTTGGTATCAATGGGAGTATAACGATGTAGGTACAGATGAATTTATGAAATGGTGTGAATATATTGGAAGCGAACCAATGATTACAATCAATACTGGTGATGGTACTATCGAACAGGCAAAAAATTGGATCGAGTATATGATTGGTTCAATTAATACAAAATATGGAAAATTAAGATATAAAAACGGTAGAAAAAATCCTTATGAATTGCAAACGATATTCATAGGGAATGAAATGTTTGGAGGATGGCAAATTGGTCATACAGATCCAATTACTTATGCAAATAAATATAATTCTTTTGTAAAAGAGTTAAAAAAATTAAATAAAAAATTACGATTTATTGCAGTTGGTGCCTGTTCAGATCATTTTGGTCATTGGAATGAGTATGTATTAAAAAATATTAAAGAAAAAATTGATGAATTGAGTGTCCATTATTATTCTATAAGAACCGAGAAAGATAAAAAACATCCAGATTATAAAACACGTTATATTCCAACGGTTGCTGCCGCAACAGAAGTAAGATTAATGTTAGATAGAACGATAAGAGAAATAAAAAAATATTCCAATAAGAATATTAAAATAGCTTTTGATGAATGGAACACTTATGTAGAAGCAACTCCACCTTATTTTATTGAGAATTATAATATTGCTGATGCAATTTATGCTGCTTCACTTCTTAACGCATGTATAAATAGAGGGGATATAATAACCAACACTGGCATTTATCATTTGATAAATGTAATGGGTAATTACCGAATAGAAAAAAAGAAAATTTGGAAAACTCCAACAACACTTGTTTTAGAACTTTATACAAAATTTCATAAAGGTAAAATTTTAAAATCAGTTGTTAATTCTTCAAATTTTGTTTCTTTTAAATTAGGTAAACAGCCTGAATATAAAAATAATAAACTCATTGACTCTGCAGTAACAATGAATGGAAAACATATGTGTATGTCTGTAGTTAATAAATCAAGTTCAGAGAAAATACTTTTAAAAGTTCCATATCTAGATAGGATTGCTGAAAATTATTGTATTGAAGGATCTAATAAAGTTGACCTTAATACTTATGAAAACACTTCAAGGGTTAAGATCAAAAAAAATTCCTTAAAAACAAGTAAAGGATTTTTAATACTACCACCGCACTCGATAAGTGTTGTACTTTTTAATATATAACCTACGTTTTTTATTAAATTTAAGAGCTTAAAAGAGAATTAAGGTGATTGAAATAAAGATTTTAATGACTACTTATTCACATGATGGATAGTTATTTAGAATCAATAATTAAAAGAGATCCTGCAGCTAGAAGTAAACTAAGCATAATATTAACTTATCCTGGTGTAAAATCTGTTTTTTTTCATAAAATAGCAAATCAATTATGGAATTTAAATTTGTACACTCTTGCAAGAATAATATCTCAATTTAGTCGTTTCTTAACTGGAATTGAAATTCACCCAGCTGCAAAGATAGGTAAAAATCTTTTTATAGATCATGGGATGGGAACTGTAATTGGTGAAACAAGTGAAATCGGTGATAATGTTACACTTTATCATGGCGTAACATTAGGAGGTATCAGTCCTGCTGAAAATTCGAAAGATCAAAGAGATACAAAAAGACATCCAACAATTGAGGATAATGTAATTATTGGTTGTGGTGCAAGTATTCTTGGTCCAATTAATATTGGAAGTTGCGCAAGAGTTGGAGCTAATACTGTGGTATTAAAAGATGTTCCTCCTTATGCAACAATGGTAGGTAATCCTGTTAAAAACATTAATATTAATAAAGATACATCATTCAACCCATATGGTGTAAGAGATATTGATGATAACAAATAATGTTACTGAATTAATTGGTAACACTCCTTTAATAAAATTAAAATACCCCTCAGAAATTTCAGGTTGTGAAATATATGGTAAGGCTGAATTTATGAATCCAGCTGGTTCAGTAAAAGATAGAACAGCACTTGGTATTATCGAGGATGCAGAAGAAAAAAAATTATTGGAACCAGGTGGAACTGTCGTTGAAGGCACTTTTGGGAACACAGGTATAGGCTTAGCATTAGTTTGTAATGCAAAAAATTATAATCTAGAAATTGTAATGCCTAACATAACCGTTCAATCTAAAAGAGATATACTTAAAAATATGGGAGCAAAGCTTCATTTAGTTGATGCAAAACCATATTCCGATCCTGGAAATTATCAAAAAGTCTCAAAGCAATTAGCTAAAGATATTGAAAAACAAACAGGTAAAAAAACTTTTTGGGCTGGTCAGTTTGAAAATTTAGCAAACTACAAGTTTCATGAGAAAACAACATCTGCAGAAATATTTAAACAAACAGATGGTAAAATAGATGGTTTCACATGTGCAATTGGAACTGGAGGAACTTTAACTGGTGTTAGTGTTGGGTTAAAATCAAAAAATAAAGATATTATTATCGCTTGTACAGACTCACAAGGATCATCAATGTTTAATTATTTTACTAATGGTAAACCAGAAAAAAAAGGTGAAGAATCCATAACAGAGGGGATCGGACAGGCTAGAGTAACAAAAAATTTAGAAAATTGTAATGTAGATCAATCTTTTTATGTTTCTGATCAAGAATGTATGGAAATGCTATTTAAAATTATGAAAACAGATGGATTATTTCTAGGATTAAGTTCTGGGGTAAATATATGTGGTGCAGTAAAATTGGCAAAATCAATGGGTACAGGTAAAAAAATAGTAACAATACTTTGTGATGATGCAAATAAATATTATGATAAAATGTTTAATAAAGAATACTTATTATCCAGAAATTTACCTTATGCTGATTGGATGTAATTATGAATACTAAAGATAAAAAATTTAATTCTAAAGTAATTCATTCAGGTCATGGCGCTGATGAAACTACAGGTGCAGTAATGCCCCCTATTCATCTTTCATCGACTTTTAAGCAAAATTCTCCTGGTGACTTTACTTATGAATATGCAAGAACAGGAAACCCAACAAGAGATATATTAGAAAAGTTATTAGTTGAATTAGAAGATGGTAAATTTGCTTATGCTTTTAGCTCAGGAATGGCTGCAATTTCTGCATTATCAGATGCTTTAGGTAAAAATTATTCAATTATTTGTAGCGATGATGTTTATGGTGGAACAAGAAGAATTTTTGACAAAATCAAAACAGTAAATCAAGATGTGGAAGTAACATATGCCGATCTTAGTAAAGAAAATAATTGGCAAGGTCATCTAAAAGAAAATACCAAAATGATTTGGGTTGAGACACCCTCTAACCCATTATTAAAAATTATAGATATAAAAAAAATTAGAGAAAGCCTAAAGGATGATAATATTATTGTTGTTTGTGATAATACTTTTGCATCACCCTACAATCAGCAACCATTAAACAATGGAGCTGATGTTATTATACATTCGTCAACTAAATACCTTGGTGGGCATTCTGACATAATTGGTGGCGCATTAATTATAAATGATAATAAAATTTTAGCTGATAAAATTAAATATATTCAAAATGCAGTTGGCGCTGTTCCCAGTCCCTTCGATTGCTATTTACTTATTCGATCAATTAAGACACTTGCAGTAAGAATGGAGAGGCACAATAATAACGCCTTAGAAATTGCTAATTATTTATTAAAACATCCTAAAATTAAAAACGTTTTTTATCCTGGATTGGAAAATAACCCTAGTTATGAAATTGCAAAAAAGCAAATGACTGGATTTGGAGGAATATTATCAATTGAATTAATGGGTGATATTAATTCAGCAAAAAAATTTCTTGAAACAATTCAAATATTTACTCTGGCAGAAAGTTTGGGTGGTGTTGAAAGTTTAATTGAGCATCCAGCTATAATGACACATGCATCAATAGATAAAAAAATTAGAGATGAATTAGGAATTTCTGATACACTAATAAGACTTTCAATTGGGATTGAAGATATTTCAGACTTAAAGAAATCTTTAGATGATGCTCTAAAAAATATTTAAATTATTTTTTTCAAATCTGGAGGTGAATAATTAGGACCCTTCATAACCTTACCAAATTCATTATAAATTGGCTTGCCTTCCTCTGAAAGTTTGCTCATATTACTACGATGAACTTCGTTAAAACATTTATCTAGATCTATACCAAAAGCAGCACCGGCACCGTATGTTACAACTAAAATATCAGTTAATGCATCAGCAACTTCAACGATATCATTATCATTAATTGCATCTTTTAATTCATTAAATTCTTCATCAATCAATTTTTTTCTTAATTCAACAATTCTATTTTCTGGAAATTCGGCACTAGTTTTTACTTCTTGACCAAAAGTTGTCATAAATTCTTTTACTTTTTCAAAATTTGTCATTTTATCTCCCAATAATATTTATTTATAAAAAATATCGTTGTAAGTCACAACTATAAAGAGAAAAGATATTATTGTTATCCCCACAGCCAAATAAACTCTTGTAATAAACTCAGGAAGAGAGTTTGAAAAAATTCTTCTAATAATAAAATACATTATATGACCACCATCTAAAAGAGGAATAGGAAGCAAATTAAATAACCCCACAAACAAAGAAATAATAATAAATAAAAATAGAACTCCTCTAACCTGATCTAGCATCATTTGATCAGCATTTTTAACGATCCCTATTGGTCCAGCTAACTGATCTCCTAATGTATTTTCTTTATAAGATTGTTGAAGAAATGCAAAAGAAGCAGCATAATATGTAGGTATAAATAAAGATGAGTTTTTAATTGAATCAATTAAATTATACTTATCAATAATAGGATTTTCAGGTGAAGATATTCCGATGATGTACCTATTTAATTCTTCATTAAATTTTAGATCAAATTTTTTTTCGATTATCTGATTATTTCTTTCTACCAAGATATTTATACTTTGGTTATTTGCAATTGCTTTTGGGATATCAGAAAACTCTTCAATACTAATATTATTTATTTCAAGTATTCTATCTCCTTCTCTAAGATCATTTTCAAATGCTGATGAATTTTCACTAACTGATCCAATAATTGGCATTAAGCTAACAATTCCAAAAAAGAAAAATATGCAGAAAAGAGCAAACCAGGCACTAAGAATATTAAAAATACTTCCTGCCAAAAGTACTAATATCTTTTGAAAAAGTGTAAGGGATTGAAAGGATCCTAGTTCATCATTAGGGTTTGGAGAAAATATATTATCAAGACCTTTGATTTTAACATATCCACCCAATGGAATTGGAGATAATTTCCACGTAGTGCCATTTCTATCTGTATATTTTAAAAGGGGCTTACCAAATCCAATTGAGAAATCAGTAACTTCAGCTTTAAACAATCTCGCAACTATATAATGACCATACTCATGTATTGCGACAAGCACTAAAAAAACTAAAATAAGATTAATATAAATCATACTTATTATTAAATTAATATTTTAAATAATTGATAAATAGCAATTATCCTGTTTTAACCTCTTCATATTCATCAATTGGAGGACAAACACAAAATAAATTTCTATCACCGTATACATTATCAATTCTACTAACTGGACTCCAGTATTTATTATTTATCAAATAAGCATGCGGGTAGGCAGCATCTTTTCGGGAATATTTGTGATCCCAATTGTCAGAAGATACTTCTTCAATGGTATGAGGGGCATTTTTTATAGGATTGTCTACTTTATCAAATTTACCATCTCTAATCATAGTAATTTCATTGTGAATAGAAATCATTGCCTCACAAAATCTATCTAGTTCCTCCTTTGATTCACTTTCAGTAGGCTCAATCATCAGAGTGCCGGGAACAGGAAAAGACATTGTGGGCGCATGAAATCCATAATCGATTAGTCTTTTAGCAATATCTTCGTCTGAAATATTTAATTCTTGTTTAAATGGTCTAATATCAATAATAAATTCGTGTGCCACCATATTATTCTTACCAGTATATAAAATAGGATAATAATTTTTTAATCTTTCTTTAATATAATTAGCATTTAAAATTGCAACTTGAGTTGCTAATTTTAAACCATCATCACCCATCATAGAAATATAGGAATATGAAATAGGCAAAATAGATGCGCTACCCCAAGGAGCTGCAGAAACTGCCTCTTGAGTTGTTAAACCAATTTCATTTTTAAACATGGGGTGTCCAGGAGCAAAATCTGATAAATGTTTTTTTAATCCTATAGCTCCAACTCCAGGCCCACCTCCTCCATGAGGTATACAAAATGTCTTATGCAGATTCATATGACATACATCAGGTCCAAATTTACCTGGTTTAGCTACACCAACCATTGCATTATAATTAGCGCCATCAAGATACACTTGTCCTCCAGCATCATGAATTTTTTTACAAATCTCAACAATACTTTCTTCAAATACACCATGTGTTGATGGGTATGTAATCATTAAAGCAGATAATTTATCTCCTGCTTCTTCAATTTTTTTATCTAAGTGAGTTAAGTCAACGTTACCTTTATCATCACAGTTTACTATTAAAATATCCATACCACACATCTGTGCACTGGCTGGATTGGTTCCATGAGCACTTTTTGGAATTATACAAATGTTTCTTTTAGTATCTGAATTTTTTTCATGGTATTTTTGAATAGCTAATAAACCAGCAAACTCACCTTGTGCTCCTGCATTAGGTTGAAGTGAAACTGCATCAAAACCAGTAATATCTTTTAACATAGATATTAATTCACTCATCATTTCATTATATCCCTCACGTTGATGGGGCTCTAAGAATGGATGTGCATTTGAAAAACCTGGTAAAGTAATTGGAAGCATTTCAGATGCCGCATTTAATTTCATGGTACAAGATCCAAGAGGTATCATTGATCTATTTAAAGCCACGTCTTTGTTTTCTAGTTTTTTTAAATATCTCATCATTTCTGTTTCAGAATGATAGATATTAAATACTGGATGAGTTAAGATATTGTCTTTTCTTTCTAAATCACTTTTGAAAATTGAATTTTCAATTTTACCCTCGATCTCTTCAGCATATATTTCAATATTATTTTCATTAAAAAATTTAATTAAATTATCTACATCTTGAAGTGATGTAGTTTCATCTAAGGAAATTGTAAAATAATCATCATTTACAAATCTAAAATTGATACCATTATCTATAGATTTATTTACCCAGTATTTTGATTTTGAATCTTTTACTAATAAGGTATCAAAATAATTTTTAGATTTTACATCAAAATTTAATATCTCTAATGATTTTTTTAGATATCTAGACTTATAGTGAATATCATTAGCAATATTTTTTAATCTAGTTGGGCCATGATATATTGCATATGAAGCAGATATAATTGCTAATAAGGCCTGTGCAGTACATATATTACTTGTAGCTTTTTCCCTTCTAATATGTTGCTCACGCGTTTGAAGAGCCATTCTATAAGATCTTTTATTAGTACGATCAACTGAAACACCAATTAGTCTTCCAGGTATCATTCTTTTGTATTCATCTAATGTTGCAAAATATGCTGCGTGAGGGCCTCCCAGACCCATCGGAACTCCAAACCTTTGCGTACTCCCAACAACTATATCAGCACCAAAATCTTTTGGTGATTTCATAACGACCAAACTCATTATATCAGCTGCTATGATTGATAACGCATCGTGTGATTTATTTATATTTATTAAATCTTTGAGATTTGCAATTTCTCCGTATGTATCTGGATTTTGAATTAAACAACCAAATGTATCATTATCTGGATTATCAAATATAATTTTTATACCTAAAGGCTTAGCTCTTGTTTTTAAAACAGATAGTGTTTGTGGATGACATGTATTTTGAACACAAAAAGTAAATTTTGCACTTTTTTTAATTTTAAAAGCCATCATCATAGCCTCAGCTGCCGCAGTACTTTCATCAAGTAATGATGCATTTGCAATATCCATTCCAGTCAAATCAATTATCATTTGTTGAAAGTTCATTAACATTTCCAACCTACCCTGACTTACTTCTGGTTGATAAGGTGTATAAGCAGTATACCATCCCGGATTTTCAAGAATATTTCTTAAAATAACACTAGGTGTAATGGTATTATAATAACCCATACCAATATAAGTTTTTTTTGAAATTATTTTTTAAAGATAAAAGTTGAGTATTAATTTTATTAAACTCCTCAGACATACCAGGTCTAAATTTAAGTTTATCTTTAAAAATGATATGATTAGGTACAGTTTTTTCAATTAATTCATCTAATGAAGAGCAATTTATTAATTTGAGCATTTCTTCAATATCTTCATTTCTTGGCCCTATATGTCTGCTAACAAATTTATCTATTTCAATCATCTATTGTTCCAAAAATTGTTTATACTCATCTTCTGACATAAGTTCAGAATATTGACTTGAATCAGAAATTTTCATTTTAAAAATCCATCCCTCATTTTCTGCATCTTTATTAATAATAGCAGCATCATTTTCTAGATTATTATTAACTTCAATTATTTCACCATCTATTGGAGCATAAATATCAGAAGCTGCTTTTACAGATTCAACGACGCATATTTCATCTTTTGCTTTTACCGAATTTCCAACTGATGGTAATTCAATAAATACAATATCTCCAAGAGATTCTTGGGCATGATTGCTAATACCAATTGTAGCAATTTCATTTTCAATTGAAACCCATTCATGATCTTTTGTGTATTTTTTTTCACTCATATATGCTCCCATTTTTTTTATAATTTTTTTTTACAAAAGGTAGATTATTAATCTTTACTAATTCGAATTTTTTTCTAATTTCACAAAAAATTGGATTATCAGTATTGAATTCAGATATTATATAACCAATAGCAATAGATTTGTTTAGATTTGGAGAAAAACATCCACTTGTGATTTTGCCAATTTCATTATTATTGTTATCGAATAATGTCATTCCATCTCTTAACATTGATTTACTGGTAGAAATTAAACCTATTTTTTTATTAGATAGTTTATTTTTTAATTGATCGGATAAAACTTTATTTCCATTTAAATTTTCATCTTCTAATCTTTCTTTGTCTAAAGCCCATGATAAACCAGCTTCAATTGGTGTAATTTTTTCACTTAATTCATGACCATATAAACTTAATCCAGCTTCGAGTCTTAATGAATCTCTAGAACCTAACCCACAAAGCATTGTATTTTCATTTTTAAGTAAAAGATTAATTAAATTTTCTGCACTTTCATTTGGAATAGAAAGTTCAAAACCATCTTCACCGGTATAACCTGATCTACTTACTATTATTTCATTGTTATCGTATTTACTTATTAAAATATCAAAAAAATTCATATTATTTGGAATATCAATAATATTTTTTAAAACATTAATAGAATCAGGTCCTTGGATTGCGAATAAACAATTTTTTTCATAAATTTTTTCTGCATTAGGAGCACAAGAAATAAATATTTCTTCGTCTTCTTTTTTTCGAGATGCATTATAAACAATATACAAATATGACTTATCTTTAATATCAATATTTGAAATAATTAGATCATCAATAACACCTCCATCTTTATTGAGCAAAAATGAATAATGCGATCTATTTTTAGTTAATTTTTTTAATTGTAATGGAATATATTTTTCTAATTTATGTAAATAAGATTCATTATTTTCTATTAAAATTTGCCCCATATGACTAACATCAAAAATACCAGAATGATTTCTAACGTTTTTGTGTTCATTAATTATTCCAGTTTTATAATTAATAGGCATATTAAAACCTGCAAATGGCAATATCTTTGCACCATTATTTTGATGAAAATTTTTCAGCGGAATGTCTATCGGCAACTGGTTCAAATAAATTCTCCAAGCTACCCCTCTGTCTTTTTACCTGAGAGCTTTTCACCTTCGGTAGAGCTAAATGCTCTTTTCCAGAGTTTTTTTTTAACGGTCCATTGTGCCTGAGAGTTTCCGGGTCGTTGCTCCTTCGGCTCTGAAATTTCAGTATCTCCCGTTAATTATTTGTATACTTTTTTTTATATTTTAACAATTAATTTAGAGGTATTTTATTATCGATTTTTGATTTTTGATAAATTTCTGACATTTTTTGGTACTCTTCTTTGATCTGATAAATTTTATCTAATAATGAGTCCTCTATGCCTAATCTTTTAATTTCTGATAAAATTGAGTAACTCTCCCAATAATCATTATTAATATTGTATTTACCATCTTTGATCTTAAACACCTCTGTCAAAATTTTAAGATCGTGCGGAATATGAAAACCTTCTTTTGTGTCAGTATAAGAAAAAAAATAATAAAAATTATCAAATCCGGCCCAGGTTATAGCTGATAAACACATAGAACAAGGCTGATGTGTACTTATGAAATAATAATCTTTTGTATTAAACAGTTTTTTTTCAAATAAATTAAAAAGAGTTGAAATTTCCCCATGAAATAAAGGATTTTTGATTTCCTGGTTTGTACCTAGACAAACAAGACTTAGGTCAGATTTTTTAACAATAAATCCGCCAAATATTTTATTTCCTTCATTAATAGAAATTTTTGTTAATGGTATAAGATCATCTAAAATAATATTTAAGATTCTTTCATAATTTGTTATCATTATGAAATGCCTGATACTTTATTTATTAGATTTGTCCATAAAACAAAAAAAAAGGACCCAGCAAGCTAGGTCCCTTTTGTGTATCGTGCATTTCCTCCCGATACAATTTAATAATCGTTTCCTCTTATTAAATTGATTATTACCTTTGCGTGTAATAATTAAAAATAATTTATCTATTTATTATTTATCAATCAATAAAAAAATGTATTTTTAAAAATTAATAATCTTTTTTTGTTGATATGTTTGTTAATAAAATGTGCAAAATTAAATTTGATTAAAAATGAGTAAAAAATCAAAACTTAATGTCTTAGGAGTTATGACAGGTACTTCAATGGATGGCGTTGATATAAGTTTGATTAATACAAATGGGACTGATTTTGTAAAAATTAAATGTGAAAAATCATATAAATTTGATCAAAATTATCAAAAAATAATAAACAATCTGATATTAAATAAACCAAAAACTAATAATAAAATTAAAGAATATTTTTTAAAAAAAGATGATTACGTTACAGATATTTTAGAAAAAAAAATAATTTTATTTCTAAAACAAAATAAAATTAATAAAAAAAATATTGATTTAATATCAATTAGTGGACAGACTGTTTACCACGACCCATCAAATAAAATATCTATACAATTAGGGAATGGAAACAAAATTGCAAAAAATCTAAAAGTTAAAACTATAAGTAATTTAAGAGATAATGATATTAAAAATGGTGGTCAGGGAGCTCCAATTGGGTCATATTATCATAAGTTTTTAATACAAAAATTTAAGGAAAAAGTAATTATAGTGAACCTTGGAGGTATAGCAAATTTTTCAACTGTAATTTCAAGAACATTATTATCATCGGACATAGGGCCTGCAAATTGCTTAAGTGATGATCTTTGCAATTATTTTTTTAAAAAAAAATTTGATAATGATGGAAATTATGCAAGAAAAGGTAAGATTGATAATAAATTAATTGAAAAATTCAAAAAAGATAAATTCTTTAAGAAAAAGTTCCCAAAATCATTAGATAGAAATTATTTTAGAAATTATTTTAATAAGCTAATTAAATTGAACAAATATGATGCGCTAATGACTGCTAACTACATGACTTATATTGGATTTAAAGAATTATTAAAAAATAAAAAATTTAAGATTGAAAGAATTTTACTTACTGGAGGAGGCAGAAAAAATAAATTACTCAAAGAAATATTAAAAAATAAACTGAATAAAAAAATTGAACTTATTGATAAATATAAAATAAATGGTGATTTAGTAGAAGCTCAAATGTTTGCGTATATTGGCATGAGATCATTTAAAAATTTAGAAATAAGTAATATAAATACTACAGGTGTGAAAAAAAATTTAAGTGGTGGTATTTTATATTTTCCAGATTAATTAGTTAAATCTGACCATGTTTTTTTATCAATATTTGAGCCACACAATATCACCATTGTATTTTTGCCAATAAGCTTATTATTGATTTTATATTTTAAAGCAGCAAGACCAGCAACACATGCGGGTTCAAGAAATAACTTAAATTTTTTATAACAAAAAACCATAAATTTTTTCATTTGATCATCAGAAACGGTTACCATTTCATCAATTACTTCTTTTGCTACATTAAAAGAATATTCCATATGTAAAGGTGCTGAAAGGCTGTCAGCAATACTATTTACATTAATATTATTTAGTGGTTTTTTAGCTCTAAAACTTTGATTTAAACCATTAGCATTTTCAGGTTCAACACCAATAATTTTAATCTTTGGATAAAATTGTTTTACATACGATGAAACACCACTTATCAATCCCCCTCCTCCAACTGAAATTAATAAATTGTCAATTTTAGTATTAATTGATTTTAAATATTCTACAATTTCTAACCCCAAGGTAGCACTACCTTGTAATGTCAATGGCCCGTCAAAAGGGTGAATAAAATAGTAACCTTCATTTTTAGCATTTTCAGCATCAAGAAAAGCTTGTTTTGGGTTTGTAAAAATAATGTTAGCACCATAATTTTTACAAGTTTGAACTCTATATTTATTTGCACTTTCGTATAGGAAAATTTTATTTTTCAATTTAAATTGATTGGCCACAAATGAAGCAGCGATTGCATGATTTCCAGCACTAACTGCTGTAATTCCTTTGTTAAATTTATTCTGATCTTGAGAAATTATATTATTAATAGCACCTCTTGCCTTAAATGAACCAGATTTTTGTAAAAATTCGCATTTAAAAAATAAATTAGTAGAAAAATAATTATCAATATCATCAGAACACTTTAAAAAAGGTGTTTGATTAATAAATGGTCTAATTTTTTTATAAATTTTACTAATATTATCGACAGATAAATCTTTAGGTATCAAGAAATTCCTCTAATTTCTTTAATTTTATCATAAGCAATATTAATAGCCGCTAACTCTTTATTAGATTGTTTAATAAATTCTTTCGGCATACCTTTTGCAATTAAATTATCTGGGTGATGTTCTTTATTTAATTTTATCCATTTTTTTCTTATCTCATTATCAGTGCTCGATCTATTCACACCCAATATTTTGTAAGGGTCAGATTCACTGTTTTTTAAATTTGATTGGAAAATTCTTTGGAAATCTTTTTCACTAAATTTAAACGATTTAGAAATTGATCTTAAAAAATCTATTTCGCTAATAGATACCTTTCCATCAGATGCAGCAATATAAAATAAATTATTTAATAATTCTTCCAATAAAATTTTATTAGCGGAAAATAAATCCCCTACTTGATTTGCTATTTGTTTATAACCATACGTATCTTTTTTTGCCTCATTGAATATTTTTGCAACTTTAGAAATTTCAGATTTTGGGACTTTAAATTTTTCTTTAAATGCCCTAATTTCATCATCTGATACAATTCCATCTGACTTAGCTAATTTTGCAGCTAAAATAATAAAACTTAATGTAAAAATTTGTTGTTTTTGATTATTATTTATTCGATTAAAGTTAAATGATGATTTTGATTTAGATCTTCTGTCAAAAGCGCCACCAGCCATTACACCTAATATAGCTCCTATAGGTCCGCCTAAAGCAAATCCTGCTGCTCCGCCTATAACTCTTCCCCAAATACTCATTTTAAAGAATCAATTATACCTTTTAATTCATTTATCTCATTTTGAGAAATTTTATTATCCTGATTCAGATCTATAATTTGAAAGAGTAGATTTATTGATTGTTCAATTTCTTCATAAGAAATAACTCCATCATTATTTAAATCAACAAAATTAAAGTACATTTCTTCTTCTTCATTTAATTCAGTAGAATATGCAATTGAAGAATGTAAAAGTATAAATAAAAAAAATATTTTTATCCAAACCATCTATACATTCCTATTATACCTGCACCAGCGTAGAAGAATTGTAAAAACAATATTCCATTGTGTTTTAATTTATAAGCCCAGACTCCGATTAATAATGCTGATAGCAATAATAATGAAAAGCCAATAAATTCTAATCCAATGTTAAATGCAACTAGAAGGGAATAAAGGATGGCTGTTGTTACGCCAATCCATTCTAAAAGTTTGTTTGAATTCAATTAAATATTATTTTTTCTTGATATTAACAGCGTTTTCTTTTCCACGGTTTTCACCGATTTCAAATTCAACTGGCATACCTTCTTCTAAAGTATCAATACCAGCAGCTTCTAAAGCTGAGACATGAAGAAAAACATCTTTTCCTCCATCATCATTTTCTATAAATCCATAACCTTTGGTCGGATTAAACCATTTAATTTTACCACTTGGCATATTGTATTCTCCTTGTTTATTGTTGGGGGATTAAATTTATTTAACTTATATTAATATTGTATATTGATTAATTTAATACTTTAAATAACTAATAAGAAATTAATTTCAACAATTTTTTTTATTTTTATGCTTAGCTATAAACACGGATATCATGCCGGAAATCATGCAGATGTTATGAAACACATTATAATACTTTACTTATATAATCTTGAAAAAAAGGTAAATAATTCAATAAGTTATATTGATACCCATTCGGGTAATGGAATTTACAAATACATATCAAAGTATATGGATAAAAATAAAGAATATAAACAAGGAATTAAAAAGATACAGAATTACAAAGGTAATAATATTTTAATTAAAAATTATCTTTCAACTATTTCAAAAATTACTGGAAAAAATAATTTTTATCCTGGATCACCCGTATTTATTTCGTCCATAGCTAATGAAAAAGATAAATTATTTTTTTGTGAACTACATAATAATGAATATGAATTATTAAAAAAAAACTTAAACAAATATACAAATTGTAAAATTTTAAATGCTGATGGATTTCATTTTATTTTTAAAAAAGTTAATAATGAGAAGAATTATTTTGTATTTATAGATCCATCATATGAAATAAAGGATGATTTTGAAAAGGTAGAAGAGATACTAAATAATATAGATAATTTATTTTCAAAATCTAAAATCATCATATGGTATCCAGTTTTAAATATTTTGGAAAATGATTCCTTTATTCAGAATATTAGAAAAAAAGGTATAAGTAATATTATCAATGTTGAAGTTCCTATTATGAAATATGGAGACAATGTTGGAATGCAAGGAAGTGGCTTATTATTAATAAATTTTTCAAATAGATCCATAATAAAAAATCTCAAAGAGGTAATGCACGAAATTCAAAATATTTTAAAGCAAGATGAAAATAGTACTAGGTTTAAATTAAGGTATTTATAAATATGAAAAAAATTAATTTACTTGATGAAGATATCTACAAGCTATTTATAAAAATTGCTTTGCCAGCCTCAATTGGAACTATATTTAACAATCTTTATTCTTTAGTTGATACTATTTTTGCAGGTAGAATGATTTCTGAAACAGCTTTAGCAGCTATTGGTCAAACATTTCCTGTATATTTTATAATTATTGCACTTGGAATAGGGCTAAGCATAGCTACAACAAGTAATGTTGCAAATTCTTTAGGAGAAAAAAATATTAAAAAAGCAAGTCATGTATTTACACAATCTTTTGTCGTAACAATTTTAGTGGGCTTAGGTATAACTATATTTGGACTTTATTTTGGAAACATAATTTTAGAATCTATAAATGATGATCCAAAAACCCTTAAACTTTCATCATTATATATGAACGTAATTTATTTTGGATCAGTCATAATTCTTTTACTCATGATATGTAATTCTTGTTTATCTGCTCAAGGAGATACTAAAAGTTATAGAAATGTTTTAATTTTTAGTTTTTTTCTTAATATAATTTTAAATCCAATATTAATCACAGGAAAAATAATTAATTTTGAATTATTTGCCCCAATGGGTATAACTGGAATAGCAATAGCTACCATACTATCTCAAATAATTGGTCTGTTATATTTACTATATAAAATTTATAAAACAGAGATTTTTGAAAATTTTAAAAATAATTATTTAATGCCCAAATTAAGTTTAATTAAGGAAATTTCATTTCAGGCTATTCCAGCAGCATTAGGATTGATGATGATTGCTCTTGGATCATATATATTATTATTTTTTGTCAGTCGTTTTGGTAATGATGCAATTGCAGGTTTTTCCTCAGCTGGAAGATACGAACAACTGCTTTTCTTACCCTTGTTAGGATTAAGTACAGCAGTAACCGCAATTGTGGGTCAAAATTTTGGCGCTAAAAACTATGAAAGAATTTTAGAAACTTACAATAAAGCTATGATTACTGGTGTATTAATATTAACTATAGCAGGATTAATTTTATTTATAACTGCAGAAGATTCCATGAGATTATTTACTGATGATAAAGAAGTAATTTACTATGGATCAATATATCTTAAAATATACGCACTAGGTTTTCCCGCTTTTCCATTCTTCTTTATTTCTAATGCTTCATTCCAAGGGCTTAAAAAAGCAATAATAGTAATGTATATGGCCATACTTAGGTTTGTATTAGTACCTATAATTGTAATATTATTTGTAAATAATTTTATAGAAGAAAACTATATCTATATGTTTATTGCATTAACTCTTGTTCATTGGATAATTGGTATCTTATATTATTTT
Organism: uncultured Alphaproteobacteria bacterium; assembly: GCA_902577905.1. GTDB lineage: Bacteria > Pseudomonadota > Alphaproteobacteria > HIMB59 > CACPNW01. Next base: position 35,141 of record CACHAQ010000012.1, read on the forward strand.
TATTCTTCAAATAAAATTCGAAATATTCAAAGTAGCTATACTACACCTTGAAGATTTGGAACAAATAAAACATCATCATATTCTTCAGAAATAATTTTATTATTTTGTTTTATATATTTTACAAGTATTTGCTTATTATTTTTAACAATAGGACAAACAATAATTCCTTCATTTTCAATATGAGAAAAAATTTCATTATTTATTTTTTTTGATGCTGCTGTAAATATTATTCTATCAAAAGGTATTTGTTCAATCCAACCATTATTACCATCTTCATATTTTGAAACAATATTAGTTAATTTTAATTTTTCAAAAATATTATTGGAGCCTTCATGTAAATTTTTAATTCTTTCAATCGTATATACACGTCGTGCCAAGATTGATAACACTGCACACTGATATCCACTACCAGTGCCTATTTCTAACACTTTGTGGTTACTTTTAACATCAAGTAATTCAGTCATCCTTGCTACAACGTAGGGTTGACTAATTGTTTGATTATTTTCAATTGGTAAAGCTATATTTTCATAAGCTTGATTTCTGTAAGCTTCACTAATAAACTTTTCTCTTGGAATTTTTTCTATTGCAGAGAGAACTTCAGCATTACTAATTCCAGACTCTCGTAACTCAAGTATCAATCTTATTTTTCTTACATCAAGCACTAGATAAGAGTATCAGAATTATTGAAATATTTTTTCAAAACTTCTGGAATTTTAATATTTCCATCTTTCATTTGATAATTTTCAAGAATAGCAATAAGTGTTCTTCCTACTGCTAACCCAGATCCATTAAGTGTATGAACAAAAACATTTTTATTTTCTAATTTATATCTAGTATTCATTCTTCTAGCTTGAAAATCACCGCAATTTGAACAACTTGATATTTCTCTATATTTATCTTCACCGGGAAGCCATACCTCTATGTCATAAGTTTTATTAGCATTAAAACCCATATCACCTGTACATAAAGTCATTACTCTATAGTGAAGATTTAAGTCTTGAAGAATTCCTTCAGCACAACTTAACATTCTCTCAAGCTCATCATTTGAGTGCTCTGGCTCCACTAGTGATACTAATTCAACTTTGGTAAATTGATGTTGTCTAAGCATACCTCTAGTATCTTTTCCAGCTGCACCTGCTTCAGATCTAAAACATGGTGTATAAGAAGTAACACGCAATGGGAGCTGATTAATATTTAGTATTTCATTACTATGCAGGGCGGTCAACGGAATTTCAGCTGTGGGTATTAGCCAGTGGTCATCACCTGCGGTAAACAAGTCTTCTGCAAACTTAGGTAATTGACCGGTCCCGTATAACGTATCTGCTTTTACTAAATAAGGAACATGCATCTCAATGTAACCATTATCATTCGTATGCTTATCTAACATAAAATTTGCTATTGCTCTTTCCAGTTTAGAAAGTTGATTTTTTAATAATACAAATCTGGATCCTGATAATTTAGATGCAGTTTCAAAATTCATTAAACCTAAATTTTCCCCTAATTCAAAATGTGTTTTAGGATTAAAATCAAATCCTGGTTTTGCACCCCATTCTCTATATTTTGTATTGTCTGCTTCATTGCTTCCTATAGGTACAGTCTTATCAGCTATATTTGGAAGTCTTGAGAGGATAGTTTTTAGCTCCTCGTCTTTAATTGTCTCAAGTTCCTTTAAATTATTAATTTTATTTTTAATTTCATCAACTTTACCCATTTCTGATGAAGCATCTTTATTTTCACTTTTAAGTTTACCGATACTTTTTGAAATAGAGTTTCTTTCAGCTAAAAGGTTCTGAAGTACAGTCTGAGTCTCTCTTTTAACTTTATCTAGTTCTAAAATTTTATTTGATATTGGTTTTTCCCCCCTTTGTTTCATATAGTTGTCAAACTCAGTAGGATTTTCTCTAATGAAATTAATATTATGCATTACTTATCTTTATTTTTTTGAATTAGTTTTGCAATATAAATTGAAACTTCGTATAAAAATATAATTGGTAATGCTAAACTAATTTGACTAAATGGATCAGGCGGTGTTAGAAAAGCAGCCGACAAAAATGCTAACACAATTGCATATTTTCTAAATTTTTTTAGAGACTCATAAGTAACCATACCTACTCTTGCCATTAAAGATAAAACAACTGGTAGTTGAAATGCTAAACCAAAAGCAAAAATAAATCTCATCATTAGAGATAAATATTCTCCCATTTTAGCTTCTAATCGAATAGGAACTCCACTAGATCCGAGATTTTGATATGATAAGAAAAAAGACCATGCCAAAGGTGCGATAATATAATAAACCATTGAGCCACCTGCAAAAAATAAAATTGGAGTCGCAACTAAGTATGGTAAAAAAGCTCTCTTCTCCTTTTTGTATAATCCGGGTGCAATAAATCTCCATATTTGTATTGCAATTAATGGGAATGAAAAAAATAAAGCAAAGAAAAATGCTATTTTTAATTCTGTAAAAAAAGCTTCTTGTAAAGCAGTATATATAAATCCTTGACCTTTATCTTTATCAAATAACTCCACAAGAGGACTAGCTAAAAAAGCAAATAATTCATCTGCAAAATAAAAACAAACAATAAAAATTAGTAAAATATATAAAAAACTCCACAAAAGTCTTTTTCGTAACTCAGTAAGATGTCCTATAAGAGACATTTCTTCAAATTTTTCTTCTGCCATTATAAAATCTATAAATTATTTTTTATTTGAAAATTCATCCTCAGTCATTTTAACTGTTTCCTGAACTTCTTTAATTTCGTTTTCAAAATTTTTTTTGATATTAATACCATCTTTAATTTTTTTAACTTCTTTAACAGATTTTGCTAATTCTTTAATTTCTTCTTCGTCTGCAATTTCATTTAAAGAAGATTTAAATTCTGTTGAAATTTTTTTGATATATTTAGAAAGGGATCCGACCTGTTTAATGAATTTTGGTAGATCTTTAGGGCCAATTACTACTACAACGATTATTCCAATTAAGAAAATTTCACTCCAACCAAAAGTAAACATTATATTTACTTTTCTTCGTCGTTTTTATTCTCTAAATTTTTATCTTCTTTTTTTTCTTCGTCAGACATTCCTCTCTTGAATGATTTGATCCCTTTTGCCATATCACCCATTAGTTGAGGTATCTTACCTCTACCGAAAAGAAGTAGAACTATAACGAGTACAATTAATAATTGCCAAATACTAGGTGTCATAAATGGCTTATACGGAAACTATGGGAAAAAAACAAGAAGTAATAAGTTAACTAAGTATTTTGAATAAAATCATCGATATTATTTTCATCATCTTGTTCTAAATTATCATTACTTTGTAAATTTTCATCATTTTTAGCAATATCGCTTATAGTTGCAATCGCAGCACGTTTATCTAGAAAACCACTTGCCTTTAGCTCCTCTTTATTAGGCAAATCAGATAAACTATTCAATCCAAAATGTTCAACAAACAAATCTGTGGTAGACCATAAAGTAGGTTTACCAGGTATACTTTTCCTACCTGAAGGACGTACCCATCCTATTTCCATCAAATGATCTAGAGAGCCTCTACCCATTTGAACACCTCTAATATTTTCAATTTCTGATCTTGTTATTGGTTGTTGGTATGCAATTATAGATAATGTTTCTAGTGCTGCTCTTGATAATTTTCTTTTCTGTGTTTTAAAAATAGTTAATTCATCAGCGAGATCTTCTGCAGTTCTAAAAGACCATTTGTTGCCGGTTTTGATTAAATTTATACCTCTATTTTTATAAAAATCTTTAATTTCTAGTAGTAGCTTACTTATATTATTTGTATCTTTAACTTTTTCTTTTAAATCGTTTTCATCAAGTGGCTCTCCTGATGCAAATAATATTGCTTCTAAAATTTTAATATCTTTATTATCCATTTTGATTAAATTTTATATAAATATTACCAAAACTTTCATCTTGTTTTAAATCAATAAAGCCATTTTTTGATAATTCTAAAGAAGCAACAAAGTTAGATGAGATAATTGATTTATTAATTGTTTTATTAGCTTTAATTAAATTTGGAATTACATTTAGAAAATTAGTCCATTCTGTAATATTTCCAAAAATACCTTTTAATCTTTTAACTGCTTGATCAACTGAATAAAGTTCTGAATACTCAATAGTTAATTGTTTAACCTGTTCATTCGATTTAAGTATTTGACTATATGATTTTAGTAAGTCATATAAATTAGAAGTATAATTAATATTATATTTAACTTTGAGACCTTCAGATGACCCACCATAAAATACATCTCTATTAACAAGAGGTCTTGAATATATGTTTTTAGAAATATTTTGAAAAGCCTCTAGTCTCTGTAATTGATATTTTAAAGCCTCTTCTAACTCATCGGCTGTATATTCATCTGTTTTTTCTTCTTTTGGTAGTAGTAATCTTGATTTCAAATACGTAAGCCATGCTGCCATCACTAAATAATCAGCAGCTATTTCAATATGAATATTTCTATATTGATTTATAAAATTAATATATTGATCAGCTAATTCGGATATAGATATATCAGATAAATCAACCTTCTGTGATCTAGCCAAAACCAACAAAAGGTCTATCGGGCCCTCAAAGTTGCCTAATAATAGGTTAAATTGACCTTCTTTTATTTCTGTATCTGAAACATTTAACACAATTTTTTATATAAAATTATTGAGATTCTCTCAATATTATTAATTTTGTAAATTAAGTATTATGCAACTCTTAACAATAGTTAATAAATCACAAGCTTCAAAAGCATTATTCTTAGAAATATAATTTTTATAGGTAATAAAATATTGAGTACCCATTTCAGTTTTTTTATAAAAAACAAAAATATCTTCATGATCTATAATTTCTTTTTTATTTTCTAATAAATTGTTAAAGTATTTATTAATATTTTCAAAATTATCATTGCTATATAATTGAATTGTAAAATCAAGTTCGTCTATGTTTTTAAAATCAAAATCTTGAATTTCATTATCTATGTTATTTAAACTTTTCTTGTCTAAATAATCAACAACCTCACCTTCTTTATTAGTAGGAATAACAAAATATTTATCAGTAAATTTAGGAATGACAAAATACTCCCTATTACTAAAATAATAAAAAGAGATAAGATAAAGAATAATAATAAATAGTAATAATAATAAAGAATATTTTAGGATATAATTATTTTTTCTTTTAAAAATAATTCTTTTAATCATTACATTGTTTCAGGTGCGCTTATATCAATAATTGAAAATATATCTTTTAAAACAACTCTAAATGACTCCAACCAAAATATTTTTGAAATTGTCTTTTCTGCATTTTTTTCATCTATAAAACGAAGTGATTCATTATCTTTACCTTTATTCCAAATTGAATGGAAATCAGAGGATATTTCTTCTAAGTAATTGATTAGTCTATGTGGTTCATTATAATATGATGATTGATACAACAAATAAGGATAACAAATTAACTTTTTGATTAATTTTACCTCCTCATCAGATAGATTTTGTATTGCAGTAAAATTATAATCATTTTTAATTTTTATACCTAATTCGTTTGTTTTATTAATTACTGATGAAGCTCTAGCGTGTGCATATTGACAGTAAAAAACTTTATTATCTTTATTTTTTTCAACAACAGCATCTAAATCAAAATCAATTGCTGTCTCATTTTTAGTAGAAATCATGTAGTACCTTATAGGATCTTTTCCAACCTTAGAATGAACATTAGCCAATGTCACAAAATTTCCAGATCTTTTGGACATTTTAATTTTTTGTTTATTTTGAATTAGACTTACAATCTGACAAGTTAAAATATTTAAATAAGTTTCATCATCTTTAATAGCCTTAATTAACGAGTTCATTCTTGGAATATAACCAATATGATCAGAACCCCAGATATTGACTAACCTATCAAAATTTCTTTTACATTTATCTAAATGATATGCTGCATCATTTGCAAAATAGGTCCATTCACCATTTGATTTTTTTAATGCTCGATCTTCATTGTCTAGTAATTTAGAGGATCTAAATAATAATTGCTCTCTTGGCTCCCAATCAGAATCATCACCCTTTGGTTTCTCTAAAATACCTTCATATAGTAATTTTTTTTCATCCAAGATTGAAAAAAGTTCGTCAATAATTTTACTTTTTTCTATTTCAGTTTCATGAGTAAATTTATCAAATCTTATGTTTATTAATTCTAAATCTGATTTTATGCTTAAAAGTATATTTTTTAATGCGAAATTTTTAAAATATTGAATAGTTTCTTCTTTCTGAAAGTTTAGCCACTTATCACCATCTTCATTTTTAATTTTTTTGGCAATATCTATTAAGTATTCACCAGGATACTCATCTTCTTCTAACTCAATTTTTTTATCAAATAATTGTAAATATCGTTTCAAAAGAGAGTTTGATAATTTATCAATTTGAGAACCTGCATCGTTAACGTAATACTCTCTAGTAACATCAAAACCTGTTTTAGTATAAAGAGAGCTTAATACATCTCCAAATACAGCACCTCTTATATGAGCTATATGCAATGGTCCAGTTGGATTAGCTGAAACAAATTCGACATTTATTTTTCTATCTGCACCATAATTAACATGATTTAAAAAATTTTTACTATAAATTTCTTTTAAACTTCTTAATACAAATTCATCTTTTAGAAAAAAATTTATAAAACCATTTTTTGAAACCTCAAAATGATCAATAAATTCGATTGATTTAATTCTATCATTTAGTTCTTTTTCAATATTAAAATTTTCATTAATAATTTTTCTTCTAACAATTAAAT
>CACHAQ010000013.1 GCA_902577905.1 uncultured Alphaproteobacteria bacterium
AATGTTGGGAAAAATATTAAAAAATATTGTCCAAAAGCATTTGTTATATGCATTACTAATCCACTGGATGCAATGGTAAGTGTCCTTCAGAAATCAGCAGGCCTTAAGACAAATATGTGTATTGGCATGGCTGGTGTTTTGGATAGTGCAAGATTAAAATACTTTTTATCCAAGGAATTTAATGTGTCAATTAACGATATCAGCGCTTTTGTCTTAGGTGGTCATGGAGACACAATGGTTCCACTTATGCGATATTCAACTGTTTCAGGTATCCCCGTACCTGAGTTAATAAACATGAAATGGACTACAAAAAAAAATATAGACAAAATTATTCAAAGAACACGTGATGGTGGAGCTGAAATAGTAAAACTCATGAACACATCTGCCTTTTATGCGCCGGCTTCTTCAGCTATACAAATGGCAGAATCATTTTTGTTAGATCAAAAAAGATTATTACCATGTGCTGCATATCTTAATGGTGAATATGGAGTAAAAGGACTATATGTTGGAGTTCCAGTTATCATTGGCAAAAAAGGTGTTGAAAAAATTATTGAATTAAAACTTAATAATAATGAAAAGAAAGAATTTAATCATTCTGTTAAAGCAGTAAAATCATTAACTACATTGTCTAACAAGCTTCTAAATAAGAAAAATAAAAAATAATTGTATTTTTCATCTAATCTAACTATTACCTTTTTATCAAAATGAATTTGCATGAATACCAAGCTAAAGATCTACTAAGAAAGTACAATCTACCTATACTTGAAGGCAAAAGTTACATTGAAAATGTTGATGGGTTAGAAAAAGATTTACAAAATATAAAAGGACCGCCATGGGTTATCAAATCACAAATACATGCTGGTGGAAGAGGAGCAGGAAATTTTTTAAAACCATTTAATACAAAAGGTGGAGTGCAAATAACAGAATCAATTGATGATGCGCAAAAAATTGCAAAAGGAATGATGGGTAACATATTGATTACAAAACAAACAGGTAATGAAGGAAAGTTAGTAAATAGAATTTATTTAGAAGCTGGATGTGAAATTGATAGGGAATATTATTTAAGTATTCTTCTTGATAGGAATCAATCAAAATTAATGATGATGGTATCTGATGCTGGTGGTGTAGACATAGAAGATGTAGCTGAGAAAACACCAGAAAGAATTCAATATGTTTATTTTGATAACTTAGAAGATTTCACAATTAGTGATAGTCTTCAAAATAAATTAAATTTTTCTATTAATGAGTTTAACCAATTTAAAGAAATTGTTTCAAATTTATGTAAGGCCTATGTCGCAATAGATGCTTCATTAATTGAAATTAATCCTCTTGTTGTGACAAAAGATAAAAAACTAATTCTTTTAGATGCTAAAATTAATATTGATGATAATGCTCTGTATAGACAGGCTGACATTGAAAAATTAAAAGATACTTCAGAAGAAAATGATTTGGAACTTGAAGCTTCTGAAAACGATATGGTTTACATTAAGCTGGATGGAAAAATAGGCTGTATGGTTAATGGAGCTGGACTGGCTATGGCAACTATGGACATTATTAAACAATTTGGAATGGAGCCGGCCAATTTTTTAGATTTAGGTGGTACTGCAAATAAAGAAAGAGCCATTAAAGCTTTCAAGATCATTCAATCAGATAAAAACGTGAAATCAGTCTTTATAAATATTTTTGGAGGAATTATCCATTGTGATATGATTGCTAATGGCATCATTGATGTAATTAAAGAATTAAAATTTAAACTTCCTGTTGTTGTACGTTTTCAAGGAACAAATTCTAAAGAAGGAAGAGACATTATAAATAATTCATCATTAGGATTAATTTCAATTGATGATTTTTCAAATGCAGCTCAGAAAGCTGTGGAGTTATCAGAATAGTGTCAATTTTAGTTAATAAAAAGACAAGACTTATTTGCCAAGGCTTTACCGGTTCACAAGGAACATATCATTCTGAACAAGCTATAGCATATGGTACAAACCTTGTTGGTGGTGTCACGCCTGGAAAAGGAGGTCAGACCCATTTAAATTTACCGGTGTTTAATACTGTTGCCGATGCAGTAAAACAAACTGATGCAAACGCAACAGTTATTTATGTGCCTGCTAAGTTTGCTGCTAAAGCAATCCACGAAGCTTTAGATGCAAATATTGAATTAATTGTTTGTATTACAGAAGGTATTCCAGTCTTAGATATGATTGATATAAAAAAAAGAATTATTAAAAATAAAACATATTTGATTGGACCAAACTGTCCAGGGTTAATCACACCTTCCGAATGCAAGATTGGAATCATGCCTGGCTTCATCCATAAAAAAGGTAAAATAGGAATAGTAAGTAGATCAGGAACATTAACTTATGAAGCTGTTGCACAGACAACAGAGGTAGGATTAGGTCAATCAACATGCGTTGGTATTGGTGGAGACCCAATACATGGTATGGATTTTGTAGATTGTATAAAGTTATTTTTAGAAGATGATGAGACTGAGGGAATTTTAATGATTGGCGAAATTGGTGGCGAGGAAGAAGAAAATGCAGCAGAATTCATTTCAAACTCAAAAAGAAAAAAACCAGTTTCAGCATTTATAGCTGGACAATCGGCACCAAAAGGAAAACGTATGGGTCATGCAGGTGCTATTGTTTCAGGCTCAAAAGGTACAGCACATTCCAAAATTAAATCTTTAGAAAATGCTGGAGTTTTGGTGTCAAAATCCCCGGCATCGTTGGGAAAAACTATGAAATTAGCAATGCAAAATGGGAATAATTAGTTTCCATTAGTATGATTGTTATGCGAAATGGTTTTAGTTTAATAGAAATTTATGAATGATACTTTCTTAAATAGTGCTAATGCGCCATATTTGGCCGAACTGTATTCTAAATTTAGAAATGACCCTGAAAGTGTGGACACAACTTGGAAAGATTTTTTTAATAATTTAAATGAAGATGACTATTCTGTTCTTAAAGATTTTGGAGGACCAGAATGGAAAGAACGTCCATCAAGTATAATAGATAAAAATTACATAAATAAGGTTATAAAATCAAATGCGAATTACGATTCTGAAGAATTTAGAGTTTCAACTTTAGATTCAATTAGAGCATTAAGGTTAATTAGAGCTTTTAGAATTAATGGACATTTAATTGCAGATCTTGATCCTTTAGGAATATCTGAAAGAGAGTATCCTCAAGAATTAGATTATAAAAGCTATGGTTTCATTGAATCAGATTTAGAAAAAGAAATATTCATTGATGGAAGTTTGGGTTTAGAAAAAGGTAAATTAAAAAATATTATTAAAATATTAAAAGAAACTTATTCTGCTTCAATTGGTGTTGAATTTTTACACATACAACAAGCAGATCAAAAACAATGGGTACAAGAAAGAATTGAAGAAGTAAGAAATAAAACAAATTTTACAAATGAAGGAAAAAAAGCAATCTATAAAAGATTAGTTGAATCAGAACTATTTGAACAGTTTTTAGATAAAAAGTTTTTAGGTACAAAGAGATACGGTATCGAAGGTGGTGAAGCGATGATACCTGGGATAGAGCAAATTGTTAAACAGGCATGTTTGTCTGGAATTGAAGATATTATTATTGGAACAGCTCATCGAGGGAGACTAACACTTCTATCAAGTGTTTTGGAAATGCCTTACAAAAAAATATTATCAAAATTCCAAGGATCTTTAAACGATCCAAATGAGGTTCTAGGTTCTGGTGATGTAAAATATCATTTAGGAGTTTCTGCTGATCGTGAATTTGAAAAAAAGAAAATTCATTTATCGCTCACTTCTAATCCATCACATTTAGAAGCAGTTAACCCAGTCGTAGCAGGAAAAGTAAGAGCTAAACAAACTTTAGCTAAAGATAAAACAACAGATAAAGTTATAGGTTTATTAATTCATGGAGACGCAGCAATAGCTGGACAAGGAGTTGTGGCCGAAACATTTGCCATGTCACAATTAAGAGGGTTTAAAACAGGTGGCACCATTCACTTTGTAATTAACAATCAGATCGGTTTTACTACAATGCCACAGTATGGACGATCAGCTCCTTATTGTACTGAAATTGCAAAAATGGTTCAGGCGCCAATATTTCATGTTAATGGCGATGACCCAGAAGCAGTAGTTCATGTTTGTAGACTTGCTACGGAATTTAGAAATAAATTCAAAGTCGATGTTGTTGTAGATATGTTTTGCTACAGAAGATCAGGACACAACGAAGCTGATGAACCTTCTTTTACTCAGCCACTAATGTATAAGGCTATCAAAAAACAAATTACTACAAGAAAAAAATATGAAAAAAAACTAATTGAGAATAATATTCTTTCAGAAGAAGAATCTAGAGACATTGTAGATTCTTTTAAAAATTTTTTAGATAAAGAATTTGAATCAACTAAAAATTATAAACCAAATAAAGTAGATTGGTTAGAGGGAACTTGGACAGGTTTATCTACTGCAACATTTGATGCAAGAAGAGGAAAAACATCTGTAAAAGAAAAAACATTAATTAACGTTGCTAAAAAAATTCATGAAATACCTGCCAATTTCAATGCTCATAGAAGAATAAAAAAAATTTATGGGGATCGATTAACAAGTGTCATCAAGGGAACAGGTATTGATTGGGCAACCTCTGAAAGTTTAGCTTTAGCAACACTTCTTGATGAGGGATACGGTGTTCGAATATCTGGACAAGATGTTGGAAGAGGAACATTTAGTCATAGACATGGTGTGCTATACGATCAAGAAAACGAAAATCGTTTTGTTCCATTAAGACACTTTCAAAACAAGCAAGGTTACTTTGAAATCATAGATAGTTTTTTATCTGAGTTTGGTGTTCTTGGTTTTGAATATGGATATTCGCAAGTTGATCCTAAGACACTTGTTATATGGGAAGCACAGTTTGGTGATTTTGCAAATGGTGCACAAATTATGATTGATCAATTCATAAGCTCTGGAGAAAGAAAATGGTTGAGAATGTCTGGGTTAACGATGCTTCTTCCCCACGGACATGAGGGTCAAGGTCCTGAGCATACAAGTGGAAGATTAGAAAGATTTTTACAGATGTGTGCGGAAGATAATATGCAAATTGTTAATTGTACAAGTCCTGCTAATTATTTTCATGTTTTAAGAAGGCAACTACATAGAAACTTTAGGAAACCTCTCATTATATTTACACCAAAATCTACACTTAGACATAAATCTAATGTTTCTAATATTGAGGATTATATTAATGGATCAACTTTTCATAGAATTCTTACTGATAAATTATCTGTTAAAGAAAAAAGGAAAAATAAAAGATTAATAATTTGCTCTGGTAAAATATATTTTGAACTTGCAGATCACATAGCAAAAAATAAAATTAAAAACCTCTCCATAATAAGATTGGAGCAAATTTATCCATTTCCTTATGAAAACTTTAGAGATGAATTAAAACATTATACGGATGCTGAAATTATCTGGGCACAAGAAGAGCCAAAAAATATGGGTGCATGGGGTTTTGTGAAAGGTAGATTGGAAAGTGTTATGCAGGAAGCCAAAGTTAAACAAGAAAAGATATTCTATGTTGGTAGAAGTCCAGCAGCGTCTCCTGCCGCTGGTTCTTTAGAAAGACACTTAAGTAACCAAGAAACTATTCTAAAAATGGCAACTGAAGATTCGATTAGCAAAATTATCAAATCTTGGGCAGGTATTTCAACAAAATTAAAGACTAATCTGCCAATTGAATAAATTGACGTAAATGTTATTAAGCATTTAATTAATGAGCACTGAATTAATAGTCCCAACACTCGGAGAGTCAATTACGGAAGCAACTGTTTCAAAATGGCTTAAGAATATAGGCGATAATTTTGAAGCAGATGAACCTATAGTTGAAATTGAGACTGACAAAATTACAGTTGAAGTACCAGCCCCTCATGCAGGATCTCTAAAAGAAATAAAAGTTTCTGAAGGAACTGATGTTGAAATTGGAGGTATTTTAGGAATCTTAGATGAATCTAAAGGTAAAAAACCAACTCCTAAAAAAACTGAAGCCAAAGAAGAAAAAGTAAAAGAAGAAGTAAAAGAAGTTAAGGTTGAAACAAAATCTTCACCTGCCAAATCTTCTCCATCTGCAAGAAAAATTGCTGAGGAAAATAATATTAAACTAGAAGATGTCACCTCATCACGTTCTGATGGAAGAATTAATAAAGAAGATGTAGTCTCTCATCTTTCTTCTTCAAATAAAACAACCACTAACAAAGGTGAAAGAGAAGAAGTAATTAAAATGTCTAAAATTAGACAGACAATATCTAAACGCTTAAAGGAGGCTCAAAATACAGCAGCCATACTTACAACTTTCAATGAAATTGATATGTCCAATGTTATGGAAATTAGAAAATCCAAAAACCAAGAATTTCAAAGCCGTTATGAAGTCAAATTAGGTTTCATGTCATTTTTTGTAAAAGCGGTAGTAAAAAGTTTGCAAGAGTATCCAGCTGTGAATGCTGAAATTAAAGATGAAAATATAATTTATAAAAACCATTTTGATATAGGTATAGCTGTTGGAACTGAAAAAGGATTAGTCGTACCAATAGTTAAAGATGCTGATAAATTGAGTTTTGGAGAAATAGAAACTAAAATTATCGATCTTAGTACTAAAGCCAAAGATGGAACGTTGACCATGGAGGATTTGACTGGCGGTACTTTTACAATTTCAAATGGTGGCGTTTACGGATCAATGCTTAGCACACCTATTATCAATAGACCTCAATCTGGTATTTTAGGGATGCATAATATCCAAAAAAGGGCAGTAGTTGTAAATGATGAAATAGTAATTAGACCAATGATGTATGTTGCATTAAGTTATGATCATAGAATTATTGATGGAAAAGAAAGTGTTGGATTTTTAGTGAAGGTGAAAGAGCTTCTAGAGGATCCATCAGAATTAGTATTAGGAATATAGAATGGAAGATTTTGATTTAATAGTAATTGGCGCGGGACCTGGTGGATATGTAGCTGCAATCAGAGCAGCTCAACTTGGAATGAGGGTTGCTTGTATAGAAAAAGAGCCATCACTTGGTGGAACTTGTTTGAACATTGGATGCATACCTTCTAAGGCATTATTAAATTCATCTGAAAAATATGTTGAAATTTCAAATCATGCTGCAGAGCATGGTATAAAAACATCAAAGATAGATTTAGACCTAAATGTTTTGATGGGTCGCAAAACTAAGATTGTAAAAAAACTTACAACAGGGATTGGTTTTTTATTTAAGAAAAATAAAATCACACATATTCCTGGCATGGCTTCATTTGTAGATAAAAATACTATTTCTATTACAAATGGAAAAAATGAAATTACTGCTAGTGCTAAAAATTTTATTATTGCAACAGGATCATCTTCGATTGAGATACCAAATATTCCTGTTGATGAAAAACAAATAGTATCTTCAACAGGTGCTCTATCTCTATCTAAAATACCAAAATCACTCTTAGTTATTGGTGGTGGATATATTGGATTAGAAATGGGTTCAGTATGGAGTAGATTAGGTTCAAAAGTAACAGTTGTTGAAGCTCTGGACAGAATTGTTCCAACTATGGATGGTGAAATAGCAAAAGAGTTTATGAAAATGTTAACTAAACAAGGATTAGAATTCAAACTATCACATAAAGTGATTTCTGCAAAATCTAGCAAGTCTGGTGTAGATGTTGAAATGGAAACATCAGATAAAAAGAAAATAAAAGAAAACTACGAAATAGTTTTAATGTCAGTAGGAAGAAAACCAAACACTGAGGGACTGGGTCTCGAAAAAATTGGAATTAAACTAACGGATAAAAAATCTATTGAAATTAAAGATAACTTTAAAACTTCTGTAGAAGGAATCTATGCAATCGGTGATGTAGCACCAGGTCCAATGTTAGCACACAAAGCTGAAGAAGAAGGAGTAGCTTGTGTTGAATTTATAAACGGTCAAAAACCTCATATAAACTATGAAGCTATACCAGCGATTGTTTATACTAATCCAGAAATTGCATCTGTAGGTAAAACAGAAGAACAACTCAAGGAAGAAAAGAAAGACTTCAAGGTTGGAAAATTTCCTTTCATGGCAAATGGTCGTGCCTTAACCACTTCTGCATCAGAGGGATTTGTTAAAATTTTGGTTGATAAAAAAACAGATGAAATTTTAGGTGCTCATATAATCGGTCATGATGCTGGACAACTGATAGCAGAAATTGTTACTACAATCGAATTTGGTGGAAGTGCAGAAGATATTGCAAGAGTATGTCACGCTCATCCAACAACTAGTGAAGCAGTAAAAGAAGCAGCTTTAAGTGTAGATGGTAGAGCAATTCATATTTAAATTTTAGCTAAATCCATTCCTTTTTTGTATTTTTTTGATGAAGTTTTTATAACTGCTTGACCACATCTCATAACTTTTCTCTTATGATCAAAAGTCATTCTTGGTTCCCCATGTAATTTCCATCCATTAGATAATGCCTCTGTTACCCTTTGGCAAAAATCAACAGTGTCATCATCTGTGATAAATCTATAACCTTTCATGTATGCTCCTTTTTGTATTAATTTATTTGATCTAGAATTTTTAATTGTTCCTTTGATTTTAAACCAATAAATGTTTCAAACTCTATGAGAAAATCATCATAATTCATATTAAAATTTCTTCTAAAAGATTCTCTCCATCCTTGGTGAATTTCTCCTTGTTCCCTTTTTTCTAATTCAAGTTCGGCAATATCTTCATAAAAATCAAAGAATACTTTTTGATTAGATCCACTAAAAGAAGCAAGGTACGCTGTTGCCCACATACCACCATCATACTCGAAGCCTTGATCACATTTACTGCGCAGTTTTATGGCATCTTCTTCACTTTCTACATCTTTGAGTTTAATTCCTTTTTTTGCACATTTGCGAAAGGATTTTAGTGTTTGTTTCATGACTTTTTTATAATCAGCTAAATTATTTTTTCCAATAATATAATAACCAAAATATTCTGCCCCACCTTCTTCAATCCACATTGGCATATCATCATTAAATTTATACTGGGCAACACCAAAACGTTTTTCATCTTCAAAAAAAATTTTTTTCATATTTTGATGAACGTGAAAATATTCATGTGCTACTATTTTTGCAACACTCCACGCTTCATTCTTATAACCCCTCCACCAACATTTATTACCCTCAATACTTCCTTTTAATGTTTCAGGTGAAAAATAGGCAGACGCTACACATTCTTTGAACCATTTTTTGTTATCACCACCACCTACTTTTAAACATTCTTCATTGAAATTTTCCCCACGATTTACTTCACACCAATTTTGAGCAACTTTTTTTAGATTAGATTTCTTTTCATTCCAGATAATAACATGAGTTTCCGCAATGGGTTTTTCACCAAGTTCAAGGTAGGAATATTCAAGGGTTTCCATAAATAAACTATGAAGATCATCAGGGACTCCTTTATATTTAGGAAATATAATTTTTTCCTGCCCATACCAGTCAGGTATTCTATATTCATATTCAACCATGTTGGCTAAATTGTCATACTCTCTTTCTCCTTCATCATTTGTAACGAAGGCAACATTTTCCCAAATAATTTTGTCGTTAATTGCAAAAGGCTCACACTTTCCTGAAATATTATTTTCTTTTCTCCATTTTTCACAATCTTTAAAAGCTACTTTATTTGCTTTTTCTTCTGAATTTTCACCAATAGTCATTCCGTATTCACATTCACCATCGCTGACTACAACATAAAACGCAGCATGTTGATCTTTTGCCTCTTCTTGATATTCTTTAAATGGTTCGTCCATTATCCAACTACATATTTGAGGATTGGCAAATAAATTATGGGAATTAATTAATAAAAATAAAATTATTAGTAAAATTTTCATTTTATGTTTAGCAAATTTACTTCTATAATTTTAATTAAGTACTCAACAAGATCAGTTTGCATATCAACTGTGAATTTATGTTTATCTTTTGATCCCATAGCCAATATTAAACTATCTTCACGAAATTTAACTTTTAATAAAATATATGATTTTATCGTTGCTGATTTATTAGGAAAAAATAAAAGTAAACCTTTAGGATTTTGATTTAAATTTGTAACCATTTTGTTTTTAAAATAACTATTTGTAATTTTATTATCTAGTTGTGATAAGTTTTCTGATCTGATATTTTCATTTGTAACAAAACAATTCATTTCATCACAACCTAAAATTGTTTTAAGATCATTTTTAATTAGACTTATTAGTTTTGGTAAGCTTTTTATATTTAAAATTCTAATTGTAGACTTAAGAATTCTTTTCTGTGCGTTTAAATGACTTTTCCCTGCTAGTAGTACTTTTGTCATTTGATTTTGTAGATCTATATTTTGTTGAGATATTTTTTTATATCTATAAGCTTCTAAATCAACAACCTTACCTGAACTATTATCTATTGTTGGAAAATTTAGATCATTAACTAATTCTGAATTTTTAATAAAAAAATTTTTATTTTTTTTTAAAAAATTTATTATTTGTTTTTCGCTAATTTCATCTTCATGCGCCATGACGATTATTTTGGCAAGATTTGCTGTCCTGTTTTTGCCCAATCATCAAGAAATGCTTTCAGCCCCTTATCTGTGAGAGGATGTTTATATAATTCGTGAATAACTTTAGGTGGTAGAGTTGAAACATGAGCACCAATCACAGCTGCATCAATAAGATGTTGAGTGTTTCTTATCGAAGCAACTAATACTTCAGTATCAAATCCATAATTTTCATACATTATTACTATATCTGAAATCAGATCCATTCCTTTTTCACCAATGTCATCAAGTCTTCCCACAAAAGGAGAAATAAATGTTGCTCCAACCTTAGCGGCTAGTAATGCTTGAGCAGCACTAAAACACAATGTTACATTTACCATGATATCTTTTTCTCTAAGAGCTTTGCAAGTTTGAAGACCAGCAGGTGTGAGAGGAACTTTTACAGCAACATTCTTAGCTAATGATGCTAAGTACTCACCTTCTTCAAGCATTTTGTCATACTCGGTTGCTGTCACTTCAGCACTGACTGGACCAGATACTATAGAGCAAATTGTTTTAATGGTTTCTCCCATATCCTTACCACTTTTTGCAACTAGAGATGGGTTTGTCGTAACACCGTCTATTAATCCACTAGGCATTAACTCTTCAATCTGGGGTATATCAGCAGTGTCTATAAAAAATTTCATTGTTTGTTGTATACCATATACAAGTTATTTAGAAAGTTAACATATAAAAAAAACATAAATATAATGTTGTACGATGTAGTAGTAACAAGACCTTTCGACAAAGTTTTCACTTATTCTTCTACAAATGAGCAACTTGAAATTGGTCAAATAGTCTTAGTTCCATTTGGAAAAAAAATAGAAGCTGGAATTATTTGGAAGAAGAATGTTAAAAATCCTGGATATGAAATTAAAGAGATTACAAAAATTTGTAATGATCTTATCCTTCAGAATTCTTCAATCGATTTTTTAAATTGGATTGCAAGTTATACTTTAGCTCCACTAGGAGCAGTTTTAAAATTATTTCTTATTAACAACGATATAGTTGAATTTGATAAAGAAAAATTAGATAGTTTCAATAACACCGAACCTTCTTTAGTGACCTTGAGTGAAGAGCAAGCAAATTCATTTAAAGAAATCATCCAATCATTTAATAAATCAAACAAACCTGTTTTATTAGAAGGTGTAACAGGCTCTGGTAAAACTGAAGTATATTTTGAAATAATAGATAAATTTTTAAAAGAAAAAAAACAAATATTAATAATGGTTCCAGAAATTAGCTTAACACCGCAATTAGAGACAAGAGTAAAGAAGCGTTTTGGAATGGAAGTGTGTTTATGGCATTCTAAAATTACAAAAAAAAATAGGCAAAAAATTTGGCATAAATGTTTTGCAGGAGATCCAGTTATTGTTATTGGTGCTCGTTCAAGTTTATTTCTTCCTTTTACAAACTTAGGATTAATTGTTGTCGATGAAGAACATGATTCTAGTTATAAACAAGAGGACAATATACGTTACCAAGCAAGAGATCTTGCAGTTGTAAGAGCTAAAATTGAAAAAAATTTTATATTATTAGCCTCGGCAACACCGTCTTTAGAAACAATAAATAATGTTAAAATTAAAAAATATTATCAAGTCTATTTATCAAAACAATTTTCTGGAACTCCATTACCTGAAATTTCTATAATTGATTTAAATAAAAATAAACTTGATAAAGATAAATGGATATCACGATCAATTATAGATTCTATTTCACAGTGTTTAGACAATAAGGAACAAACTCTTATTTTTTTAAATCGTAGAGGATATTCTCCATTAACCTTATGTAACAGTTGTGGATTCAGATATGAATGTGATCAATGCTCATCATGGATGGTAATGCATCAACGAAAAAAAGTTTTCTTATGCCATCAATGTGGAACTATAAAAAAATTAAATTTAGATTGTCCTAAATGTAATGAAAAAGATAGTATAAAATTTGTTGGTCCAGGAGTTGAGAGAGTTGCAGAGGAGTTAAAAGAATTCTTTCCTGGGAAAAATATTTCCATCATGTCTAGTGACAATGTTAACACACCAAACAAAATTAAAAAATTTATTACTGATATAAACAACAAAGATATAGATATAATTGTAGCCACACAAATTATGGCAAAAGGATATGATTTTCCAAATTTGTCATTAGTAGGAATCGTTGATGCGGACGCAGGTTTATTTGGCGGTGATCCTAGAGCTATAGAAAAAACTTTTAACCTACTTCAGCAAGTTGGAGGAAGAGCTGGTAGAGGAAAAAAAATTGGTAAAGTTTTTCTTCAAACATATTTTCCAGATCAAGGAATAATTAAGTCGATTCAACTTCGAGAAAGAGAAGCTTTTATTGAAAGAGCTTTAGAAGAAAGAAAGAATTTTAATATTCCTCCTTTTGGTTTTATGACTTCAATAATTCTTTCTAGTCATACAAAAGCTTTAGTTCTTAAACATGCTTCAAGACTGGCTCAACAAGATCAAAATAGTAAAAATATTAAAATTCTAGGTCCAGTTGAAGCCCCAATTTTTCTGCTTAGAGGACAATATCGATACAGAATATTATTGAAGAGTAATAGTAGAAAAAATCTGAATAAATTCACAAAAAAAATTGTCGAAAAGACTAAATTACCTTCTTCTCTAAAGTTAATTATTGATGTCGATCCCTATTCATTTATGTAATTTACCCACAATTTTAAAAATATCTTCAATTTAACTCATTTGACGCACAAACTGACAGTTTACCTACTTTTTCTGATGTGTTAATAGCCTATCTCTAAACTTCTTATGAACTTAATTTATGGCATCTAATACATTGTCTGGAGACCTAATATCTGAAAGGTACGGAGCAGCTCTCTATGATCTTGCTTCTGAAAAAAAATGTATTGATGATATTCTAAATGACTTTGAATTAGTGCAAAAAGCATTGAAAGAAAGTTCAGAATTGAGACAAGTAATCAAAAGTCCATTAGTAAATTCAGATGAGAAGCTTAATATTTTGTTAAAATTATTTTCTAAAGCAAATTTACATAATCTTACGACAACTTTTTTAAAAGTTCTTGATAATAATAAAAGAATTTCAAATATCGTTTCTATAATTTTACAATTTAAAAAAATAAACTCTGAAAAAAGAGGTGATATTACTGCTGACATAACATCAGCAAACATATTATCTGATGATGAAAAAAATAATATTACAAATCAACTTAAAAAATCTTTAGGTGAAAAATTATCTTTAAATTTTGATGTTGATGAAGACATTATTGGTGGTTTAATTGTTAAGGTTGGTTCCAAAATGATTGATACATCTATAGCTAATAAAATTAATAAACTTAAAATTGCAATGAAGGGGGCATAATGGAAATTAAAGCTGCAGAAATATCTTCTGTAATTAAAGACCAAATAGCTAATTTTGAAACTAAAGCGGATGTTGCTGAGGTTGGAACAGTACTAAGTGTTGGAGACGGAATTGCACGTGTGTATGGTCTTGATCAAGTACAAGCTGGAGAGATGGTAGAATTCCCAGGCGGCATTAAAGGTATGGCCCTCAACCTTGAAATGGATAACGTTGGTGTTTCAATCTTCGGTGATGATACTGGAATTAAAGAAGGTGACACAGTTAAACGTACAGGAGAAATTGTTGACGTTCCTGTTGGAAAAGAATTGTTAGGACGTGTTGTTGATGGTTTAGGAAATCCTATTGATGGCAAAGGTCCCATTCAATCTTCTGAAAAGAGAAGAATTGAATTAAAAGCCCCAGGCATTATTCCTCGTCAAAGTGTATCTGAACCTATGCAGACAGGTATTAAAGCACTTGATGCTCTTGTTCCAGTTGGAAGAGGACAACGTGAATTAATCATTGGTGACAGACAAACAGGTAAAACTGCTGTTGCTATTGATACAATCTTAAATCAAAAATCTGTAAATCAATCAGATAATGAAAAAGAAAAGTTATATTGTATCTATGTCGCAATTGGTCAGAAAAGATCAACAGTTGCTCAAATTGTAAAAACACTAGAAGATAATGGTGCAATGGAATATACAATTGTTGTATCTGCAACTGCATCAGAGCCTGCACCTTTGCAATTTTTATCTGCTTATACTGGCTGTACAATGGGTGAGTATTTTAGAGATAACGGTATGCATGCATTAATTGTTTATGATGATTTATCAAAGCAAGCTGTTGCTTACAGACAGATGTCGCTATTATTAAGAAGACCTCCTGGACGTGAAGCATATCCCGGAGATGTATTTTACATTCATAGTCGTCTTTTAGAAAGAGCTGCCAAAATGAGTGATGAACATGGTGGTGGTAGTTTGACAGCTCTCCCGATTATTGAAACTCAGGCTGGTGACTTGTCTGCCTATATTCCAACGAATGTTATATCCATTACTGATGGACAAATATTCTTGGAAACCAACTTATTCTTTGCTGGTATTCGACCTGCGATTAACGTTGGTCTTTCAGTTAGTCGTGTTGGTTCTGCAGCTCAAACAAAAGCAATGAAAAAAATTGCTGGTCCTGTAAAACTTGAATTAGCTCAATATCGTGAGATGGCTGCTTTTGCGCAGTTTGCATCAGACCTAGACGCTTCAACGAAACAATTACTTGATCGTGGTGCAAGACTAGTTGAAATCTTAAAACAAGGTCAGTATTCACCACTAACGGTTTCAGAGCAAGTTGTATCTATTTATGCAGGTGTACGCGGATATCTTGATAAAGTTGCCGTAGGTGATGTAGTCAAGTTTGAAGCAGAAGTTTTAAGTGAGATTAGAACTAAGAATAGTGATTTATTAGATGCAATTGCCAATGAAAAAGAATTATCTAAAGAAAATGATGATAAATTAAAATCAATCTTAGATGATTTGGTTGGAAAGTTTGCAAGTAACTAATCTATGCCAAGTTTAAAAGATATCAAAACTCAGATCAATTCAGTTGGATCTACAAAAAAAATTACATCAGCGATGAAAATGGTTGCTGCAAGTAAGTTACGTAGATCTCAAGAAAAAGCTGAAGCTGCAAGACCATATTCATCAAGATTAGAGGAGATGCTCTCCTCTCTTGCATCATCTGCTGCATCTGGAGAAGGTATAATCAAACTCTTAACAGGCACTGGCAATGACCAGAATTATATCGTAGTTCCTGTAAGCGCTGATAGAGGTTTATGTGGTGGATTTAACAGTAGCATAAATAGAGAAACTTATAAGTTAGTTAAATCACTTGAGGGTAGTGGAAAAATAGTTCAACTAATGCCAGTTGGGAAAAAGAGTAGAGACTTTTTTAATAGAGTAATGAAGGATCAAATTTTAGAGAGTTTTGTTGACTTAAATGTTTCAAGTACTGGTTACGAGTCTGCATTAAATATTTCTAATAAGCTTCAAGAATTATACTTTGATGGTAAATTTGATAAATGCATATTAGTTTTTAACAAATTTAAATCAGCTATTTCGCAAGAAGTAACACAACAACAATTAATACCATTAGATGTTTCAAATTCTGAAAAGGAAGAAGAAAAAGAAAATTCTTCAAATGCCATTTATGATTATGAGCCTGATGAAGAGACAATTTTAAAGGATCTACTTCCAAAAAATGTTTCTATTCAAATATTTAAAGTACTTTTAGAAAGTGATGCAGGAGAGCAGGGAGCAAGAATGGCCGCAATGGATAACGCAACTCGAAACGCAGGTGAAATGATAGATAGTTTAACGTTAAAGTATAATAGAACGCGACAAGCGTTCATTACAAAAGAATTAATAGAGATTATTTCTGGAGCTGAATCAATATAAAGGGGGATATATGGCTAACAATTTAACTGGAAAAATATCACAAGTTCTTGGAGCTGTTGTTGATGTAGAGTTCGATGGTGAACTTCCTGCAATCATGAACGCTCTAGAAGTTGATAACAACGGAACAAGATTAATGCTAGAGGTTGCTCAGCATTTAGGAGAAAACGCTGTTCGTACAATTGCTATGGATACAACAGATGGATTGGTTAGAGGTCAAACAGCTACTGATACAGGTGCCCCCATTTCAATGCCTGTAGGCCCAGAAACTTTAGGTAGAATCATGAATGTTGTTGGAGAGCCAGTTGACGAAAGAGGCGATATTGGAACAAGTAAATCTTACCCTATTCATAGACCAGCACCAGAGTTTGTTGATCAATCAACAGAAACCGAAGTTCTAGTAACAGGAATTAAAGTAGTTGATCTACTAGCACCTTATGCAAGAGGTGGTAAAATTGGACTATTTGGTGGAGCTGGAGTTGGCAAGACAGTTTTAATTATGGAATTAATTAACAACATTGCAAAAGCACATGGAGGATATTCTGTATTTGCTGGTGTAGGCGAAAGAACTCGTGAGGGTAATGATTTGTACCACGAAATGATTGAGTCAGGAATTATTGATTTAAAAGGTAAGGACTCAAAAGTTGCACTTGTTTATGGACAGATGAACGAACCACCAGGAGCAAGAGCTAGAGTCGCTCTTTCAGGATTAACCCAAGCAGAATACTTTAGAGATGAAGAAGGTCAGGATGTGTTATTCTTTGTAGATAATATATTTAGATTCACTCAAGCTGGATCTGAAGTTTCGGCCCTTCTAGGACGTATTCCATCTGCAGTTGGATATCAACCAACACTTGCAACTGATATGGGTGCCCTGCAAGAGCGAATTACAACTACAAAAAAAGGATCAATCACATCAGTTCAGGCAATCTATGTTCCTGCGGATGACTTAACGGATCCTGCACCTGCTACATCCTTCTCACACTTAGATGCTACAACAGTTCTAAATAGAGCTATTTCTGAAAAAGGAATATATCCAGCAGTTGATCCATTAGATTCTACTTCAAGAATTTTAGATCCACAAGTTGTTGGTGATGATCACTACAGAGTAGCCAGAGAAGTGCAGAGAGTTTTACAAACATATAAAAGTCTTCAAGATATTATTGCTATTTTAGGAATGGATGAACTCTCAGAGGAAGATAAGCTAACTGTTGCGAGAGCAAGAAAAATTGAAAAGTTTTTAAGCCAACCATTTTTTGTAGCAGAAGTTTTCACTGGTTCACCAGGTAAGTATGTTGATCTCGAAGATACTATTAAGAGTTTTGATGGACTGGTAAAAGGAGAATATGATCATATGCCAGAAGCAGCATTTTATATGGTAGGCGGCATAGATGAAGCAATTGAAAAAGCTAAAAAATTAGAAGCTGAAGCCGCATAATGGCAACAATTTCTTTTGATTTAGTTTCTCCAGAAAATCTTGTGTTCAATGATGAAGTTGGTACTATAATTGTCCCTGGTAAAGATGGTGACTTAGGTATTTTACCAGGACATAGCAAGGTAATGTCCTCTCTTAGACCAGGAAGAGTAATGGTATACAGCGAAGATAAAAATTTAATTAAATCCTTTTTTGTTTCTGGTGGTTTTGCAGAAATCAATCCAGAAAAATGCATTGTTCTTGCTGAAAGTGTTGTTGAAGTTAATTCTTTAGAAAAAACATCAATTGAAAAAGAAATACAAGAATTAGAAAATAAAGATGGCAAGGAATCAGAGGAACAACTTTCTGTAGCTAAAGCAAAACTAGAAGCAATTAATGTAAATTATTACGATAAGATTTAATTTTTTTCTAAATTAAACTTTAACTAAATTACTTCTAAATTCTTTTTGAATTTTTATATAAACATTTCTTTTAAATGGTACTGAGTTTTGGCTAATTTCATCATAATCCATCCATTGCCATTCACTAAATTCAGGATTTTCTGTCCCTACATTTACATCGTTGTCAATTCCTGTAAAACGAAATAAAAACCACTTTTGAATTTGACCTATGTATTTATCACCCCAAGGTAATGTCTTGAGTGTTTCTGAAGGTATGTCATAAGAGATCCATTCTTGAGATGAAGTAATCAAAGATGCATTATTTGTACCAATCTCCTCCATCATTTCTCTCCAAACTGCTTCTTCAGGATTTTCATTTTCATCGATACCACCTTGAGGCATTTGCCAATATCCACTAGGATGATCTAATCTTCGACCTACTAAAATTTGATTTCGTGCATTGAGAATCATCATTCCCACGCATTTTCTATATTTTTTTTGCATTACTATTCTTGAGTTTCATTAAAGAGACTTACACCTTGCACAAGATCAAAAGCTCTTCGAAGTTGATAATCAACTTCTAATCGTTTTTCAAACTCACTTAACTCATTATCTTCAATTTCTTCTACGTCTTCTTCATTGTTTTTATCAAGAGAGTCTTTTAGATCTGATTCAGAAAATCTTTTATAATTAAACGATTCAAATTCTCCTTGTTCAATGATTATATCTGGTACGATCCCCTTACCTTGGATTGATTCACCTGAGGGAGTATAATATCTAGCGGTAGTTAGTCTTATACCAGTTAGATTATCACTATTTGAAACTTGAAAAGGAATTATTGTTTGAACTGAACCCTTTCCAAAAGATTGTGTACCTATAATGATTGCTCTTTTATGGTCTTGAAGTGCGCCTGCAACAATTTCAGAAGCAGATGCGGAACCACCATCAATAATTACAACAAGTGGTTTTCCATTAGTTCTATCAGATTTTTTTGCACGATATCTTCTTATGTCTTTTTTATCTCTGCCTCTGGTTGAAACAATTTCTCCTCTTTCTAAGAATATATCTGTTACTTTAACTGCTTGGGTAAGAAGGCCTCCTGGATTAGATCTTACATCTAAAACATAACCTTTTATTTTATTTTCTTTTTCGATTTTCTTTATAGCGTCTAGAAGACCACTTTCTGTTTGCTCGTTAAAAGACGTTATTCTCAAATATCCTATATTGTTAAGCACTTCACTTTTTACTGATCTAATTTTTATATAATCTCTGATAATTTCAATCACAAATGGTTCAGTATTTGCTCTCGAAATAGTAATTACTATTGGTTCACCCTTTTTGCCTCTCATCAGCTCAACAGCTTCATTTAACGTAAGCCCAAACACAGGTGTTTCGTCTATTTGAATGATATAATCACCAGCAAGAACTCCAGCTTCATATGCTGGTGTATCCTCTATCGGAGCAATGACTTTCACAAATCCTTCTTCCATGGTAATTTCAATACCTAATCCACCAAATTTACCCTCTGTATCCATTTGCATTTCTTGAAATACTTCTTCATTCATAAAACCAGAATGAGGATCTAAACCGGACAACATTCCATCAATCGCTTTTTCAATTAATTCTTGGTCCGTAACCTCTTCCACATAGGAAGATCTTACCCTGTCGAATACTTGTCCAAATAGATCTAAATATTTATATTTTTCTTCATCTGAAGAAGATCCATGTGTTTTAGGTGCAAGAAGAGTAATGAGGGTGAACAGAAGTATTACTTTTAAAAATACATTTTTTGAAATTATCATATATTTTAAGCTAGTTTAGTTTGTGAAGAATCAAAGCTTACTTCCCATAATTTTTCTAATGCATATAATTCTCTAATTTCTTGTCGAAACAAATGAACAATGATCTCACCTGCATCAACAATTATCCAGTCACATTGAGGTCTTCCTTCAGGATTAGGACAATTTATCCCTGCCTTTTTTAGTTTTTTGACCATTTCGTCTGCTGTCGCATCTGAATGTCTAGTTGATCTACAAGTAGCAATCACAAAGGCATCAGCAACAGATGACTTATTAGATAAATCAATCACTTTTATATCTTCAGCTTTTGCATCACTTAGTATTGATACAATATTTTCTGTCAATGAAGTAATTTTATTAATATTTACCTCTTAATTTATTTCTTTGATTTCTAATTTCAGATGATGAAATTTTAATTTCTTTATTTTGTATCAAAGTCCATGCAGGAATTTTTTTTGAAACATGTTCTATGTCTTGAGCTATATATTTATTATGAATAAATTTTTTTGCTGCAACACTTTTCAAAGCATTTGTATTATATCCATGTCTTCTAAAAATAACAATAGAGATAATATGAAAAATTGATTGCCATTTTTCCCATTCGTGGAAATTAACTAAATTGTCTGCACCCATTAACCAAAAAAATTTAATATTTTTATAATATTGAATTAGAAATTTAATTGTTTGATAAGAATATTGAGATTTAATTTTTTTTTCTACCTCTAATATTTTTATAGGAAAATTTTTTGTAATTTGTTTACAATTTTGCAATCTTTCTTCGTATGTTGCGGGTTTTGAAATCTTTAAAGGATTCTGAGGTGTAACTAACCACCAAATTTCATCAAGTTGTAACACCTTTTTAGCTTCATTGGAAATAAATAGATGCCCTCGATGTGGTGGATCAAAAGATCCTCCAAGAAGTCCGATCTTTTTCAATTAGGGTCTTTCCTGGCCATTGCCATTAACTACATATTTAAATGTAGTTAAATGTTTTGTTCCCACTGGTCCTCTTACATGTATTTTGTCAGTTGAGATTCCTATCTCCGCACCAAAACCAAATTCACCACCATCCGCAAATTGCGTAGATGCATTTTTAAGTATTATTGCGCTGTCAATTTTATTATAAAATTTTTCAAAGGTTTTTTCACTTTCTGTAATTATACTTTCCGTATGTCCAGAAGAATAATCATTTATATGTTTAACTGCTTCCTCAACACCAGAAACAATTTTTACTGATAAAATTTTATCTAAATATTCTAATGACCAATCTTCTTCACTCGCAGTTTTAAAATCACTATCTAAAGACTGAATATATTCATCACCTCGAATTTCACAATTTACTTCTTTTAGAGGTTTTAATATTTTCATTGCTTCATCTTTAATTTTTTCATCAATTAAAAGTGTTTCTGCAGCACCACAAATTTCAGGACGCCTCATTTTACTATTAAAAACCACTTTTTCTGCAACACTTAAATCAGCATCTTTATCTACATACACATGACATATACCGTCTAAATGTTTGATGACAGGAATCTTACTTGCTGAATTAATTTTTTCAATCAAACCTTTGCCACCTCTAGGAATAATTACATCAACATAATCTCTCATATTAAGTAAATGATCAACAGCTTCTCTTTCAGGTGTATTAATCATTTGAACACAATGTTCAGGGAGGCCAGCTTCCATGAAAGCATTTGTAATATTATTTACCAATTCTTTAGAGGAATAAAAACTATCACTACCACCTCTTAATATTATACAATTACCAGATTTTATGGAAAGACAAGAAGCATCAACAGTGACGTTTGGTCTGGATTCATAAATTACACCTAATACACCAAGCGGTGTTGAAATTTTACGAAACTGCAATCCATTAGGTCTTTCCCATTTTTCTAGTGTAATACCAATAGGATCTGGTATTTCAATTATATCTTCAATAGATGTAATCAATCCATCAATAGATTTTTTTGTTAATGTAAGTCTATTAATTAAAGGTTTAGCTAAAGATTTTTTTTCTCCATTTTTTAAATCTATCTTATTAGCCTCAAGAATTTTATCTCTGTTTTTATCCAAATTTTTAGTGAGTTTTGTTAAAGCAAGATTTTTTTGATCACTGCTGCAAACCTTCATATTTAGAGAGGCAGTTTTTGCTCTTTTGCCTAATTCAATAATATTATTTGCAATACTCATGCAGAAAGCCTAACTAAATTATCTTTATGTACCACTTCATCTCTTCCTTCAAAACCTAATACTTTATAAATTTCTTCACTTTTCTTTCCAATAATTTTTTTTGCATCATTAAAATCATAAGCTGATATACCTATTGCTATCTTCTGACCATTTTTGACTAATATAGAAATTACATCGCCTCTTTTGAACCTTCCTTTGATTTCTATTACACCTGCAGGAAGAAGACTTTTATTTTTCAAAATTGCATTTTTAGCACCTGTATCAATAATTATCGATCCTGATGGTTTTAAATGATTTAATAACCATTTCTTTTTTGACGAGTTTGTAGAAGCTAAGGGATAAAAAATTGTTGAATTTTTATTATTAATATTGCTGATTGGTTTGTTTTTATCACTATTAGTGATTACTGTAGCACATCCATTTGCAGCACATATCTTTGCTGCTAAAATTTTAGTGGCTATTCCTCCTCTACCTAGCTCAGAAGATTGATAATTACCAAGTTTTTCAATTTTTTTATCAATTTTAAATACCTCTGAAATTTTTTTGATATTTTTGTCTTTTTTTGGATTACCTTGATATAACCCATCAATATCACTTAATAAAATTAATAAATCAGCTTCAATCATTTGTGCTACTCGGGCTGCAAGCCTATCATTATCACCGTATCGAATTTCTTCAGTAGCTACTGTGTCATTTTCATTTATGATTGGAATTATATTTTTGCTTTGCAAGGATGATATTGTGTTTCTAGCATTTAAATATCGTCGCCTTTCTTCGCTGTCTTCAAGTGTTAAAAGAATCTGAGAAACACCTATCTTGTACTTTCCTAATTTATTTCTCCATTGATGTGCTAATTCAATTTGACCGACTGAAGCTGCTGCTTGTTTATCTTCTAGTTTTCTTAACTTTGTATTTGAAATACTTTTTGAACCTAGTGCAATAGCACCAGAACACACAATTACAATTTTTTTTGTTTTATTCAATTCCGCAATGTCTTTACATAAATTATCTAACCATCTAGATTTGATCTTTTTTGTTTTCGAGTCAACAATTGAATTTGAACCAATTTTAACAACTACTTTTTTATATTTTTTAATCATTTGTGATTTCATTATATTTGAATAAATAATCAATTAGATCATCTATACCTTCATTATTAAAACTTGATATAAAAAGAATATCAGAATTTAACTTTTGATTAATTTTAATTTTTTTTTCTTCTAAATTATCATTGAGTAAATCAACTTTGGTTAAAACAATTATTTCTTTTTTTGAAGATACTTTTTCACTATATTTTGAAATTTCGTTTCTTACTGTATTATAGTTTTCGTACCAATTTTCGTCATTTATATCTACTAAATGAAGTAAATATTTACATCTCTCAATATGTGCTAAAAATTTATCTCCCAAACCTTTTCCTTCATGCGCACCTTCAATCAAACCAGGGATATCTGCTAATATAATTTCTTTATCAAAGCGCTTCACTGAACCAAGTACAGGATGTAAGGTTGTAAATGGATAATCCCCAATTTTTGGGTTAGCATTAGAAATTGTCGATAACAGAGTTGATTTACCTGCATTAGGTAAGCCTATTACTCCTATATCTGCAAATAATTTGAGTGATAACCATACCCATCGTTCTTCTCCAAATTCACCTTTTGTAAATTTTCTTGGAGCTTGGTTAACTGATGATTTAAAATGATTATTTCCTAAACCACCATTACCACCCTTTAATAAAATGTATTCTTCATCAATTTTTGTTAGATCAGTTAGCAATACTGTTTTATCTTCATTGTAAATTTCTGTTCCAGGTGGAACTTTAATAACCATGTTGCTTCCATTCGCTCCTGTTTGATTTTTTCCCCTTCCATTTTCACCTTTTTTTGCTTTAAAATGTTGTTGGTATCTAAAATCAATTAGTGTGTTTAAATTATCATCCACTTTAAAAATAATATTTCCACCTTTGCCTCCATCACCTCCATTAGGGCCACCAAACTCAATATATTTTTCCCTACGAAAACTAGCACAGCCATCTCCACCATTACCTGAAGCAATATATATTTTTGCTTGATCTAAAAATTTCATAATAAATTTTTAATTAATTGGGATTATTGTTCTGTGGGAACAACTGATACAAAAGTTCTTACTCTTGTTTTTTTAAAAGCCACTTTTCCATTTATTGTAGCAAATATTGTGTGATCTTTACCTATTCCAACATTATCACCTGGATGAAACTTTGTGCCTCGTTGCCTAATAATAATGTTTCCTGCTATTACGTTTTCCCCGCCAAATTTCTTAACTCCAAGTCTTCGACCTGCCGAGTCTCTTCCATTCCTAGAACTACCACCTGCTTTTTTCGTTGCCATTATTTATCTTCTTTTTTAGTTTTAACAGTTTTTTTAACAGTTTTCTTTACTGATTTTTTCTTAGTAGATGAAGCTTTATTTACTGCTTTTTTTGCAACTGTCTTCTTTTTTGTAACTTTTACCTCTTTAGACTCAATTTTTTCTTTAGTAACTTTAGTCTCAGTTTTTTTAACTTTTTTTGTTTCAGGTTCAGCAGTGGACTTTTTTCCACCATAAGAAATTGATTCTATTCTTAATACAGTTAGATATTGTCTATGACCTTGTGTTAATCTGTAATTTTGTCTTTTTCTTTTTTTAAAAACTATTATTTTTTTATCTCTGATTTGATCAACAATTTTTGCTTCAATTGATGCATCTTTTAGTAATGGCTCGCCCAAGCTATTTGCGCTTTGATCACTGATCGCTAATACATCAGTAATAGACACTTTATCACCTTTGGATCCCTCAAGTTTTTCTACTTTAAGTATCTGACCAGCTCTTGCTGAGTATTGCTTTCCACCAGTTTTGAAAATTGCTAACATATCTTTTGATGGCGGGGTTTATAGTGAACTATGCTAATAGTCAAATTAAAAATATGGCTTAAATACTGGAAATAAAGACCTTAAAAGCTATCCTTTGCTTTTCGCAAATAAGCAAATAATTCAAAGTCTGTAAAACCTAGCTCTTTCTTAATTATAGTACCTAATTTTGAATTTTGATTCAGGAATAAGTTATATTGTTTTTCATCTTCTAATAAAAAAGGTACGGATTTTCCTTTATTATTTATATCATCATTAATTTTGTTTCTAACTGTCAAATAAGCGCTTTCTTTTTTGAGTGTTTCCTCAAGAAAATTTAAATTGCCTATTGTATATTCATGACCACAATAAATAATTGTATTTTTACTTAACTCATTGATTTTTTTTAAACTGTTAAACATTTCATTTAATGTTCCCTCGAACACACGACCACAACCAAGTCTGAATAGTGTATCACCACAAAATAAAACACCATTGTTTTCATCATAGTAAATTATATGATCTAATGTATGCCCAGGTGTTTTTATTATTCTAAATGTATTTAAGCAGGAGTTGACTTCATCTCCATCACGTAAAACGAATCTTGTATTTTCAATCTGAGCACTTGGAGAGTGTATATTAACTTCTGGAAAAGCATTAAGTATTCCTTTTACACCTGATGTGTGATCTTTATGATGATGTGTAATAAATATATCTTCTATGGTTAAATTATTTTCAAGAGCAAAATTTAATATAGGATTACTATCAGCAGGATCTATAACACAGCTCTTAAGCGTGTCATTATACAAAACAAAAGAGTAGTTATCTTTTAATTGATTTATAATTTCAACTTTCATCTAATAACTAATTTGCAATAACAGAATTTTTTGCAAAAACTTTTTTTGATGATTTAATTTTTATTGGTTCAAAATTTTTATAACTTAATAAAAAGATAGCTTCGTGAGTGAAAAAATTAACTCCAGTAACTGATTCACTTATATCAAATTGCTTACCCTTTGATGTTAATCCAATACTTTTTTCAATCACAATATTCATTTCATTACACAAATTCAAAAAATCCTTAATTGTAAAAAAATGAATGTTAGGTGTGTCATACCATGTATAAGGTAAACTTTCAGTTACTGGCATTTTTCCAGATATTAAAAGCTGTAATCTTATTTTCCAATGTCCAAAGTTAGGAAAAGAAACTATTGCTTTTGATCCTATTCTTAATAATTCAGACAGAATATCTTTGGGCTTCATCATTGCTTGTAAAGTTTGACTTAAAATTACATAATCAAAACTATTATTTGAATATTGGGACAAATCCAATTCGGCATTTCCATTTACAACATTGAAACCTCTTGCGATAGCATTTGCAGCTAGATCTCTATTTAATTCAATGCCATGAGTTATCGCATTACGATTATTTTCTAATTGTTCCATAAGACCGCCATCACCGCATCCAATATCTAGGATTTTTCTATCTTCTGTGATAAGTGTTTCAATAAGAGACCAATCTTTTCTTATGCTATTAATTTTATTCATCTATCTTCGCAAAGTTGTTTGTTAGGAAACCTTTTATTACATCATCTAACTGCGGTTCCTCTAATAAAAAACTATCATGTCCTTTATCAGTATCAATTTCTAGAAAGCTTACCTCTCTTGATAGAGAATTTAATTGATTTACAATCATTTTACTTTCTATTGTAGGGAATAACCAATCCGAGGTAAATGAGACAATTAAATATTTTAAATGGTTATTTGGATTATGACTAAACTCAATATTTTTTCTAAATGTTTCATCATGATCAAAATAATCCATAGCCCTTGTTAAATAAAGATATGAATTTGCATCAAATCTTTCAACAAATGATTTACCTTGATATCTCAGATAACTCTCAACTTGAAAATCAGCATCAAATCCAAAAGAAATAATATCTCTTGATTGAAGTTTTCTTCCAAATTTTCTATGCATCGCATCTTCGGACAAATATGTGATATGCGCAATCAT
The DNA here is from genome assembly GCA_902577905.1 of uncultured Alphaproteobacteria bacterium. Lineage (GTDB taxonomy): Bacteria > Pseudomonadota > Alphaproteobacteria > HIMB59 > CACPNW01. The sequence continues at coordinate 27,007 of CACHAQ010000013.1, forward strand.
TCTTGCTACTGATAGACCTCTTTCAGGCACTTCATTATTTTCAAAGTACTTTCCATTTTTCCAAATAGGATCACTCATTATTGCCTGTCGCCCAACTTCATGAAATGCAATATTTTGAGCTGAATGTTTTAAAGCGCCCGCAATATGTATTATATTTAAAATTTTATCTGGAAAATCGATTGCCCATTGAAGTGCTTGCATTGCTCCCATCGAACCACCAATGACAGAAAATAACTTCTCTATATTTAAACTTTCAATCAATAAAGATTGAGCCTTCACCATATCTTTTATTGTTACGGAAGGAAAATTACCACCATATGCAACATCACTTCCATTTTGTAACTCTTTAGGACCAGTTGAGCCAGCACAACCGCCGAGTACATTTGAGCAAATTACAAAAAATTTGTTTGTATCAATTGGTTTATTAGGCCCAACAATTCTAGACCACCAACCTTCTCTCCCAGTAATGGGATTATTACCAGCAACATATTGATCTCCAGTTAAAGCATGGCAAACAAGAATAGCATTAGTTTTATCAGCATTTAATTTGCCATATGTTTTGAATGCTAGTTTAAAACTATCAATTATATCTCCTGATTCTAGTTTTAAATTAATATTCTCGAAATAGGCTATTTCGCTTTCAAGTTTTGTGTCAGTAGTAAATTTTGTTTTCATATCTTTTTAGTCTAGCACTATTTGAAAGAATGAAGGAGGAGTGTAAACGCTTTAGCTGATTATTGCTCCACCCGCAAGCTGTCTCAAATCGGTGATAAACGGTCTTATATTTATATATCTTTCTAAGTCAATAAATCGTCATTTTTTAAATTAAATACTACTTTATTTTGATTTATCGTAAGATAGTTTGTAAAGAAACGTCCAAAATTATGAAAAATAAAGAATTAGACAAATTAAGAAGTAAAATTAATAACATTGATGATGAAATTTTATCTTTATTATCTAATCGATCTAAAATTGTTTTAGAAATAGGAAAACACAAAAAAGATAATTCAGTTGTTGATCTAAATAGAGAACAAAAAATTCTCGACAGATTAAGCTCTAAATTTACAGGATCTTATCCGAAAGATACCATTGTTAGACTTTGGAGAGAAATTTTTCAATCTTCTGAAAAACTTCAGAAGTTAACTAAAGAAAATATTAAATCAAAAAGATCTATAGAAAACATTAACGTTTATAAAGGTGGTAAGGCAAAGTTAAATAACAATAAAAGAGTTATCAAACTTTCTTCAAATGAAAATCCCTATGGCGCTTCACCGAAAGCAATTGAATTGTTAGAGATAAAAAATATTAATCATGATTTACACAGATATCCAGAAATTGATGGATCATCATTAAGAGAAGCAATAGCTAAAAATTTTTCTATTGATAGTAATAGAATTATTCTTGGCTCTGGCTCAGATGAAGTTTTATTATTTGCAGCATTGGCATTTTGTCAAGATGGCGATGAAATTCTTCACGCAAACCACGGCTTTGAAATGTATTCAATTGTGAGCAAAGTAGTTGGTGCTGTTCCAAAAAAAATTAAGGAAGATGTAAATTTCAATTTAAATATTGAAAATCTCATAGATCAAACAAATGACGCTACTAAAGTAATTTATATTGCATCACCTAATAATCCAACCGGAACTTATTTGTCTAGAGACCAACTTGTTAAATTAATGAATAGTATTTCTAAAAATATTATAGTTGTTATAGACGGAGCATATGTCGAATATGTGCAAAAAGACGATTATGATAAAGGATTTAGTTTAACGAACGAATATGAGAATATTATTTTAACAAGAACATTTTCAAAAACATATGGACTTGCAGCTTTAAGAGTAGGCTGGTGTTATACCAGTCAAAAAGTAGCTGATATAATTAATAAAATAAAACCTCCTTTTAATACGACAACTATTTCACAGTCTCTTGCAATTAAAGCTTTGGAGGATAAAGAACATATTGAAAACTCTGTTAAATTAAATTCTGAAATTAAAGATTGGTTTGAAAAAGAGCTCAAACTTCTAAATATTAAAACCAGACAAACTGAAGGTAATTTTACTTTAATTGAAACTTCAGAAGAAGAAGCTGAGAAAATTAGTAATCATCTTATGAATGATGGCATTATTATAAGGCGTTTAAATAGTTATAATTTGCCTAATTTTTTGAGAATTAGTATTGGTACAAAAGAAGAAATGAATTTGACAGTTGAAAGTTTGAAGAAATTTAATGTCTAAAATAACTTATGAATCAGCTCTGGTCATTGGTATGGGATTAATTGGATCATCCATAGCAAGAGCACTAAAGGAAAAACAATTATCAAAAAAAATTTTTGCTATTGATAGAGATAGTGAGGTCATAAATATTTCAAAAAATTTAAATCTTGTGGATGCAATAGAGAGTGATTTAAATAAATATAATCAACAATTTGATATTATTTTTATTTGTACACCTTTGAGTTCATATAGAAATATATTTAAGGAATTGAATAGCTTTGTTAATGAAACAACACTAGTAACAGATGTTGGTTCAACAAAAGTAAGTGTTATAGAAGATTTTAAAGATTCAATTAATAATAAAAAAATTTTATTTGTTCCTGCTCACCCTATTGCTGGATTAGAGAAAAGTGGACCAGCATTTGGTTTTGCAAAGCTGTTTGAGAATAGGTATTGTATTTTGACCCCAATAGAAACTCAGAGTGAAATAACAAGATCAATTTCAGATATTTGGGAGTCATTTGGAATGAATATAGAAATCATGGAACCTAAACGTCATGACAGAGTACTAGCTATGACATCTCATATTCCACAACTCATTGCATATTCTGTCGTAGGAACTGCAACAGAGCTTGAATCTCAAATGAAAGATGAAGTAATTAAATATTCAGCTGCAGGTTTTAGAGATTTCACAAGATTGGCAGGTAGTGATCCAGTAATGTGGCGTGATGTTTATGAAAAAAATAAAGAAGCCGTTTTAGAAATGCTTGGTCGTTTCAGTGAAGATCTACTAACTTATCAAAAAGCAATAAGAAATAATGATTTAAAATATTTGGAAGAAAAATTTATAAAATCAAAAGAAATTAGAAAAATTATTGAAGAGATTGGTCAAGCAGGAACTTTTGATCCCACAGAAAAGAATTAGTTATCCAATAATAAATTTGAAGCAGTTTCTATTCTATTCTTAACTTCGTTTAATAAAACTTTTTTATCTAAACCTTCATCAATTGTCGGTAAAAATTTTATAGTAATTAATCCTTTTTCTAATATCCATGATTGTTTTGGCCAACATAAACCTGAATTTAAAGCTACAGGAAGGATTTTTCTTTTTGTATGATTATAAATTCCAATAAAACCTGTCTTATAATCAGGTTTACTACCAGGCAGCTTTCTTGTTCCTTCTGGGAAAATAATAATTGAAGATCCAAAAGATAATTTTGATTGAACTTTTTGTAACATATCTCTCATAGCTTTTGTTCCACCATCTCTATTAATCGCAACCATATTAGACTTGAATAAATATTGTCCAAAAATTGGTATAAAGAAAAGCTCTCTTTTATGGACAAAGAAACAATCTTTTAAATAGTAATAGAGTGCGAGTGTCTCAAAAGCGGACTGATGTTTAGACGCAATTAAGACACTTTCATTTGGAATATTTTCTAAACCTTCAATTTTATGTTTAATATTACATATAAGATTAAGAAAAACAAAAATAACACGTATCCAAATTTTGGTTGGATATTTAAGTAAATAACTTGGTAATAAGAGAAAAGGTAAACACACAATACCCATCAACACAGTCCATATAATCAAGGAAATATAAAATATTATACTTTTTAAAATTAACATACTTAATGATTTTGTTTTATATACTAGCCTGACTGATCTATATATAATTTATGTTCATTGTTTGCTCTAATTGTGAATTCAAGTATTTAGTAAATTCTGCAGATCTTAAACCAAATGGTAGAATGGTTGAATGCGCAAATTGTAATCATCAATGGTTTCAAGAATTAGATGATACTGACATTACATCATCAGTTCCATCTACAAAAAAAGAAGAATTAGATCAAAATTTAAATAATAATAAACAAAAAGAAAAATTAGAAAAAGGTCCAGTCAGAAATTTACCAAGTACAGTTGTAAGACAAGAAAAACCAAGTGTTATTAATTCAACTATAGTAATTATTCTAGCTCTAGTTGTAATTTTAGCAATATGGATTTATCGATCCTACGGTGTAAATACTTTTATTATTATTGATTTCTATATTAGGGAATTTTTCTTTAATTTAAATTTGATAATTGCAGACTTAGCTAAAATTATACACAATACTTTAAATTAGTTACAACCAACTCGGAATAATATCAGCTTTAATTGTTTTCTCAATTTTCTCAGGAGAATAAATAATTGCATAATTATCATTGTGTACTAAAATTTCAGAGGGCAACGGCCTGGAGTTATAATTTGAAGACATTACTTTCCCATAGGCTCCTGTATTTTTTATAACTAGTAGATCACCAATTTTTTGTTTAGCCAATTTAATATTTTTTAAAAAAACATCTGAACTTTCACAAATAGGACCAGCAATAGCATAATCTATAAATTCCTCTGAGTTTACATTTATCGCTGATATTTCATGATGTGCACCGTACATCGCTGGACGTATCAATGTATTCATACCAGCATCAACAATTAAATAATTTATACCTCCATTATTCTTAATTGTAAGAATAGAGGTAACTGTAACTCCAGCCTCAGCAATTAAATATCGACCAGGCTCAAATGATAATTCATAGTTTGTTTGCGTAAAACAATTATCAAGCTCTTCTTTTACCTTCTTGATATTAAAGTCAGGATCAGAATCTTCATATTTAACATGAAAACCTCCTCCCAAATCTACATGTTTAATATTAATGCCTGATTCAATAAATTTATCTGCAGCCATTTTCATTTGAGAAAATGTATTTTTATAGGCCTCATTTTTACTAATTTGACTTCCAATATGACAACTAATACCAATTAAATTTAAACTTTTGCAACTTTTAACTAATTTGATAATTTTATCTATGTTATCGAATTCTATACCAAACTTATCAGTTTTTTTTCCTGTTGAAATTTTACTTAAAGTTTCACCATCAACATCTGGATTAAGTCTAACACCAATATCAACGATTTTATTTTTTTCATTTGCTAAATTATTTAGAAGTTTTATTTCTTCTAAAGATTCAGTATTAATTAAACGTATATTTTTATGTATAGCATAGAGTAAGTCTTGATCAGATTTTCCAACACCTTCAAAAATTATTTTATTTGGATCGAAACCAGCTTCCAAAGCTCTTTTTAATTCACCAACTGACACTACATCTGCTCCAATATCTAACGAGTTCATTAATTTCAAAATAGCTTGATTTGAATTAGACTTAATTGAATAAAAAATATTGTTACCTAAAATTTCTTTAGTTTTATTAACTTGATTAATAATCTTTTCTTGTGAATACACGTAAAAAGGTGTTTCACAAACTTTCACCAAGTCATATAGAGAGGTGCCCTCAATATATGGGTCATTATTTCTATAAGTGAGCATTTATTCAGTGTTTATAATAACGGATTGTTGACGTTTTTTCTCTTCTTCTAATTTCTCTAAACAGGCTTCATCACATGGATATGTAATTACCGATTTGTCTACTTGATCTTCTGGTAAACTTAAAGGACCAACTTTACCACAGCTAAAAGTAAACAATAAAAATGGTAATAATATTAATCTGATCATTATAAGTATTTTTTTATAACAAGTTTTATTATTTTTTTAGTAATTTCAGGGGCTGTACCCCCAAAACTTGATTTTGATTTAACACTGTTAGTAGTTGATAGCACTTTTTTTGCGTCAGCTGTTATATTTTTGTCAAATTTTTTTAATTCTCCAATAGATAATGAATCTATGTTTCTATCTTGTTTTGAACAATAAGAAACAATCTTTCCTGTAACAACATAAGCATCTCTAAATGAATATCTAAGATTTTGAACCAACCAATTAGCCAAATCGGTAGCGGTTGCATTTGAATTATCAATCAACTCTTTCATTCTAGTTTTGTTGAATGTAGATTTTGATAAAATTTCATTTATAACTTTTATACACAAAGAAACATTGTCGTATGAATTAAATGTTATTTGTTTATCGTCTTGTAAGTCTTTACTATAAGAAAGTGGTAACCCTTTAATAATATTAAGCATTGAACTTAAATTACTAATGATAATACTTGTTTTTCCTCTAACAAGCTCTGCACCATCTGGATTTTTTTTCTGAGGCATAATTGAACTACCAGTTGAAAGATCATCTGGTAAATTTATAAAATTAAATTGTTGATTTGACCAAAGTACTATTTCCTCTGCTATTTTTGATAAATGAACAGCAATTAGTGATAGAACAAATAAAAATTCTATTACAAAGTCTCTATCTGAGACAGTGTCCATAGCATTTTTTGTTGGCTCTCTAAATCCCAACTCTTTAGTTGTATATTTTCTATCAATAGGAAAAGAAGTCCCGGCAAGTGCAGCTGCACCTAATGGGTTTTCGTTAAGACGATATAAACAATCTTCAAGTCTTGTTCTATCTCTACCAATCATTTCAACGTAAGCTAAAACATGATGAGCCAATGTTATTGGTTGAGCAATCTGTAAATGAGTGTAACCTGGCATAATTGTTTCAGTATTTTTTGCTGCAATATTAATTAAAGTTCTCTGAAATTTTTTTAGTTCACTATCTAAAATTTTAGATTCTTTTTTAACCCATAATTTTAAATCAGTTACTACCTGATCATTTCTAGATCTTGCAGTATGAAGCTTTCCTGCAATTTTTCCAATTTTCTTAAATAATAAACTTTCAATGTTCATATGAATATCTTCAAGTTTTTTTGAAAATAAGACCTTGTTTTTTTCAATATCTCTTTCAATTGCTTTAAGTCCAGAGACTATTGCGCTTTGTTCTTTTTTATTTATTATTTTTTGTTTACCAAGCATTCTAGCATGCGCTATTGACCCAGTTATATCTTCTTTATACAGACGTTGATCGATATCTATAGACGTATTAATTGCATCTAAAATCTCACTAGGTCCTTTTGAAAAATGGACATTTCTTGAAGGATTTTTTTTCATTTTGCGCGCCTATAAGAGATATTTATATTAATTTCCACCCTTATGCTTAAATTATTTTCATACGGCAAATTTTTCTTATATAAGCTCACCTTTATAGAACTCACATGAATATTAAAAAAGTAGTAGTAATTGGATCTGGCACTATGGGCAGTGGAATCGCAGCCCAAATAGCAAACGCTAATATTGATGTTACACTTCTAGACTTACCTTCAAAAGAAGGATCTAGAAACCAAATTACAGAAAACGCTAAAGAAAGAATTAAAAAATCACGACCTCCACTTTTAGTAGCAAAAAACAAAGCAGAATTAATTAAGGTTGGAAATATTGAGGATGACTTTAATGAAGTTGCGGAAGCTGATTGGGTTGTGGAGGCTGTTGTTGAGAGAATAGATATTAAACATAACATTTATGATAAAATTCAGACTACAAGAAAGAACAATTCTATAATTTCATCTAATACATCTACAATTCCATTGAAAATCTTATCTGCAAATATGTCAGATGAAATGAAAAAAAATTTTTGCATTACCCATTTTTTTAACCCAGTTCGATATATGGCATTGCTCGAGATAGTAACTGAAGAAGTTAATGACATTGAAAAAATAAATTTATTAAAACAATTTTGTGATGAAAAACTTGGTAAAGGTGTAATTATTTGTAACGACACTCCAGGATTTATTGGAAACAGAATTGGAGTTTATGCAATGCAAGTTGCTATGACTGAAGCTTTTAAAATGAAGATATCAATTGAAGAAGCTGATGCAGTATTTGGAAGACCAATGGGTATCCCGAAGACTGGAATTTTTGGGCTATATGATTTAATTGGTATCGATTTGATGTCTGATGTTTTAAAAAGTTTTATCAAAGAACTCCCAAAAGAAGATCCTTTCCACGAGGTTGCACAAGAAATTCCATTGGTCACAAAACTTATTGAAACTGGGTATACAGGAAGAAAAGGTAAGGGTGGTTTTTATAGAATGAATAAATCTGATGGTAAAAAAATTCTTGAAGCTATTAATTTAGAAACTGGCGATTATCACCCAAGTCAGAAAATTAATTTAGGTATGGGAGATAAAATTGACATAAATAAACTCATTCAAAGAAAAGACAAATATGGTGAATATGCAAAATCAATTCTGACAAAAGTAATTAGGTATGCTGCATATTTAATCCCTGATGTATCATCAAAATATATAGACATAGATGATGCACTAAGATTAGGTTTTAATTGGACTGTTGGCCCTTTTGAAATGCTTTCAAATATTGATACAAAAAATTTTATTGATCAAAATAATGATATTAACTTCTTTAAAGATCTAAAGGGAGCTTTTGAATTTAATAAAAGACCTGGATATTTAGATTCAAGTATTGATAATTTAAGATCATTAAATTTACAAAAAACTTTTGAGAACCCTTCTGCCAATATTAAAAATGCTTCATCATATCAGGTTGTTGAATTTACTACTAAGGCAAACGCTTTAGATACTGACTCTATGTTAGCTTTAAAAGAAGCAGCTCAAAATAATAAAAGCACAATTGTGATTAATGATGCAATGCAATTTTCTGCTGGTGTAAATTTAAATTATGTCATGGAATTTGCTAAAAATAATGAATGGTCTAAAATTGAAAAATTTATAATTGATTTCCAACAAACGTGTAAAACAGTAAAATATGCAGATAAGCCTTTTATTGCTGCGCCATCAGGACTTGCTATTGGCGGTGGTTTTGAAGTGGTATTGCATTGTGATTATAACGTTGCTCATACAAATGTTGTTCTTGGACTAGTTGAATCTTTAGTTGGACTCATTCCTGCTGGTGGGGGTTGTAAGGAAATGCTGTGGCGTTGGTTACAAACTCCAGAAGGTAAAGAAAATTCTGAACATGCGTCTATGAAAGTTTTTGATCTTATTGGTTATGCTATTACTGCTACCTCACCAAATGAAGCGCTGCCAAATCAATTCTTTTTAGAAAAGGATAAGGTGGTAATAAATAGAGACAGACAATTATCAACGGCTATCGATTTATTAAATAATATTGAGGGAGGTTATGAAAAACCATCTCAACCTAAATTCAATTTAGGCGGTAGTGCTGTCAGAGATAAAATGTTTGAAAAACTTGAAGCACTACATAATGAAAATAAAATTTTAGACCACGGATTAGAAGTAGGTAAGCAAATTGCTTTTGTACTTAGTGGTGGAAATACAAATATTGATAATGAATTAAGTGAAGATGATCTTTATAATCTTGAATTGGAAGCTTTCATGAGACTTATCCAGATGCCTAAAACTCAAGAGCGAATAAAACATACACTTGAAACTGGAAAACCATTAGTAAATTAAATTAATTTCTTGTAGTATTTTATCCTTTTAGGAAACAGATGAGTAATTTTGATACAAACCTAGATAAAAATTCAGCCAATTTTGTTCCATTATCACCATTAAGTTTTATAAATCGCGTGAAAGATATTTATCCAAACTATGACTCTTTAGTTTATGGAAAAAGAAGTTACACTTGGCTTGAAACCTATAATCGATGTACCAAGTTTGCTAGTGCATTAGCAAAAAAAGGAATTACAAAAGGAAGTACCGTTTCAATTATAGCGGCAAATACTCCAGAATTATTCGAAGCACATTATTCTATCCCAATGACTGGTGGCGTTATTAATACGATCAATACTAGACTCGATGCAGATACAATTGCGTATATTCTAGATCATAGTGATGCAAAACTTCTTATAACTGATACTCAATTTTCACCTACAATGAAAAAGGCTTTAAAAATATATGGGAAGAATATTCCTATTATTGACATTCATGATGATCAGGCAGTTTTTAAAGATGGTGAGGGTGAACAAATTGGAGAAATGACATATGAAGAATTTTTACAAACAGGTGATGACAATTATAATTGGTCTTTACCTGAAGATGAATGGCAAGCAATCTCACTAAGCTATACATCAGGTACAACTGGTAAACCAAAAGGTGTTGTGTATCACCACCGTGGATCATATTTAATGTCTACAGGAAGTGTTACGGCATGGAACATGCCAAATAAATTAACATTTCTTTATACTGTTCCAATGTTCCACTGTAACGGATGGGGCTACCCTTGGACAGCCGCTTTAATACATGCAAAGATTATTTGCTGCAGGTACATTGTTGCAAAAGATATTTATAATTTAATAGATAAATACAAAGTAACTCATTTTGGAGGCGCTCCTATAGTTTTAAGTTTAATTGCTAATGCTGATGAAAAAGATAAAAAAGAAATAAATCATAAAGTATATGTATTAACTGCTGGTGCTCCACCAACGAGTGCAATTCTTGAAAAGATGGATAACTTAGGTTTTGAAGTTATGCATGTATATGGATTAACTGAAACATACGGTCATATCCTTCAGTGTGCTTGGAATGAAGAATGGGAATCACAATCAAAATCTGAAAAAGCTGATATTAAAGCAAGACAAGGTGTTCGTTACCCAAATACTGAAGAAGTATGTGTTGCTGATCCAGAGACCTATGAAAAAGTTCCGATGGATGGAGAAACCATGGGAGAGATTTTAATTCGAGGTAATGTAGTAATGAAAGGATATTATAAAAATAAAGAGGCGACTGAAACATCCATGAATAATGGATGGTTTCACTCTGGTGATTTAGCGGTTGTCTATCCTGATGGATATATTCAAATAAAAGATAGATCGAAAGATATCATAATTTCTGGAGGAGAAAATATTTCATCTGTGGAAGTGGAAAATGTTGTTGCTAAACACCCAGCTGTTTCCTTGGTTGCAGTAGTTGCCAAGCCAGATGAGAAGTGGGGTGAAACACCATGTGCTTTTGTAGAACTAGCTCCTGGAAAAAATGCCACAGAAGAGGATATAATTCAGTTTTGTAAAGAAAATATGGCTGGATTTAAAAGACCAAAGCATGTAATCTTTGGTGAATTACCAAAAACATCAACTGGGAAGATACAAAAGTTTGAATTAAGAACAAAAGCAAAGGAGTTATAAATGGATCCAAAAACTTATAAATTTGACACACTAAGTCTACATGCCGGTTATCAACCAAGTAAAAACGCTGGCTCAAGGCAAGTACCAATTTATCAAACAACTTCATATATGTTTGATGATGTTGATCATGCGGCAGCACTTTTTAATTTAGAAAGAGGTGGTCATATTTATAGTCGTATGTCCAACCCAACAGTACAAGTTCTAGAAGAAAGAGTTTGTGCACTTGAAGGAGGAACAGCTGCTCTTGCAACTGCATCTGGAATGAGTGCAATATTTTTAACTATTATGACCCTTTGTAACGCCGGTGATCACATGGTTGTTTCTTCTCAGCTTTACGGTGGAACTGTAAATTTATTTAGATTAACGCTTCCTAAGTTTGGTATTAAAACAACTTTTGTAAAACCAAGAGATACAGAAGGTTTTAAAAAAGCAATTCAACCAAATACCAAAGGTATTTTTGGTGAGCTTGTTGGTAATCCTGGTAATGAATTGATGAACATGCCTGAAGTTTCAAACATAGCAAAAGAAGCTGGTATCCCACTAATTATTGATAGTACTTATCAAACTCCTTATTTGTGTAGACCTTTTGAACACGGAGCTGACCTTGTTGTGCACTCACTAACTAAATGGATGAGTGGTAATGGTTCTTCTATGGCAGGAATATTAGTTGAGGGGGGAACTTTTGATTGGATGCAAAATGATAAATTTCCCTCTATGACAGAACCTTACGAGGGCTATCATGGATTATCATTTGCAGAAGAATTTGGTCCAACAGCTTTTACAATGATGGCAAGAGCTGAGGGTATGAGAGATATGGGGCCTTGTTTAGCACCACAAAATGCATGGAATATTTTACATGGTTTAGAAACTCTATCTCTTCGAATGGAAAAACATTGTTCCAATGCTTTGAAAATGGTTGAGTATTTATCAAATCATGAGAGTGTTGCTTGGGTTTCACATGCTAGCGCACCAGGACATCCAGACAAAGAACTAGCAGAAAAAATTCTACCTAAGGGTACAGGATCAATGATCGCCTTTGGAATTAAAGGTGGAAAAGAGGCTGGAGCTGCATTTATTAATAATGTTAAACTCGCATCACATTTAGCAAATGTTGGTGATGCGAGAACACTAGTTATACACCCAGCATCTGCAACGCATTCTCAAATGGATGAGGCTACTCTGAAATTTGCTGGATTATCTCATGACATGATTAGACTTTCTGTTGGTTTAGAAGACTTCGAAGATATTGTAAATGATTTTGAAGATGGATTTAGAGCAGCAAAAAAACCTCGTTTAGTTGCAAACAAATAAATGAAGTTTAAAGTCAGAGGAATTGATACGTTTGCCTCCACTGGAGGCAGACCTTTTGATAAAAATAAACCCCTTATTATATTTGTACACGGTAGTGGACTAAGCCACATGGTCTGGGTTTTACAAACACGCTACTTTGCATTCCGTGGATATAGCGTTTTAGCTGTTGATTTACCAGGTCACGGATTATCTTCTGGTGAAAGTTTAAAAACTATTGAAGAAATGGGAAACTGGGTTGGCGATGTTATTGGTGCAGTTGGATGTAAAGAAGCTTCACTAGTCGGACACTCTCAGGGATGTCTTGTAACAATGGAATGTGTTGCGCAACACCCAGAAAAAATTAAAACGTTAACTCTTATGGGTGGTGCATCCGCAATTCCAATGAACCCTGAACTCTTAAGACTTGCTGAAGAGAGTAATCCTAAGGCTGTTGATCTTATGATGGATTTTGCACACGGTCCAGCAGGACATTTTGGAGGTCATCCTGTTCCCGGTTTATATCACCTAAATGTTGGCTCGATGATTGTTCAAAATAAAGAAATTAAAGATACCTTAGGTGTTGATTTTAGAGCATGTGATAATTATAAAAATGGACCTGAGATTGCTAAAAAATTAGATTTACCTACTCTTTCTATATTAGGTGCACAAGACAGAATGTGCCGTTTAAAAGATGGCAAAATTCTTGCTGATTATATTAAAGGTTCGGAAGTAAAGATTATTGAAGATTGTGGTCATATGATGCTCTTAGAAGAAGCAGATCAAACATTAGAAATTCTAAAGAAGTTCATAGCTGAACATTATCCTTTACCAAATTAAACAATTTTAAAAATTTTTAGTTTTC
>CACHAQ010000014.1 GCA_902577905.1 uncultured Alphaproteobacteria bacterium
ACCAATACCGGCATCTTTTTGAATTAGAACTGTATGTTTATTCTTTACTAATTCTTTAACACTTTGCGGAGTAAGCCCAACCCTAGACTCCTGAGCTTTTATCTCAGAGGGGACACCTATTTTCATTATCTGTCATGCATATAGTTTGAGATACCTGTTCTTAATTTTTCAATTATCTCATCAATATGTTTTTTTTCACAAGTAAATGGAGGTGCAACAATTAAACAATCACCTGTTGCTTTCAAACTTAAGCCTGCTTCAAATAGTTTTTTAAAACAAGCATATCCAGCTTTGCCTAAACGCTCATCCATTTTAATGTCAATTCCTCCCATCATTCCATATCCTCTTATATCAGTAATGATATCTAAGTCTTTCAAGGTAAACAAACCATCTAAGAAATATGGAGACATATCTTTTGCTCTATTAAATAAATCTTCTTTCTCGATTATATCTTGCATTGCTAAACCTGCTGCCATTGAAACAGGGATAGCAGAATAAGTATAACCATGAAAAAATTCTATAGCTCCTGTAGGTGAAGCATCAACAATAGTATCATAGATATGATCACGTGAAGCTACTGCTCCTAAAGGTACAACACCATTAGTAATTGCTTTAGCCATTGTCATGATATCAGGACAAACATCAAAAGCTTGAGCTGCAAATGGAGCGCCCATTCTTCCCCAGCCAGTAATAACTTCATCAAAAATTAAAAGAATTCCATGTTTGTCACAAATTTCTCTTAGTCTTTTTAAATATCCTTTTGGCGGAACTAAAGTTCCTGTTGATCCTGCTACTGGCTCAACAATACATGCTGCAATATTTTCTGCACCAATATTACCAGCAATTCTTTCAAGATCGTCTGCTAGATCAGCACCTGTTTCAGGTTCGCCTTTTACAAATAAATTTTCAGTTAAATGAGTATGTCTTAGATGATGTACATTTGGCATTAGAATATTTGAGAAAGTTTTTCTATTAGCAATCATTCCGCCAACAGAAATTCCCCCAATATTCATTCCATGATAACCTCTTTCTCTTCCTACTATGTGAGATCTATGACCTTCTCCTTTTGCTTTAAAATATGCTATGGCTGTTTTAATTGCTGTTTCAACAGCTGATGAACCACAAATAGTAAAGAATATTTTATTTAAATCTTCGGGTGTATGTTTTGAAACTTTTCTAGCTAAATCAAATGAACCACCAAAACCTTGTTGAAATGGTTGAACATAATCTAATTGCTCTAATTGTTTTGATACTGCTTCTCTTATTTCTGGTCTTGAATGACCCGCAGGACTACAAAATAATCCTGAGCTAGCATCAATTAATTTATTTCCATAATGATCAGTATAATAAACACCTTCTGCCTTAACCATTAATCTTGGACTATTTTTATAGTCTCTATTAGATGTAAATGGCATCCAATGCTCTTCTAATGAATTAGGTATTTCAGTTCTTTTTTCTAAATCCATTTTTTTCCTTATTAATGATTGAGTATATGAAATTATTGATAAATCAAAGAATAATTCTTTCACAATAAAGAAATATCATAGGAAAAATTGTAGCAGTGGTATAGAGAGAATACCAAATATGAGCACATTACCAGAAGATCTTAAAAGTAAAGCTTTAGAAACTCCTAACATACCCGCTGCTGTCGTATGCCCCAATCAAGAAAGCATCTTATCAGCTGTAATTGAAGGTAAGAATATGAACCTCATCGATCCAACTTTAATTGGAAATAAAAGTTTAATTACCGAAACAGCAAAAAATTTCAGTTTGGATATTTCAAATTTTAATATTGTAGAGGCTAAAGATGAAGAGGAAAGTGCTTCAGTTGCATGTCAAATGTCTAATGAAAATAAAAGTAAAATCATAATTAAAGGGAACCTCCATACTGATATTTTAATGCGCTCTTATTTAAAAAAAGAATTTAATTTACTTGATGGTAGACGATTAAGTCATATTTGGCATATGACTACACCACAACTTGAAAAACCTCTTTTTATCACTGATGGTGCCCTAAATGTTTTACCAAGAGTTGATATAAAATTACAGATTCTCAAAAATGCTGTTCAGTTTTGTAATAAATTAAACATCAGCAAACCAAAAGTGGCAATTTTATCAGGTACAGAAGATCCAATTGAAAGTATGCCAAGTTCAGTCGATGCAAAAAAAGTTATGGAACTTGCGTTTGAAGAAAAAATTAATGCATTTATTCATGGTCCGCTTGCTTTTGATAATGCTGTTTCTAAGGAAGCGGCTAAAATAAAAGGAATCAAAAATGATGTTGCTGGTGATGCTGATATATTATTAGTACCTAATTTAGAAACTGGAAATTCTTTATCTAAAATAATGGTTTATTTTATGAAGGCATGTGCTGCAGGAATAGTAATCGGTGGTAAAGTACCAGTTGTTGTTCCAAGTAGAGCTGATACTAAACATTCTAAACTTGCATCAATTATGGCAGCTGTTGTTGCTGCAAATAATTAATTAACAAATAAATTTTAAGTCGAATGCTTTTAAGACATTACTTTTTAATTTTAATAATCACTTTTTTATTTGGAAGTGCCTATCCAGTTCAGAAAGTTATTTTTAATGAAAATGTACCCCCATTATTAATGGGAAGTTTAAGAATGTTAGTGGTTTTTATATGTCTTTTACCTTTTTGGAGATTTAGAATCCCTGAAAAAAAATACTGGCTACCACTTCTCTTTTTTTCAATCTCTATGGGTTTTTTAGCAAATGTCTTTATGACATTATCATTAAATGAAGCAAACATAGTTTCTCCAATAATAATTGGTTCTCAACTGGCTGTACCATTTGCAATATTATTAAGCTCATTTTTTTTAAAAGAGAAAGTAAGTATTAAAAAATGGGTATTAATATTTATTTCTTTTTTTGGCATCATTTTATTGGGCTTTGATCCATTAATAAGAAATGAAATTTTTGCATTATTCTTAATTACGTTAATGGCATTCTTTTATGCTAGTGCACAGGTATTTTCCAGATACCTTAAAGATTTAGAGGTCACTCTCACAAATGCAGTAATGGGATTAGTAGGATTTATGTTATTAATTATTTCATCATCAATATTTGAAGGACAAACAATAAACGAAATAAAAACTATTAGTTTTCAGTCATGGTTATTAATATTTCATTCAGGTATCTTTGTTTCAATTGCTGCACACATGTCGATGTTCTATTTATATAGGATGTATCCTGTAAATAGAGTATTTCCATTTTATGCTCTATTTCCTGTATTTGGTGTGTTGTTAACGTTTATAATTTTTTATGAAATACCAACTTTAATTACTTTTATTGGTGGTATAATTGTAATCGTAGCAACTTATTTTATTAATAAGGAAAATTAGCTACTTTAAAACATCTAATCCATCAGATAAATTGATATGTCCTGTTTGACGAGCTTTATTAAACTCTTTAATTCTGTCAAATATATTGATTCCAATTTGTCTATAAATATCAAGTAAATCAATTAAGACCCAATTTTCTCTAATCAAACCATTTTCTAGCCTCCAGAAATCTAGACTTCTCATTTCTAGTGCTTGATTTGATGGAGCAATACCCATCCAGCCATCATTGGTTATTGTTAATCTCATATTAGGCCAACCTGTTTCACACACATAATTTCCTTCATGTATCCAGTGTGTTTGCAAATCTTCCATGCCATCGGTGGCTAATTTTTCATTTGATGATCCACCTTTTCTATCTGGCATTGCTCTTAAAAATGGGATTTGATGCCAATGTCTGAAACCTGCTATACCTCTACCTGTTCCAATTCCGGCTGGTCCGTACCAATTAAGATTTGGGTGCCAATATTTTTCTAGATTCATAATTTTTGGATCTGGATTTTTAGGATGTAAGGATAAATCATTTAACATATCTATAACATGATCAAAATTTTCTTTCTTTTCTCCATTTATTGACAAGCCATCTCCAGTCATAGGAGCTGGGGTACACAGAAATGCACCAAGTTGAGGAGACATTGGCCATGCATTTGCTTGCATCATAATTTCAGGTAAGTCCCAAATAGATTGTACTTCAGTAATTTTATTTTCCTCTATTTTAAAAAACTCATGATAGCGCATATGAATTAAATTGCCTGTTGGTGGAATATCTAAGTATGGTTTTATAAAAGTTCCCATATAATTACCCATTGTACCTATCCATTTTTGCCCTTCGGGGGTTTTTCCCGCCATAATAATCATATCTCTTCTTTCTAGATCAGGGATACTATCCAATAATGGCAAAATACATTTAGAAAGAAAATTATTTAAACCTTTAAAAGTTCCAAAAGGATGGCAAAAATTAAATAAAGATTCTTTTGTAAAATAATTGCTTAATGATTTTTCAATTGTCTTTTTGTTAAATGTTTGAGTTGCAATCTGATAGTTGGCAAAAAAATTTTTTAATTCTCTAGAAATCATTATTTAGCAGTCCATCCTCCATCAATTACTAATGAAGAGCCAGTTATCATCGATGCAGCATCAGAAGCAAGATACACTACTGCACTAGCAATATCACTTTCTGTTGCTACTTTTCCTAAAGGTATATTTTCAATAACAGATTTTTTAAAATTTTTATCTTTGAAAAATTTTTTAACCATAGGAGTTTCAACAAATGTAGGGCAAACTGAATTAACTCTAATGTTGTGTTTTGCTAAATCGATAGCCATTCCTTTAGTTAGACCTTCAACGCCAAACTTGGTCATATTGTAAACACTTCTAAGAGGAGCTCCAACTTTACCTAACTGAGATGAAATATTTATAATTGATCCACCACTTTTTTTTCTATTTGTTGATTTTAGCATAATTTTTGTTGCTAATTGAGCAATATCAAATGATGCTTTAATATTAAGATCAACCACTTCACTCATATCTTTTCTTTTAATTTTAGTAAAATATTCTGGCCTATTTGTTCCAGCGTTATTTACTAATATGTCTAATTTTGGAATTTTAGAAAATATTTTTTTTATTTCTTTTAAATTTGTTACATCACAAACAAAGTAGTTGCATTTTCTTTTAATTTTTTTAATTTGGTTTTTAACAGCTATAAGATCTTTTTCTGTTCTACTTATAATTATTAAATTTGCTCCAGCTTCTGCCAGTGCGATTGCAGATGCTTTACCAATCCCTTTACCTGCACCTGTAACAAGCGCAGTCTTATCTTTTACTTCGAATTTTTTTAGAAACATTTATGCGTATAATTTACAATGAAAAAATGGTTTGATCTAATAAATTTATTTTTTTGATGCACATATCAAATTTATCTTCTTTGTGAAAATCACCTGGAAATGCAATACATTTAACACTTGCATTAACAGCGGCATTACTACTTTCCTCTGTATCTTCAATTGCAAGACATTCTTCAGGTTTTAAATTTAATTTTTCTAGTGTTACTTTATATATCTCTGGATGAGGTTTTTCATTGTTAACAAATGATCTATTTCCAATAAAATCAAAATCCGCTTTTGAAATTTGATTAGAAAGACTTTCAAATACAGCTTCTACATTATTTACAGTTGTAGAAGTTGAGAATGCAAGCTTAATATTATTATCTTTAGTATATCTAATCATTTCATAAACACTTTCTCTTAATTTTTGTTTGTTTTGAATAATGAATGAACTAAATAATTCTGTTTTTCTATCTCTAATTTGTGATGCATTAACATTGATATTATTTTTTTCTGCAAAATCTTCTACTCTCTTAGTGCCACCTGATTTTTTTAATAAAATTCTATAATCTTGCTCGTCCCAATACCAATCTAAACCAGCTTCTTTAAAGGCTTCGTTAAATGAATTACGTTGGATATTAGAAGATTCAATCAGTGTTCCAATTGATCCAAAAAGTAATGCTTTGTATTTCATCTTATAATTTTAATAAATAATTATCATATTATTGTTAACCCTTTACTGCACCTTGAGTTAAACCAGACACTATTTGTTTTTGGAAAAACATCACTAACAAAAACAATGGTGCGGTAATTGATGCAGCAGCAGCAATTGACTCAACTAAATCTGTCATTTTAGTTTCCATATTAAAATATTGCATAATTGCTGGAACCATAGTTTGTGATTGTCCATCTAATAATAATGCTGCAACAAGATAATCATTATAAGCTAACAAGAAAGAAAATAATCCTGTTGTAATTACACCTGGCCACATTAAAGGCATCACAACTTTCCAGAAAGCTTGAAAAGGATTACATCCATCAATTTGAGCAGCTTCATCTAAATCTTGAGGTATATTCATAAAAAATGATCTCAGCATCCATATTGTAAAAGGTTGGTTAATAGCTACTAACAAAACAATAACAGCAATTTTTTTTCCATATAATCCATAATTTATAAAAGGTTCTAAATAACCAGTAACCAAAACAGAATGAGGTAAGGCTCTAAAAATTAAAGCAAAAATTAAAAGCCAAAAGGCAATCATAGAATTACTTCTTGCTAATCCATAACCAGCTAGTGTTCCAACAGTTAATGAAATTGTAACAACCCCACCTGTTACAATCATAGTATTTAAGAATTGTTTATAAAATTCATTACCAACCCAAACAGACAAATAATGCTGAGGAGTAAAACCTATGATTGGGTAAGAAAAAATTTTTAAGAATTCTAAATTTGAAAATAATATATTTACAAATTCAGATAAATTATTTTGAATTAAAAAAAATAATATGAAGGAAATAGTTATATATAAAATGAATAAAATGAAAAAAGTAATTAAAGAAAATTTTAAAATAGGATTAATTAAATCAAATAAAATTTTTCTTATTTGGTATAATTTATAAAACAAATAAATTGATAGAAAAAGAAAAATAAAGTTAACAAAAGATAGACCTCCAACCTGTTCTTTTGTGCTTGGACCAATTATTACCTTTAAAGGATTGGAAGCAAAAGAATCAACAGGAAGTTTTATTGACATTACAACAATCCATAAGAGAGGGAATAAAGCAATTATACACCACGTAATTATTGTAATTGAAACAATAATTTTAAGAGGCGTGGTTAAGTTAAAAAGTTTACTTTCCATTATAATCTTTTTTCTTTTTGCTCTTTAAAAGTTCTTCTTAAAACTGGAATTAATATTATTATAATTCCTATCATTGTAAGAACAGAAGTAGCTGATGCTCTTCCAATAGATCTTGTTCCAGAATCATCAATTCTCAAGAAATCATAAGTCATCCATTGTAATGAAATCCTAAATCCAGAAGCACTAAAACCAACAATTTCATCAAAAACTCGATATGAATCCATTAAATGAATTAAAGCAACAAATACTATTAATGGCATGATATGCGGAATTATAATAAATCTTAAACGCTGAAGTCTATTTGCCCCATCTACAAATGCTGCCTCAATTTTTTCTTTATCGACAGTTTGTAGTCCTGCATAAAAAATAACAAAGGCAAAAGGTATAGTGTGCCAAACTCTATAAAAAAGCATTAGAATCTCTATCGTCCAGCCTTGAGAAAATAGGGCAATATCTTTATCTAAAATATTTTCTAAAAATAAAGTTAATATACCATCTCCTATAAATAACCATTTTATTGATAAAGCACCTATTACAGGTGTAATTATAAATGGGAGCAAGGTTATAAAAATTATTGGACCTTTCAATCTATTAATTAAAACATTAACGCATAGAGCTAATATTAAACCTAAGATTATTACAAATGGTAAAGTAATAAATGTAAATGTTAGTGTAAACCTTAGAGCTTTATAAAAATCAATAGATCTTATTTTACTCCATTCAAAACCATCATTTGAAATAACAGATGATAATTGTTCAAATTTCAAAATATTTTTATAATTTTGAAAGCCTACCCAAATATTATTTTTTATTTTATTTCCATTTTCATCTAATACAGGAACGGTAATTGTTTCTGTTTTACATCCAAAAGGATCGCAATTTTCTCTTTCAATCGTTTCTAATACATCTTGGTTGAATTGAAAACTTTGAATTAAAACTATTAGAAGAGGTAAGGCAATAAATAATGTCATCATTATAAATGATGGCATTGTAAAAACTAAAAAAGTAGATTTTTTCATTTACTAATATTACCCCCCTTAAGATTTTAAAAGGGGAGTAATATACAATTATATAAAATTATAAGAGACCTTTTTCTGTTGCTGCAGTAATATAATCAGCCTCAATTTTTTCTAGAGTAGCTTTTGCAGTAGCTGCGCCAGTCAAATAATCACCAATAGCAGCACCTAAGACTCCATGGAGTGTGCTCATTTTTGCTGATGCAGGATAAGGAGCTGCTCCAGATTTTGCAGTTAAAATTGCACCAATATTTGATGGAGCTGGATCAAACGCATTAGACAGCCAAGGAGCAGCTTCAGGGTTCGCTCCTAAGTTAGCTGGATCTAATCCAACCATAGCTAGTTTAAATGCTGCTTCTGCTTCTTCATCAGTAACATTTTTAGCTATAACAACACCATCCCACCATAATGTAGATGCTGGTTTACCATTCTTTTTTGCTTTAGGCGCTGATGCAAACTTTACTAATCCAACAACTGTTGACTCCTCTGCATTGTCCATAGCACCAGCTCGAGACGCCCAAAGGTTTGCAAGAGCAATCTTACCCTGTTGGAATTGTTGTTGAACATATGTAGAATCTGAAGTCAAATACTCAGGATCCATATATTCTGTTAGTTTTTTCATCATCTTAAGTGTTTCATAGCCATCGTTATTATTAACTGCTGGCATATTTCCATCAAAAAAAGAATCAGCAAAACCCAAATACATATTTACAAATTCTTCTCCTAAATTCCAACCTGACTTGAATGTTCCGCCAAGTGGATAATCTACAACTCCAGCATCTTTAATAACTTTAGCAGCTTTCAAAAGCTCGTCATAAGTTGTTGGAATATCTATACCAAGATCACTCAAAATATCTTCTCTGTAAAATAAATGTTGAGCATTTGTCATCATTGCAATTGCCATAATTTTTCCATCAATTACAATTTTTTGATTATCTTGTAGAGAGTCTCCATATTTAGCAACTAGATCGTCAAGTGGTCTAGTTACACCAGCATCAAGAACCGATACATTTGTAGAAGCTGAAACACCTGCCATTGTAAATTGAGATGGGTTGCTTTCTAATGATGCAACAAGCTTATCTCTGTATTCTTGATCAAGTGTAGGTGTAAAATTTCCACACTCTTCCATAGCAGAAGTAACAACTTTCCAGGCATCAAATCCTGCAGATAAAGAAGTTACTGGTACAGAATTGTTTAGCTCGCAAGCTTTTGCATTAGTACCGGCTAAGAAAAAAAATGATGTGAAAATCGCAAATAATACTAGTATTTTTTTCATTTGTTTCCCCTATAATTTATTAATATATTAATTTATAATATTTTATTAATGCAACAGTTTGAATAATTATTCAAGCATTTGCATACATAAAAAAGGAAAAATGATGAATAAAAATGCCACATCCCAAGATGTCGCAAAATTAGCAGGAGTATCTCAATCAGCTGTTTCAAGATGTTTTACTAAAGGTGCAAGCATCTCAAGCAGGACAAAACTAAGGGTTCTTGAAGCTGCCAAAAAACTAAAATATAAACCTCAAACTTTTTTACAAGATTCTCAAAATATTGAAGATAGTGGACTAGTGGGAGTTATTTTACCTTATATAACCAATCGATTTTATCCAGAGGTATTAACTGAATTGCATGAAGCGCTACGTTTATCGGGTTTTAGAATTTTATTAATAACAACTGATGATGGTGAAGAATTAGACGATAAACTCATTCAGCCATATTTGAAAGAAAGATTAGTTGCAATAATTTCAGCAACTAAACCAACAGATCAATTTGTTGAAAATTGCTTAAATAAAAAGATTCAAATTATAGCCTATAATAGAGCTTGGGATATCCCTACTATAAGTTCAGTTGCATGTAATCATAGATTTGGTGGTGAATTAATTGCAGATCAAATAATCAAAAATAACCATCAGGAAGTTGGTTTAATTGAAGGTCCCACAGGATCTTATGTAAGTAATGAAAGATGTAAAGGATTTAAAAATAAATTAAAAAAATCAAAAAAATTAAAATTATACTCTCAAAAAGGAAATTTTACATATGAAGGTGGATATTCTGCAACAGCAAAAATCTTAACGAATAAAAAAATCTCAGCTATTTTTTGTGCAGATGATACGATGGCATTTGGATGTTTAGATTACATTAAAAAAAATACAAAAATTGAAATACCTAACGATATTGAAATATTTGGATATGACGATATCTCAATGGCAAACTGGTCATCTTACAATTTAAGTACTGTAAAACAGCCCTTGAGACAAATGTCAAAATTAGTAACTCAACTTATTAATGATAATATTAAAGATCCAGATTATGAGGCCGTTAGTCATTTAATCCAAGGAACGTTAATAAAAAGAAAAACATCTAGATAAATTATATAACTTTGTTTGCTAATTTAGTTCCTTCAACTAAAGAATGAAGTTTTTCATAACAAATATTTTCATCAATTTTGCCAAATCCTGCAAAAGTACTAAATCCGCAATCAGTTCCAGCCATTAGTTGGTCTTTTGGAATTACCGTTGAAAACTGAATTAATCTATCTGCTACAACCTCAGGGTGCTCAACAAAATTTGATGTTGAATCGATAACACCAGGAACTAAAACTTTATCTTTTGGTAATTTAATATCTTGAAAAACTTTCCACTCATGTGCGTGTCTGGGATTTGATGACTCAATTAAAAAATATTTAATTTTAGATTTTAAAATTATTGGTAATATTTTTTCTAGTGGGATATCATGTGTATGAGGTCCTTCATAGTTTCCCCAACAAATATGCATTCTAGTCATATTAACATCTACATTAGTTAAAGCTTCATTCAAACACTCAATTTGAATTTCCGCTCGTTTTAAAAATTCTTGTTCGGATAATTCCTTAAAATTCATATGTCTAGCTAATGCAAGATCAGGACAATCTAATTGCACTTGTATATTTGATTTAGTAATTGTC
The DNA here is from genome assembly GCA_902577905.1 of uncultured Alphaproteobacteria bacterium. GTDB lineage: Bacteria > Pseudomonadota > Alphaproteobacteria > HIMB59 > CACPNW01. Next base: position 11,014 of record CACHAQ010000014.1, read on the forward strand.
TCATACTCAATAGCCATAATTTCTGAAAGTTTATGTAAATATTCATCATCTGTTTTATAAAACCTATTTGGCATAAATACATTTATGACACCTGGTGATGCAGCATTCATAAATGCTTTTTGATGATTGTTTTTATCTAATGAATTTTTAAAATTCTCTAAGTCTTTATTTAATGAATCTTTATCTTTGATTTTTAATGCATTAGTACAACACGGTCTGCTATACGTTGGTGTACCCCCACTTTTAGCTATTTTTTCTTTATACTCTGGAAAATCATCTAAATCAGCTGGTGCTCTTCTTTCACTTTCTCCAGAAAAACCATCTATCCTATCTTTTATATAAGTGGCATAACTTATTTTACTCATTTCACCGTCACTTATATAATCAATACCAACTTCGATCTGTTTTTTAACAATTGTCTCAACATTTTTTTTCAATATATTATTGAAATCTTCTTTAATAAATTTTTCACCCCGATCTTTAGAAAATAAAATTTCTGAAAGTCCTTTTGATCTAGGCAAGCTGCCTACATGTGTAGTTAATATTTTAGACATTTTTTAATTAACCTGTTTTTATCAAGATTTGTTTCCAAATTGCAGTTTCATCAAATAAAACCCATTCGTTCTTTATACCTCTTGGTCCTATTTCGGCATGATTAATTCCCATAATATAAATCTCAGAATTAGAAGCTTGCCCAAATATACCATTCCCACTGTGCTTCCCAACTAAAGACCAGCGTATAGCAACTTTTTTTGGTTGATTTTCTTCTACAGTAAAACTTTTATGTTCTATTCTAAAAAGAGCATCTGGGAAAGATTGTCTTAAATTTAGCCAGAAATTTGTTACATCATCGATACCATAACAAACAAAACCTCCTGGTTGAAATTGTTGAACTGATCTGTCATAATTTTTTTCAATTGTAGATTTAGAATTAATATTAAGAATGTTTTCTAAATTTTCTGCATATTGATCAGCTATATTATTTTTTGATAAAATTGGTGGTGTATAACTTGATTCTTGAGATGAATTCTTATCAAATGGTTTAATGCAATTCTTTATTCCACCTTCTTGTTTTATTAAAATTGCTGCATATTTTTTTGGATCTATTTCTAGCTGTCTAACAATTGCTCCTTGATCTCTAACTAACCATTCATCATAAACTTGATTATTCTTACAAGCGCAGTCAGCAATGACTCTGTATAAAAGTTTTTTATTTGTTGCTTTCCCATATAAACCATCTTTTACATGAGTGGCTTTACTAAGAATTCTATGAGAAGATAAAAACCCTTCATCTTCGTTACCAATCCAAATTACATCTTCACCTAATAATTGCCTATCTGGAAATTCGTCTAAAGTTGCATTAGTTGCATCAACTACTGTATTAGGTCCATAAATGATTCCCATAGGTGATCTAACAGGAATATTTTCAGCATAATATTCCATAATTGAGTTAACATCTTTTTCTTCCCATATCTGATGAGTTATTTTTAGAATATAATCTGGAAGATTTTCAAACTTGTTATTAAAACCTTTCATATAACTGAATTCTTAATTTGTTTGTCTTATAATAAATAAATTTCCATCCTCATCACTTATCTGCTTAATTGATCGTGATGAGTTTTTTGGTACTGAAAAAGTATCCTTGTCCTTAATTACTACTTTCTCTCCATCACAATCTATTTCCCATTCACCAGATAAACAATGATATACTTCTGATTTCTCAAATTTGTATTCATGTATATGGGCATTTTTTCCATGGAGAAGTGAAAGGCTAAATCCTGTTAAATGCGGTATGTTTGGAATAAATGATTTATTATGAATATTAAATTGATCAAGGTAATTAATAATTTTATTGGATTGATAGTGTTCATCATCAACAAAGTATTTATCTTTTTCATCAAATCGAATGACAAACTTTTCTATATCTTCTGAGGAATAATGATCAAAACTCTTTAATTCATCTTCTTTTAATGGTTGAATAATTTTAGTTTCATCAGTAATTTTCTGTTTTTCTGTATCTACTAAAGAATTATCATTCATTAATACCATACCAGAATCTTTTGCATCTTTTAAAAGTTTTGGAGTCCAAGTGATTACACCTGGATCATTTTCACCTAAAACTACAAACATTAACGCTTCTTCTTTGCTTACATTTTGAAAACCTCTAAACATATTTGTAGGGAAAGAAGCAATATCACCTTTTTTAAGTATTACCTCTCCTTCTGTGCCATCAACTCCCCAATAGAAACGCCAAGCACCAGAATGAATTATAAATACTTCAGCAGTTGTATGGCTATGTAATCCAGAACCGTTCATTGGAGCAGCACTTACAGCTCCAATATTGAAGCCATGCGCTTCAGCTATTTTAACATTTTGTTTAGCATCTTCACTAACACCTGGGCCTATTACAGAATAATTTTTCCTATCTTGATGTCCCTTTAATTTTCCTTCTACAAAAGGAATAGTACTTGGAATAAGTTCCTCAAATTTTGCTAATCTTGTAGTAATATTAATTGACATATCTTTATGATATTTTATTCATTTTTTTTGAATATTATTCAAATTATTGAATAAATCAATTAATATTTATTAGTATGTAAATAATTTTTATGACAAATAAAATTGAAGATTTTGAAACAGGGGAAAAAGAAAACAAGAAAATAATTTTTGTAGATTTAAGTACAAGTGAAAATTTAGAAAATAAAAAAAAATTTAAATATTTATTAAATAAAGTTGCTGAATCTCCTTTAGATGAATTAGGAGTTAATTTAAAAAACTTATACCATGAAGAAGCTGAATTAAATGCTTTTCATCCAATAAATGAAATAAGTGGTGTTGAGAATATAAAAAATAAACTTTGGATACCTCTAAAAGAAGCTTTTCCAGATCTCGAAAGAAGAAATATAATTGTAATTGGAGGATCTTATAGAGACAAAGTATTTGTATCGTTTGTTAGCTATCTAACTGGAACATTTGTCAACGAATGGCTCGGTGTTACACCCACAAAAAAAAATATTTATCTTAGAACTTGCGAAGCTCATCAAATCTCTAATGGTAAAATTATAAAATCATATGTTTTAATTGATACAGTTGATTTTATTAGACAAGCTGGACACTGGCCAATTAATAAATCTTTAGGAGCAGAAGGTATGTGGTCAGCGCCTATTACTGGAGATGGAGAAAATAATGAAAATTTTGACAACGAATTATCTTTAGAATCTTTAAATCAAGCATTAACCATGCAGCGAAGTTTAAATATTAAGCCCGAAAGTGATCCAAACTCAAACAAAGATTATATAAGAGATAAATTACTTAATCATCCTCAAAAAAATTATTGGCATCCAAAAATGATGTGGCACGGACCTGCAGGAATAGGAACTGCAAGAGGTTTAAAAGGATATGTAGAATATCATCAACTTCCATTTAGACTTACATTTAAAGAAAGGGATTATTGGAAAATTGGACATTATATTGAAATTGGTGATGGTAATTATTCAATGACTGGAGGTTGGCATAGCATAGAATGCATTCATGGTTCAAAAGAATGGTTAGGTTATGAGCCAACTAATAAAAAAATTACAATAAGAGTTATGGATTTTTATTTACATCATGAAGGGCTGATTAGAGAAAATTGGGTACCAATCGATATAGCACATATACTAGATCAAATAGGTGTTGATATCTTTAAATTAATACATAAAAAATAATTATGGCAATTGAATATTTAAAAAAAGGATTAGATGAAAAACAAAGAATTGAAGATAATGATAAAGTAAAAAAAATTGTTGAGGAAACATTAAGTAAAATTGAGTCAGAAGGTGATAAACATATTAGAGAGTTATCTCAAAAATTTGATAACTATTCGCCAGATAGTTTTAGGTTAAATGAAGATCAAATTAATCAATTAATCAGTGAAGTCTCTGATGATGATAAAGAAGATATTAAATTTGCTCAGAAACAAGTGCGCACATTTGCTGAAGCACAACTAAAAACTTTAAGTGAATTAGAAGTAGAAACGCAACCAGGTGTTATTCTAGGTCATAAGAATATACCTGTACAAGCAGTTGGTTGCTATGTTCCAGCTGGTAAATTTCCAATGGTGGCTTCTGCACATATGTCAGTTGTTACTGCCTCTGTTGCTGGAGTCCCAAGAATTGTAGCCACTACTCCACCTTTTAAAGGTAAACCAAATCCAGCAGTTGTAACAGCAATGAAAATGGGTGGTGCTCACGAAATTTATGTTTTAGGCGGAATGCAAGGAGTGGGTGCAATGGCTATTGGTACAGAAACGATTAAACCAGTTGATATGCTTGTTGGACCTGGCAATGCATTTGTTGCTGAAGCGAAAAGACAATTGTATGGAAGAGTTGGTATCGATTTATTTGCTGGTCCAACAGAAACAATGGTTATTGCTGATGAAACTGTTGATGGTGAAATATGTGCAACTGATCTATTAGGACAGGCTGAACATGGATATAATTCTCCAGCTGTTATGATAACAAACTCAAGAAAGCTTGCAGAAGAAACATTTAAGGAGATTGATAGAATTTTAGAAATTTTACCTACTAAAGAAACAGCGAGTACAAGCTGGAAAGATTACGGGGAAATTATTTTGTGTGACACCTATGAGGAGATGTTATCTAAAGCAAATGAAATAGCATCAGAGCACGTACAAGTGATGACAAAAAAAGATGATTGGTTTTTAGAAAATATGACATCTTATGGAGCTCTATTTTTGGGAGCTAGAACTAATGTTGCTAATGGTGATAAAGTAATAGGCACCAATCATACTCTCCCTACTAAAAAAGCTGGAAGGTACACTGGGGGTTTATGGGTTGGTAAGTTTATTAAAACTCACACCTATCAAAAAATTATGACAGATGAAGCAGCTAAACTTATTGGAGAATATGGATCTAGACTATCTTATCTTGAGGGATTTATTGGTCACACAGAACAATGCAATATTAGAGTGAGAAGATATGGCGGCTTAAATGTAGAGTATGGAAAACCTGCTTCAAAAATTAAAAATTAAAATTAAATCATATTATATTATTAACTTTCAAGAAATCTAAAACTTCATTAGCTAATTCTTCAGGGTTTTTTGAAAGTGTTTTTAATTTAATTTCTGGATCAGAAGGTACCTCATAATCAGAATCTATTCCTGTAAAATTTTTTAATATTCCTGATCTAGCTTTTTTATATAATCCTTTTGGATCTCGACTCTCACATTCTTCCAATGGTGTATCCACGAAAATTTCAACAAACTCATTATTTTCAAATAAATCTCTTGCCATTTTTCTTTCTGATTTAAAAGGGGATATAAATGAAACTAAAGTAATTATTCCAGCATCAGTCATTAATTTTGCGACTTCTGAAACCCTCCTTATATTTTCTACCCTATCTTCATCTGTAAATCCTAAGTCTTTGTTAAGACCATGTCTGATATTATCACCATCTAATAAATATGTTCTTTTATTTAGATCATGTAATTTTTGTTCTAAAATATTAGCAATAGTAGATTTACCTGATCCTGAAAGACCAGTGAACCATAATACAGAAGGTTTTTGAGAATTCATTTTTGATCTCTTCACTTTGTCAACAGACATTTCATGCCATGAAATATTACTTGCTCTTCTTAGTTCATAATCAATAATCCCAGCACCAACAGTTAAATTATTAAATTGATCAATGATTACAAAACTTCCAAGTTGATTATTGTCATTGTATGATTGAATAAATGTTTTTCTACTCAACGCAATTTTGCAATAACCAATATCGTTTAATTTCAAAGACTTTGAGGCAATTTTTTCATATGAATTTATATTTATTTTGTGAACTAAATCAGTAATTTTTCCTGTTATGTATGAGTTTATAAATCTAAATATATAATTTCTTTCAGGTAACATCTTATCTTTATTCATCCAAATAATATGAGCTGCAAACTGATCTGTAATTTTAATATTATCTAAATTACTTGTAATTAAATCACCCCTAGAAATATCAATTTCTTTATCCAAAGTAAGAGTAACTGCTTGCCCGTTCGTAGCATTTTTCATACTTCCTTCTGGTGTAATAATATGATTTATTTTTGCGACTTCACTTGAAGTTGTAATATAAATTTTATCATTAATATTGATGGAACCAGACACTACTGTTCCACTATACCCTCTAAAATCAGAAGTAGATCTATTAACCCATTGAATAGGCATACAGAAATTATCATTTTTATTATCTTTAAATAATTTTAAATTTTCTAATGTATTTATTAAAGTTTCTTTTTTATACCAGGGCATATTCTTAGAAACCCTAAAAACATTATCTCCTTTTAGAGCAGACATTGGGATATAATCTTTTGAAGTGAAGTCAAAATTTGTTGAAATTATTTCAAATTTTTTTGTTATTTTTGTAAAAATATCTTCATCATAATTTACAAGATCCATTTTATTGATTGCTATTACAATATGTCGAATTCCTAAAAGTGATAAAATGAAAGTGTGCCGTTTTGTTTGATCTAATATACCTTTAGTTGAATCAATTAGTACAATCCCTACATCAGAATTTGATGCTCCTGTTGCCATGTTTCTTGTATATTCTTCATGACCTGGTGTATCAGCAATAATAAACTTACATTTTTGTGTTTCAAAATATCGATAAGCTACGTCAATTGTTATTCCTTGCTCCCTTTCAGCTTGCAAACCATCAATTAATAATGCAAGATCAATATCTTTCCCCTGAGTTCCATATTTTTCACTTTCATATTCAGCTTGCGAAATCTGATCATGAAAAATACTTTTTGAATCAAAGAGCAATCTCCCAATTAATGTTGATTTACCATCATCGACAGATCCACATGTAAGAATTTTAACCTGATTTTTTGAATTCTGTTTTTTAAAAAAGGTATTTATATCCATTAAAAATAACCTTCTCGTTTTTTTATTTCCATAGATCCAATTTGATCTGTATCAATAAGTCTACCTTGCCTCTCTGAATTATTGGATTCAAGTAATTCTATTATTATTTCTTCAACACTAGCAGCATTTGATTCAATAGCAGCAGTTAATGGGTAACATCCTAAAGTTCTAAATCTGACTAATTTTGTTTCTATCTTTTCTTCTTCTTTAATTTTTAATCTATCATCATCTACCATTATGAGCATGTTATCTCTTAATATTACCGGTCTTTTTTTTGCTAGATAGAGAGGAACAATTGGAATATTTTCTTCATAAATATATTGCCAAATGTCAAGTTCTGTCCAATTTGAGAGTGGAAATACTCTTACACTCTCATTATTACCTATTTTTGTATTGAAAAGATTCCACAATTCAGGTCTCTGATTTTTAGGATCCCAACGATGATTTTCATCTCTAAAAGAAAAAACTCTTTCTTTAGCTCTGGATTTTTCTTCATCTCTTCTTGCACCACCAAATGCAGCGTCAAATTTAAATTTACTTAAAGCTTGTTTTAAAGACTGCGTTTTCATTATGTCCGTATGTGTTTTTGATCCATGAGATATTGGACCGATATTTTTTTTAAGACCTTCCTGATTTATATGAACAATTAAATCTAAGTTATATTTTTTAGAAACTTCATCTCTAAATTTTATCATTTCTTTAAACTTCCATGTTGTATCTACATGTAAAAGTTTAAATGGGATTTTATTTGGTGAAAAAGCTTTCATTGTTAAGTGAAGCATAACTGAGGAATCTTTTCCTATTGAATAAAGCATAACAGGGTTTGAAAACTCTGCTGCAACTTCTCTAATAATATGAATACTTTCAGATTCTAGTTTTTTAAGATGATTATGTTTCATTTATTTTGTAACAAAGCATCATTGGCATATGCAAAAAAATGTGGGTTAAGAATATCTTCTTTTTTATTATATACTAAATCTTTATTATCTATAGTTTTAAGTTTTCCACCTGCTTCTAATAAAATTATATGACCAGCAGCAATATCCCATTCAGAAGTTGGTCCAAATCTTGGATAAATATCAGCTTTACCTTCAGCGATCTCACAAAATTTGAGTGAGCTTCCCTTTTCTATTATTTCAAAGTTAGTAAATTTTTTTTTGACCCAATTGTCAAAAGCAATGTTTGAATGTGACCTACTACCTATAACTCTAATTTTTTCATTATTTGTATATTTTACTGAAATTTTTTCTGAATTTTTAAAAGTATTAAGATTGTTTTTCGTATAAATTTTATAAGAACCATTATTTTTTTTAGAAAAAAATAAACTTCCAAACGCTGGTGCATAAATAATACCTAAGACTGGTTGATTATATTCAATAAGCGCGATATTAATTGTGAATTCATCATTTTTTTTTATAAATTCTTTTGTACCATCTAGAGGATCAATTAACCAATATGTTTCCCAATTTTTTCTTGTATCCCATTCAATAAATTCTTCTTCACTTAATATTGGCACATTTGGAGTAATTTTAGAAATACTACTAAGTAATATTTTATTAGAATCTAAATCTGCTTTAGTTAATGGAGATTCATCTTCTTTATAAATAATCTCAGTGTCAAGTTCATAAAAGTCTAGAACCCTATTTCCTGCAGTTATAGCTGCATTACACAATTGAAGTAATGTATTTTCATCTATTTTCATGGTTTACTTATTCATTTAAACAAATTGTGATTATATTATTAAAATGATAATTTCATTAATTATTAATTTTAAAATATGCCAAATATTGCCGTAAATACATTATTTGAAATTGATCAAGTAGTATCGTTTGATGAATCAATAATTGTAGATAATTTAATAAAATATCTTGAACCAAATTATGTTGATAAAAGAAAAGATATTAAAGCAAGAGCTGAACAAATCGTAAATGAATCTAGAAAATCAATAGGAATAATAAAAAGTCCAATTGAAAACTTGCTTCAAGAATATCAATTAAATAGTGAAGAAGGGACTGTACTGCTATGTTTGGCTGAAGCACTTTTAAGAATACCTGATCAAAAAACTATTGATAGATTATTAGAAGATAAGTTTACATCGACTGATTGGAAAAAGCATACTGGTTTCGATAAAGGTCTTTTTGTTAACGCATCATCTTGGGCATTCTTCTTAACCGGAAATATTTTAAAGAGAAATAAATTAGATGAAAATAAATTAGAGGAAAATTACAAAAGTTTTATTAAAAAAAATTCTGAACCAGTATTTAGGACTGTTGTAAGAAAAGCTGTTATGGTTTTAGCAAAGCAGTTTGTGTTTAAAGCAAAAATGGATGAAGCAGTTAAATTTACAAATTCAGAAAAATATAAAAGAAATTTATTTTCTTTTGATATGCTTGGAGAGGGTGCAAGAACTGATGAAGATGCACATAAGTATTATTTAGAATATTTAAAAAGTATAGAGTTTACAGGGAAAAAACTACTAAACAACTTAGATCCTACACTTTCAAATGGAGTTTCTGTTAAACTTTCAGCATTACATCCACGATATGAAAGACATAAATTTGATCAACTTAAAAAAGAACTCCTACCAAAACTAATTGAATTAGGATTGTTGGCAAAAAAATATAATATTCAATTATGTATAGATGCAGAAGAAGATAATAGATTAATATTATCGTTAAAAATTTTTGAATTATTGATTAATGATGAAAGACTTAAAAATTGGAATGGGCTTGGTCTAGCTTTACAAGCTTATCAAAAAAGAGCCTTCTATATTATTGATTGGTTGAATAATTTAGCTAATAAAAATAATAAAGTGATACCAGTGCGTTTAGTTAAAGGAGCTTATTGGGATAGTGAAATAAAATATGCTCAAGTATCTGGTTTTGATGACTATTCAGTTTTTACAAGGAAACCTCTAACTGATTTGTCTTGGATGGCTTGTGCTATAAAATTAATTAAATATCAAAAAAATATTTTTCCTGCTTTTGCTACACACAATGCTTATTCGATTGCCTTTATTGAAGAAATAGCAAGAGGTAGTAAATTTGAATTTCAACGAATTCATGGAATGGCTGATATCTTACATAATTATTTTAATAAGAATTCTAATCTAGAAAAATCTAAATGTAGAATTTATGCTCCAGTTGGTGATTATGAAGATCTACTTCCATATCTGATGAGACGATTATTAGAAAATGGAGCAAATACATCCTTTGTTAACAAACTAAATGATAAAAATTTTAAAGTAGAGGAATTTGTCATTGACCCTATCGATATCATTAAAAAATATAATGAATATGGGAATCCATATATTCCTAAACCCAAGGATATTTTTTTACCAATACGAAAAAATTCTAAGGGCGTAAATTTAGAAAGTGAAAATACTATTTTAGATATAAAAAAAATATTTGATAAAAACAAAAAAGAATATTTAGCCAATTCAATAATAAATGGAGATGAAAAAACCACAAAAAATGAGATAAATATTTTTTCACCATTTTTAAAAGATGAGATGATTGGAAAAGTAACTTTTGCTAATAATTTATTGGTTTATGAGGCAATTGAAACAGCAAATAACTATCTAAAAACTTGGAAATTAGTAAGTATTGAGGATAAATGCAAAATTATAGATAGATTTGTTGATTTATTAGAAGTTAACAAAAATGAACTAATAAGAATTTGTGTTGAGGAAGCTGGAAAGACGATAAAAGATGCTATCGACGATTTAAGAGAGGCAATAGATTTCTGTTATTATTATTCTAATCAATCTAAAAAAATATTTTTAGAGGATGAAATTTTAATTGGACCAACAGGTGAAAAAAATATCTTAAAATATGAGAGTAAAGGTGTATTTTTTTGTATTAGTCCATGGAATTTTCCAATAGCAATATTTACAGGACAAATAATTGCTGCACTCTTAACAGGAAATACTGTAATTGCTAAACCTGCTGAACAAACTTCAATTATTGCATACAAATTAATCAAAATATTATTAGAAGCCGGACTTCCTAAAGAGGCTTTGCAATTAGTATTAGGTGATGGAGAAAGTATTGGTGATGAAGTTCTTAAAAATAAACACATAAAAGGAGTTTTATTTACAGGCTCTTCTGAAACAGCGAATAACATTCAACTTAATCTTAACCAAAGAAAAGAAATAATATCTTTAACTGCTGAAACAGGGGGGCAGAATTTTATGATTGTGGACTCATCTGCGTTAACAGAACAAGTTGTTGATGATGTAATAGAATCAGCGTTTAATTCTGCCGGGCAAAGATGTTCTGCACTTAGAGTTCTTGCAATTCAGGATGAGGTTTACGACAAAACTATAAAGATGTTAATTGGTGCAACAAAAAAATTAAAGGTAGGTTTACCTTATTTATTAGATACAGATATTGGACCTTTAATTGATATTAATGCTAAAAACAAAATATTAAAACATTTAGACAGATTTAAAGAAAAAATTTTATTTAACTCAGAATTAGACAAAAATTTAGAAGGATTTTTTATTCAGCCTACATTAATTGAAATAAATGATTTAAAAGAAATTGATGAAGAAGTTTTTGGACCTATACTTCATATAGTAAGATATTCTTCTGATAAAATGGATAACTTAGTAGATGAAATAAATAATTTAAATTATGGATTAACTTTAGGAATACATAGTAGAATTGACAGCACGATAAATTTTATTTCAAATAATGTTAATGTAGGAAATATTTATATAAATAGAAACATTACTGGAGCTGTGGTAGGATCACAACCATTTGGAGGGAGAGGATTGTCAGGAACAGGTCCGAAAGCTGGAGGACCAAATTATTTGCTCAATCTGTTAAATGAAAAAACATTATCAAATGATATTACAGCGTCAGGTGGAAATACTTCTTTATTAATGCTATCGGATGAAAATGATTAAAATAAAATCAATTGAAGTTTTTAAAATAGATCTTCCACTTAAAGAAGGAAATTATAGTTGGTCTCATGGTAATTCAGTAAACTCTTTTGATTCAACAATTGTAAAAATAAATACCAATATTGGAATTAGTGGACTTGGAGAAGTTTGTACGCTTGGTCCTGCGTATTTACCTGCTTATGCTGAAGGTGTAAGAACGGGCATAAAGCAGATTGGTAAATACCTAATCAATAAAGATCCAACAGATCTACAAGAAATTAATTTAGAAATGGATAAAAACTTAAAGGGTCACAACTATGTTAAATCACCAATTGATATTGCTTGCTGGGATATAACATCAAAAGTAATGCAAGTCCCATTATGGAAATTACTTGGAGGAAAATTTGGAAAAAATGTAGATCTATATCGAGCAATTTCTCAAGAGTCCCCTAAAGCAATGACAAAGAAAGTTATTAAATATCAAAAAGAGGGATATAAAAAATTTCAACTTAAAGTTGGTGGGGACCCAATAGAGGATATTGAAAGAATTAAATTAATTAGATCGAAATTAAAGAATAATGAGATATTAGTTGCTGATGCTAATACTGGTTGGCTGATGCATGATGCGCTTAAAGTAGTCAAAGAAACTAATCATTTAAATATTTATATTGAACAACCTTGCTTAACTTATGAGGAGAATTTAATTGTTAGGGATAAATGCAGTAACCCATTTATTTTGGATGAAAATATTGATTCTATAAGTGCTTTTTTAAGAGCTTATAAAGATAAAGCTATGGATATAATTAATATAAAAATAAGTAAACTTGGCGGAATTTCAAAAAGTAAATTATTAAGAGACTTATGTGTTGAGTTAGGAGTTGCAATGACTATTGAAGACTCATGGGGTGGTGATATTGCAACATCAGCAATTGCACATTTAGCTCATAGTACACCTTCGAAATATCTTTTTTCATCAACTGATTTTAACAGTTATAACACATTGAGTTATTCTAAGGGTTCCCCACAAAGAAAAAAAGGTAAATTTGAGGCATCAAATAATATAGGTCTAGGAATTGAAATAAATTCAAAAAAAATAAAAAATCCAGTTTTTAAAATTTAAACTACTTGTATTTATAAAATTTTTTTGCTTGATCTAAAGTGATGTATTCATTCAGTAAATCTTCTTCAATCAAAGACTTGTCTCTAAGTTCTGGCTTACCACACCCTCCTCCATTACCAGTATGAATTCTCACAACATCTTCTGGTTCAAGAGTTAATCCAGTTACAACAGAATATTTTTCTAGATCTCCATTTTTACGAATTACCTCAATATAATTAGATCCACCTTCATTACCGCCATCTAATGCCCATGGTAAACTTTTAGACCTTGTATAAGCTACTGATACCCAGGCATTTTTTGATCTAACTCTGTAATCCATTACTATTCCTTTGCCACCTCTAAATTTACCTTCACCACCATCTTCGTCAGTAAGTCTCATTTGATCTACATAAACACCATGTCTAGCTTCAGATATTTCTGCGGGGGTATTAAAAGTATCACCGTGAAAAGCAGAAAAGTTTGCACTACAACCATCACTTACACTACTTGCTCCCCAACCACCAACTTGTGGTTCTATAATGATAAAGGTAGCTCCAGTATCCGGATGTTGGCCACCCATAAATGTACCACATATAGAAGCAAAACTTCCAGCAGATGATTTATTTGGATTTAGATGGGAAATAGTTTTCCAAATTAAATCATAGGATCTAATATCTGTTTCGTAGTATATACCTTGAGCTGCTGGTCTTACTGGATTAAACATAGATCCTTCATCACATAAAACTTTTAAAGGTCTAAACGTTCCAGCATTACAAATGAAATCACTTGAAGTGATCCCTTTAAATGCCATTTGCGCAGATACTACTGTTCCATCATATGAAGCATTATTTGGTCCATCATCTTGCTCTGGATTATTTCTTAAATCTACAATAAATTCTTTATCGTTAATAGTAACATCAACTTGAATTTTTCTGCCATCATCAAGTAAATCTTCTCCATGATAAGTTCCATGAGGAAGACTTGATAACGCATCCAAAGAAGTTCTTTCACCATAATCCATAAATTGTTGAACAGAATTTTTAAATATTTCTGTTCCATATTTATTTGCAATATCCTTAATTCTTTTTTCCCCTACTCTTATTGAAGCTATAGCTGCCCACATATCTCCAAGTGTGTATTGTGGTACTCTACTATTAGCCGTTATAATATCTATTACTGATTGGATTGGTTTCCCATTTTCAATCATTTTGATTACTGGAAGTTGTAAACCTTCTTGGAATATTTCTTTTGCATCAGCTGAAATACCTCCAGGAGCCATCCCTCCTAAATCAGGCCAATGAGCAATATTTGCCGTCCATGCTATTCTTTCTCCTTGTGAAAAAACTGGCATAACAACAATAACATCATTTAAATGAGTTACTCCTCCATTGTAAGGATCATTAGTAGCAAAAACATCACCTTCTTTTATTTGATTTGAATCATATTTTTTTATAACAGCTTGTACTGCCTTATCACACATTGCAATAAATGCAGGTATACCAGCACCAGAAGCAGCTATGTTACCGTTAGAATCTGTTACGGCTGTTCCAAAATCAAGAACTTCATAAATAATTGAGCTCATTGCAGTTTTTCTCATAGCTACAAACATTTCATCGCAAGCAGCTTGTAGTGAACTTTGAATAATCTCAGTCGTTATTGGATCATTTTTTATACTATTCACTATTTTCTACTCCTATTGAGATGTGTAAATTTGCAAACTTATCTACTTTACATTTTTGTTTAGGAAAAATTACAACCGTAGTGCTTGGATCTTCAACTATTGCTGGGCCAGTAAATTCCATTCCAGGTTCTAGAAGATCGAAATTATAAATATTTGATTTATGCACTCCCATTTCATCAAAATCTACTTCTCTTGTCTCTTTTATAGTATCTTCAACTTTTATATTTGTAATTTTTCTCTCTTGTAACTCAGGCTTTTCAATTTTGGCAAAAGCTACAAGGTGAAATTGAATCATATCTACTTGGTTTTCTAATTTATAAGTAAATTCTTTTTCATATTGAGTATGAAAATCATCAATAATTTTCTTTATAGAATCTTCATCAAATTTTGAATTTGTAATTGGAATTTCAACAGAATGATCTTGACCCAAGTATCTGAAACTTCCAAATCTTTTAAATGATATTAATTCTTTAGAAATATTTTCTTTTTTATAACTTTCTTCTGCTTGTTTTTCCATTTCACTAAAAGTTTTATTCAAAATATCAATTGCTTGGTCATTCATAGTAGTAAGTTTAGTAAGAATATAATCTCTTCTCAAATCACTCATCAACATGCCCCAAGCAGAAAAAACAGAAGAATTAACTGGTATTATCACTTTTGGAATATTTAATTCCTTTGCTAACGATGTAGCATGCATTCCACCACCACCTCCAAAAGCTACAAGACTAAAATCTCTTGGATCGTATCCCTTATTAACAGATACAAGTTTAAGTGCATTTATCATATTATTATTAGCAATACGTATGATGCCACGTGCGGTTTCTTCATTAGTAAATTTTAATTTTTTAGAAAGAGGTGCTATTGTTTTACTTACAGCATCCATATCAGCCTTAATTTCCCCACCGCAGAAATAATTCTGATTAATCCTATTTGTAATCAAATTTGCATCAGTTGTAGTAATAGATGTGCCACCTTTCCCATATGATACTGGGCCTGGATCAGCTCCTGCACTTTGTGGACCAACATGTAATTTATCATAATTATCTACCCATGCTATACTTCCTCCTCCATTGCCGATTTCAACTATGTCAACAACTGGAAGCATAACTGGATATCCTGCAGATTGTCTATTTTTTTCTATCCAATAGTTTGTGTTAATTTTTACATTACCATTTTCTATGAGTGAACACTTAGCTGTGGTACCACCAACATCTAAGGTAATTAAATTATTTTCTTTAATTAATTTTCCTAACTCTGCTGCACCTAAAACTCCACTAGTAGGGCCAGATTCTATCATTGTCAAAGGGATAGCTTTTGTTGACTCAAAAGTGTCAATACCCCCATTAGATTGCATAACATAAGGGTTGCCACTAAAGTTAGCAGCTATTAATTTATCATTAAGTTTGTCCAAGTAACTTCTTGCAATAGGTTTAACATATGCACATAAAGCAGTTGTATTAGTCCTTTCGTACTCTCTCCATTCTCTTGTAATTTGGTGGGAAGCAACAATGTCAATTTCTGCCCACTTACTTTTTATATAATCAATTACTTTTTGTTCATGCAGTGAATTAGCATATCCATGAATTAAGCATACAGCAATAGATTGCACATCATGTTTTTTGAATTTTTCAATTATTTTATCCAAACCTGATAAATCAAGAGGAGTTAATTCTTTTCCTAAGAAATCAATTCTACCAGGAACCTCTGCTCTTAAATACCTAGGAACGAAGGGTTTTGGTTTTTGATATCTGAGATTAAAGAAGTCAGGTCTATCTCCTCTTGCAATTTCTAGACTATCCCTAAAACCTTTAGTAGTAACTAATCCTGTTAATACACCTTTTCTTTCAGTTATCGAATTAATAACTACTGTTGTTCCATGGGCAAAAAAAGTAGATTTAGCAATATCTACATTTCCTTTCTCAATTGCATCAAAAACTCCCTTTTCATAACTACTAGGAGTAGTGTCACTTTTTGCAGTTTTTATAGAAAGTGCTTTTCCAGATTTTTCATCAATTTCAAAATATACTAAATCGGTAAAAGTACCGCCCACATCTGTTGCTACTCTTAACATTTATTATAATTTAACATTTGGGTAGTATTTATTTACATATTCTTTAGATAAATAACCCTGTTTTACATCATCAATAATTTTGCTATGATCTCTTTCTTTTGGATCTCCATATCCGCCACCACCTCCACATTGAAGTAATATTTTGTTACCTTTTTTAATTGGAACTCTAGTAGCTTTTGGAACTTCTCTATTTGTCTTTCCATCTTCCATTAAAAAACAATTATTCGGCAGAGCTTCAAGACCGCCGTTTAAACCCCAAGGAGGTAGTTTACTTCTTTCACAAACTGTGGTTGCAAAAGAATCCTCTAACATTTCAAATTCAAAGTTAACTCCCAAACCTCCTCTATTTTTTCCAGCTCCACAACTGTCTTGAATTAGTTCAACTTTATTTATCAACCAAGGGTTTCTATTTTCCCAAACCTCTGCTGGAGCAAATCTAGTTGCTGATTCTGCATGATGAAGACATGTTGCTCCATCTCCAAAATGACTTGCACCTTGACCAACTGGATGAGGAGCCCCATCTGCCCAAGGCTCACCAGTTTCTTCTCGTATGCCCCACCAGACAATACCATTTATACAACCTCCACTACTTGCTGGAACATTTTCAGGGAACTTTGTTCCAAGAGCTCTATAAAAAACTTCTATTGCTTGTAAAGCAGGCCAACCATATAAAAAACATGGGGCAGGAGAAATAGGATGGAACAGCGTTCCAGGTTTAGTGATAACCTCTATTGGTCTAAAAAAACCTTCGTTAGGTGGCTCATTACTTCCGGCTAACATACTCATAGATACACGAGCTGTTGATACAGTTGAAGGTAAAGGACAATTTATAGGTCCATTTTGTTGAGGTGGTGCATTTGACATATCTAAAATTACTTTTTCATCCTCAATAATTACTTTCAAATCAAATGGTACTGTACCTTCTTCAACACCATTACTATCCATTTGTCCTGATCCAACATACTCACCATTAGGAATTTTCTTTAAGTAGTTTCTAACTATCATTTCACCGGCATCAAAGATTGCTTCAGTAGTATCTCTAAATTTTTTTAAACCATATTTTGCGACAATCTTCTTTAATGCTCTTTCACCAGCTCTTACTCCAATTGCTTGAGCGTTAATATCACCTGCAACAGAGTTAGGAACTCGTGTATTAGCAATACACATTTTGTAAATGTCCTCAACTAATTCACCTTTATTATAAAGTTTAACACCTGGGTAAACGGTTCCCTCTTGAAAAACATCAACTGTATCTGTTGAGTATGGTTCTTTTCCAGCTATATCAAGCCAATGCGCTTTAATTGCGGTGTATGCTATTAATTCTCCATCAAAAAAAACTGGCATTACTAATGCAGCATCTTGTGGGTGTGAACCAGTACCATAAGGTGAGTTATATATAATTATATCACCTTCATTGAGTTTGGACTCTCCCCCAACGCCTTTAACTGCTTCCTCAATACAAAAATTTAAAGTTCCCATAAACAATGGTAAGCTTGGTGCCTGAGCTAAAAGTCTCATGTGATTGTCATAAATAGCACCAGCAAAATCTAATACATCGTAAATTACAGGAGACATTGCAGTTCTGCATAGCGCTCTTTTCATTTGTTCAGCAGCAGAATTTAATGAGTTTCTTACTATCTGGGTTGTAATTGGATCAACCTCTGCTTTATTTGATTTTCTATCTACGCCACATTTATAATGATGAAGTTCACTACTCATTAAATTAATTCTCCTTATTATTAAGAATTAGGTTTCCTAATCCATCTGTATTAATATTATAATTTTCATCAACATAAGTAACTGCTGTACTTTCCAAAATTATCATAGGTCCTGACATTCCAGATTTTATTTCATTTCTAGGAATAATTTTAAATTCTAAATTTTTATCAGCATTAAATGAAAAACAACTAATTGTACTTGAAGATATTTCTATATTATCTTCTTCTATTTTTCCTGACTCTGATTTTCTAGGTAGATTAACGCGTATTGATGCTCTAGTAGATACGACCTCGACTACAGTATCTAATTTACTTCCAAAAGTTTTTTCATATTCTTTCATAAAGTTTTGTTTTAACGTTTCAGAATCTAAATTTATTTTTCCATCTGAATGATCATCAATTTTAAGAGTAATTGTATGTTCTTGACCCATCCATCTCATGTCAAGAGCAACTTCTTTTATTTTTTCATTAGCTGTAAAATCTATTTTTTGTCTTTCCTCTAATTCTTTGAATAAATTTTCTAAAATGGTGTTACACTCAGTTAATGCATCATCTGATAGACGTAGAATTTTAGTTTTGGCATTCATCTGTAGCAAATCTGCTCCTAAAAGTCCCCAAGCAGAAAAATTACCAGAGTAAGGAGGAATAATTATTTCTTTTATTTCAAGTTCTTCAGCTATTAAATTAGACATTAAAGGACCGGCGCCTCCAAAAGCTAAAAGTTTTAACTCTCTAGGATCAATACCTTGTTCAATTGTAATCTCTCTAATCGCATCAGCCATATTGGCACTACTTATTTTTAGAATACCTTTTGCAGTATCAAAAGCTGATAAATTAATTTTTGAACCAACAGAATTCAGGGCGTCTTCCGCTAGTTTTTTATTTAATTGTAATCCTGATGCTAGTTTACCTTCACCAAGCATTCCTAAATAAAAAGCAGCATCAGTAGTTGTTGGTTGTTTTCCACCTCTTTCATAACATGCTGGA
Source organism: uncultured Alphaproteobacteria bacterium (assembly GCA_902577905.1). Lineage (GTDB taxonomy): Bacteria > Pseudomonadota > Alphaproteobacteria > HIMB59 > CACPNW01. The sequence continues at coordinate 30,369 of CACHAQ010000014.1, forward strand.
CCCGGAACAGCCCCAGCACTTTGAGGTCCTGATCTAAGCAAACCTCCATCATCCAAGTAGGCAATTGATCCACCACCAGCACCAATTGAACGAACATCTACCCAAGGAGATTGGAGAGGTAAACCAACTATTTTTCCTTCAAATTGTATTTGTGGTCTTCCATCTAAAATTAAACAAGTATCAAAACTTGTACCGCCAACATCTGCAGTAACCATATTTGTATTTTTAAGCTTCCTTGATAATTCTCCTGCACCTTCTGCTCCTGCAACTGGACCTGACATAATTGTCTCAAAAGGTCTTTCACTTGCTTCATCAAAGGTCATTGAACCACTTCCAGATCGAGTTAAAAGAAACGAACCTTTAAAACCAATGTCATTAAGACTATTTTTTAAAGTATCTAAATAATTTGACATTCTAGCTTTTACGAAAGCATCTATTATTGTGGTTGTTGTTCTTTCGTATTCCCTATATTCACCTGAAACCAAAGACGATAATGAAATTTCACCTTTAAAACCATTTTCTATTAAAGTTTTTTTAGCAAGTAATTCATGCTCTTTATTGGAATAAGCATTCATAAAAGCTATAGCAACACTGTTAACACCTTCATCAATAAAATGTTTACAAGACTCTTTAACATCATTTATGTTTAGATTAGTGTGAACCTTCCCATTTGCAAATAACCTCTCTTCAATTTCTAGTCTTAAATAACGTGGAACTAATGGCGGTGGTGGTTGCCAAAATAAATTGTACATTTCATCCCTATCACCTCTTCTAATCTCAATAATGTCTCTAAAACCTTTTGTGCAAAGTAATCCTACTTTTGATCCCTTTCTTTCTAATAAAGCATTTAAACCAACAGTAGTACCATGTAAGAAAAAATCAATATTACTTAACTGTTCCTTATTTAAATTTCTTTTAACTACTTCAATAACTGCTTTTTCAGGATCTGCTGGAGTCGTTGGTATTTTATCAATTATTACTTTGTTGTCATTTTCATCATAAACAATAAAATCAGTAAATGTACCACCTATATCTACTCCTATTCTTGATGACATAATAGAAAGTAAGCTATCAGATGCAATTTAGAATTCAAGAATAATTAACAGACAATATTATTAATTTTGAAAATTTTTTTATTAAAAGTAGAATAAAATCATTATTATCGAAATATAGTTATGAGTATTGATATTTTTCAATCTAAAGAATTAAAAAAAAATAAAAAAATTAAAACTGATCCAATAACTTCTGAAATAATTAGAAATAGTCTCAATTCAGCAGCAGAGCAAATGAAAAAGGCTTTGGTAAGATCAGCTTTTTCACCCATCATTTATGAGGTTCTTGATTTTGCTAGTGCAATCTACGATAAAAATTATTGTATGCTTTCACAGTCACCAAGTTTACCTGGTTTCATGGGGACACTGAGTTTTTGTGTAGAGCAAGCAGTTAAAGAAGTTGGGGGAGAAGAAAATATCTTTGATGGAGATATAATTATATATAATAATCCATATGGTTCAGGTTCTCATTCACAGGATGCTGCACTAGTTAAGCCAGTTTTTATAGAAAACAAACTAATAGGATATACAGCAATTAAAGCTCACTGGCTTGATACAGGAGGTAAAGAACCTTATTCAACAGATACAGTAGATGTTTTTCAAGAAGGAACAATTTACCCTGGGCTTAAGCTTTATAAAAAAGGAAAATTAGAAGAAGATATTTTTAAATTAATCAAAGCCAATTCAAGAGTACCTAAGGCTATTGAGGGTGATTTAAATGCTCAACTAAATGGAATAATTGCAGGAGCAAATGCTTTAAAAAGAATTGTAAATAAATTTGGTTACGAATTATTTTATGCATCTGTCTTAGAAATATATGAACATGGTGAAAAATTAGTTAGAAAAAGTTTACAAAAAATTCCTGATGGTACATATTCTGGTTTTGGTCAGATGGATAATAATGGCGTCGATGAAGGTGTTGTGAAATTCAAAATATCTATTGAAGTAAAAGGTTCAGATTTAATTCTAGATTTTACAGATGCACCAGATCAACAAAATGGACCAATCAATTGTCCTCTACCATCAACTGTTTCTAAAGCCCGTGTTGCATTTAGTATGATGGCAGGAAATGGGGAGCAGCCAAATGAAGGTTTTTTTAGACCATTAATTGTTAAAACAAAAAAAGGAACTATGTTTAATCCGGTTTCTCCTGCTCCTTGTTTTTTAAATGGATGGCCTGGTTTACAAGTAATTGAAGTTATCTACAGAATTCTATCTGAAAAATTACCTGAAGCATTTCCTGCAAGTAGTGGTGGGTGTTTAGCTGCAGCAGTTTGGTGGGGCAAAAGAGAAAAAGATGGTGAACCTTGGGCAGACGGAGCTCCTCATCCTGTAGGCCAAGGTGGTTTTTACAATGGTGATGGGGTTACTTCAATGCATCACAATTCAGCTGGCACTAGAATTTCTCCGACAGAAATTTGGGAGTCAAAAAATCCTTGGCTAATAAATAAAATAGAATTAGCTAAAGACTCTTGTGGCGCAGGTGAATTTAGAGGTGGTTTAGGTTTAGATTTAGAATTCGAAATGATTGAAGAAACATTTATTACGACTGTTGTTGAAAGAACAAAGAATCCTCCATGGGGTATAAAAGATGGGAAAGCTGGAAGAGCAAATAACGTACAAGTAATTAAAAAAAATGGAGATAAATTTTTTATGCCAAAGAAATCAGGATATAAATTAGATAAAGGTGATAAGATAATTTTTTTAACTGGTGGCGGTGGTGGGTATGGAAATCCTGAGTTTCGAAAAATAGAAAAAATTGAGTATGACTTAAAACAAGAATATTTATCTAAAAAATACGTCGAAGAAAACTTTAAACATTTCAAATTTAATTAAATAATCAAAAAAAAATAGCAATTTTTTCATATATACGTTCAATATTATACAATTGAATTCTTTTTTAATTCCTCTAAGATTTATCAATATTTAATTTTTTTTAGGAGGAATAAAATGAAAAAAATTAGTTTTTTTAAAACAATTTTATTATCCCTAATAATATCTGTATTATCTTTTTCATTTGTAAGTGCAAAAACGGTAATCAGAACTGACGAAGCAGCAATTGGAGAAGCTGATCCAGCTAAATTCTCTGATAACATAGATTCTGTAATTATATTTAATGTCTATGACGCTCTCGTTGATGAAGGGAAAAATGGAAGTGGACTTAAACCATTACTTTCAACTGGTTGGGAATATCCAGATCCAAACACATTGAATGTATCTTTAAAAAGTGGTGTAAAATTTCATAGTGGAAATACACTTGATGCTGACGATGTAGTTTATTCATTTAATAGATTAATGGATATGGGTCAGGGTTTTTCATTCCTTTTTGGTTCAGTTGAAAGTGTTACTGCTTTAGATGCAAGTACAGTTCAGTTTAAAACAACAGAACCATTTGCGCCACTAGTTGCAAGTTTAATGAGATTAGCGATTGTTGATAAAGATGATGTTCAAGCTAATACTGTTGACGGTAATTATGGTGATAATGGCGATTACGGTGAAGCATATCTTTTATCAACTTCTGCTGGAACTGGTGCTTATAAATTAAGTGAACACGATCCAAATGTTAAAACCGTATTAGTTAAAAATGATGATTATTTTCAAGGTCATAATGCAAAGGCACCAGATGAAGTAATTATTAAATACAGTGTTGAAGCAGCTACAATTAAAGCGCTTTTACTCAGAGGTGAACATGAGATCTCAAGTATGTGGCTTCCAAATGAAGTTCTTGCTGCACTTTCAAAAGAAGATAGTGTCGATTTAGTAAAAATTAATCGTCCAGGATCTTGGATGAACAAGCTAAATAATAGAAGAGCGCCATTTGATGATGTTCATTGCCGAAGAGCAATACAATTAGCTTATGACTATGATGCTCTTTATCAATCTTTCGCAATTACTGATGATTTAGTTGCTGGTCAAAAAGCAAGTGGAGCTTTAATTGCTGGAGTTTTAGGATACGATCCTAACAAAGCTCCAATTGAAAGAGATATTGAGAAGGCTAAAGCTGAACAAGCAAAATGTAAATATAATCCTTCTGATTTTACACTTGATTTAGCTTGGATTGCTGAAGTTCCATACGAAGAGCCATGGGCTTTACAATTACAAGCAAATGCCATGGAACTAGGGTATGATGCTACAGTAACTGGTTTGCCTTGGGCTAAATTTACTGAACAAGTATCAAGTTGGGAAAATACTCCGCATGCAACTGTAGTTTCAGTTCTTGCGAATGTACCAGATCCTGACGCACTAATGTACGCTCAGTTCCACTCTTCAAGAGGTGGTACGTGGATGTCAGCTGAATGGGCTAATGATCCAGAGCTTGATGCACTATTAGAAAAAGGAAGAACTGAAACAAATGAAGCTGAAAGAATAAAAATTTATCAAGCTGCCAATCAGGTAATGATTGATAATGCTATTACTTTATTCATAACAGACTTTGTTGGGTTTCAACCAATATCTAAGAATGTATCAAATTCAGATACAATTAGTACACAACAACAGTATGGTACAATGGGTAGAAACTTGTCATTTAGAGAAATGGCAGTAAATTAAATTTGATGGCCGGTCTATGAAGACCGGCCTTTTTTTGTAAATCTATAAAATTGAACACTCTACAATATTTTTTAAGAAGAATTTTTGTTTCGATTATTGTATTTTTCGGTGTCTCGATCGTAATTTTTTGTCTTGCAAGACTGATACCTGGAGATCCAGCTAGGATAGCACTTGGACCATTTGCTACTGATGAAATGGTTGAACAATTAAGAGAAACTTTACACTTAAATGAATCAATTTTTATTCAATATGGAATTTTTATTGAAAAATTATTTCAAGGTGATTTAGGGATTTCTACTTATACTAAAAGACCAGTATTAGTTGATATTGTTTCTTATTTTCCAGCTACGTTTGAATTAGTATTAATGTCTGGCTTATTAATGATTCTCATCGGAATGCCTCTTGGAATTCTTTCTGGAAAATTTAAAAATAGTATTATTGATAATATTGCAAGATTAATTTCACTTTTAGGAGTTGTAACTCCAAGTTTTCTTTGGGCAATAATACTAATGTTAATTTTTGCATTTTGGTTTCCAATTTTACCAGTTTCAGAAAGGATGAATGAAGCTTTAGATCCTCCAACACTTGTGACTGGTTTGCTTTTGGTAGATTCTCTTCTTGAGGGCAATTTCAAAGTTTTTGGTGATGCTTTTTTACATCTAATTTTACCAGGTCTAGCTATAGCACTACCTGCTATTGGTAATGTCGCTAGATTAACTAGAACTAATTTAAGTGATGTTTATGAAAAACAATATATTGAGTTTGCAAAATCATACTCTTTTAGTGAGTATAGAATTGCAACTAAGTATGCATTAAAACCAGCCTCAATACCTACTGTTACAATAATCGGTTTGGATTTTGCTTTTATGTTAGGAAATGCATTTTTAGTTGAAACTGTTTTTGTTTGGCCTGGTATGGCCAAATATGGTGTTGAAGTTATACTGGCTAAAGATCTTAATGGTATAATTGCAACAGCACTAGTTATTACAACATTCTTTCTAATTATTAATATGATTGTTGATTTTGTGGTATTACTCTTAAACCCTAGAATAACTACTAAGGATTGATATGAATCTTTTTAAGTCAAAATATTTTTATAAATTTAGTAGAAATCCTTTATCTGTAGTTGGTCTTGTAATTGTTACAACTATTGTAATTTTATCAATATTTGCTCCATTTATTACACCTTTTCCAGAACATGTTGGGCCATTTACAGATTTTGCAAACAAATCCAAACCGCCTAGTTCTACATATATTTTTGGTACAGATAAAATTGGAAGAGATATTTTTACAAGAGTAATTTTTGGTTACAGAATTTCTTTAACACTAGGAATTGTCGTTCTTGCGATTGCTGTCCCAATTGGAGTTACAATGGGATTATGCGCAGGATATGTTGGTAAAAAAACTGAAATGATTTTAATGAGAATTACAGATGTTTTTTTAGCAATCCCCGCTTTAGTTTTAGCACTATCTATTATAGGTCTTTTAGACAGACCCAATCTATTTTATACAATGATAGCTGTATCTATGGCATGGTGGCCATGGTACACAAGATTGATTTATAATATTACTCGTTCAGTAAAAACTGAGGGTTATATTGCAGCGGCTGAAATCATGGGCGCATCTAAAATGCATATTATGTTTAGAGAAATTTTACCTAATTGCCTTCCTTCACTACTTACAAAGATAACTCTTGATTTAGGTTTTGTAATTCTTGTTGGATCTTCATTAAGTTTTTTGGGATTAGGCGCTCAACCCCCCACTCCTGACCTTGGTACAATGGTAGCAAAAGGAGCTTCAGTTCTACCTGACACTTGGTGGTTTTCGTTGTTTCCTGGTTTTGCAATTTTAATTGTAGTGCTTGGTTTTAACTTAGTTGGAGACGGTCTGAAAGATATGTTTGATGTTGATGTCTAATAAATTATTATCAATCAAAAATTTAGAGCTATCTTTTAAAATGTATGAAGGTACGCTAAATGTTCTAAAGAAAATTAATTTAGAGTTAGAAAAAGGTGAAAAAGTAGCATTAGTTGGAGAATCAGGTTCAGGTAAATCAGTAACAACTAAATTAATTTTAGGATTACTAAACCAAAAAAATGTTTTTAAAAATGGTAATATTATTTTCAAAGATAGAGAACTAATCAATTTATCCCAAAGAGAATTTAAAAAAATAAGAGGAAATAATATTTCTATAATATTTCAAGATCCAATCGCTGCATTAAATCCAGTATTTAAAATTAAAGAACAATTTTTTGAAGTAAATTGTAATGGTGGAAAAATTAGTAAAAAAGACTCATTTGATAAAGCATGTGAAGCATTACTTAAGGTCTCAATAAGAGATCCTGAAAGAGTAATGGAGTCATATCCTTTTCAGTTAAGTGGTGGAATGGCTCAAAGAGTAGTGATTACAATGGCAATGATAAATAGTCCTGACTTACTTTTAGCAGATGAGCCGAGTACTGCTTTAGATGTAACTGTGCAAAATCAGGCATTAGATTTAATGGATGATTTAACAAAGGTAACGAACACAGCTGTACTTTTAATTACTCATAACATGGGAGTTGTTAGAAGATTTGCAGAGAAAGTCTATGTCATTTACAGAGGTGTTATTGTAGAAGAAGGAACTAAGTCTCAAGTTTTTAAAAATCCAGGTCATCCCTATACTGAAGCATTGTTACAATCTATTCCAAAATTAAATGGCACTAGGATACCAATTCACAATGATAATGCACCTAACTACGCTGAAATTCCAAAATTTACACATCCAAAATGATTAAGATACGAGATATTTCAAAACAATTTACAATTAAAAATAATATAGTGAAAGCACTATCAAATATAAACTTAGAAATATTAGAGAGAGATTGTTTTGCAATTGTTGGAGAGTCAGGTTCTGGCAAAACAACATTAGCTAATATTATATTAGGTATCTATCAACAAGATGAGGGGGAAGTTTTATTTGAAAATAAAATACTAATTAAAAACAGAAGTCTTCAACTTAGGAAACTAATCCAGTTTGTTCAGCAAAATCCAATGTCGACATTAAATCCCAAAAAAACTATCTACAGCACTATAGCCTTGCCATTAAAGATTCATAAAATTGTAGAAAATAATAAATACAAAGAAAAAGTTGAAGAACTCTTATCTTTTGTTGGTTTAGAAAGCAATTTTATGGATAGATATCCGGATACATTATCTGGAGGGCAGAAACAAAGAGTTGCAATCGCAAGAGCTTTAGCAACAGAACCAAAAGTTATAATTCTTGATGAGCCGACCTCAGCTTTGGACGTTATTGTTCAATCAAAAGTATTAAATTTATTATTAGACATAAAAAAGAAATTTGATCTTACATACATTTTTATTACCCATGATTTAAGTGTTGTAAAAAATATTGCTAATAAAGTAGTTGTAATGAATAAAGGTAAAATTGAAGAAACTGGAGAAACAATAGAAATTTTCCAAAACCCAAAAAGTGAATACACAAAAACTCTTATAAGAGCTATACCAACCGTAACTGATGAAGAAGATGCAACAAAACCATAATAAAATTTTAGTAGAATTAATAAATAAAACAAATTCTCAAAATTCTAAAAAATTTTTCAAAGAATTAGATTTAAATGTTAAAAAGATTATAGGGCATAAATTATTTACACTGATGGTTGTAGATAAATCATTGAAGTATGTTGAAAGAGTATACTCTAGCAACATTAAAGCATATCCTCTTCTTGGCACAAAACCAATTCCTAAAAATGAGTGGACAAAAAAAGTTGTTTTGAATAAAAAAAATTTTCTTGGAAAAGATATGAAGACAATAAAAAAATTATTTTTTGATCATGAAGTGATATCAAGCCTAGGTTGTGGATCTATAATCAATATTCCTGTTATCAATAATAACATAATATTAGGAACAATGAATATACTACATAAAGAGTTTTATTATAATTCAGATACTGTAAAACTTGCTAAACCTTTTGCTAGTTTACTATCTGGATATTTTTTATTTCATCAGCAAAATATGAAAACTAAATAATTCTTAATTCTTTAGAAAAGGTAGTTAAACTTTTACATCCATCATTTGTAATTAAAACATCATCTTCAATTCTAACACCAAGATCTCCTTGTTTATAAAGACCGGGTTCAATAGTGATTACCATGCCCTCCTCAAGAAGCTCATTATTTTTTCTCATAATATATGGATCTTCATGTACATCTAGTCCAAGACCATGTCCGGTTTTGTGGACAATATAATCTTTATAACCAGAATCTTCTAGAGAATTGAGTACACTGTCATCTAGATTATGCATAGTTAAGTTAGGTTTTGAAATACTTAATCCCAATTTATTTGCTTTCAAAACTGCATCATAAAAATTTTTTTGCTCATCTGAAGCAGAACCAACAAAAAAAGTTCTCGTTATATCTGAATTATAACCATTCACTACTGCTCCAAAATCGAAAAGGAGACAATCACCATCTTTTAAAAAATAATCATTACTTGAATGACCATGAGGAAGTGCTGAGTTAGCACCTGCCAAAACAATAGGATCAAATGCAATACCTTCAGCACCATTTTCATAAAGTTGTTGGAGTAGAAAATTTTTAATTTCTATTTCTGACTTTCCTATTTCTACATGTGCTAACTGGATGAAAAATAGTATTCGCAAACTTACCTGCTTCTCTTGCTAACGATTCATTATCTTTAAATTCTATTCCAGGCCTGTATTCTTTTGGTTGATATT
>CACHAQ010000015.1 GCA_902577905.1 uncultured Alphaproteobacteria bacterium
GGGTTGTGACTGGTGTTGGTATTCCTCAACTCTCTGCTGTGATGGATACATATCAAGTTGCCAATAAATTTAAAATTCCTGTGATTGCAGATGGAGGAATAAAAACATCAGGTGATATTGCAAAAGCTATAGCAGGCGGTGCAAGTGCTTGCATGATAGGGTCTTTATTTGCTGGCACTGAAGAATCACCAGGAAAATTATTAACGATTAAAGGTAAAAAATTTAAATCCTATAGAGGTATGGGTTCAGTAGGAGCAATGCAAAAGGGTTCTTTTGATCGATACTCCCAAGAAGAAACAAAGAATGCCAAAAAATTAGTGGCAGAAGGTGTTGAAGGGATGGTTCCATATAAAGGTAAAATAGAAGATGTAGCGTATCAACTTGTTGGTGGGTTAAAATCTTCGATGGGTTACACTGGTCATAAAACGATTAAGAAAATGCAAGGCAATTGTAAATTTGTGTTTATTTCTAAAGCAGGAGCCCGCGAAAGTAATGTCCACGACGTCATTATGTAATAATGTATCGAATCATCATTGAATTGATACAATAAAACAAAAATGACCTCAGCATCAACAAAACATAAGGTAGCAATTGTGATGGGAAGTAAGTCTGATTATGCTACCATGAAAAATTGTGAAAAAATTTTAAGATTACTGAAAGTTAAATTTGAAACCAAAATTGTTTCTGCACACCGTACACCAGAGAGAATGTTTAAATTTGCCAAAGCAGCTGAAGATAACAATATTTCTGTCATTATTGCTGGTGCAGGAGGCTCTGCGCATTTACCAGGAATGATTGCATCATTAACAACTATACCTGTTATCGGTGTACCAGTAGAAAGTCGTAAATTAAAGGGATTGGATAGTTTGTTATCTATAGTACAAATGCCAAAAGGTATCCCTGTTGGTAGTGTTGCAATTGGTGAAGATGGAGCAATGAATGCTGGTTTATATGCAGCTTCCATTATTGCTCTTACGAATAAAGAAATTAAGAAAAATTTAAAAAATTACCGAACTAAACAATCAAAAGCTGTTAAACAAAAACCATAAGTCATGAATACACCCACACTTGGCATTATCGGTGGTGGACAATTAGGAAGTCTTTTAGCAGATGCAGCAAAAAAAATAGATATACAAACTGTCATATTAAGTGATGATCCTGATGCGCCCGGGAAACACTTTGCGACTAAATTTATTTTTGGTCAGTATGATGATGATACAACGATAAATAATTTTATTAATGCAGTTGATCTTGTTACATATGAATTTGAAAATATTCCCTTTGCAATACTCAAAAAGATTAATGAAAAGAAACAAGTTTTACCTAAACCAGAAATTAATCGACTCATTCAACACCGGGAAACAGAAAAAAAATTTCTCAATGATAATAATATAACAACAACAAAATATGTAACTATCAAAAATGAAAAGGATTTGAGTGAAAATGTAGACTTGCTTCCTGGTTTGTTAAAAACAACAACATTAGGATACGATGGCAAAGGTCAGTATAAATTACATACTGAAGATGATATTACGAACGAAATTGATTTTACAAAAGAATACATTTTAGAAAAACTCATTCATCTTAAAAAAGAAATCTCAGTCGTCATTACTCGTTATGATCAAAATAGTTATGAGATCTATGACCCTATTGAGAATGTTCATGAAGAACAAATTTTAAAATATTCAACAATACCAAGTGATATTTCTGATAACATAAGAATAAAATCAATTGAGTGGGCAAAACACGTTGTAGAAAAACTAGATTATATTGGAACGTTATGTGTAGAATTTTTTATTGATACTGATGATAATTTATATGCTAACGAAATTGCTCCTCGTGTTCATAATTCTGGGCATTTGACAATGAACTCGCATAATATTAGTCAATTTGAAAATCATGTACGAGCAGTATGCGGCTTAGAAAAGATAGAAACAAAAAAATTATATAATGCCAAAATGATTAATTTAATTGGTGATGAGATATCACCGTACCGAAATAAAAAATTTAAAGATAACGAATTTTTTTATGATTATTTAAAAACAGAAATTAAACAAAAAAGAAAAATGGGTCATTTAACGATTATAGAAAAATAAATTATTAACTTTAATTAAATTGATCAGTTAACTTTGTTACCAGTTGATATTTATTGGCGACATTTACTAAATCTTCTCCTTCACGAAAAGATTGTTTATCTAATTGTTTAGTTGGATCTCCTCCAGGCCATATTCGCCAACTATCATTATCAACGACATCAGATAAAACTAACGAATTATCCGATACTTTAAAACCAAGCTCAAACTTAATATCAACTAAATGTATAGGACCATCAATTGTCTTAATAGTTTTCCATTTGTCTTCAATAAGCTCAAAACTTGGAAGAATAATTTTATTAATAGCTATTTCTAATTCTTGATCAGACAATAATTTTTTGGTTTTCATCAAGCTTTTGCTTGTTATAGGTTGTTTGGCAGAAAATAACTCCCATTCTTCTCCAGTTTTAACAAAAGGATCCGTAAATACACCCTCTTCCCATTTTCCTTCTTTTAAAAATTGTCTTCTCGCTTCACTCTCATCCATTTGAACAGGTTCTGCAACATGTGGAGGGATAACAACCGCTTGTTTATGAAATATTTCCCAAACTAAGTTTTCAAATTGATGGGGATTGCTTTTATCTTTTTCAAATTGAGTGTTTCTACTTAAATAACTTCCCCATGCATAGCGTCTAACTACAAATTCTAAAGGAAGCATATTGCAGTTGTAACTTAAAAGACTATTTGGCGAATCTTGTTCAATAAATGATGTTGCAATACCTGCCTTGCTTAGCATGTTAAACACATTACTTGTTTGTTTTGTCTTTTGTATTCCAATATCTTTAATTTCCTCTTTCTTCGCTGCATCCCCACCTGTTAAAAAATCTTTTGTTACAATTCGAATGATATTTTGATCATTCGTTTTCTCAATAATTTTTGTTTTTCCTTCAACTAGAAAAGAATTACTCATCAATATATCTCCAACCAATATCTTTTCGATAATATCCCTCATCCCAATTAATTTGATTGATTATATTGTGAATGTTTTCTCTAATAGTTTTTAAATCCTTACCCGTATTAGAGATATTTAAGACGCGCCCACCATTAGAGAGCCATTTGTTTTCTTTAAGCATTGTTCCTGCATGAAATATATAGTCATCCATTGTTAAAGTAAGATTTTCCAAATTATTAATTGGTGTTAATTTTTTATAATCCTCAGGATAACCATGAGCAGCCATTACTACTGTCATGGCATAATCATTTTTCCACTTAATTTTTTTTATTTCATTTAAGTTGCCTATCGCTGATGCATGAAGGAGTTCTAATAAATCTGTTTCTAATAGTGGAATAATTGCTTGTGTTTCCGGATCGCCGAAACGAACATTAATTTCGAGTAAATTTGGACCCTTGTCTGTTAGAATTAATCCTGCATAAAACATTCCTTGATACTTGATGCCTTGTTCAGCAAGATGTTGAACGATAGGTTCAACAAATGTTTTGGATAATTCATTCATTTTATTTGACGAAATAGAAGGAACAGGTGTGTAGGCTCCCATACCACCAGTATTTAACCCTTTTTCTCCTTCTAAGATTTTTTTATGATCTTGTGCTGTTGTAAGTGGCAACACAAATCCATTTTTATCAACAAGTGAAAATAGGCTTACCTCTTCACCAACTAAAAATTCTTCAATAACAACAACTGAACCAGCATCACCAAAAGAATTATCTTTAAAACATTTTATCAGTGCATCTTTTGCATCTTCCATTGTTTGACAAATAATAACTCCTTTTCCTGCTGCTAAACCATCAGCTTTAATAACAAGAGGATAGGATTGGTTTTGACAAAAAATGAAGGCATCATCATAGTTGTCAAATACGTCATAAGCAGCTGTTGCTATATGTAATTTTTTACAAATATCTTTTGTAAACTTTTTTGATTTTTCTAGTTCAGCTCCCATCTGATCAGGGCCAAAGACTAAAATAGAATTGTTCATTAAAAGGTTGGATAATCCTTTAGTTAAAGGTAGTTCTGGACCTATTACCACTAGATCAATTTTATTTTCTAGACAAAATTGAAGAATAGCATCATGATCATCAACATCTGTGATAATTGAAGAAGCAATCTCACTGATACTATCACTTCCAGGAATACAATATAAATTAGAACAATTAGGAGATTGTTTTATGCCATAACATAATGCGTGCTCTCTTCCACCATTACCAATGACAAGAACGTTCATGAAAAAAAATAATTCATTAATTAATTATTTGAAGCAAGACTTAAGAATGAAAGTTTTTTTAAGCTTTCGTCATTCAAGTAATCTAAAGGTCTGACTGGATACTCTCCTGTAAAATAATGATCAGTAAATTGAGGATTATCATTATCTCTCTCATCATAACCAAGAGCTTGATACAGACCATCTAATGATAAAAATTTTAATGATTTAGCTCCAATATATTTACACATTTCCTCTAAATTTTTGTTTGCAGCTAATAATTCTTCTTGGGTTGGAGTATCAACTCCATAAAAATCAGGATATTTAATTGCAGGTGAAGCAATACGCATATGGACTTCTTTTGCGCCAAAATCATGTAGCATTTTTATTATCTTAGTGGATGTTGTTCCTCGAACCAATGAGTCGTCAATTAAAACAACTTTCTTTTTTTTAATAGAACTTTGGTTAGGATTTAGTTTTAACTTTACACCTAAACTTCTAATTTGCTGAGTTGGCTCAATAAATGTCCTCCCCACATAATGATTTCGTATTAATCCTAATTCAAAAGGAATGCCAGACTCTTGACTAAAACCAAGTGCAGCAGGAACACCTGAGTCTGGAACTGGTACGACTACATCAGGTTTTATATCGGTTTCTTTTGCTAAGTATGTACCTAAATTTTTTCTATATTCATATGCGGTTTTATTTTTTAAAATACTATCTGGCCGCGAAAAATAAATATATTCAAAAACACATGGTTTGATTTGTTTTTTTGGAAAAGGTCTTCGACTTTCAACTTTATTATCTTTTATAACTACAACTTCTCCATTTTCAATTTCACGGATAAATTTTGCACCAATAATGTCTAGCGCGCAAGTTTCAGAGGCAAGGATAAATGCATTTTTAAATTTACCTAAAACAAGTGGTCGAATACCTAACGGATCTCTTGCACCAATCAACGTACCATTAGCAATAATTGATAAAGCATAACCACCTTGAATTTGCATTAAAGCATCAATAATTTTATTTAAAATATCTTTCTTTTTTGAACGAGCTACAAGTTGAACAATTGTTTCGGTATCTGATGTTGTTTGAAATATTGCACCTTCACGTACCATTTGCTCTCTTAAAAGGAGTGCATTAGTTAAATTACCATTATGAGCAATACTAATCGCTCCACCATGAAGGTCAGCATAAAAAGGTTGTATATTCCTTATTGTTTCACCGCCCGTTGTTGAATAGCGATTGTGTCCTATCGCAATTTTTCCCTTTAACTTGTCTAATGAGTGTTTCTTCGTAAAATTATCGCCAACCAATCCAAATTTTCTTTCTGAGTGATAGGAGTTGCCATCATAACTTACAATTCCACAACCTTCTTGACCACGGTGTTGCAACGCATGCAAACCAAGAGCTGTTAAAGCTGCAGCATCTTTGGTTCCACTTATTCCAAAAACACCACACTCCTCATTAAATCTGGGAACATGAGAATGCCTTACCCTGATTTTTTTTAGGAAATTTAATCGATTTTTCATCTTACTGTTGTCTTGTTAAAAGTGTTTTTGCAACCATTTGTAATGCTCTAGGATAAACCTTATGCTCTTCTATCAATATTTTCTTTGAGAGTGATTCGGTATTATCTTTCTTCAAAATCTTTACTTTTTTTTGCAATATAATCTTTCCAGAGTCAATTTTAGCGCTAACGTAATGAACACTACAACCAGAATAGCTCGCTTTAGCCTTTATGGCCTGATCCTGAGCATTTAAGCCTTTGAAAGCTGGAAGATAAGATGGATGAATATTGATTAATCGCGATTGCCACTGCCTTACAAATTTTGAGTCTAAAACTTGCATAAAACCAGCCAAACAAATGATGTCTATATTTTTTAGATACTTTATGACTTTGTTTTCGAAATTTTTTCTTGGAATAAAATGTATGAATGGAATTTTATTTTTTTTGGCAATAGTTAAACCTTTTGCTTTGGAGTTATTAGAGACGACTAATTGAACCTGTACTAAACTTTGTTTTTTAAATGATGATTGTATTAGGGATTCTAAATTGGAACCTCTTCCTGATATGAAAATAGCAACCTGTAATTTTTTCAACTAATTGTGCACCTTGATGATTTGTTAACTTCTATTTTCCCAATTTCAAAAATATCTAAATTTTCATCTTTTATTAATTGCTCAAATTCTTTGTAATTATTTTTTGAAATAGTCATAATCAAACCTAATCCGCAATTAAAAGTCTTCAACATTTCTTCATCTGAAATGTTAGCTAAACTTTGAAACCATTGGAAAATTTCTTCATCACAAATAAATTTTTTATCAATCCTTGCTGATAAATTTTCAGAGAGCATTCTTGGTGCATTACCAATAATACCTCCGCCTGTTATATGTGAAATACCATTGATAAGATTTGTTGTTAAAATTTTTTTTAAAAAAGGAAAATATAATTTTGTTGGAGCCATTAAGGCTGCTGCATTTGTTTCATAAGATGATTTAAATTCTGTTTCTTTATGTAGATCTATATTTTTATCTTTTAAAACTTTTCGAATGAGAGAATATCCATTTGAATGAAAGCCCGAAGATCTAATCCCATAAAGAAGATCATCTTCTTTCATAACATCTCTTTTAGGTAGAATTTTTTTTCTCTCTACTGCACCAACACAAAATCCAGCAAAATCGAAATCATCTTTTTTATAAAGCCCAGGCATCTCTGCTGTTTCACCACCAATAAGAGAGCAATTATTTATCTTGCAAGCTTCAGTGATACTTTTCATAATTTTTAAAAAAGAATTTTTATCAATCTTCGAAGAAGCATAGTAATCTAAAAAAAATAATGGCTCTGCGCCGTGGCAAAGAATATCATTAAGGCACATACCAACAAGATCATGACCCAAACCATCTAAAATGTCAGTTTCAATCCCTAGTAATATTTTTGTCCCTATGCCATCTGTACCAGAGACCAATAAAGGATCTTCATATCCACAATTTTTAAGATCAAAAATACCACCAAATCCGCCAATTTTATCAAAATTTCCGTTTCTGTTTGTTGATTTGCTTAGCTCAGAAATATCTTCAACAAGGGCATCTGTATTTTCTATATCAACACCTGCTTCTTTATATGTTGTCATATTTAATTAGTTTTAAACGAATCGTTAACGAGTAAACTATTAATATAGTAAATTAAGTTGATTCGTACTCATAATGACAAATACAATTCAAATTCTCTCCATTGAGAAGACAGGAAAAGAAAGTTCACTACAAAAAGAACACAATAATAAATCCATCAAAATTATAGATGGATATTTCTTTTCGACAAATCTTGATGATCAAAAGTTTACTAAAATAAGTAAACTTATTTCTAATGACGTTTCTCAAACAATATTAACAAAAAAAAATGTAAATAAGGTTTTATCTAGTTATAGTAATTTTAACTGGGTTGTAGAAATAAAATTCTTACCAGGTGTAACTGATAATATTGCTACAACTGTAAAAGAAATAATCAAAGATAATCTTAAAAGTAGTTTTAAAAGCTTTGAACTTGGTTCAACAAAAATTATTTTAATAAAAGGAAGAAAAGAAGATATTACCAAAATATCTAAAAATGAAGCAAATCCCTTAATTCAAACAATTAAGATTTATCCATTTAAAAAATATTTAAATAATTTTAAAAAAAATCAATTTAAAATAGAAAAGGTAAAATTACCGAAAAAAAAATATAGTAAAAAAGAAATTAATTTAAATATTTCTGATGATCAACTCAGTCTTATTGGTAAACTGGGTATTGAAGAAAATGATAAATCTAGAAGGGGAACACTTGGCTTAGATCTAGAATCTTTAAAAGCCATAAGAAATTATTTTTTCACTATAAAACGTAAACCAACGGATGTAGAAATTGAAACATTAGCACAAACGTGGTCCGAGCACTGTAAACACAAAATATTTTCAGCTAAAATTGATGATATTCAAGAAGGTATATTTAAAAAATATATTAAAGGCGCTACTGAAAAAATTATTCAATTAAGAAAAGATAATTTTTGTGTTTCTCTTTTTACGGATAATGCCGGTGGAATAGAATTTAATAAAGATTGGATTATTTGTCATAAAGTTGAAACACATAATACGCCTTCAGCCTTAGATCCATTTGGTGGTGCAATCACAGGAATTGTTGGTGTTAATAGGGATTGTCTTGGATTTGGAAAGGGAGCAAAACCTATAGCTAATACGTATGCATATTATTTAGCAGACCCAAATAAAAATTATCAATTGTATCGTCAAAAAAATAATAAGGATCCAATGCTTCCAGCAAATTTTATTGCTAAAGGTATTATCAGTGGTGTTAGAGTTGGAGGAAATTGTTCAGGTATCCCTACCCCTCAAGGTAATGTGTATTTTGATGACCGGTTTGCAGGAAAGCCTCTTGTTTTTTGTGGAACAGTTGGGATTATTCCAAAAAAAATAAAAGGAAAATTATCACATATGAAGAAAGCTAATCCAGGAGATAATATACTGATGGCTGGAGGTAGAGTAGGAAAAGATGGTATTCACGGAGCAACATTTTCTTCAGAGGAATTAGATCCTAATAGTCCAGTTTCTGCCGTACAAATTGGTGATCCAATAACACAAAAGAAAATGTCTGATGTCATCATTAGAGAATTGCGTGATGAAAATCTTTACTCGAGCATAACAGATAATGGGGCTGGAGGATTATCATCATCAATTGGAGAAATGGCAAAAGAGAGCGGTGGTTTTATAGTTAATCTTGAAAAAGTTCCTCTCAAATATAATGGATTATATCCTTGGGAGATTTGGGTTTCTGAATCGCAAGAAAGAATGACACTAGCAGTACCTCCGGCTAATGTAAAAAAAGTTATTAAGAGATTTAATGCAAGAGGTGTGGAAGCAACAATAATTGGTAAGTTTATTAAAAAAGAAAAAGCCATAGTAAAATACAATAAAACTGAAATTCTCAATTTAGATATGGAATTTCTTCATGAAGGTTATCCTAAATTAAATTTAAAAACATCTTTTCCAAAAATTAAAAAAGAAAAGAAAAAAATAATTAAAAAAAGTTCCTTGATAGATAAATTACATAAACTTCTCTCTAGTCCAAATATTGTATCAAAAGAATTTATAGCCACACAATATGATCACGAAGTACAAGCTACCTCTATTATAAAACCATTACAAGGCGAAGGCAGAGTTTTTGGAAATGCTACTGCTATTAAACCTCTATTTGATGATGAAAAATCAATAGCTCTTTCTCAAGCTGCATATCCTCAGTACGCCGAAACAAATCCTTATGATATGGCTGGGTGCTCTATTGATACAGCATATAAAAATTTAATTGTAAGTGGTGCCAACTCAAAAAAAATTGCAATTCTTGATAACTTTTGTTGGTGCAGCTCGGATGAACCTGATCGCTTATATCAATTGAAAGAAGCAGCAAAAGCTTGTTATGATTATGCAGTTGCTTACCAAACACCTTTTATTTCAGGAAAAGATAGTATGTTTAATGATTTTAAAGGTTTTGATAAAACTGGAAAATCAGTAAAAATTTCAATACCTCCAACATTGCTTATTTCTTCTATTGGGGTGGTAGATAAAATTTCACACTTAACAAAAATAACACCAGAAGATGGTGATATACTTTTAGTTTTAGGAGCTACGCGTAATGAATTACAGGATAGTGTTTATTCCAAAATTATAGGTTATGAAAAATCAAAAAATCCAGTTGTAAATAGCAAGGATGCACTTCGCACATATAGAAATTTTGAAAAAGCTAATAAACTCAGAATTATAAATTCTGCAATTGGAATAGATTTGGGTGGACTTGGAATTGCAATTACAAAGATGGCAATTGCTTCAAAGAAAGGTTTAACCATTGATTTAAAACTTAAAAATAAATTCTCAGTCGACCAATTTTTATTTTCTGAAACACAAAGCAGAATTCTTGTTTCCATGAAAAAAAATAAGTTAGCCAATTTTAAAAAAATATTTAAAGCTTCTGATTATACAATTATTGGTAAATGTACGAGCTCAGATGTAATCGAGTTTAAAGATAACAAAAAAATTATGAGAGGTAAAATTTCAGATTTTGCTAAGTCATACAAACAAAATATTAAAGGGTTATGAACGTATTAGTCTTATCAGGTTATGGTATTAATTGTGAAAATGAAACCCTGCATGCTTTTGAAGTAGTAGGATTTAAAGGAAAAATTATTCATATTAATGATCTGATTCAAAATCCTAAACAACTTAATAACTATCAAGTATTCGCTATACCTGGTGGTTTTTCTTATGGCGATGATACAGGTTCAGGAAATGCAATGGCGAAAAAAATTATGACCAATTTGTATGATCAACTAACAGATTTTTCATTAAAAGATAAATTAATCATAGGTATTTGTAATGGATGCCAAATATTAATTAATCTTGGATTAGTTCCAAGCCTAAATAAAAAAGATCCAGAAGTAGCATTGATTGAAAATAAATCTGGTAGCTATGAGTGTCGATGGGTTGATGTAAAAGTAAGTAATAATAAATCACCATGGCTAGAAAATATTAGTACGCTGAACTTGCCTGTTGCCCATCAAGAAGGGCAATTTATGATACCTATTAATCTACTAAAAAGTATCAAAGCTAATAACCTTATTGGTTTGCAATACATTAATCATCGTAAAAAATTAGCAAAAGGTCAATTTCCTTTTAATCCGAATGGATCTAAAGATGATATCGCTGCGCTAACAAATCAAAATGGGAATGTTCTTGCAATGATGCCTCATCCTGAAAGGGCATTTTATAATTATCATATTCCCAATTGGCAAAGTAAAACCTTAAAAAAATTTGGGGATGGATATAAAATTTTTATGAACGCAAAAAAATTCTTTGCATAAATTATACTGCTATATCTACTATTTTTTTCATCACGGTTGGCATTCTAGAGCTAGAATAAGAAGATTTCTTTATCCAATTACTTTTTGATAATTTTGCTTTTTTAACATTGCCATAAAAAATTTCTGTTTCTAAATCAAAATGACTAAATGAATATTCAAATGAGCCTTTAGATTGTAATTTTGTTTTTATTTTTTGTATATCTTGATCAGTGGTTAATAATTTCTTATTTTTAACCCAAACATCATTTGGTACTTCAAGCATGGAAGCCAACATTCCTTTATTTGGTCTACTTCGCACAAGGATTTCATTCTTTTCATTCACAATTACATAAGCTCTTGTATACTTTATAGGCTTAGTAGTTTTCTTTTTTAGTTTTAAAGGAATTTTTTGCTGTAAATTTTTTTTATATGATTGGCAAAATTTATTAATTCCACAAATATTACATTTAGGGTTTCTTGGAAGACAGATCTCTGATCCGTAATCCATAAAAGACTGAATTAAATTTGAAGAATATTTATCTGAGATGAATTTTTTTCCTAAATCTTTAAGTTTATTTTTGACTTTATTAATTGGTTTATCGATAGCATATAACCTAACCAAAATTCTCTCAATATTAGCATCAAGTGGCATAACTGCTTGATTGAATCCTATTCCAAGAATTGCATTTGCTGTGTAATCTCCGATGCCAGGAAGTTGGATGAGTTCGTCGTAAGTTTTGGGTATGTTATTTTTAAAATTTTTATTAATTATTTTTGCGGACCTTAATAAATTTCTTGCTCTTGAATAATAACCAAGGCCTGACCAGAACTTTAAAATATTTGGTTCTGAGGTTTGCGCTAATTTATTTAGTGAAGGCCATTTTAAAATAAAATCATTAAATTTATTTTTTACGGTATTTACTGTTGTTTGTTGGAGCATATACTCACTTACAAATACAAAGTATGGATCAGGTAAATTGAGAGTATTTTTCTTCCGCCATGGTAAATTTCTGGCATTCACTGAATACCATTGAAGCAAATACTTTATTACTTGTGTTTCGTGTTTAAACATATTGCTTTCATATTTAGGTACTATAAATTATTTATGCATATGGACAAAAAAAATATAAAGCAAAAAAGAACATTTGTTCCACAATCGATTGGCGATACTCTTAGGAAGGTTAATAGAAAATTTTCCTCTAAATATAATCGTACAGAATTTATAATAAACTCCAAATGGCCTGAAATTGCTGGTAATTATTTTAAAGAATATTCAGAGCCATTAAATGTTTCAAGGGTGCGTAATTTTGAAAACGATGTAGGTGAAACAGTATATAAAAATTATCTAAATGTGAGTGTTGCCCCAGCCGCAGCCATTGAATTTCAACACTTTAAGGATACTATAATTGAAAAAATTAATACTTATTTTGGCTATAAAGCAATAATAGACTTGAGAATTCATCAAAATTACATACCTAAATATACTCATATGCAACAAAATAAAAATAAACAAATTGATAAAAACGACATAGAATTTGTTAAGCAAAACGTTAAAGAATTTCAAAATTCCGATTTAAAAAAATCTCTATTAAATTTAGGTAATAAAATTACAACTGAGGACAAATAATGAAAATCAAAATTTTATTTATTTCTATTATACTATCACTACTTTTAATTAACGCCAAAGCAGCTGAAAACTCAATACTGGAGGTTAAAGATAATGATTTTTATATTGGGGAAGACAATGCTCCAATCACAATTATAGAATATGCTTCAATGTCTTGTAGTCACTGTGCAGATTTTCATAATGATACCCTAGAAGAATTAAAAAAAGAGTTTATTGATACTGGTAAAGTTAAGTTTATTTTTCGAGATTTCCCATTTAATTATCCAGCTCTTGCTGGAAGCATGATTTTAAGATGTGTCCCAGAAGAAGTAAGATACGATTACATGAATGGCCTTTATAAACTCCAAAATAATTGGGTTAATAGAGATCATTCTAAAACAAAATCTGAGTTATACAAAATAATGCAAAGTGGTGGTATGCAACAAGAGGACTTTGATGCATGTTTAAGTAATGTTGAATTAGAGAATCAATTACTTGAGGGTGTAATGGAAGCTCAGAGAGAATATAAAATAGGTTCTACCCCTTCATTCATTATTAACGGAGTACTTTATTCTGGGAATAAAAACATAAAAGAGTTTAGACAAATCATCGATAAAATATTATCACAATAGTTGATGATTAATTTTAGGACCCTTAAAGTCAAAGGCTTTAAGTCTTTTGTTGAACCAACTGAAATTTTGATTGAAAATGGTTTGACAGGTATTGTGGGGCCAAATGGATGTGGTAAATCCAATCTCGTTGAAGCTTTTAGATTCGTTATGGGTGAGCTTTCGCCAAAACAAATGAGAGGAAGCGAATTAGATGATGTTATTTTTAATGGTACAGATGATAGACCAGCATGGGATATTGCCGAGGTTTCAATAGATTTAGACAATAAAGCACGTAAAGCACCAAGTATTTTTAATGAAAGTGATACCATTGAAGTCACAAGAAGAATATGGCGAGGTGAAGGATCGGAATATAGAGTTAATGGCAAGGAAGTCCGATTAAAGGATGTGCAATTACTATTTGCTGATGCAGCAACAGGTGCTCGTTCAACATCGATGGTTAGTCAAGGTAGAGTTGGTGCGATTATAGCCGCTAAGCCAGAGCAAAGAAGAACATTACTCGAAGAAGCTGCAGGAATTACAGGTCTGCATTCAAGACGACACGAAGCTGAATTACGATTAAATGCGACTGAAAATAATTTAGAGCGTGTAAAGGACGTATTGAAAGCACAAGATGAACAACTTACAATATTAAAGAAACAATCAAAACAAGCTGAAAGATATAAGTACATCCAAAAAGATATTACAAAAGCAAGAGCTAGATTATTTTATAAAAAATGGATTGATGAAAAAGATAAATTAAAAAATGCTAATGAAAAAATTCAATCTGAAACAAATGTTGTAAATGACCAAACACAAGTTGTTGCACAAATAAATGTCGAATTTGAAAAAGTTCAAGAAAGCCTTCCAAACCTTAGACTCCAAGAAAGTAAGGTTGCAGCTGAACTGCAAAAATATTCTATTAGTTTAGAAAACCAAGAAAAAGAAATTGAAAGAGCGAATATTGCAGTAGACGAAACAAAAGTCCGTATAGAACAAATTAAAAATGACATTGACAGAGAAAAATTTTTATTTGAAGATGCAAAACAAAATCTTGAAAGAGTACAAGAAGAAAAATCAATACTTTTAAAACAACAAGGTGATCTTTTTATTCAAAATGATGATGATCAAAATAATGAAAATGTTTCTAATAAAAAAAATAATAACCCAATAATTGATTATCTAGATTTTGAAGATGGTCTTGAACAAGCAATTGCTGCAGTTTTTTCAGATGAGTTAATTGCATCTATTGATGAAGAACAAAGCATTTTTTGGAGAAAATTAGATGTGGAAGATTCTTCCTTTAACTCAGAAATTACAAAATTTTCTTCTCTAATCAAAGCACCAGATAATTTGAAAAAGAAATTAGAATTTGTTGGATTAATAGAAAATAAGGAAAATATTTTAGAAATTCAAAAAACCTTAAAGCCAGGACAAATATTAGTCAGCAAACTAGGAGAAATTTGGAGATGGGATGGCTATGTATCTAAAGGTAAACAAAATAATTCTACTAAAGCCATATTAGAGCAATTAAAAAATAGACGAATAAAACAATTAAGTGCTGAAGAAAAACAATGGAATGATATTTCTTCAAAAGCAAATCAAAGAATAGAAGAGTTAAATTCAAGGCAAAATACATTAATTAGTGAATTATCTAATCTCCAATCCGTTCCTGAAGATGTATCAAGTGAAAAATTAAAAATACAAAAGCTGATTGATGACAATAAGAGTTCTTATGAGCAAATAGCTGAGCAGCTTCGTCAAACTGAACAAAATTCTAATGAAATCAATAAGAAATTAAAATTAGAAGAAATTAAATTAAATGAACTACGAGAAGAGAGAATTAGAACCGAAGGTCAAATTAATACAATTAATGAAGCAATAAAGTTATTATCAACTCAGGTAAAAGAAAGATTAAGTATAGAACTAGAAGAGCTTTACAATATTGGAGAAATAGATCCAAATAAAATTTTGGGTGAGACTGATGATTTAGAAAAAAAATTAGAAAGACTAATTGCTGAACAAGAACGTTTAGGTGGTGTTAATCTTCTTGCAGAACAAGAATCCAAAGATTTAGAAGAAAAAGTAAATACAATAAAGAAAGATCAAAGTGACCTTTTAAGTGCAATTGCAAAACTGAGAGAAGCAATTGATTCACTTAATACAGAAGGTAGACAACGTTTACTTGCTGCATATGGAATAGTGAATGAAAATTTTCAAAAATTATTTACAAGGTTGTTTGGTGGTGGCAAGGCTTATCTGAAATTTACAGATGAATCAGATCCCCTTCAAGCTGGTTTAGAAATATTTGCTAGTCCTCCAGGAAAAAAATTACAAAATCTAAATTTACTTTCTGGTGGTGAGCAAGCTCTTACAGCATTATCATTATTATTTGCTGTATTTTTATCAAACCCAGCTCCAATTTGTGTACTCGATGAGGTTGATGCTCCATTAGATGATACTAATGTTGATAGATTTTGTTCATTAGTAGAGGAAATAGCTAAAACTTCTTCAACAAAATTCTTAGTAATAACTCATCATAGAATGACAATGGCAAGAGTAAATAGATTATTTGGTGTTACCATGCCTGAGAAAGGTGTATCACAATTAGTTTCTGTTGATCTTGAAAAAGCAATCGAAATAAAAGAGCAAGATACTACAAATGAATTATAAAAATAAAAATTTAGAAGAATTAGGTAAAAAAATTGATAATTTAGATAATCAAAATAAAGAACCTAATATTAAAAAAAAAGAAAGCGGTGCTGGATTTGGTTTTAAAATTAGTACAGAAATTATCGCTGCACTAGTGGTTGGAGTTGGAATTGGGCTTATTGTGGATAATTACTTTAATACTAAACCAATAGGGTTAATTATTTTCTTCATATTTGGCGCATTAGCTGGATTTTTGAACGTTTATCGTGTAATGCGTCGCATTGAAAAGCAAAGGTAATTTTAATATTCAATAACTATTATGGCCGCAAAAGACAGTCCACTAAAACAGTTCGAAATAGATCCAATATCCAATATTGAGCTTGGTGGCTATAATATTTCATTTACAAATTCATCTTTTGCGATGCTGATTACTGTTTTAGTAATTACTCTTTTTTTAACTTTAACAGTAAATACAAGATCAATCATCCCTTCTAGGATGCAGCTTATCTCAGAATTGATGTATAATTTTATAGCTCAGCTTCTCTCTGATACAGTTGGAGATAATGGAAAAAGGTATTTCCCATTTGTTTTCTCTTTATTCATGTTTGTGTTAATTGGCAACATGGTAGGTATGATACCATACCAATTTACATTCACGAGTCATATTATTGTTACATTTGCTTTAGCTGCAGTTGTATTTATTGGTGTAACTATTCTTGGATTTATTAACCATGGCATTAAATTTTTTACATTCTTTTATATACCGGGTGTACCATTTTACATGCATCCACTGCTTATTCCTATTGAGGTAATATCTTATTTATCAAGACCTATAAGTTTATCAGTTAGATTATTTGCAAACATGCTAGCTGGTCACACACTACTAAAAGTATTTGCGGGCTTTGTTGTTTCCATGCCATTTTTTACAGGAGTTTTTCCTTTAGCTTTCATTGTAGCTTTAACAGGATTAGAAATTTTAATTGCTTTTTTGCAAGCATATGTGTTTGCAATACTGACGTGTTTATATATTAACGATGCTTATCATTTACATTAATTTAAAATAGGAGGACTTATGGAAATTGAAGCAGCTAAAGTAATCGGAGCGGGTCTTGCCGTTATCGGTGTTATTGGATCAGGTATTGGAATTGGGAATATTTTCTCATCTTTTATTCAAGCAGTTGGAAGAAATCCAGCAGCAAGAGGTGAAGTTTTTACAATGACAATGTTAGGTTTCGCATTAGTTGAAGCGATTGCACTTTTCGCGTTAGTTATTGCGTTAGTTATTTTGTTTGGATAGAACACAATAATTAATTAATGCCTCAATTAAATCCAGAGTTTTTTGTTTCACAGCTCTTTTGGTTAGCTGTATTCTTTACTTTTCTATTTGTGTTTTTATGGAGGGTATCTCTTCCAAGAATAGCTACAGTTTTAGAGAAAAGACAAAATAAAATAGATGAGAATTTATCTTCAGCAAAAGAGCTTCAAGAACAGGCAATGGAAATTGAAAAAAAAATTAATGATCAAATCAATAAGGCTAAACTAGAAACAGATGAGAAAATTAAAGAAACAATCAATGCTTTACAAGAAGATGTTTCTTCTCAACTTTCTTCACTCGATAAAGACTTAGAAAAAAAAGTTTCTGACGCAGAAAAAGAAATTTTAAAAAGTAAAGATGATCAAATGAAAAATATTAACAATGAAATAGCTAATATTACAAAACTGACTGTTGGAAAAATCACAGATATAGAAATGTCAGACAATGAAATTAATAAAGTTATTGAAACACATAAAGGTAGTTTTAATTAATGTTTTCTGATCCGCAATTTTGGGTTGCAGTATCTTTTATTCTATTTATTGCAGCTATTTTTAATCCAGTACGAAAAATTCTTACATCTAGTTTAGATGCTCAAATAAAAGATATAAAAAATAAAATAGATGAAGTTGAGAATATAAAAAATGAGGCTCAAAAAGCTTTGGATGAATTAAAAGATAGAGAAACTAAGGTAGAAAAAGAAATACAAAATCTAAATTTGGAATCTGAAAAAAGAATAGCTGAACTGAAAAATATATCTACTTCTAAATTAACTGACCAAATTGAAAAAAGAAAAATATTAGCTGAAAATAAGATTGAACAATTAGTGAGAGATACCAATAACTCTATAAAAAATTATATTTCAAATATTGCAATAGAGGCTACGAAAAATATTCTAATACAAAATCTCAATAAAGATAAAAAGTCTGCTTTAATTGAAGAATCTATTACTGAATTTAACTCTGTTTTAAAGAATTAAAAGTAGATTAATCAGTCTAAATATTTGAATATAATATTAAGAAATTAACATTGAAAGATTTGCAAAATCTATAGTATTATTAATTAATTGAAATTAATGTTAGCAAATTTAAATGACAAAAAAACTTAATATCTTTCTTGCAGGACCACGAGGTTTTTGTGCTGGAGTAGATAGGGCGATTGAAATGGTTAAGGGTGCTCTAAAAAAATATGGGGCGCCAGTATATGTTCGTCATGAAATAGTTCATAATAAATTTGTTGTTGAAAATCTCAAATCACAGGGAGCTATTTTTGTAGAAGAATTAAATGAGATTGAAGATAAAAGTAGGCCAGTTATCTTTTCAGCACATGGTGTTCCAAAAGCAGTACCTGAGGAAGCGTTAAGTTTAAATTTAATATATTATGATGCCACATGTCCACTTGTTAGCAAAATTCATAAGGAGGTGGAAAATTTTGATAAAAAAAATCTCCCCGTAATTTTAATTGGTCATAGGAATCATCCTGAAGTTATTGGAACTATGGGTCAAACTAATAAAGAAATTTATTTGGTAGAAAAAGTTGAAGATGTAAAAAAGTTACCCTTTGAACAAAATGATAAGATTGCGTATGTAACTCAGACAACTCTATCAGTAGACGATACGAAGGATATAATAAAAGAGATAAAATCACATTTTAAGAATGTTATAGAACCGAAAAAAAATGATATTTGTTATGCTACAACAAATAGGCAAGAAGCTGTAAAAAAAATAGCTAATCAATGTGATTATTTTTTAGTAATTGGCGCAAGCAACTCATCAAATTCTTTAAGATTAGTTGAAGTAGCAAAAAATTATGGTTCAAAAAAAGCTATTTTAGTGGAAGATGTTGATTCCTTAAATTTAAATATATTTCAAGAATCTGAAAATATAGGAATAACAGCAAGTGCATCATCACCGGAAATACTTGTAAGAAAACTTCTTGATAATTTGAAAAAAAATTTTGAAGTTCAAGTAAATGAAGGGCATTATCAAAAAGAAGATGTATTTTTTAAAGTTCCACAAAAGCTAAACGTATAAAATGGCGGTCTTTACTAAATTACTTAAGGAAGATATCGAAAACTTTATCTCTGATTACGCAATTGGAAATCTAGAAAGATTTGAAGAAATTGTAGATGGTATAGAGAACTCAAATTTTAAAATTTTTTGTAACAATAAACCATATATTTTAACAATTTTTGAAAAAAGAGTAACTGAAGAAGAATTACCATTTTTTATAAATTTAAAAAACTTTTTAAATAAAAATAATTTTAAGTGCCCTAAAGCTATTACAGATAAAAATGGAAAAATATTAAAAAAAATAAAAAATAAAACTGCTGTTATTATTTCTTTTCTAGAAGGTAAAAGTATTGAAAAAGCTAACTCTGAAATGTGTAAAGAAGTTGGGAAGATGGTTGCTAATTTACACAATCTTACTGTAAATTTTGACGAAAAAAGACCGAACAGTTTAGACTTAAAGGATTGGAAAAATATTTACAAAAAGTGTCTTAATAAGAAATCTGAAGAATATAATGAAATAATGTATTTGTTAAAAAACGAAATAGATTATTTAGAAAATCATTGGCCAAGCAATATTCCCTGTGGTGTTATTCATGCTGATTTGTTTAGAGATAATATTTTTTTTAAAAATGAAAAAATTTCAGGAGTAATAGATTTCTATTTTTCTTGTTATTATTTTTATGTGTACGATATAGCTATCGTTATTAATGATTGGTGCTTTAGTGAAAATGGAAAAAATTTTCACAAACAAAACTGCCTTACAATTCTTGAGGAATATCAAAAATTGAGAAAATTGAGTGACCTTGAAAAGGAATCATTAAATATTTTATTAAGAGCTGCAGCTGTTAGAATATTATCTACAAGAGTACATGACTATATTTTTCATCCACCTAATGCAATCGTTGTTAAAAAAGATCCATTTGAATATTCTAATATTTTAAAATGGCATCAACAAAATGGTATTTTCCAATAATGATTAATATTTACACTGATGGTGCATGTTCTGGCAATCCTGGTAAAGGTGGATGGGGAGTTGTAATTTTAGATAATAACAATGAGATATTATTAAATGGTGGAGATCAACTTACAACGAATAATAAAATGGAACTTACAGCAGCAATAAAAGCACTAGAATATTTTAAGATAAAAAAAGATTTAATCATTTATACAGACAGCAAATATGTAAAGGATGGAATTGAAACCTGGATTATAAATTGGAAAAAAAATGGATGGAAGACATCAACAAAAAAAATAGTTAAAAATAAAGAATTATGGATGCAATTAGATAATCTAATAAACAAACATAATGTAACTTGGAAATGGGTTAAGGGTCACGCAGGTTTTGAGTTTAACGAAAAAGCTGATGAACTAGCAAGGAAATATATTGAAAGTAATATTTAGTTTATTTTTTATTTTTCTGTATTGTAAACAGAGTATTGCAAATGATTTATGGAATATAGATAAAAATATTTCTACCATAGAATTTGAAGTTCCAGTTTTGTTTGCAAAAAATGTAACTGGTAAATTTAATACATTTGATGGTTTTGTTTCCTTGGATTTATCTAATCAAAATAATAATAAGGCACTAATAAATGTTAGCATTGATAGTTTAGACTTAAATTATAAACGATATAAAGATTTAGTACTCAGTAAGGTTTTCTTTGATGCTAAAAAATTTCCATTCGGTCTTATTGATACAAATAATTTTAAATTTAATTACGAAGATAATAAAGTTAATTTAATAGGTGAATTAACAATAAAAGGTAAGAGTCAAAATATCCCTATTGATATTGAGGTTATAAAATTGGCTAATGAGTTGGTTCAGGTAAAAAGTGAAATATTTTTTTCTAGGAATGAGTTTAATATTGGCACTGGTAGTTGGAAAAATACATCAATTCTTAAAGATGAAATAAAAATAAAAGCAAATATTTTTCTTTTTAAAGAATAGTCAATTTATCTAAGTGTATATCCTCCGTCTATAACTAATACTTCACCTGTAATGTAACTTGAAGCAGGGCTACATAAAAAAAGTGCTGCAGATGCAATTTCACTTGGTTTACCCATTCTTTTGAGAGGTGTCATACTATTCCACGTTTCATACCAATGTTCATTTTCTTTAGTTAATTTAGTCATTTCTGTATCAATATAACCAGGTGCAATAGCATTCACGCGGATATTATTTTCAGCAAAATCACTTGCTAAACTTTTTGTTAACATATGTACTGCAGCTTTTGATGCATTATAAGCCACTTGAGGTTGAGGGATATTTGATACTAATCCAGATATTGAACCTATATTTAAAATAACTCCTTCACCTTGTTTTTTCATTTGCGGTAAAACAGAACGACACATCCTAAAAACAGAATCAACATTTGTATTCATAATTTTATCTAATAATTTATCATCAAATTCTTCCATAGTACCATGTTGAGCAACACCAGCATTATTAACCAAGATATCAATTGAATTATATTTTTCTAAAACAGAATTTATAATTTTTTGAGGCTCATTAGGATTAGTGATATCACCTTGCAAAAAAGAAACATCATGATTTGCATCTTTAAGACTTTTTAGACCAGAATATTTATCTGTTCTACTAGTGACTATTATTTTTGCACCAGCCTCTCCAAGAGCGTGCGCAATAGATAGACCAATTCCTCTTGTTCCACCTGTTACAATAGCAACTTTATTAGTTAATTTAAAATGATCAAAAATCATCAATACATACAATATGTTAACAAAGTAGAAATTTCATTAAAAATTATAATAATTTATATTTAAAAATATGCTATTTATTAACAAAAATGAAAGCATTAGTTTTAGAAAAAAAACTTGAATTGAATTTAAGAGATATAGATTTACCAAACAAGGTTGGTTCAAATGATGTAAAAATTAATATGCATACTGTAGGTATATGTGGTTCAGATATTCACTATTATAAACATGGAAAAATTGGGCAGTGGCATGTTAATGCACCAATGGTTTTAGGACACGAAGGCTCAGGAACAATCATCAAAGTAGGTACAAATGTAAAAAATTTAAAAGTAGGTGACAGAGTTTGTATTGAACCTCAGATTGTTAGTAAAAGTACAAAAGAATATAAACTTGGTATTTACAATTATGATCAAAAAGTAAAATTTTGGGCTACACCACCTATTCATGGATGTTTAACGCCTGAGGTTGTGTTTCCAAGTGATATGGTTTTTAAAATACCAGACAATCTCTCTTATGCTGAAGGAGCAATGGTTGAGCCTTTAGCAGTAGGTATGCAAGGAGTAACAAAAGCAAAAATAAAACCTGGTCAAATTGGATTAGTAATGGGATGTGGGCCAATTGGATTGGTTACAGCCCTTGCCGCTTTAGCTGGAGGATGTGCAAAAGTTTATATTGCTGACATTTTAAGTGAAAAATTAAAAATGTGTGATTATTATCCTGATCTTATTCCTATAGATATATCCAAAGAAAATTTAGAAACAAAAGTTATGGATGAAACCAATGGATGGGGAGTTGATAGGTTTTTTGAATGTAGCGGAGCAGTAAAAGCATATGAAGCTATTTTTACTTGCTGTTCACCTGGCGCACACGTTGTCTTAATTGGAAATAATGCTGAACCAGTACCAATGAATTGGGCTATACTATTTTCTAAAGGTCTTGAGTTTCAAACTGTGCATAGGTATTCACATCAATATGAACCATCAATAAGACTACTTGAAAGAGGAAAAATTGATGTTAAGCCTATGATTACACATACATTTAAATTTGAAGAAAGTGTTGAAGCATTTTTACGAGCAGCAGAACATAGGCCCACCGATGTAAAGCTTCAAATAAAAATTGATGAATAGAGGTGAACTAGCTATTTCATCTTTTAATAGAGAAAATTGTAAAACAGGTATTGTTCATCTTGGTGTAGGAAATTTTCATAGAGCTCATCAAGCAAACTACATAGATGAATATCTTAATTCATCTAATAATATAAATTGGGGAATATGTGGAATTAATTTAAGAAAAGAAGATAGTAAAAATTTTGAAAATCTAAAATTAAGAAAAGGGAAATATATCCTGAAAACAATTTCTACATCAGGAGATGAAAAATATAAAGACATCAGTTCAATTATAAAATTAATAGACTGGAGTAAGGATAAAGATGAAGCTGAGGGTATTCTTTCAAATCCAGATATAAAATTAGTTACAATGACAATTACCGAAAGCGGTTACTATATAAATGAAAAAAATAAATTAAATCTAAATTTAGAACTTATTAAGAATAATATTCAAAGAAAAGAAAACAATATAATTTACTCTTTTCTTATGGCAGCCTTAAAAAAAAGAATGTTATCTATAAATAAAAAAATCACATTACTATGCTGTGATAATATTAGAGAAAATGGAAAAATGTTACAAGACTGTTTAAAACAATATTTATCAGCATCTAAAGAATATGATCTTTTAGAATGGATAGAAGAAAATGTCAGTTTTCCCTCTTGTGTTGTTGATCGAATTACACCTAGAACACCAGAATATTTAAAGTCCGATATAATGGAAAAATTTAATTTAAAAGATGATTGTGGTGTGATAGCTGAACCCTTTATCCAATGGATAATAGAGGATAACTTCATAAATGAAAGACCAAAACTTGAAGATGTTGGTGTGAAGTTTGTGCAGGATGTATTTCCCTATGAAGAAGCTAAAATTAGAATTTTAAATGGAGCTCACTTAGCATTAAGTTATTTTGGTGCACTTAAAGGTTATACCACTTATGATGAGGCAATATCAGATAAAAATTTAGAACAATTTTTCTTTGAAATTCAACAAAAGGAAATATTACCAGCGCTTGTTCACAAACCCTTTGATTTAGCAGAGTATATGATCACAATTTATGAAAGATTTAAAAATAAAAATATTGGTGATAAATTAGAGAGAATTGCAATGGATGGTGTAGGAAAATTTCCTATATTTATATTACCAACAATACATAATTGCTTTGAAAAAAATATTATTCCTGAAAATTGTATTGATGCAATTGCAAGTTGGTATGTTTTTATGTTGAAGATTAAAAATAAAAAATTAAGTTTTGAATACTATGAGCCAAGTTGGGAATGGATTAAATATTATCTAGAAGAAAATAAAATTGTTAAATTTACAAATTGTGTAGAACTATGGGGCAACACACCAAAACAATTTCCTTTATTTTCTGAACTTTTAGAAAAAAAAATTAATTTTTTAAATGATATTTATTAAAAATTTAAATTTTGAGCAATTTTATTATTACTTTTATATAAATCTTTCCAAATAGCATACCTTCTTAACAAGATATCTATGTTATGTTGCTTTGGTTCATAAATTTTACTTGTTTTTATTTCACTAACAATTTTTTCTGTATTATTCATTGTTTCACCCTGAAACATTGCTAATCTTGCAACACCAAGTGCTGCACCAAATTCACTTTGATCACAAACACTTAATTTTCTATTTAATAGTGATGCAAGCAGTTCAACCCAAAATGAACTCTTTGAACCTCCTCCAACCATGTATATGTTATCAAAGTTGTTGTTAACTTTTAAAATAGAATTTACTCCATCTAATATACCAAAACTAACACCTTCAATTACTGCATACTGTAAATCTGTTGCATTTGTTGTTGTTTTTATAGAGTGGAATGAACCTCTAATATGTGGATCATTATGAGGAGTCCTTTCTCCAGAGATATAAGGTAAAAAGTAAGAAGAATTATTTATAGTATCTTCATCTGTATAAAATTTTTCTACATTATTAAATGTTTCTACAATTGAAGTATTTGTGACAGCACAAACCCAATCCAAACAATTACTTGCACTTAACATAACTGACATCAAGTGCCATTTATTTGGTAAGCAATGACAAAATGAATGTACTGCATCTCCAGTATTACTTAAAAAAGTTTCAGTAGGAGTAAAGAAAACTCCTGAAGTACCAAGAGATATAAATGATTGATTTTTATTTGTTATACCCATACCAGTTGCTGCAGCCGCATTATCACCTGCACCACCAACAACTTTCACATTATTATTAAAATTAAATTTGTCTTTAAACTCTTTTTTTAAATAACCTGTCAGCTCATTGCCTTCCACAAGATTGGGCATATGTTTTTCTTCTAAAAACGAACATGATAAAAGCTTATTAGACCATTTTCTATGTTTTATGTCTAACCATAAAGTGCCAGATGCATCTGACATTTCAGAAAAAAATTCACCAGTAAGAATAAATCTTAAATAATCTTTTGGTAATAAAACTTTGAAAATTTTTCGAAAATTATCTATTTCATTATTTTTAATCCAATTTATTTTTGGAGCAGTAAAACCAGGCATAGTGATATTTCCTGAGATTGACCGTACATCAAAGTTTTGTTTTTCGAATTCTTCACACTCTTGATATGATCTAGTATCATTCCAAAGAATACATGGTCTAATAACGTTTCCATCCTTATCTATTAAAGTAGCTCCATGCATATGTCCTGATATGCCTAGAGAAACGGTTTGCGAAAACTCATTTGGTTTTTTTAACTTCAAAGCTTCAAAACATTCCATTGTTGAGTCAATCCATTCTTGTGGATTTTGCTCACTAAAACCATCTTTTGGAGATTGTATTGTTAGACTTGAAGTAGCTGTGGCAAGGATTTTTTGGTTTTGATCAATTAAAATCATTTTAATTGAAGAAGTACCAAGATCTATTCCAATAAACATTATGAAATTTATAACATTAATATTTTAAATCATACAAAGAAAATTAGAGTTACTTATAAGAATACCTAAATATAAATACACCAGATGCGACAATAATAATTGCTCCAATAATTGTAAATATATCTGGTATTTCTTTATATATAACAAAACCAAAAAGTATTGCCCAGACTATTATTGTATAATTATAAGGTGCTAATACACTTGCAGGAGTAATACTTAATGCCTTAATTTGTAAAAATAAGCCTGCACAAAAAAAGAAACCTAAAAATATAAAGAATATAAAAGAAAATGAATGAAGAGGTTGCCAAAAAAATATTGATAATATTGAAGTTATTATAACACCTATAAGACCATTGTAGAATAACATAGTTTCATTATCATCGTACTGAGCATTTAATCTTGTTGCTATTTGAAACAGTGAATAAAAAAAAGCAGCGAGTAAAGGAATGACAAGGTAAGGATTAAATATTGTTAAGCCAGGGCGCATAATAAGAATAACACCAAAAAAACTAATACCAATTGCTACCCAAGTAGCTAAGTTTATTTTTTCTCTTAGAATTAAATAAGAAAAAAAAACAACTAAAACTGGTGATAAAGATCCGATTGTGTGTGCATCTGCAAGAGCTAAATACCTAAATGATAATACAAAAAAACAAGCCTCACAAACAGACAGGACACATCTAGTAATTTGTATTTTATAATTATTTGATAAGTAATAATTTTTTACATTATTTTTTTTTGCAATAAAAAAAGAAAAGATAAGGCAAAAAGTATACTTAACAAATAATAGTACAAATACTGAATGATACTGAACTGCTGTTTTTTGAATAGTATCTAAGATGCCAAAAGATAAATAAGTTAAAAGAATTAAAATGATTCCATATGTATATGGGTTTGATTTATTATTCATTTAAGATTTTTGAAAATATTATTATAGAAATCTTTTTTAATATTTTTATCTGCATCTAAAATTTGCATCATTACAACTGCTGATAAATCGTTCATTGGATCAACTAAGAAATACGTAGCTGCGTAACCAGACCAACCAAATTCTCCAATAACACCAAATTTATTTTGAGATGTATTATTCATCAAAACTCTAAATCCAAGACCCCATCCATAACCATCTAAATCATTTTCATAATTTTGATCTTTAATTGTATTTGTTGACGTTATTTCGATGGGTAATAAGTTTGTATCTAATGAATTATGACGCATAGATTGAAGAGTTTCCATATTTATTAGTGATTTAGCATTTTTATCTTTGCCATTAATAAGCATAGTAGCAAATTTAATATAATCTGTTGCAGTTGAAAATAAACCATGTCCACCTCTACAGTAATTTTCATTATTTGCAGGATATCCATATAAAATTAGTTTTCTTGTATCCAAAGTTAAGTCAGTTAACTGTGATTTAACGTTATTATATTCAAAAGTTTCAACTAAATTTTTATTTTTATCTTCGCTAATAAAAAAATTTGTTTCGTTCATTTCTAATGGATAAAATATATTTTCTTTTAAAATATTTAATAACTTATCTTTTGTTACAACTTCAAGAATTCTAGCTAAAATATCTATAGAAATAGAATAATGCCATTCTGATCCTGGTTCGTAAAGTAGTGGCAACCCAGAAATACTTTCAATTTCCTCTTCTAAGCTTCTAGAAGATGAGTGAAATAACTTCTTTTCTTCATAAGCTTCAGCTAAAAAATTATTACTACTATTGTAAGTAAAACCTGCTGTATGTTGCAAAAGTTGTCTTACTGTAGGAGTTTTATCTATTTTAATAGTATCGTCTAATTTACTAGTTAATGATTTTAGTTTTTTTAAGTTTTTAAAATTTGATAAATATTTATCTATAGTATCATCAAGAGATAAAAAATTTTTTTCTATTAATTGCATCGCTGCAAAACCAACAATTGGTTTAGTCATTGACCAAATTCTGTAATATGAATTTTTATTAAGTTTATTATTTTTAACTAGATCATTATATCCAATTACCTCATGATAAGTATTATTTTTGTGATTTATTATCCACTCAGCACCATTACATCTTCCAGCATCAATATGTTTTTGAAAATCTAATCTGACGTTATCCATAAATGGATTAGATTAGACTCTTTATTTTTTCTATGAGCTCGGTATTGATATGTCTTGGACCTTTATCTTCTCTATTAGAATGTCTTCTTTGACCAGGTAACCGCACGCCATCTAAAGATGTCATTTGTTCAAAAAATTTTTCAGCATGTTCATTCCAATTTTTTCCTGCAATAAGCTCAGGAGATAAAGCCATAATAAACTCTCCTCCTCGTGCTGGTCCTCCATCGTTATTATCCAATTCTTTTGCCTCAAAACTAAATAAATCTCCAACTAGGCCTGCAGCTAGTAATTCAATCATCATAGCTATAGCAGAACCCTTATAATCACCAAAAGTCAAAAGCACTCCTCCATTTGCTATTTGATTTGGATCATCAGTTTTTTCACCATCTTTATTTAAGCCGGTTCCAAAGGGTACTTTATGACCATCACGCGCTGCAACTTGTACTTCACCCATTGCCATCGTTGAAGTTGCCATATCATAAACAACGGGAGTATTATTTTTTCTAGGCCAAGCAAATGATATTGGATTAGTTCCAAATAGTGGTTTTTTTGCACCAGCTGGAGCTACACTTGGTTTATATGCAGTGCAAGCAATACCAATTAAATTATTTTCTGCTAATTCTTCTGTTTCATGCCATAACGCAGCAAAGTGATGGGTATTAGTTATTGTTAAAACCCCTACGCCGTGCTTACTTGTTGTTTTTATTAATTCTGGTAAACCAACTTTAATTGAAACTGGAGCGAAACCATAATCACCCTCTACACGAATTGCATTTTGGGTAAGATAGTTGTTCGATGGTCGAGAAGTTCCATTTACTTTCTTACTTTTAAGAGACGCTACATAACCAGGAATGCGAAATAATCCGTGAGATACACTTCCATCTCTTTCAGCATGTGTGACCGTAGTGGCTACAGAATCAGCATTGTAATGATCACATCCATGTTTTGATAAGGCTTTATAAGCTAAATCATATATGTTTTCTAATTCGAGAGACGTTGTATTCATTTACTTTTATTAAATAATTAATATTATTGGACAATGGATAGAGGATTATTAGACAATTTGAAAGAGATTTTGCAAGAAAGAATATCATTTTCAGAAAGTGTAAGAAATAATCATGCTAAAGGAGAAGATGCTTATGATCCAGTGCTACCAAGAGCTGTTTTGTTCCCAAAAAATAATGATGAGCTTTCTAAAATATTAAAAATTTGTAATGAATTTAAAGTACCTGTAACTGCTTATGGTACTGGCACATCTTTGGAAGGGCATGTCGTTGGAAATAATGAAGGTTTTACAATTTCAATGGAAAATTTTAACAACATTATTTCTATTAATGAGGCAGATTTTGATTGTCGTGTACAAGCAAATGTTTCTCGTGAACAACTTAATGAAACTTTAAAAGACAAAGGTGTTTTTTTTCCAATTGATCCAGGTGCAAATGCTGCATTAGGTGGTATGGCAGCTTGCTCAGCTTCAGGGACTATGGCAGTAAGATATGGGACAATGAAAACAGCTGTACTAGGCCTTACAGTTGTTCTTGCAAATGGTGATATAATTAAAACAGGTACGCGAGCAAAAAAAACTTCTGCGGGTTACAATCTTACTAACCTATTTGTTGGTTCAGAGGGCACACTTGGTATTATAACCGAAGTGCACTTAAGACTATCTCCAATTCCTGAGAGTATAATGAGTGCTGTCTGTCAATTTCCAGATCTTGACTCTGCAGTTGTAACAGCTCAGGAAATAATTCAATATGGGGTTCCAATTGCAAGAGTTGAACTATTAAATAAAGATCAAATGGATATAAGTATTAAATATTCAAAATTAGAAAATTTAGAAAGCTTACCAACTCTTTTTTATGAATTTCATGGTAGTGAAATTTCAAATAAAGAATCAATAGACGTTGTTGAAGAGATATCTAAAAATAACAATGGTAGTGAATTTAAATGGGCATCTAACACAGAAGAAAGAAACAAGATATGGAAAGCAAGACATAATGTTTATTATTCAGTTAAAGCACAAGGAGATGATGTGAGAGTATATGCTACAGATGTTTGTGTTCCTATTTCAAACATTGTTGAATGTATTATGTTTGCAGAAAATGAACTTCAAGGTACCGGATTGAAAGCTCCAATGGTTGGTCATGTAGGAGATGGAAATTTTCATGTAACTATTGTCTATGATCCAAATAAAGAGAATGAATATAAATACATAAGAGAATTTAGTAATAAATTAATTGATAAAGCACTAGAAATGGATGGAACTATTACTGGCGAACATGGTATCGGCCTTCAAAAAAAAGAGTATCTACTGAAACAACATCCAGATAATGTTCCTCTGATGAAATTGATTAAAAAAAGTTTTGATCCAAATAATATTATGAATCCTGGCAAAATTTTTGATTAGAAATTATACTTGCTCAACTTTCTCACTTTTAATTGATCTATAGACCGCATCTAATACTTTGACTGTTTTCAGACCAATATCGGAGTTTGCATGATTAATAAAATTTTTATTTAAGCAAATATCAACAAAAGTATTTATAGGAGACTCAGTACTATAAGCCATAGTTCCTTGACCTTCTTTAATCTGATCCTCAATATCATTACCATCATTAAGTCTAATTAATAATCTTTCTCTCTTTATTTCCATATCTAAATAAAGTGTTCCTTTAGTTCCGTGAACATTTATATAAAAAGTACCTCCAAAATCTTTCGGAACATATGCGCATCCAGAAAATGATCCAGTTGCACCATTCGAAAATTTTACAGAAATTGCATCTGTATAATCAACATTTGTTGGGGAAGGAACTGAAAAACAAAAAGCTTTTTCAGCTGTTAATTGTGTTATTTTAAAAACTCCTCCAAACATATGTGATAATTGACCCCATCCATAACCTCCCCCTTTACTAGGATCAGACCAAGTTGATGCTAAAGGTTGAAAAGTATGATCATTAGACTCACTTAAAGGTATTCCCTGAAATAAATCTACTAAAGAGGATGAAAAAGCAGCATCTATATGTTTTATTTCACCAATGACTCCATCCTGTATATATTTTTCAGCTTTTGGCATAAAGTGTGTAAAATTAAATCCATTTGGAACTAGAATTTCTTTTTTTACTTCTTTTGCTAAATTATAAAGTTTTTCTGCATCTGAGGAATTTGTTGTCATTGGTTTTTCAATTAAAACGTGACAACCCTTTTCTAGAGCTGCTTTTGCATTTTCGTAATGTGCAAAATGAGGTGATGCAATTACAACACCATCTAAAGGACTAAGACTTAACATTTCATGAAAATCTGTTGAAGCATGTTGAAAATTAAATTTCTCTTTTACAAAATTCAATTGATCTTCTTCTAATTTACAAACACTTACAAGCTCAACATCTTCCCTTTTTTTTAAATTTGGAATATGATATTCAGTTGCCCACCAGCCTGCACCAATAACTCCTATTCTAGCTTTATTCATTTTAATCTAAATGCATTTGAATAGGTAATAAATATGGAAAATTAGTTTTTGGATCAACTTCTGCTTTTAAAATATCAGACATATACTCGCCCCACTTTTTATTAACTTCACTTTTTACAATATGATCAATTGATTTTTTCAAATCATCAGTCTCAAAGTAACCAAACAAAGTTAATCCATGACGAAAAATATTATAATTTCTCAGTCCAGCATCACTGAGCATTTGAACCATCTCTGGCCAAATTTCATCATGTCTTTTTTTATACTCATCTTCATAACCAGGTCTTACCTCTAAAACCCATGCATAATTACTCATATTATTTTTCCTTTCTAGTAAGTAGCTCTTCCTCCACTAAGATCAAACACTGCTCCAGTTGTATAAGAATTCTCCTCAGAAACCAACCATGAAACCATAGAGGCTAGTTCATCAACTTTGATAAATCTTCCACGAGGTATTTTTGATAACATATAATCAATATGTTCCTGACTGATTTGATCAAATATTCTTGTTTTTGCTGCTGCTGGTGTAACACAATTTACGGCTATATTTTTATCTGCTAATTCTTTACCCAATGATTTTGTAAGAGCAATCACCCCTGCTTTAGCAGCACTGTATGGCATGGCATTTGGATTACCTTCTTTGCCAGCAATAGAAGCAATATTTACTATTCTTCCATAATTGGCCTTAATCATGTGAGGTACTATAGATTTGCAACAATAAAACAAACCCGTTAAATCAATATCAATAACATTCTGCCATTGATCAATTGGATACTCCCAAGTTTTAAAACTTGGTCCAGCAATTCCTGCATTATTAATAAGAATATCAATTTTATTATTTTTATCTAAAGTGGCGATTGTTGATTTTTGAACACTATCATAAGATGTAATATCAACAATTTCATGGTTTACATTTTCAGGCAAAGTTAAACTTTTTAAAAGTTCTTCATCTTTATCCCAGATAACAACTTTAGCTCCAGATTTAGAAAATCTCTCAACCATTGAATAACCAAAACCTTGCGCCCCTCCGGTTATAATGGCAACTTTATCTTTTAAATCTATTTGATTCATTGTTATCTCCTTACTTTTGTGATTTGGAATAAATGTAATTGGTTAAAATAATTGCAATTATTAACATAGCGCCTAGTATGGTTAATTGTGATTCAATTTTTATTCTTGCAACATTTAAACCTGCTCTTAAAATTACAACGATCCAGAAAGCAATAAAAGTACCAAAAATATTTCCTCTACCACCAAAAATATATGTTCCGCCTAACATAACCATAAGAACTATTTCTAATTCTGCACCAGTTGCCATATTGAATCTTGCAACTGCC
Organism: uncultured Alphaproteobacteria bacterium; assembly: GCA_902577905.1. Taxonomy (GTDB): domain Bacteria; phylum Pseudomonadota; class Alphaproteobacteria; order HIMB59; genus CACPNW01. The sequence continues at coordinate 32,940 of CACHAQ010000015.1, forward strand.
AGTCTAGAAGTAGTTAAAACTCCAGCAATACCACAAACTAAACCAGATAAAGTAAAAAGTAATAGCTTGATACGATCAACTTTAATTCCAGAATATTTTGCTGTTTGTGGATTTGTACCTATCAAATAAAGTTGCTTACCGTAAATAGTTGAGCTCAAGAAAAAACCAACGACAATTGCAAAAACTGTAAATATTATAACTGGAATCGGAACTATACCAATGTAACGATAATCTATTCCAATAAACCAAGAAGGATAACCACCTAAAGAAAAATCACTAGCTAGAGATTGAGCTATTCCACGATATAAAGTTAATGTGCCTATTGTAAGTATTATTGAAGGTATTTGCAATTGTGTCACAAGTATTCCATTAAATAAACCACATAGTGTTCCAGAAAAGAGAGCTATAAGCATAGAGATTGGCATACCAAGACCCGCATTATATGCAGTACCAAAGATAACTGCAGTAAGAGCAATCATTGAGGCAATAGATAAATCTATTTCACCAGAAATTATTATTAAAGTTAGTATTATTGCTATTAATCCATACTCTACATAAGGTGTAGCAGAGTCCATTATAAATGCTAAATCAGCAAAGAAAGGTGATAGTTGTATTGATGAAATAATTGAAATAATCAACAATATCACAGCAACCCATTCAGGTCTTATAATCCAATATCTTAATGTTGGATTTTCATTTAAATAAATTGAAATTGTTTTAAGCATTAATACCACCACTTAATTTTTTCATTCTGTAAATTATTAACTGATCTAGTGCTAAAGCTACAACAATAATTAAACCATAAATCGCTTTTTGAAATTCTCCAGGTATATTTAAGACAGGTAGTGCAACATTTATAATACCTAATAAAAGTATTCCTAAAAATGTTCCTAATACACTTCCAGAACCTCCAGTGATACTTGTTCCTCCAATAATTACACCCGCAATTACGATAAATTCAATTCCAACACCTGTTACTCCAGGATTTACATACCCAAATCTTGATGCATAAAATAGCCCTGCAACTCCTGCTAACATTCCACAAATACCAAAACAAAACAGAGTAACTTTAGTTACATTAATTCCCTTAAGATGAGCTGCAACAGGATTACTTCCAGTGGCATAAATCTCACGGCCTAAAACTGAATGACGCATTACCAAATGAGTAATTACTACAATTATTGCACTAAAAATTAAAATACCTGGAATTGAAAAAAGGAAAGAAGTTTGAGAAAATGAAACTACATGCTCGGGAATATCATTTCTATCAATCTGTCTTCCTCCACTAACAATAAAAACTAAACCTCTGTACAAACTTAATGTTCCTAATGTTACTATTATTGAATGCA
>CACHAQ010000016.1 GCA_902577905.1 uncultured Alphaproteobacteria bacterium
CTGCATAGGAGAAACCTTAGAACAAAAAGAAAAAAACTTAACAGAAGAAATTTTAACTTCACAAATTAAGGATAGTGTTCCAAATTTAGCAAATCATCAAAATGCATTAATTGCTTATGAGCCAGTTTGGGCAATAGGAACTGGATTAACGCCAACCTTAGATGAAATAAATCAAGCTCACGAATTAATCAAAAATTTTGATCAAAAGTTTATTGACTTTAAAGTGCTTTATGGAGGTTCTGTTAAGTCTTCAAATTCAAAAGAAATTACTAACTTGAGCCATGTAGATGGCTGCTTAGTTGGTGGGGCTTCATTAAAAGTTGATGAATTCAATACAATTATTTCTTGATTAATGAAATCAATTTAATATAAGCGCAATATGACAACTTTGGTAATAATTCAGCTTATACTTGCACTTGCCTTGGTTATATTAGTTTTATTACAAGGATCTGATAACGATAGTTTGGGACTTGGTGGTGGAACTTCAACTGGAATGATGTCAGCTCGAGGTACTGCAAACCTACTTTCTAGGCTAACTGCAATAACTGCTGGTTTATTCATGGTAATGAGTATCGTTCTTACAATTACAGCCTCTATTGGTTCAGATCGCAATGTTTTAGAGTCACTTCCTTCAATTAATACCGAAGAAACTTCAGAAGAACCAACTATACCCGAAAATAATTAATAATATCTTGCTATAATAAGATCTATTATGTATCACGGTATTCCGTAATGCATTTTGTTTTTATTACGGGTGGAGTAGCATCATCTCTTGGAAAAGGTATAGCCTCAGCTTCTCTTGCAACACTTCTAAAAAGTAGAAAATTTAAAGTAAGAATAAGAAAGTTAGATCCTTATTTGAATGTGGATCCAGGAACAATGAGTCCATATCAACATGGAGAAGTTTATGTTACAGATGATGGTGCAGAAACAGATTTAGATCTTGGTCATTATGAAAGGTTCACAAATCAATCTGCTAAACAATCAGATAGTGTATCGTCAGGTAAGATTTATTCTAATGTTCTTCTAAAAGAAAGAAAAGGAGATTACCTTGGCTCAACAATTCAGGTAATTCCTCACGTTACCAATGAAATAAAATCATTTATTAATAGTGATTTAAAAAATGAAGATATTGCCATTTATGAAATTGGAGGAACAGTAGGAGATATTGAATCTCTTCCGTTCTTAGAAGCAATACGACAAATTAGAAATGATAAAAATATATCATCAGCTTTAATTCATATGACTTATATTCCATACTTAAGTTCTGCGGGTGAGTTAAAAACGAAACCTACTCAACATTCAGTTAAAGAACTTCTCAATGCTGGTATTCAACCAGACATCATTATGTGTAGATCTGAACAACCAATAGATAAGGACTCCATCTCTAAAATATCTTTATTTTGTAATGTAAAAAAAGATTCCGTAATCCCAGCATTGAATGCTAAATCAATTTATGAAGTTCCTTCATTGTATTCTAAATATGGTTTGGATGAGGTTCTCCTAAAACAATTAGGTTACAAACCAAAAAATCACAAACTAAATTTAAAGCCTTGGATTGATCTTCAAAAAAAAATTAAAAAGATAAAACATAAGGTTAAAATCGCAGTAGTAGGAAAATACACAAATCTCAAAGATAGTTATAAATCACTAAATGAAGCATTGGTACATGGAGGTATAGAAAATTCTGCTGAAGTAGATATTCAATGGATTAATTCTGAAAAAGAAAACAACGTTAGTTTAATGAAAAAATTAAAAGGTTGTGATGGAATTTTAATTCCGGGTGGTTTTGGTATTCGTGGTATTAATGGAAAAATCAATGCCATAAAATATGCAAGAGAAAACAATATTCCCTTTTTTGGAATATGTCTTGGAATGCAGTTAGCAGTTATTGAAATAGCACAAAATGTACTAAAAATTAAAAACGCTCATTCTTCAGAATTTAAGAAAACTAATAAATCAGTTGTAGGATTAATGACAGAATGGGTAAATAAAAATAAGATCGAAAAAAGAGATAAAAATAGTGATAAAGGTGGAACGATGCGTCTTGGAGCATACAGAGCTATTTTGAAAAAAAATTCAAAAATCTTTTCTATATATAAAAAGAAAGTAATTAGTGAGAGACACAGACATAGGTATGAAGTAAATCAGAAATTTCTATCAAAATTTGAAAACAAAGGTTATTATTTTAGTGGTATGTCACCAGATGGATTATTGCCTGAAGTGCTTGAGAGTAAAAAACATAAATGGTTTATAGGAGTTCAATTTCACCCAGAGTTAAAATCAAGACCATTGGATCCGCATCCTCTTTTTGTGTCATTTATAAAGGCTGCAATTAATGATTAACATCAATTTAAAAAATTTTTCTATCTCAAATAATTCTCCATTTGCTCTAATTGCAGGTCCATGTGTAATAGAAAATGAAAGTCACTCATTGATGATTGCAGAAGAACTAAATAAGATATGTGATGAAGTTGGAATTAATTTAATTTTTAAATCTAGTTTTGATAAGGCAAATAGATCAAGTATTAATAGTGATAGGGGTATTAATCTCGATGAAGCATTAAAAATCTTTGAAAAAATTAAAAATAATTTTAATTTACCAATACTAACCGATGTTCATAATGAGGATCAATGTAATCAATTAAGTGAAGATAGTATTATCGACATTATTCAGATCCCTGCGTTTCTATGCCGTCAAACAGATTTATTACTAGCTGCTGGTAGTACAAATAAAATTATTAATGTCAAAAAAGGTCAATTTTTATCACCAACTGAAGTTAAAAATATTTTCACAAAGATAGAAACTACAAATAATAAAAATATAATGATAACTGAAAGAGGAACATCTTTTGGTTACAACACACTAGTAAATGATTTTAAAGGTTTAGATATTATGAAAAAATATGAGTATCCTGTTATTTTTGATGCAACTCATTCCGTTCAACAGCCAGGAGGATTGGGTAATAAAAGTGGTGGTCAAAGAGAACATATTCCTTCATTATGTAAAGCTGCCATATCTATTGGTATAGCTGGTTTATTTTTAGAAACACATAATGACCCAGATAATGCCCCTAGTGATGGACCAAACATGATTAACATAAAAGATTTAAAAAATTTATTAATTCAACTTAAGCAATTTGATGATATAGCAAAAAATAATGCCTAAAATAACAAATATAAAAGCAAGACAAATAATAGATAGCAGAGGAAATCCTACTGTTGAATGCGATATAGAGTTTGAAAATTCTACATTTGGAAGAGCTGCTGTTCCAAGCGGAGCATCTACAGGAGTGCATGAAGCTTTAGAATTACGAGATAATGACAAATCTAAGTATAAAGGTAAAGGAGTTTTGAAAGCAGTAGGAAATATTAATGATACAATTTCTAATGAACTAGTTGGAAAATCATTTGAAGATATTTCTTCTTTTGATGATTTTTTATTACAACTTGATGGAACGGAAAATAAATCAAATTTAGGCGCTAATGCAACGCTTGCTGCAAGTTTAGCCTTTGCAAAATGTTTAGCTTCTTCTGAAGGTTATGAATTATATTCTTTTCTTGGTAAAGAACATACAATGAGTCTTCCAGTTCCAATGATGAATATTGTTAATGGTGGATCTCATGCAGATAACGATGTTGATATTCAAGAATTTATGGTTGCTCCAATTGGTGCAAATAATTTTTCAGAAGCACTTCAATGTGGTTGTGAAATATTTCATTCATTAAAGTCACTTTTAAAATCAAAAGGCTTAAACACAAATGTTGGTGATGAAGGTGGATTTGCTCCTAACATTAATACTTCTAGTGAAGTCATAGAAACAGTTTTGAAATCAGTAGAGGATGCAGGTTTTAAACCTGGAAAAGATATTTATCTTTCACTTGATGTTGCATCAACTGAATTTTACAAAAATAATAAATATGATTTACAAGGAGAAAAAATTGTTTTGTCTTCTGATGAGATGATAAAATATTTAGAGAAATTGGTAAATGCTTATCCCATTTATTCTATTGAAGATGGAATGTCAGAGGATGATTGGGATGGTTGGTCTAATTTAACATCAACAATAGGCAAAAAAGTTCAGTTAGTTGGTGATGATTTATTTGTTACAAATAAAAAAAGATTACAAAAAGGTATTTCAGAGAGTGCAGGAAATTCAATTTTAGTCAAAGTAAATCAAATAGGTACTCTAAAAGAAACTTTGGAGTCAATAAAATTAGCAAAAGAAAATAATTTCACTACTATAATTTCACATCGTTCTGGTGAGACTGAAGATACGACGATTGCGGATTTATCAGTTGGTGTCTCAGCAGGTCAAATAAAAACAGGATCATTATCTAGAACAGATAGAACGGCAAAATATAATCAATTATTACGGATTGAAGAAGCATTAAAAAGCAAAGCAAAGTATGCTGGTTCTTCTATCTTAAATAATAATTGACAGTCTCCATCTTAAATATGCTATTTATATAGAAAATGAACAAATCATTAGTTTTAAAAAATAAATTTTATTTTTATTTATCTTTTTTGCTATCTTTTTTTCTATTTGTTTATCTTATATATTTTCTTGTAAATGGTGAGAGGGGATTATTAAAATATTTCAGTCTTAAAAATCTAAATCTTCAATACAATGAACAATATATGTCTTTAAAAAAGGAAAATGAATTTTACTTGGATAAAATTAAACGATTACAACCTAATACTATAGATTTGGACTATTTAGATGAGACATTTAGGAAAGTTACAGGATTTACTTCAGAAAACGAAACAGTTATTATTATAGAATAAATCGATTTATTTGACAAAAAATCACCCTAATTATAATTAAAGATTATCTTATGAAAAAACTTCAAAAAGCAGATTATATCAAGATGTATTCCTTTATGCTCAAGATTAGAAGATTTGAGGAAAGAGCAGCCCAACTTTACGGAATGGGTAAAATAGGTGGTTTTTGTCATCTGTATATTGGTCAAGAAGCTGTTGTTGTGGGTATATTGATGACAATTGATAAGAATGACTCAGTTGTAACAACTTACAGAGATCATGGCCATATGATTGCTAGAGGGCTAGATCCTAAACGTATTATGGCAGAGTTGACTGGCAGAGAAGATGGCTATTCTGCTGGTAAGGGCGGTTCAATGCATATGTTCTCCAAAGAAAATAATTTTTACGGCGGGCATGGTATTGTGGGAGCTCAAGTACCAATTGGAACAGGTATTGCATTCACGCATAAATATAACAGAGAAAAAAATATATGCAGAACATATATTGGTGATGGGGCAATGAATAATGGACAAGTTTTTGAAGCTTTTAATCTGGCAGCCTTATGGAAACTTCCTGTTTTATATATTATTGAAAATAATAAATATGGAATGGGCACATCTGTTGATAGGGCAGCAGCTGGATTAGATTTATATAAAAGAGGAGAGGCATTTGGTATTCCTGGTGAGAAGGTAGACGGAATGAATGTATTTTCAGTTATTGAAGCAGCAGATAAAGCAGGTAAATATGTTAGAGAAGGGAATGGACCTTATATTATTGAAGTACAAACTTATCGATATAGAGGGCATTCAATGTCAGATCCTGCAAAATATAGAACGAAGGAAGAATTAGATAACTATAAGCAAACTGATCCTATTGAAATAGTTAAAGCAGAAATATTAAAGAAAAAAATTGCAACTAAAGATGAAATTGAAAAAATTAATAAAAATACTTTAGAAGAAATAAAAAATGCAGCTGAATTTGCAACTAATAGCCCTTTCCCAAAGGACAGTGAGCTTTATACGGACGTTTATTTATAAATTATGAGCACAGAAATTTTAATGCCTGCATTATCTCCAACAATGACAGAAGGTAATCTGTCTAAGTGGTTAATTAAGAAAGGGGATACTGTTAAAGCTGGTGATTTGATTGCAGAAATTGAAACTGACAAAGCAACAATGGAAGTAGAGGCGGTAGATGAAGGTGTTGTTCTTGATCTTTTATTTAAAGAAGGAGAGGCCAATATTCCAGTAAATAAAGCTATAGCTATTATTGGTGATCCAAATGAAAAAGTTGAAGTAAAAAAAGAAGCTCCCGTAGAAAAAGTGATTGAAGAAAAGAAAATTGAAAAAAATATTGAGACAAAAATTGAGACAAAGAAAGATAATATAATCGATACACCATCACCTAAAATAGAAGAAGATACAAATTTAAGTTCAGAAGAAATTACTATGCGCCAAGCACTAAGAGACACTATGGCTGAAGAAATGAGAAAGAATAATAAAGTTTTCATACTTGGAGAGGAAGTTGCCGAGTATCAAGGTGCGTATAAAGTAACGCAAGGTCTTCTTCAGGAATTTGGCAAAGAAAGAGTATTAGATACTCCTATTTCTGAACATGGATTTACTGGATTAGCTGTTGGAGCAGCATTTAAGGGACTGAGACCAATCTTAGAATTTATGACTTTTAATTTTTCTATGCAAGCAATTGATCAAATTATAAATTCAGCAGCAAAAACACTTTACATGTCTGGAGGACAAATTAACTGTCCTATTGTTTTCAGAGGACCTAATGGTGCTGCGGCCCAAGTTGCTGCACAACATAGTCAGGATTTTTCTTCCTGGTATTCTCAAGTGCCAGGTTTAAAAGTTATTGCGCCATCTACTCCTTATAATGCAAAAGGTTTGTTAAGATCTGCAATATCAGATCCAAATCCCGTAATTTTTTTAGAAAATGAAATTCTTTATGGATTAAAAGGTCCTGTTAATAATGACATTAACTTCTCAATACCAATTGGAAAAGCAAATATAGAAAAAGAAGGAAAAGATTTAACGATTGTAACGTATTCAATAATGTTGCAGAAATCAAAAGAAGCTGCATTAAGACTAAAAGAGGAATACAATTTAGATATAGAAATTATTGATTTACAAACTTTACGACCTTTGGATACAGAAACAATTTTAAATTCAGTTAAAAAAACTAATAGACTAATTACTGTCGAAGAGTCCTGGCCATTTGGTAGTGTTGGTTCTGAAATTGCAAATATTGTTCAAAGAGATGCATTTGATTATTTAGATTCACCAGTGATAAAAGTTAATAGTGCGGATGTTCCAATGCCATACGCATTGAGCTTAGAAAAATTATATCTTCCTCAAGTTGATGATATTATAAATGCTGCAAAAAAAGTAAGTTATATAAAGTAAATGGCCATTAAAGTTTTAATGCCTGCATTATCACCCACAATGTCAGAGGGTGTAATTAATAAGTGGTTAGTTAATGTTGGTGATACTGTTTCAGCTGGAGATATATTAGCTGAAATTGAAACAGATAAGGCAACAATGGAAGTTGAGGCAGTTGATGAGGGAGAAATTACACATTTAATTGATACAACACCAGATAAACAAATTGCTGTTAATTCTGTCATTGCTCTGATTAATGGTAGCAAAGATGAAAGATTAGAAGATTATAATGATAAAGATCAAACTGTAAGCAGTGAAGAAAAAAATGAAGTTTTAGAAACATCTAAAGTAAATACTGAAGTAGATAACAGTCAAATAATAGAAAGAAGTAAAGATACAAATACTAAACAAAATACTAATTTTGCTTCACCGTTTGTTAAAAAATTTTCGAAAGATAACAATATTGATCTAACTCTTATTAAAGGGTCTGGGCCTGATGGTAGGATAATAAAAAAAGATATTCAAAATTTTGAACTTCATATCAATGATGAAAATATTTCTGTAATTGAGCCATCTAATATTAGAAAAATAATTGCTGAAAGAACAACACAAACAAAAAATGAGGTTCCACATTTTTATCTTACAATTGAAACAAGAATGGATAAGCTAATAAATTTAAGAAAAAAAATAAATTCAAATAGTAATATCAAAATCTCGTTTAATGATCTCATTGTAAAAGCATGTGCAATGGCAATAGCGAAAAATCCAGAAACAAATATTTCTTGGGTGAATGGTAAAATTCATCAATATAAAAATATCGATATTTCAATAGCGGTAGCGTTAAAAGAAGGATTGATTACACCTATTGTTAAAGAAGCCGATACAAAAGGATTAGCTGAAATCTCAACAGAAATTAAATCATTAGTAAAAAAAGCTAATCAAAATAAATTATTACCAGAAGAATATAGTGGAGGATCTATAACTATCTCAAACTTAGGCATGTTTGGAATCACAGAATTTCAAGCAATTATTAATCCGCCACAATCAAGTATTATTGCAATTGGATCTATAATTGAAAAACCTGTTGTGAACTCTGGCAGTATTGAAATAGGACATACAATGAAATCTACTATTTCAGCAGATCATAGATCACTAGATGGTGCCGTTGCGGCAAAATTACTCAAAGATTTTAGCGATATTTTGGAAGATCCCTTCCAAATATGGTTGAATAGCATGGATATGGAAGTTATTTAACCTACATGAGTGGACCACGTCATCCTGAAAAAGTTAAAAATAAATCAAATCCAATCCCTAAAAAACCAAGTTGGATTAGAGTAAAAGCACCAACTTCAAAATTTTTCAAAGAAACAAATAAACTCCTAAAAGACAAAAAAATTGTAACTGTATGCGAAGAAGCTGCATGTCCAAATATAGCTGAATGTTGGCAAAAAAAACATGCAACATTTATGATACTCGGAGATATATGTACTAGAGCTTGCGCATTTTGTAATATTAAAACTGGCAAACCTCATTATATTGATCACGGTGAAGCTATAAGAATTGCTGAGTCAGTTAAGCAATTGAATTTAGAACATGTTGTAATTACAAGTGTTGACAGAGATGACCTAATAGATGGTGGAGCGCTACATTTTATCAACGTAATAGATTCAATTAAATCTTTAAATCCAAGTTGCACAATTGAAATTTTAACTCCTGACTTTAAAAATAAACCTGAAGCTATAGATATTTTATCTAAAAATTTACCTGACGTCTTCAATCATAACTTAGAAACAGTGCCAAGATTATATCCATCAATTCGTCCGGGTTCACGTTACTTTGTAAGTTTAAATTTACTTAGTCAAATTAAAGAAAAAAATCCAAGTATATTTACAAAATCCGGTCTAATGGTTGGTTTAGGTGAAACTAAAGAAGAAGTATATCAGGTAATGGATGATTTAAGAGCAGCTAATGTTGATTTTATTACAATAGGGCAATACTTACCTCCAACACCGAAACACGCTAAGCTAGAAAAATTTATTACTCCTCAAGAATTTGATGAATATAAAAAAATGGCATACGCAAAAGGATTTCTAATGGTGGCATCATCACCGCTAACTCGTTCAAGTTATCATGCTTCTGATGATTTTAAAATCATGCAAGAAAATAGGAAAAATAAACTTTATTCAATTCAATGAAATCTTCAAATAGAGAGGAAATAGTTGATCACGACGCAAAAGGACTTTTTGATATTGTTTTAGATATCGAAAGTTATCCATATTTCATTCCTTGGTGTTCAGCAATGAGAATTCATTCAAAAAATAAAAATGAAATATATGCTGATATGGTAGTTTGGTATAAATATTTTATGCCCCAAACTTTTGGTTCTCACGTCACTTTTGATAAAAAAAAACTTTCAATAAGTACAACTTATATTGAAGGACCTTTAAAAGACCTTAAAACTAATTGGATTTTTGAATCATTAAAAAAAAATCAAACAAGAATTCATTTTAATGTTGAATTTGAATTTAAACGATTTTTTCACCAAAAAATTGCTGAAGCCTTTTTTCCTTTAATTGAAAACAAAATGATTGAATCATTTAAAGTTCGTGCTGATGAAATTTTAGATTAATTGATTAATTTTGCTAAATATAAAATCTCTAGTTTTTCTCTGTATGTCCAATCGTTTCCCTTTGTATATTTTCTTGAAAATATAATTATTTTTATTAACTTTAATTCCAATATACACTAATCCAACTGGCTTTAACTTTGCCCCGCCATTTGGACCTGCTATACCAGTTGTAGAAATACAGATTTTTGTTTTTTCATTTTTATACAGACCATTTATCATGTCCTCAGCTACTTCTTTACTTACAGCTCCAAATTTAGAGAGATTAGTTTTTGAAACAGATAAATATTTAGATTTAGCTTTATTTGAATAACTAATAATCCCGTAAGAGAAAATTTTTGAAACTCCACTATATTTTGTGATAGTGTTTGCTATTAGCCCACCTGTGCATGACTCAGCAACTGAAATTGAGATATTTTTTTTTATTAATTTATCTATAACTTTTTTAATAATAGGCATTTACAATATAAAGAATTATTATTGTATATATTCCTGCTATTAAATCATCAAGAATTACACCAAAAGCTGATTTAAGTTTCCTATCTACTATGTTGGCTGGAAAAATTTTAAATATATCAAAAAAACGAAACAAAATAAAAATTAGCGCTATTGTTACATAAGGATTTATTATTTTAATTTGATCATAAAATATTAAAATTAAGTATACTCCTAAGAATTCATCAATAACTATTATTTTTGAGTCATGTGATTGGTTGTGTGAAGAGAATTTATTAATAAAAAATAAAGATAGTAAAAAGATTACAAAAAAAATAACTACAAATATATCTAAAGAAATAATTTTATATTCAACAATAGGAAATAAAATAACTATTGATAAAAAAGATGCAAAGGTTCCTGATGGTATTAATTTAATGTATCCAGCAAAAGATAAAGATACAAAAAAATTAGCTAATTTTATCATTTGTTATATGAGCTATTGACTCTGCTGCAATTCCTTCGCCATTACCAATAAAACCAATTTTTTCATTGGTAGTTGCTTTAATAGACACAGAGCTATTTTTAATTTGAAGTAATGTTGAAATATTTTTAATCATTTTTGAAACATATTTATTAATTTTAGGTTTTTCAGCTATTATATTTATATCTAGATTGATAACAGAATAACCTTTTTCTTTAAGTTTATTTCTACAATAAATAATGAACTTAGATGAATCTGCATTTTTCCATTTTTTATTTGTGTTTGGAAAGTGATAACCTATGTCTCTCATAGAGAGTGCTCCAAGAATACTATCACAAATTGCATGCAGTACAACGTCCGCATCAGAATGACCAATTAATTTAGAGAAAGGAATTTTAATACCACCTAATTTTAATCCATTTTTGGTTTTTTTATCAATTTGATGAATATCATAACCAATACCATATTTTGTTATGGGCTTTCTGTATAAATTAAATAACTGAATATCTTCTGGGTAAGTAATTTTAATATTATTTTTTTCACCTTTGAGAAAATTTATTTTTATTTTTGACTTTTGTAATAACCCTGCATCATCATTAAATTCAAAATTTTTATATTTGATATGTTCTTTTAATATTAAATTATAATTAAAACCCTGAGGTGTTTGTACATTAATTGCTTTTGTTTCCAATTTACTTTTCTTTATTAGTTGTCTGTCATTATATTCGACATATGGAATTGCATTAGTATTTTTTCCTAATTTGGATATAATTCTTTTAATTAATTTATTACTACATAAAGGACGCGCAGCATCATGTATTAATACATTTTTAATTTTAAATTTTTTTAAATTTTTTAAAGCATTAAAAGATGAAATTTGTCTTGTAATGCCAGGTTTTGAATAGGTAATTTTTATTTTCTCAGAAACAGCCTTATGATTAAAGTAAGTGTTTTGATATTTTTTATCTATTGAAATATTAATAATATCGAAGTTTGATAAATCTAAATTTGAAATAAAATAATTTAAAAAATTTGTATTCCCAATTTTTAAGAATTGTTTTGGAATTTTTTGACCAAATCTCTTTCCTTTTCCACCAGCTAGAATTACAAGTGCATTTTTCATCATTTTAATTTATATATTATACTGTTTTACTATCATTATTTAAAAACTAACTAAAGTATACAGTGTTTAACCTATCAAAATTACTTAAATCTATTCATCTTTCAAGATTATCTTTTTATTTTTTAATCTTTTTAATCATATTGAGTTTTTCGATCACATTCTACTTAATGCTTCCAAATAACGATCTAGTGAAAGATCCAAGAAGACTACAATTTTTTTTATTGGCGGATGTAATTTTTGTCATTTTATTGATATCCATAATTATTAGACAAATTGTATTGATCTTAGTGAGAAGAAGAAAAAGTTATGATGAATCTCGATTATATATAAAATTTGTAAATTTATTTGCTGCAATGGCTTTAGGACCAGCCATTGGTTTAGTTATTATAACATCATTATTCTTTAATTTAGAATTAAGAACTTGGTATGGTGATGCTGTAAGGGATGCGGTTGTAAATTCTAATATTGTAGCAAGAAATTATGAAAATGAAATACAGGCAGAAATTGTGTCTGATACTCAGTTAATAATGAGAGAAATATTAAAAGTTTCTCAAAACAATGAGGTTAATATTCAATCAATTAGAACAGCTTTAAGTGAATTTATTAACTTAAGAACAATTTCAAGTATTTATATTTTTAATACGGAAGGCAACATATATTTAAGTTTAAAAGATCCTGATAATAAAAATTTTTCAGTGCCATCAAATGAAATATTTAAGATTGTTAATCAAAATCGTGTTTATATTTTTCAATTAAATAAAAATTCTATTACAGCTTATAAAAAAATAAATTTTTTAAATGATGTTTACATGCAGGTTAATAGAAATCTAAATACCAATATCTGGGATCATATTAGCGCTACAAAAGAGGCATTTGAAATTTATACTATGAAAGAAGAGGAAAGTTCAGGGATTCAAATAACTTATTCAATGATATTTGTTCTTTTTTCCATTTGTTTTATATTAGTGGCTATTTTGATTGGATTTAATCTAGCTAGCAATCTTAGTAAACCAATTACAAATTTAATCAAATCAGCGAATAAAATATCAGAAGGGAATTTTGATGCTAAAGTTAGTGAGGCAGATCAATTTCAAGAGATAAAAGTATTACTATCGTCTTATAATAAAATGATTTCTGAAATTGAGAATAAACAAAATGAGTTAATATCAAAAAGTCAAGAAGATGAAGAAAAAAGAATTTTTATTGAGGCGATTTTAAGTCTTTTAACAATAGGTGTAATTTCTTTAGATAAAAATTTTAATATTTTGTTATATAATAAAACTTTAACAAAACTATTTAGAAGCACTAAAAGTTTTAAAATAAATGAAAATTTTCTATCCTATTTCCCTGAATGGAAAAAAATATTTGAGAACTTTGAAACCTCAAATAAAGTATTATTAAATTTTCAATACGATTTTACATTATATGATGATCAGAGGAATTTTAATATTAGAGTCATTAAAGAGATTAATGATAATAAAATTGAGGGATATGTTGTTGCCCTAGATGATGCTACATCTTTAATTTTAGCAGAAAAACATGCTGCTTGGTCTGATATAGCAAGAAAGATAGCACATGAAGTTAAAAATCCTCTTACCCCTATTAAACTTTCTGCTGAAAGAATAGAAAAGAAATTTTTAGATGCAAAAACAGATAAGGAAGATATTTCACTTCTAACTAAAACAATATCAAGGCAAGTAGATGATATTGGAAAGTTAGTTGATGAATTTTCATCTTTTGCTAGAATGCCTGAAGCAGAAATTAAGCTTGATAACCTATCAAAATGTTTAGAAGAGGCATACCTTTTATATTTCAATACAAGAAAGGATATAAATCTTAATTTAAGTAAACCTGAAAATGATATTTATTTTCATTTTGACACTCTTCAAATCTCAAGATGTTTCAGTAACTTAATTAAAAATGCTATTGAAGCTGTAGAAAAAATACCTAACCCTGCAGTAGAAGTATTAATGGCTACTGATGCTAAAAATATAAAAATTGAAATAAAGGATAATGGCGTGGGAATTGATGAAAAAATGTTGAGTAAAATTTTTGAGCCTTATTTTACTACTAAAACAAAAGGAACCGGTCTTGGTCTATCTATTGTAAAAAGAATTATTGAAGATCATGGCGGTAAAATAAAAATTGAGAAAAATAAAAATATGGCAGGAACAACATCACTAATTAATTTTGAATACAATGCATAAAGTTTTAATTATAGATGATGAAAAAGATATTTGTTTTCTTATTTCAGAAATTTTAAAAGATGAAAATTATAATACTTTAATTGCACTTAATTCAGATGAAGCAATTAGTAAATTCAATGAAATTAAACCTGATTTAGTTATTTTAGATGTATGGCTATCTAATAGTAAATTAGACGGTATTGAAATTTTAAAAGAATTCAAATCAATCAATAGCAATATTCCAATTATTATTATAAGTGGTCATGGTACTGTTGATCTTGCAGTAAAATCTATAAAAAATGGAGCATACGACTTTTTAGAAAAGCCATTCAATAGTGATAAATTAATTATTCTTACTAAGAGAGCAATAGAAAGTTCATCATTATTGAGCGAAAATAAAAATTTAAAAGATACCTTAATTCAAAGTATACCACTAATAGGGAAATCAGAATTCATTAAAAAAATTAACAAACATTTAAATGAGCAGAGTTCAAGTAATTCAAGATTATTAATTGAAGGGCCATTTGGAACAGGAAAAAAACATTTTACAAATTTAATACATCAAAATTCTCAATATAAAGATAAGCTTCCTATATCAATTGATTTTAAAAAACTTACAAATGAAGCATTGGATAATATGTTTGCGGAAAATAAAAATGCAATTAATGAAAATATTTTTTATCGATCAAACAATAATTCACTAATACTACTCAATATTGAAACTCTACCAAATATTTATCAAAAAAAACTTTTAAATTTTTTAGAAAACAAAAAATTTTTTGAAGATCTTGATATTAAATTAAATCATAAAATTATTACAATTACTGAGAAAAATTTAGAAATAGAAATTGAAAAGGGTAATTTCATTAAAAGACTATATGATAGAATTTCAACAGACTTTATAAAATTTAAATCTCTTTCTGACAGGAGAGATGATATTCTTCCTATTCTTGATTTTTATTTAAATGAAAAAAGTGGAGGAAATATAAATTTTAAATTTTCTTCTAAAGCTTTAACTAAGTTACAAATGTATGATTGGCCTGGAAATATATCTCAATTGATAAACTATGTAGAGAAAAGTCTAATACTTAATCAAGATCAAAATGTAAAAGAATTGGAGGTCGATGATTTAGCACTTCAAATGGGAGATGACACTGCGTCAAATTCTTCAAATAATTCACTAGATTTGTCTTTAAAAGAAGCAAGATCTGAGTTTGAAAAAAATTATTTAATATCGCAAATTAAGAGATTTAATGGTAATATAACAAAAGTTTCTGAGTTTACAGGAATGGAGAGAACTGCTCTTTATAGAAAGTTTAAATCACTAGATATTAAAGTAGATTAATTAATAAATGAAAACAATTATTTGTGGAGCTGGGGATGTTGGCTATAGCATAGCTGATAAATTATCACGCGAAAATTTTGAAGTTACTGTTATTGATGAAGACGAAAATAAATTAAGTAAAGTATCTGAAACTTTGGATGTAAAAACTATAAATGGCATTCCTAGTATGCCATCAGTTTTAGAGAATGCCGGAGCTAATGACTGTGAAATACTGATTGCAGTAACAAAGAGTGATGAAACAAATATGGTTACTTGTCAAATTGGCCATTCTTTATTTAAAATTAAAAAGAAAATAGCAAGAATCAGACAACAGGATTATTTAAAAAATGATTGGAAAGATTTATATAATGATGAAAATTTTCCAATAGATGCAATAATTTCGCCAGAACAAGAGGTTGCAAAAGGTATATTTAGAAGATTAATCTCTCCAGGAACTATAGATATGGTTGAGTTATCTGATAAAAAATTGAAATTAATTGGATTAAAATGTGAAGATAATTTTTTACATTCAGGTCTAACTGTTAGAGAATTATCTCAAAAATTTCCTGATTACCTTGCTAACATAATGTTTATATTTAGAGGTGATCAAAAATTTACTGTAAATTCATCTACAAAAATTGAAAAAAAAGATACAATCTTTTTAGTTGTTGAAACTGACAATTTGACTGATGTTTTATCTGAGTTTGGACATCAAGAGTTACAAGCAAAAAAAGCAGTTGTTATTGGTGGGGGCAACATTGGATTTTCATTGGCACAATTAATTGAAAGTTCTGAGACTTACATAAAAACTGAATTAATTGAAGCTAACAAAGAACGTGCTGAATTTCTTGCGTCAAATTTAGAAAATATTACGGTTACATGTGGAGATGGATTAGATAATCAGATACTTGAAGAGGTAAATATATCAGAAGCTGGTTATTGTATATCTATTACTGAAGATGATGAAGTTAATATATTATCTTCCCTATTGGCTAAAAGAGCAGGTGCTGAAACATCAATAACTTTGATTAATAATAGTAATTATTCATCTTTGTTATCTAATATAGGTGTTGATATGACCATAGATCCAAAAATAATAACAATTTCTAAAATTTTAGAAAAAGTTAGAGGCGTAAAAATAAGAAACGATTATTCAATAGGCGAAGGTTTTGGAGAAGTAATTGAGGCAGATATTCAGTCAGAATCATTTCTTTGTAATAAAAATCTTAAAGAGTTAGAATTACCAAAAGGTATACGTATTGGGTCAATTGTGAGAGATAAAAAAATTATAATTCCTAATAGTCAAACTGTTTTTAAAGAGAATGATGATGTTGTTTTTTTTGCTGAAACAAACTGCATAAAAAAACTAGAGAAACTTTTATCAAAAGTTTAATCTAATGCCAAATTTTGCTTTTATAAATAACAAATTTGTAAATTTTAAATCTGCAAAAATTCATATAGAGGATAGAGGATTGCAATTTGCAGATAGCGTTTATGAAGTTATCGCAGTTTTGGAAAATAATTTAATTGATTTAGATTTTCATCTTAAGAGATTAAAATATTCTCTTCGTGAATTAGAAATTAAATTTACAATCAATAAAAAAAACCTAAATAATATTTTTCTAAATCTAATAAAAAAAAATAAAACAAGAAATGGAATAATATATTTACAAATTACAAGAGGTATTCAGTTTAGAGAACATAAATATCAAAAAAATTTAATCCCAACTTTGATTATATACACAAGAAATAAAATTTTTAATTTACCTGGAAAAAAATTTGTAGGAGTAAATACAATTACATTCCAAGATCTTAGATGGAAAAGACGTGATATTAAAACAGTAAATTTACTTCCAAATATTATAGCAGCAAACATGGCCAAAAAGAAAAATGCTTATGAAGCAATTTTAATACAAAATGGAAAAGTAACTGAGGGCACATCTTCTAATATTTGGATTATAAAAAGAAATAATTTAATAACTCATCCAGCTAATTCCGATATTTTAAAAGGAGTAACTAGAACATCTCTTTTAAAAATAATAAAAAAAACTAGCCTTAAACTAATTGAAAAACAATTTACCCATAAGCAATTAATTAATGCTGACGAAGTATTTTTAACAAGCTCTGGAAGTTTTATTACTCCTATTTTAAAAATTGATAATAAAAAAATAAATAATGGTAAAATTGGCAATATCACATTGAAATTAGCAGAAATGTATACTGAAGCATGTATAAATGGATAATATAAAGCAAGAGGACATTGAGGACATTTGTTTTAACGTAAGTCAAAATATCATATTGCCAAAATTTAAAAATTTATCAGAAGATGAAATTAATTATAAAAATGGATCTGATTTAGTAACAGCAGCTGATATAGAGGCAGAAAAAGAATTAAAAAAAAATTTGTTAAAAATTTTACCTACTTCAAATTTTATAGGTGAAGAGGAATATTCTAGAAATGAAAATATATTAAATTTTTATAATGAAGATGCATATTGTTGGACTGTTGACCCAATAGATGGAACAACAAATTTTGCTAATGGTAGAGATAAATTTGCAATTATGATAGCCTTAACATTTAAAGAAAAAATTTTACGTTCTTGGATATATAAGCCACTAGAAAAAATTATGTGTTCAGCTATTGTAAATGAAGGGGCTTATATCAATAATAAAAAAATTGTTACAACAGAGGTAAATATAATTGAAGAAACTATAGGGTCGATAAGCACAAAGTATTGGGAGCCAGGATTAAAAGATAAGTTAAAAACATTTAAAAACATATTCAAAGAAGTTAACTCTTATAGATGCATTGGTTTTGAATATATAGATATAGGTATTGGGATTAGAAATTTTTCTATTTTATCAAAACTATCTCCCTGGGATCATATTCCAGGTATTCTTTTTGTTAGAGAAGCAGGTGGTGCCGACATAGATTTTGATAAAAATAAATATGACTTTACAAAAAAGAATAAGAATTTAATTGTTAGTAATTCAGAAGATTTGAGTTTAAAAATTTTAGAAAAATTTGGAGAAATTTTATGAGTATTAAAAATGTTTCTTTTATTGGCTTAGGAGTAATGGGTTATCCAATGGCAGGTCATCTTCAAAATAATGGTTATAATGTAACTGTTTATAATAGAACAACTGCTAAGGCAGAAAAATGGGTACAAGAATATAAAGGTAGCATGGCTAAAACTCCTGGTGACGCTTCTCAAAACTCTGAAATAGTTTTTATGTGTGTTGGACGCGATGAAGATATTATTGAAGTAATGGAAGGTGAGGATGGAATTCTTTCAAAAGTAGCTGAAGGATCGATTATTGTTGATCACACAACAGCTTCTGCAGAGATAGCAAGAAATTACTATCAAAAACTTAAAGATAAAAAATTAAGTTTTCTTGATGCACCCGTATCTGGTGGTCAAGCAGGTGCAGAAAATGGTGTTCTCTCTATTATGATAGGTGGGGATGAAAAAGATTATAATACTGTAAAACCAGTTCTCACATCTTATGGCAAAGCAGTTGAACTTATAGGTCCATCTGGATCTGGTCAAATAGCTAAAATGATAAATCAAATTTGTATTGCAGGGTTAGTGCAAGGTTTATCTGAAGCAATGGCTTTTGGAAAAAAAGCGAATGTGGATATGGAAAAGGTTCTTAGCGTTATATCAAAGGGTGCTGCTCAATCGTGGCAAATGGAAAATAGATATAGAACTATGCTTGATGGAAAGTTTGATTATGGTTTTGCTGTAGATTGGATGCGTAAGGATTTATCAATATGTTTTAAAGAGGCCGGCAAAAATGGCGCAATACTTCCTGTTACAAAAATAGTTGATAAATATTATGAAGAAGTTCAAAAAAATGGTGGGAATAGGTTTGATACATCATCCTTAATGACTCTTGTAGACAAATAAATGTCAAGAAACTTAATGTTAGCAGTCATATTGTTAATAGCTTCTTCTTTATTTTGGTCAGGAAATTTCTTTTTTGGAAAAGTTGCTCACATAACTGATCTTTCACCATTTAAATTAAGTTTTTTTAGATGGTCTTTAGCTTTGCTTTTATTACTACCTTTCACCATTAAAAGCATTTTGGTAAATTTTAAGTATTACAAAGAGAACTTTTTACTAATGACTACATTAAGTATTTTAAGTGTTACAATATTTAACTCATTTACATATATTTCATTGCAGACAACTTTAGTTTTAAATTCAACTATAATGGCATCTACTGCACCTGTAATTATGATTGGTTTCTCTTGGCTAATGTTTCGAACTAAAATCTCTAAACTTCAACTAATTGGTATAATTTTATCTTTATTAGGTGCTTTATCTATAATTTTAAAAGGAAATTTAAATAATCTATATACTCTTAATTTTACTATTGGTGATATTTGGATGTTTGCTGCTGTAATATCTTGGTGCTTATATTCCGTCCTGTTAAAAAAGATGGATACATCAATCCCTCAACTAGCAAGCTTAGAAGTAATGATTATTATTGGCTTATTTTTTATTATTCCATTTTATCTTTTTGAATCTTTTAATGGTACCTTTTTACTTTCATCTTCTTATGACTTTTTCATTATTATTTATGTTGCTATCTTTGCAAGTATTGCTGCTTATTTTGCTTGGAACAAGGGTGTCTATTTAATTGGACCAAATAGAGCTGGTTTATTTTTACACTTTATACCTGTCTTTGCTGCAATTTGGGCAATAACTTTTTTAAATGAAAGTTTTGCAATATTTCATATTGTAGGTGTTTTTTTTATAATTACAGGAATTATATTATCTAATATAAGATTTAAAAATGAACAAAATAGTCAAAACTGATCAGGAATGGAAATCTCTTCTCACAGAAGATGAATATTACGTAACAAGACAAAAGGGAACAGAACCACCTTTTTCTGGTAAAAATTTTGAAATTATTAATGGCGGTATTTTTAAATGTAAATGCTGTGGTAATGAATTATTTAATAGTTCTACAAAATATGATTCTTATTGTGGATGGCCAAGTTTTTTTGAGCAAATATCACCTGAAGCAATTAAAACAGAGACTGATAGATCTCATGGAATGGTGCGTATTGAAATTATGTGCGCCAAATGTGATGCTCATTTAGGCCATGTCTTTGATGACGGTCCAGAGCCTACTGGCAAAAGATATTGTGTAAATTCACTTTCTATTAATTACGAAGAATTTGAATAATACTTTTTATACACTCCTATTTTCATCAATAGGTCATGCACTCATGCATATGTTTGCAGCATTTTATTTTGTAATCGTCCTGACGATAGAAAAAGAATGGAATATTTCTTACGATCAATTAATTAGATTATGGTCTCTTGGAGCTCTACTAATTGGTTTAGGGGCAATTCCTTTTGGGTGGTTAAGTGATAAATGGTCCCGTTCAGGAACAATGACAATTATGTTTATTGGAATGGGGTTAGCCTCCATTTTATGTGGTTTAAGCACATCAGTTTCTTTTTTATTTTTTTCCTTATCACTTCTCGGACTTTTCTGTTCAATTTACCATCCTGTAGGCATTCCTTGGGTGATTCATGCAGCTAACAAACAGGGAAGAGCGCTTGGTGTAAATGGTATTTTTGGTGGGGTAGGGATTGGCTCTGGAGCATTTGTAGCTGGTACTCTAATAGAATTACTAAATTGGCAACTAGCTTTTATATTACCTGGTTTAATATCAATTATTATTGGGTTTATTCTTATTTACTTAATCTTAATTGATAAAATATCTTACAAAAATTATTTTATTAAAAATGATAATCAAGATCATTCACGTAATGAGATGATTTTAATTGCATTAATAATGCTATTATCAATGTTTGCTCTTGGATTATCTTTTCACAATACACAAACAGCCTTACCAAAAGTATTTGAAATACGAATTGGTAACACAAGTTCAATTCAAATTGGATTTATGATAGCAATTATCTATTTTATTTCTGGTGCAACAACATTTGTTGGAGGCTTACTTGCTGATCGATTTAATTTAAAAACTATTTACTTAATTGGTATATTTCTTCAGTTTCCTTGCTACCTAGGAATAGCTTACATATCTGGTTACTCTTTAGTAGTGTTATGTATTCTAGCTGCCGTATTTAATGCAAGTATTCTGCCTACAGAAAATCTTCTACTTGGAAGGTTTACACCTCAAAAGTATCATGGTGTTGTATATGGAATTAAGTTTATTCTAGCATTTGGATCAGGACCAATTTCGGTATTCTTAATTTCAGAAATATATTCCATAACTTTAGAGTTTACTTATTTGTTTTTAATTAATGCAATAATGATGGCTATAGTTTCAATCTTTATTATTTTCTTACCCATTGAAGGTAATCAAAGAACAGTTACTCAGGATTAGATTTTATCTTCTCAAGATAATTAATAACTTCATTAAACTTTTCATCAGGTATATCTTTATAGGTCATACCAAAATGATTTTTTACCTCTAAAGCAACATGAGCATAAGGATTTCTACCCTTAGGATGATTGGGGTGGTCAGGTAATTTTCCTATTAAAAAATCACCTGTTTCTTGAATTAGCTTCCAAATTTTAGATGCGTTTTCTTTATTCAACTTATCTAGCTAAAGCACCCATTGGATCCCAAGGTGCAAGCGCTACTGGTTCCATATCTAAGTATTTTAAAAGTCTTTTGTTTAAATATTTTTTATCGATGACAACTTCATAGGTATATTCATCAAACCATTCATCGGTCATCATCATATATCCTTGGTTACCACTTTTTGTTCCCCAGCTATTTTCAATTTTCCATTTAGTTGAATTTCTTTTTTTAATATCGACACCTGTTAAAAGCATGGCATGAGTCATTTCACTATCACCGTACTCCAAACGAGTTTGTTTATTCATCTTAAATGAAGTTTGAAAAACATTTTCATAGTCATAAATGCCCATATCAAGTACACCCATATCACGACTAAAACGTTTCCCAACATCACAACCAAACCACACAGCTTCATTGTTTTTTATTGAATCCATAGCAGATTTTTTTAATTCTTTAATATCTACATTTAAATATTTAATAATTTGTCCTTCAACAACGTTACCAAGATATTCTACTGTGTACATTGTATTAAATTTTTTATTGCTCATTGGAGCATGAATTAAGCAAACTTTATCTTTAATATTGATATCTGCATATTTTTTGCAGAAATCAATCGGTGTCATATCTGAAATGACAATATGTCTATTATCTTTATTTCTTGTAGACCAATTGATAACATCTGGTGGTTGACCTAGAAACATTGCCAGTAAATTATAGATTGTTTCAATCATATCTTTTTTAAGAGCTGCAGAATTTTTTGCTGGTTTTTTTCTTAGTATAGACGAAAACTCTCTTAATTTGTGCGTAAGAATATAATTCATAGCACCAGATTTACTACTATGATTTGTTTCAGGCATTACGTCTTTAGGTACTGCACCGTACTTATTAATTAAGTTTACAAACATATCCCACTGTCCACCATCTTGAACAGGTGCTTTTAAAAGATGTGTTATTAATCTGCTTTCATATGATTCATCTCTTGATTTGATAATATTCTCTAAAAAATAGTTCGCTTTCTCTAACTTATCCCAAAACATGAAATAATTTTGTGAAAACTCAAATGTATTTAATTCAAGGCTATCAACAACTTGCAAACGCATAAGATTTAATCCTGCAAATCCCCAACATCTACCCGATGCCATTTGGTTTGTTGCAGGCAGTTCTTTTTTAATTAGATTAGAAAAATTATGATTTATTTGACTAAAGTTTTCCCAATTGAGTGCAACATTGGCTAAATCATTTTTTATTAATGCATTTCGTGAAGCTGTATTTTTATTATTTCTTAAAAATTTATTTTTGAAAGTTTTTATTGTTGATAGAGATATATTTTTTGCCATATTCTCTATTTAAAACTATTTCAGCTTAATTCAATTCTTAACTGTTTTTTTCTTTTTTTTGAGACCCATTTTAGCTTTTCTTTCATCAATTAACCTAATGGCATCTTCTAGTTTTAAGTTATCTATTGTTTGATCACCAAGAATTGATGCATTTATTTTCCCACATTTTACATATGGTCCAAATTTTCCATCGTGGGCAGTAATATTTTTCTTTTCCGTTGGATGCTCTCCAAATGTTTTTAACGTCGCATTACCTCTCTGTGTAGGTTTAGCAATTAATTCAATGGCTCTTTCAAGTTCAATATCAAGAATGTTATCTGTTTTTTCGAGAGCTTTATATTTTTTATCATGCAAAATATATGGGCCATACATTCCTATACCTGCACTAACCGTTTTATTTGTTTCTGGATGAAATCCTAATTTACGTGGTAAACCAAGTAGTTGGATTGCTGTGTTTAATCCTATTTCATCTGGTTCAAAATTTTTAGGAATAGAAACTCTTTTTGGTTTCTTTTCTTTTGTCCCTTCACCAACTTGCATATAAAATCCATATGGACCTTTACGAAGTGTAATCATTTCTCCTGTTTCAGGATAAATACCAATTTCTTTTGGTCCACTAAGTGCAGTGCCATCTTTGTCATTTAATTGATTAAACTGAACCGTGTATTTGCAATCAGGATAATTAGAGCAACCAATAAAACCTCCAAACTTGCCAACTTTTATTCCTAGTCTTCCATTATCACAGGTTGGACATTTCCTTTTTTCATCTGCTCCGTTTGGCGGAAAGAAATGAGGACCCAGGGCTTCATCTAAAACATCAATGACTTCTCTGTTTGATTTACCTACAGTTTCATCGCAAAGTTGTTTAAATGTTTCCCAAAATTTTCTTAGAACCTCTTTCCAATCAAGTTTACCATCAGAAATTTCATCAAGTTGATTTTCAAGATCAGCGGTAAAATCATATTCGACATATTGATTGAAATATTTCTCTAAAAATATCGATACTATTCTTCCTCTATCATGAGGATTAAAACGTTTTTTATCTAAAATTACATAATCTCTATCTTGTAGAACTTTAATAATAGAAGCATAAGTAGATGGTCTGCCAATACCAAGTTCTTCAAGTTTTTTAACTAAGCTTGCTTCGGTGTAACGAGGAGGAGGGGAGGTAAAATGTTGTGTCTTTTCAACTTCTTTGAGATTTAAACTCTCTCCTTCACTCATGGAAGGAAGAATTGTCTCTTTTTCTTCATCTTTATCATCATCTTTAGCTTCTTGATAAACTTTGTACATTCCAGGAAACTTAATTGTTGATCCATTTGCTCGTAAAACAATTTTTTTATCTTCGTTTATAATATCAACAGCTACTTGATCTAATACAGCACTTGCCATTTGTGAACTTACCGCTCTTTGCCATATAATTTCATATAACTTGTATTCTTCTAAAGTAATGTATTGCTTAATATCTTTTGGTGTTAGATAAATATTTGTTGGTCTAATGCATTCATGTGCTTCTTGGGCATTTTTAGCTTTAGATTTATAAACTCTTGGTGCTTCTGGTAAATAGTTTGCACCATAATTATCAGTAACAAAACCTCGAACTTGGTTAATAGCTTCTTTTGACATGACGACACTGTCTGTTCGCATATAAGTTATTAAGCCAGTTGTTTCTCCTTTAATATCTGTTCCTTCATAAAGGCGTTGAGCTGTGCGCATTGTTTGACTAGCACTAAGACCAAGTTTACGACTAGACTCAATTTGCATTGTAGATGTAGTAAAAGCAGGGTAGGGATTTCTTCTAGCTTCTTTTTTAGTAATATTTCCAACAGTGAAAGTAGAATTTTTAATATCATTAAAAATTTTTGTAGCTTCACCCTCATTTTTAATATCAAGTTTATCTACTTTATTCCCATCATAAACTGTAAGTCTGGAATTAATGATTTTATCTTCTTTATTTCTAAACTCACCTTGTAAAGACCAATATTCCTGTGGAATAAATTTTTCTATTTCAAGTTCTCTCTCACTAATTATTCTTAAGGCTACAGACTGAACTCTACCAGCTGATTTTGAACCTGGTAACTTTCTCCATAGCACTGGAGAAAGTGTAAAACCAACAAGAAAATCTAACGCTCTTCTTGTAAGATAAGCATTTACTAAATTTTCATCAATTTCTCTTGGCTCTTTAAGACTATCAAGAACTGCATTTTTTGTAATTTCATTAAATGTAACACGGTGAATATTTAATTTTGAAAGTGATGAATTATCTCTAAGTAGTTTTTCTACATGCCAAGCTATGGCTTCACCTTCACGGTCAGGGTCAGTGGCTAGATATAAATTTTCAGATTTTTTTGCTGCATCTGTTATTTCTTTTATTACTTTTTTTCCACGATCACTGGTTTCCCATTTCATTTGGAAATCATTTTCAGTATCTATCGCATCATTTTTTGCTGATAAATCTCGAACATGTCCCACACTTGCGAGAACTTTGAAGTCAGAGCCTAAATATTTATTAATAGACTTTGCCTTTGATGGTGATTCAACAATTAATACATTCATAAATTTTGGCCCCAAATTTCAGTTTAAAGATAATTCGTCAAGAAATTTTAAAAAAAAGTATATTTTTACTTGGATAATTTAATTTTACTTTCAGTTTTGTTTATGAGTCTTTTAATGTTTTCTGTGTGTTTAAGATAAATAATTAAAGTTAAATAAATAAAGAAAATTAGAATATAAAAATTAAAATTAATAAAAATATAATAAGCTGGAGCTACTAAAACTCCAATTAAAGATCCAAGAGAAGAGTATTTACTTACAAAAGCAGTAACAAGCCATACTAATAAAAATAAAAGTGCAATGTAAGGATTAAGACCAAATAAGAAACCAATATACGTTGCTACACCTTTTCCACCTTTAAATTTTAACCAAACAGGATAGATATGACCTAATATGGCAAAGTGACAGAGAAGTATTTTATTCAATAAAGAAATATCTTGAAAATATATTTGTAAAATGAGGAATGGAAGAAAACCTTTAAAAATATCAAAACAAAGAACAATGAATGCTACAAATTTATTTCCTGTTCTTAAAACATTTGTTGCACCTACATTTCCAGAACCAACCTTTCTAATATCTCCCAAGTCAAATAATTTTGTAAAAATCAATGCAAAGGGTAATGATCCTATTACATAGAACAATATGATTAATGATAAACTACTTACTAAAGTCATCTCTGTTTTTAATAATTAAATCTAAGCATGCCATTCGTATAGCAACACCCATTGCGACCTGTTCTTGTATTAAGCTCCTCGTGACGTCATCAGCAAGTTTTGAGTCTATTTCTACACCACGATTCATTGGGCCTGGATGCATAACGAACGCATTTTTTTTTGCATATTTAA
The DNA here is from genome assembly GCA_902577905.1 of uncultured Alphaproteobacteria bacterium. Taxonomy (GTDB): domain Bacteria; phylum Pseudomonadota; class Alphaproteobacteria; order HIMB59; genus CACPNW01. The sequence goes on from CACHAQ010000016.1 coordinate 26,649, forward strand.
GTTTATTGTAATCTAATCCATACTTTTTAAAATAAGTCTTTTGATTTGGCATTATTTTCCCAACTATTCTCTCTTTTTGAATACGTAGCATCATAACAATATCACAATTTTGTAATCCCTTTTTCATTTCCGTATAAACATTCACAGGAAGTTTATTTAAACTTTTTGGTAACCATTCCTTAGGTCCAATAACATTTATTTTTGCACCTAGCTTTGAGAGTATTATTATGTTTGATCGCGCAACACGACTATGTAAAATATCTCCGCATATAGCAATTTTTAATTTTGAAAAATTTTCAAATTTATTTTTTATAGTAAGTGCATCTAATAACGCTTGTGTAGGGTGTTCATGACTTCCATCACCTGCATTGATTACAGAGGCATCGACTGACTCAGAAATTTTTTTACTAATTCCTTCCTCCGGATGTCTGATAATTAAAACGTCAGGATTCATTGAATTAATAGTAGTCATAGTATCGAGTAAGGTTTCACCTTTATTTATAGAACTATCTTTTACCATCACATTAATGAGATCTGCTCCCAATCTTTTAGCAGCAACTTCAAAACTTGTTCTTGTTCTTGTTGAATCTTCAAAGAATAGATTAAATATTGTTCTTCCTTCTAGAACATTTATTTTTTTAATTTTCCTTTTATTAAAAAATATATATTTTTTAGATTCATCTAAAATGTGCTCAATTTCTTTCTTGGTTAAATCAGCTGTTTCTACTAAATGAATTTTTTTAAAAATATTTTTCGTTCGTTTTAGATTTATATTTGTTTTTGAAGAAATTGATGAATAATATTTTAAGGCTATTCTTTCTGCATCTTTAAGAATTTTTGAACCTGTAGATGATCTGATCGCTTTTAATTTTGGCAACTTTACTTTCATTTGCCAATATTTTGAATTTTCTCTTTTGTATAATTTTATGTGTCCTGATTTAAGTAGCTTTGAATTCATATGTGTTAATAATGTGTAAGTATGTGTAAACTAATTTATTAATTATTTCTATATCTATCTAAATATCCTTGTAAGATATAAGCAGCCGATTGTTGATCAAGTTTACTTTTTATCTTTGTTTTACTTAAATCTGCTTTTCTCATTTCTTTAAAGATTACATCTGATGAAAATCTTTCATCCCAAAGAGCTGTAGGTTTTTTAAAAAAGGTTTGAAGATTAATATTAAAATCTCTTACTAATTTGCTTTGTTTGTTTTCACTATTATCAAGGCTAATCGGCAGACCAAGAATAAATCCACCAATTTCATACTCTTTCAAAATATCTTTCATGATAATTAAATCTTTATTAGTTCCTTTTCTTTGGATAATTGATAGGGGTGTAGCGATTATTTTTGATCTATCGCTTACTGCAACACCAATCGTTTTAGCTCCTAGGTCTAGACCTACAAGTATTTGTGATGTATTAAGGCCATCGATTAAATTATTTTGATCATTCATATAATGGAGCTCATAAATTGAAGATTGATAAAAATACAATAAATAAAATTGCTCGTCTATCTAGAATAAAGTTAGATGATAAAGAATCTGAAGATTATATTAAGGATCTTAATTCCATTTTAGACTGGGTAGAGCAGTTAAATGAAGTAAATACTGAAAATGTAGAACCGTTAAGTAACATATCATCATCAATTTTACCTAAAAGAGAAGATGTATCTAAGGATACGAATTCAAGTGAGGAAATTCTTGAAAATGCTCCTGATAAACTTGAAGGTTTTTTTGCAGTACCAAAGGTTGTAGAATAATGTCTAAGTCATCTTTGAAACAAACGTTAAAAGATCTCGAGACTAAAAAAATATCAATAAGAGAATTAAATCAGGATTATTTAAAAAGAATTAAGGAAAAAGATAATTTAAACGTATTTATTCATTTTAATGAAGACAATGTTTTAAAGCAGATAGATAACTTAGAGAAAGATAATTCAGTAAAAAAATTAAAAGGCATTCCGATTGCAATCAAGGATCTGTTTTGTACTAAAAGTATGCCCACAACCGCAGCTTCAAAGATTTTAGAAAATTTTAATCCAACTTATGAATCATTTGTTACTCAAAAATTATTAGATGAAGGATCCATTTTTGTTGGTAAAACAAATCTTGACGAGTTTGCCATGGGCTCAGCTACTAATACAAGTTTTTTTGGAAATACAATTAATCCTTTATCAAAAGAGAATGAGCCTTTAGCTCCTGGTGGATCTTCTGGCGGTTCCGCAGCCGCAGTTGCTGCAGATTTGTGTTTGGGGGCAACTGGAACAGATACAGGCGGATCAATAAGACAACCAGCTAGCTTTTGTGGTGTTGTTGGTATCAAACCAACATATGGCTTATGTTCACGATGGGGTATAGCGGCATTTGCTTCTAGTTTGGATCAAGCAGGAATTTTTTCTCATAATGTTGAAGATGCTTCAATATTATTACAATCAATTGCTGGGTTTGATCAAAGAGATAGTACAAGTGCTAAAGTAAATATTCCAAATTATTTTGAAAATTTAGATGATGATCTAAATGGGAAAACTGTTGGTATTCCAAAAGAGTATTCTATTGATGGTACACCAATGGAAATAAGTCAGATATGGGAAGATGCTATCAAGGTTTTAGAAAAAAAAGGTGTTAAAATTAAAAATATTTCACTTCCTCATACTAAATATGCACTTCCTACTTATTATATAATTGCTCCTGCTGAAGCTTCCTCAAATTTAGCTCGTTACGATGGAGTAAAATATGGTTTTAGATCTGATGAAATTGATTCTCTTGATGAAATGTATGAAAATACAAGAGCCCAAGGTTTTGGCAGAGAAGTAAAAAGAAGAATTTTAATAGGAACATACGTATTATCTGCAGGCTATTATGATGCATATTATCTTAAGGCACAAAAAGTAAGAAAATTAATTGCCGATGATTTTAATAAAGCTTTTAAAGAGTGTGATTTTATAGTTACTCCTACTGCACCAAGTGCTGCATTTCCCTTAAATGAAAAACAAAATGATCCTATCAAAATGTATTTAAATGATGTGTTTACGGTTCCTGCTTCTTTAGCTGGCCTTCCAGGTATTTCCATTCCCTTTGGGAAAGATAAAAATAATTTACCACTAGGTATTCAAATATTAGGAAAACACTTTGATGAACAGCAAGTATTCAATGCCGCTGTATCTCTAGAAAGATCATATGAATAATTTAATAAAAGGTGAAAAGTACGATTGGGAAATAGTAATCGGCCTTGAAATTCATGCTCAAGTAAAATCTAATTCCAAATTATTTTCTTCATCATCAACAAAATTTGGCTCTTCACCAAATAGTCAAGTATCTTTAGTTGATGCTGCTATGCCAGGAATGTTGCCAGTAATTAATAAGTACTGTGTTGAACAAGCAGTAAAAACTGGAATTGGTTTAAACGCTAAAATTAATAATTATTCAGTCTTTGACAGAAAAAATTACTTTTATGCTGATCTCCCGCAAGGATATCAAATTAGCCAATATAAATATCCAATTGTTGGAGAAGGAAAAGTTACAATTGATTTTAAAGATGGGACATCAAAAGATATTAGAATTGTAAGATTACATTTAGAACAAGATGCTGGTAAAAGTTTGCATGATCAAAATCCTTCAAAAACATATGTAGATCTTAATAGATCTGGTGTTGCCTTGATGGAAATTGTTAGTGAGCCTGACATTAGAACACCTGATGAAGCTGGTATGTATATATCCAAAATTAGATCAATTTTAATGTATTTAGATACATGTGATGGAAATATGCAAGAGGGTTCTTTAAGAGCTGATGTAAATATTTCAGTAAGAAAACCTGGTGATGAATATGGAACTCGTTGTGAAATTAAGAACTTAAATTCTATAAAGTTCATTAAACAAGCTATTAATTATGAAGCAAAACGACAAATAGAAATATTGGAGTCCGGCGGTTCTATTGAGCAAAATACAATGCTCTTTAATACATCTACTGGCAAAACTAGACCCATGAGAAATAAAGAAGAAGCTCATGACTATAGATACTTTCCTGATCCAGATTTATTACCACTAGAAATTTCTAAAGAAGAAATAGGAAAAATTAAATCATCAATACCAGAGCTTCCAGATGAGCTTAAGAATAAATTTATTGAAACTTATAAATTATCTAATTATGATGCCTCAGTATTAACTGCAGAGAAACAAACATCTGATTATTTTAATGAAACAATTAATTCAGATTCAGAATTAAAAAATCATGCAAAAATAGTTGTAAATTGGATTACTTCTGAATTATTTTCATTGTTAAACAAAAATAATCAAGATTTAAATAACTCTCCAGTATCACCTGAAAACTTAGGACAACTTGTAAAGTTAATTTCTACAAATGAAATTTCTGGCAAAATTGCAAAAGATGTATTGGAGGATATGTTTTCTTCAGGAAAAACAGCTAGACAAATCGTAGATGAAAAGGGATTGCAACAAGTTACAGATCAGGGTGAAATAGCAAAAGTTATTGATGAGGTAATTGCAGAAAATCCAAAAATGGTTGAACAGTATCTAGCAGGTAAAGATAAGTTGTTAGGTTTCTTTGTTGGACAAGCTATGAAATTAACTAAAGGAAAAGCTAATCCAAAAATGTTAAATGATATTTTAAAACAAAAATTAAATAAAAAAAATTAAACGTAAAGAATAGCATCTATAAGCAACAATTATAAATGTTAAAACTATCCAAATAATACTTCCTTTGTAATTTTCTGCTGCTCTCCAAATTCCAATAGAAATAAATATTGTCCAAATAAAAATAAAAATTTTTGAGATTAGTGCAAGATTAGTAAAATCTAAAAATGGTATTTGGGAAACAGAGCTATCTGTATTAAAAAAATAAATTTCAAGATTAAATATAATAAGCAAAACAATACCATTTAGCAGTTCACCAACTAACCAATAGGATTTCCAGAGTTTTATTTTTCCTTCAAAAAAATCTTTTATTATTTTTGTATTAGTCATCTTTATTTATCTTTAATATTATAATTATTCATAAAATTTTTAATAGCAATTCAAGACTCTTAAATCATTTATTGGGAGTTTTTAATGTATAAGAAGTCCACAAAGAATGCCATTTAGCATAATTATCTTTTTTCTTATTACTACCTTCAATTATAACAACACTTTCAATTAGATATTTTGTATTTTTCTTAAAGAGGTAGTCAAAATATCCACCCTCGTTTGTTCTAATATATTCTTTTCTAAAATAACCATTATTTAAACTCATAATAGAAACCTTATGATCAGCTAATATTTTATTTTTATATTCTAATAGAATTCTTTTACTTTCATTAAAATTTTTAAGAGGATTATCTAAAAAAATTAATTCAAAGTCCATATTTGTATCGATATCTCTACCGTTAAAATTTTCTACACTAATTAATGATTTTGCATATCTTTTATAACTTTCAAAAAAATTATCTGGATATTTCTTTTCTTTATGTTTCTGAGCTAAATTTGGATATCCCTTTTCTCTTGTAAATATTTCAAATTTTACTAATTTTTCATATTCAACGTATTTAGTTACTGACTCAATTTGTATTACATTTAATCCTTTGAACAATTTTTTAATATTAAGAGCAGGAATATCGCCTAATCTACCTTTAATTTTTACTTTATTATCTTTAGTATGCAGGAATGAAATTTTAAAATATTCTTTAGTAAATGGTATTGGTGACCCTTCAAAGTTTTCTCCTATGAATATATTGGCTATAGCTTCTTCATCATTTGATAAGTGATAATTTTTTGGATCAATCCAAAATTCATGACTAAAAGAGATATTAGATATTGAAGATAAGATTATAATTAATATTAATATTTTTAAATTAAATATCATTATGTTCTCTTATATTAAAATTATAAAATTATATCTATTTTTAATTCTTGTTATTTTTATAAATTTATTTTCAACATCTTCTATTAGTCATGAAATTAAACCATCTATTGCAGATTTTACCTATGATGAAAGTTATTTAAATTTTAAAATAAGATTAAACGCTGAATTGATATTATCTAATATTGATGCATCTACTGTTTCTAATACAGACTCTTCATCACTAAGTGAAATTTATGATAAATTTAGAATTTTAAGCAAAAAAGACCTTGAAGAAATGTTTCAAAATTCTTGGAGTGAAATAAGTTCTAATATTGATATTAGAATTAATAATGAAACAAAGAAAATAAATTTAATTAAAACTGAAGTTGAAGATGTAAAAAATTTTGAAATAAGTAGAGATACGCATGTTTATTTTAAAGTTTTATTGGATAAAAATTCTGAACAATTTACATTTAGGTGGTTTAAAAACTACGGCCCAATTATTTTAAGAGAGAATAATAATAACAAATTAGAAGACGAATTAGTTACAGAATATTTACAATCAGGAATTGAATCAAGTCAATTTTCATTTAAGGAAAATAATTTTAGTAAAACATTTAATAGCTTCGCAAAATTTTTTATATTAGGAATTCAACATATAATTCCAAAAGGATTAGATCATATTTTGTTCATATTTGGACTTTTTTTATTTTCATCATCTTTAAAAAAATTAATTTCTCAAATAACTATATTTACTATTGCTCATTCAATTACTCTCATATTTGTTTCTTTATCTTTAATGAGAGTCAATCCTCAAATTATTGAACCTATCATTGCACTTTCTATAGTTTATATCGGATTAGAAAATATTTTTAAAAAATATATAAAAGAATATTTAAGATATGTTGTAATCTTAGTTTTTGGATTACTTCATGGTTTAGGATTTGCATTAGTTTTAAGTGATATAGGTTATAGGAGTAGTGATTTATTTATAAATCTCCTCTCATTTAATCTTGGTATTGAAGTTGCCCAAATATCTATAGTATTGGTTTTATATCTATTGATTGCTTTAAATTTTGCAAAAAATAAAAATTACAGAATCTTATTTCAAGTGCCATCATCATTATTAATATCCAGTATAGGGTTGTATTGGTTTTTTGAAAGAATTAATTTAATTTAATTAAATTTTTTATGGTTTCAATTATTAAAACACTAGAGAAAGAAGGTTTAATGACCTCTTATTTTAATAAGATTATTTGAAAACTGTGAGCATTATTAATTTAAATTATTTTATTATAATTACCTTTTTGAAAATTTTATTGCTCCAATCAGTGGTTTAGTTAGATCTATTTTTATTACTGCCTTTATATAAACTACTTTATAATCTTTATTAATAAATGAAAATATTTAACTTTCTTTATTATCAGTTGATCCATCATTTATAATTA
>CACHAQ010000017.1 GCA_902577905.1 uncultured Alphaproteobacteria bacterium
CACTTATTTCAAAAATTTATAGACTGATACCAAAATTCGAAAATAATTCCCTAACTTATGATGGTAGTGAATGGCACGAAAAAGATAAAATTATTTTAAAGAAAAAAAATAGTTTAATCAATTTACCTTATTTACAATTTCGTGAAGGAGGAAAAGAAATAATTATTTCTCAATCTATTACTTGCCTATCTTTTCTTGGTAAAAAATTTAATATGTTTGGAGAAAATTCTAAAGAAGAATTAGAATGTAATCAATTACTTCAAGAAACAGTTGATTTAAGGAATATTGTCACAAGATTTGCTTATACGCATTTTGAAAATGAAAATGATGAGTTGACTGAAGCATCAACTGTTTTTAATCAAGTATTTGAACATTCAAATGTAGGGAAGTTACAAAAATTTGAACATTGGCTTAGTTCAAAAAGTAACGAAGAAACTAAACTATTTTTAATTGGTAATAATATTTCTTCACCTGATTTTAATTTGTTTGACACACTAGAACTTTATTATGAATTTTTGAAACATTATAAATTTGCAAAAAATATAAACTCTGATAATTTTTTTGAACAATTAGGATTTCCTTTAGTTTCTAAATTTTTTTTAAATTTTAAAACACTTCCTAAGATGCAAAAATATTTTAATTCAATATTATATCATTTTCCTTTCACGAATAAATCCGCTAAGTTTGGATCTGGTAAAAATGGAATAACGTGGGATCATAAAAAAGAAATAGATTCAACACCTGATGAGATTATTATTGATTGATAAAATTAAGTTGATAAAACTATATTTATGGAAGAAATAAATTTTTGGTTTTCAATTGGTAGTACTTATACTTACCTAACAGTCAATAGGTTGCATGAGGTTGCAGAAAAAGAAAATATTAAATTTAATTGGCACCCCTTTAGTGTAAGAAAAATTATGATGGATATGGATAATATTCCATTCACTCCACCAGCTAAAAAAATAAAATCAGATTACATGTGGAGAGATATTGAAAGACGAGCAAAATTTTATGGCTTTGAAGCTAAGGTACCAGCACCATACCCACTAAAAGAATTTGATTTAGCAAATCAAATTGCAATTCTTGGAATGAATGAAGGGTGGGGAGTTGAATATGTTTTTAAAACATATCAAAGATGGTTTCAGCAAGGTAAAGAACCTGCAACCGAACCTAACTTAACTGAAATTTTTAAAGAACTTAACTTAGATCATTCAGAAACTATAAATAAAGCCAATCAACAAGAAATAAAGGATAAATACTTAAGCAATACAGAATATGCATATAAAAAAGGAGTTTTTGGAAGTCCATCATTTATCTTTGAAGAAGAAGTATTTTGGGGAGATGATAGATTAGAAGATTGTATTAAGTGGATACGATTAAATCAAAAGTAATTTATTTTAATATTTTGTATTAAATAAAATTTTTTTGCAGAATCTTTATCTTTAATATTTAAGTAAATTAATGCAAAGGAGTACAAATGAATCTAAGTTTACTTTTTAAAATTCAAGGCGTCGTCTTAATAGTTAATGGTTTAGGATCATTATTTTTAGGATCTATTTGGATTGCACTTGGAACTGGTTGGGAAGCTACACCAGATTTAATTACATTTGGTCAATTTACAGGTGTTGTTCTTTTTGTTATTGGTATTTGGAGCTGGCGTTTCCCTGACATTGCAGCTGAAAATCTTAAGTCAATTGGAATGTTGTTTGCCTTTGGAAGTCTATTATTTACCGGAATAATTTTGTTCCATATTGTTACAGGAGTAATTGCTGGTGCAACACCCTATGTAAATGTGGTTTTAACTGCATTATTTACATTAGCTTTTTACGTATACAGTAGAGTTTAAATATGCGGGCATTTGCCCGCTAAATTAATTTTTAATAAAATAAAAATTATATTATAATATTTTAATGAAATATTTTGAATATATCTTTCCTAAAGGTCGATGGTCTCTTACCAGAGTTGCTATTTTATTTATTATATTCATGATATTAGATTTTATAGTTATTTATTATAAAATTATATAAATTTAAATAAGTGGTTAGTGATTTATTATTTTCTCTTAGAGATGTAGAAATTAAATTTGGAAAAAAAATAATTTTTCAAGATTTAAATCTAAATTTGCACAAAGGTGATATGATTGCACTTGTTGGTAAGAATGGTGTTGGCAAAACTACCCTGATGAAGACTATTTATGGCGATCAAGATTTAGATGCAGGAGAATTATGGAATTACCCAAACCTCAAAGTTGGATACTTCAATCAAAAATTTGAAAAATTAAATAACAAAACAATTGAAGAGAATTTTTCAGACTTACTTAATGAACAAAATAAACATTTTGTTGATATATTTTGTAATAAACTTAATTTAGATAAACTAGCTAATGTTGAAGATCTTTCAGGAGGTCAAAAAAGAAAAGTTTATTTAATTCGATCTTTGTTAGAAGACTCAGATGTTTTGTTGTTAGATGAGCCAACTAATCATTTAGATTTACAATGTATTGAATGGCTAGAAAGTTATTTACGAAATTTAAATAAGACAATTATATGTGTGAGTCATGATAGAGCTTTTCTCAGTAATTTTACGAATAAAGTTTTTTGGATAGATAGAGGAAAATTACGAGTAAGCCCAAGAGGATTTAAGGATTTTGACAAATGGTCAGAGGAGTTACTCGATCAAGAATATAGAGAATTAAGAAATAGAAAGCAATTTGTCAACATTGAGCTTGAGTGGGCAAATAAAGGCGTTAAAGCTCGTGTAAAGAGGAATGAAAAAAGATTAAAAAGAGCGAAAGAATTAAAATTGCAATTAGAAAAAGATGAAGCATCTTATAGAAGTGCAATAAAATCTTTAAGACCTAAAGTATCTAAAAAATCTACCGATCAATCGAAATTTATTGCTGAGCTTCAAGAAGTATTCGTAAAATATCCTAATCAAAGTGAATTTGTTTTTAAAAATCTATCTATCAAAATTTCAAAAAATGATCGTATTGGTCTGTTAGGTAATAATGGAAGTGGTAAATCAACTTTTCTTCGAACAATTCTTAATGAAATAAAAATTTCTAAAGGTAAAATCAAGTTGAAAAAAAATTTAGAATTTTCTTATTTTGATCAGATGCGTAATGATCTTAATGGAAGAAAATCTATTAAAGATATTTTAGTCCCTTCCGGAGGAGATTATTTAAAAGTTCAAGGAAGAGATAGGCATGTTTGCAGTTATGTAAAAGATTTTCAGTTTGATCCTAAAAATGTCAACCATACGATACAAACATTATCAGGGGGAGAACAAAATAGGTTACTTTTAGCAAAAGTATTAGCTAATCCCAAAACAGGACTTATTTTAGATGAGCCTACAAATGATCTAGATTTAGAAACACTAGACCTATTAACAGAAATGCTATCAAATTATAATGGAACGTTATTGATAGTATCACATGATCGAGATTTTTTAGATCAAACTGTAAATAAAATTTTACATTTTAAAGAAGATGGAAATGTATCATTATTTTTTGGTGGATACAGTGATTTTTTAAAATCTGAAAATCAACAAGTTGCTAAAAATAAAGAAACCAAAAAATCACATTCAGAGAGTAACAAGATCAAGAGTTTGAAACCAAAATTATCATATAAATTTCAATATGAATTAGAGCAACTTCCAAACCAAATAAAAAATATTCAACAAGAGTTAGAAGATATTAAAAATGAATTGAAGGATACAAATTTATATTTAGAAAATTATGAACGCTATCAAGAAATAACTTCTAAAATGGAAGTTCTTAATAGTGATCTCAATACAAAAGAGAATAGATGGTATGAATTAATTAAAATGGAAGAGGATTTAGTTAGTAATTGATTTACTATTAATATGCGCTAGTATTATCAGATTTAGTATCAACATTTTTTATTTCTTTTAACAAGTTTTCTGCATGAGATGACATAATTCTGAAATCTGATAATAAACTTGTAAATTGAAATCCAATTTTAATCATTTCTTTCAAATATTGAACCGAGCCATTATGAATACCTGCTACCTTACCTTTATCTCTAGCTTTTTTTACAATCATTTTTATATTTGAAAAAACTGGATCTTCTTTAACATCAAACTTAGGCGGTAAACCATAAGAAGAGCTCATATCTGCAGGCCCAATGTAAATACCTGTTAAATTTGGAACTGAAAGAATGGCATCTATATTATCAACTGCTTCTTTAGTTTCAATCATTGCTAAACTTATTATATTTTTATTTGCGTGCTGATAGTAGTCTGACCCATAAGCAACCTGCGCTCTCATTGGACCAAAACTTCTTTGACCAATAGGTGGATAATAACAATAAGATACAAATTTTTCACAATCCTCTTTTGTGTTTATCATTGGAGCAATTATTCCTAATACGCCAAGGTCTAACATTTTCATTATTATACCAGGTTCACTCCATGGAACTCTTGTAAGAGGAACTGCTGTACCATTTGCAAGTGCTTGTATCATGGAGATAGAGGTTGAGTAGTCATTTTGACCATGTTGTAAATCTATAGTTACTGAGTCCCAACCCATTTTTCCAAAAACTTCTGCCGTAAAAGAATTAGGTATAGATAGCCAACCATTAATTGCAGCCTCACCTTTACTCCATATATCAATTAATTTATTTTTCATTTGATTAATCATTAATATTTTTTTTATAAAAATACTATTAAAAATAAATTCTAATATTTATTTAATTGGCTATTTTAGGATATTTATTGACACATTTGTAATATCAACTTGCAGTGATACTAAATTTCTTTAAGATATATTCTAAATGGAGGAATTATGATTAGAACAATAATTAGTTTTGCATCTGTAATTATTCTATCTACATCTTTTTCTGCACTAGCAAAAACCAAAGTAACTTGGTCGATGGAGTCAAATGCAGACAGAGATCCAATAATGATAGAAAAATTACAAAATGCCTACAACAACTCGCAAGATAATCATGAACTTGTTATCGAATTTGAAGATAATGAAACAAGATTAACTTCGATGAGAACTGCAATGATAGGTGGTATGGGGCCTGATATTGTTGAGACACCTGGTCCATCTTATGTAAAAGAATATCATGCTGCTGGTATGTTAGAAAATTTAGATTCTTATGCTGCGGAATTTGGCTGGAAAGACAAGATGATACCTTGGGCTTATAGTTCAGGAGTTTTCGAAGGAAGTTTATACGCAATTCCAAAAACTCATGAATCAATGGTTATGCTTTATAATAAAACTTTATTTGAAGAAAATAATTGGAAAGTGCCAACAACATTGGAAGAACTAGAAGATGTTGCAGGAAAAATTAAAGCAAAAGGGATGAATGTTTTTTCTTACGGATCAGATGGATGGCAACCAACTCATGAACACCTTGTAGGAATTTATTTAAACAACTATGCAGGTCCTCAAGCTGTATATGAAGCAATAATTGGTGAAAGAGAATGGACAGATCCTGTTTTTGTTGAAGCTCTTGAGTTGCTTAAAAAACATATGGTTGACGAGGGATATTGGTCTGGAAGCCTAGAAAATTATTATGCTATTGGATGGGATGATTTTCATGCTCAATTTGCAAATAGAGGTGCAGCTATGATGACAATTGGTACCTGGACTTTTCAAGCAACACAATTGGGTATTGGTGCGAGTGATGATGAATGGGGTTGGGCTCCACTTCCATCTCTTTCTTCGCAATCTCCAGATCCTAATTTTATGATTGCAATTGGCACAACTATGTCAGTCAATGCAAATGGTAAAAACAAAGATGGTGCGATAGATGTTTTAAACTGGATAATGAGTAACAAAGACAAAGTTCTTGATATTGCAAAAGACTTTCAATTTGGAGAAATGGTAGTTCCATTAACTCTATCTAGCAGTGACATTCCAACTGATATTGCTCCTCAAGTTCAAGATTATCTTAGCGAATATGCAAGAATTACTGGTGAAGGTAATTATGGATATTGTACTTGGACTTTTTGGCCTGCTGACCCTGGCGTTCATATTTGGAAAGATATGGAAGTTGTATGGGCTGGCGATATATCTGTTGAAGATTTCTTATATGATCATCAAAAGATGTGGGATAAAGCTAGAAAAAATGGCGACACTTTACCAGTTCCATTAAGAAACTAAAATAAATATACAAACAGTGAAGCTTCAAAGCTTCACTGTATTTAAAATGAAAATATTTTCTAATAAAAATTTTGTTGCCTGGTATTTTGTCTTTCCTGTTGCATTCATTCATTTATTTGTAATAGGCATTCCATCACTTGCAAGTTTAGCTTTATGTTTAACTGACTGGAGAGGGCTTGGTGAAATAAATTATATAGGTTTTGAAAATTTTATAGAACTATTTGATGATAGGTATCTTAAAAAAGCAATTATAAATAATGTAATCTGGACTATTGCTTTCCTAACTGTCCCTGTTGGAATTGCATTAACTTGCGCTTATTTACTTACAGGAATTAAAAGAGGCCAAATGTTTTTTCGACTTGCTTTCTTTTTTCCTTACATGCTTGCAAGTGTAATTAATTGTCAAATTTGGAAATATTTATTTCACCCAATTCATGGTCTTGGAGGTTTTTTTGAGAGGATTGGTTGGGATTTTTTAGCAGTATCTCCATTTACTATGAAATCTACGTCTTTATTTGCAGTAGCATTTGTAGATGGTTGGCATTTTTGGGGTTTTCTTGTGGTTATATATTTAACAGGAATGTATCAAGTTGATAATCATCTTTACGAAGCTGCAGATATTGAGGGTGCTACAAAATTTCAAAAATTTAGATACATAACTTTACCAATGATTAGACCAGTTTTTGTTTTTAGTATTATGATTATAATTATTTGGTCTGTTCCAGTGTTTGATTATGTATATATTTTAACAGGTGGTGGTCCTGCATACAGTTCAGAAGTAATAGCAAACTATATGTATTCTCAAGCATTTGAGAGATTTGATGTTGGATACTCTTCTGCAATAGGAACACTAATGTTTTTTTATGTTATGATTATAGTTGCTTTGTTTGGTCTTTTTAGAAAAGCTGGGTGGGACATATAATGATAGTTGCAAAATATAGAAGTAGAGAAGTGATATCCAATTATATAATTCTTATTATATTTGCTTTAATAGCGATTCTTCCATTAGCTGTTCTTATATTTAATTCAATTAAGCCTCAAATGGAGTTTGGCGTAAATCCACTTGGACCTCCAAGTGAAATAAGATTTGAAAATTTTAGTGAAGCTTGGGTTAAGGGAGAATATGCTAAAGTTTTTTTTAATTCTTTAAAGTTAGTTGCTGGATCAGTATTATTGTGTCTTGCCGTTTCACTAGCAGCTGGATTTAGTCTTGCAAAGTTAAACCCTAAAGGCTCTGCAATAATTGCTGTCTATCTTTTAGTTGGCATAAGTATTCCTGCACAACTTTATATCGTGCCTTTGTTCTTATTATGGAAGGAGATACATCTTTTAAATACACATATAGGATTAATTATAATCTACACAGCTTTAAATGCACCATTTGCAACTTTCTTAATTAGATCTTACATGATTAGATTGCCAGATGAACTATTTGAAGCTGCACGACTTGATGGAGCTAATACTTTTCAACTTTTTTTTAGAGTTGCGCTACCTCTTTCATGGCCAGTTATTTTAACTGCAGGATTAATAATAGCTCTTGCAGTTTGGAATGAATTTTTATTTGCTTTAACTTTTATTAGTGAAGAAGGTTTTAAACCTATGGCTACTATATTATTTGCATTTCAGTGGAGATTTGAAAATAATTACGCACTGCAAAGCGCATCAGCGATAATGATGGTTGCGCCTGTGGCAATTCTTTTCATGCTATTTCAAAGGAGATTTATTTCTGGATTAACTAGTGGAGGATTAAAAGGTTAAATGACTTATAAATTAGACAAAAATTATGAGGAAAAGGTGTACGCAGGTGTATTAGGTAAAATAATTGGTGTATTTCTTGGACGTCCATTTGAAGGTTGGTCTTATGAAAGAATAATGAAGGAATTGGGACCTATAAATTATTATGTAAATGAAAAATTAGATTTCCCCTTACCTGTGTCCGATGACGACATTACTGGTACATTTACCTTTTTACGTGCTTTTAGAGAGTGCAATTTTGAAAAAAATATTACTGCTAAAGATATAGGTAAAACTTGGTTAAATAATATTATTGAGGATAAAACAATTCTATGGTGGGGAGGAAAAGGACATTCAGCAGAAGACACAGCTTTTCAAAATTTAAAGCAGGGTGTCGATGCACCTGATAGTGGTTCAATAAAAACTAATGGTAAGGTAATTGCTGAACAAATAGGAGCTCAAATTTTTATTGATGGTTGGGCTATGGTAGCACCTGGTGATCCAGAAAGAGCAGTTCATTATGCTAAACTTGCTGCAAGTGTTAGTCATGATGGAGAGGCAATTTACGGTGCTCAAGTTGTAGCTGCTCTAGAATCAATGGCTTTTGTCGAGAGTGATTTAGCAAAGTTAGTTGAGCAAGCTAAAAAATTTATTCCAGATAATTCCGTAATATTTAGATTAATATCTGACATACAAGAATGGCGATCAGGAAATTTAGGTTGGGAACAAGCAAGAGAAAAAATTGCTGAGAATTATGGATATGATAAATATTTAGGTAACTGTCATATGGTGCCCAACCATGCTTTAATTATTATGGCTTTATTATTTGGAGATGATGATTTTCAAAAAACTATGATGATTGTAAACACAGCAGGTTGGGACACAGATTGTAATTCAGGAAATGTTGGTTGTATTTTAGGAATTAAAAATGGAATAGAAGGACTTAAATCAGGTCCTGATTATTTATCTCCTATCAATGATATTTTATATTGCCCCTCTGCATCAGGAGGTGAAACACTTACTGATGCACTGACAGAAACTTACAAAATAATTAATACAACTAGAAAAATTAATGGTTTAGAAGAAAATTTACCTAAAAATGGATCTAGATTTCATTTTGATATTAAAGAGTCAACACAAGGTTGGCGAACAAGAATTGGAAATAATTTTTGTGAAACAAAAATCAGTAATGTTGAATACAAATCTTCATTAGGAGAAAGAGGTTTAAAAATTGCATATAAAAATCTTTCAGAAGATTTAACTTCAGAAGTTTATGTAGAAACATTTTTTTCCTGAGGTTATTTTAGATTTAAAAGGAAAAAAAAGAGATGATTTCTTTCATTACGATTATATTTCTTGTCCAACTATTTTTCCAGGTCAGAAAGTAACTTTGGAAATAGAAAATATATTCTCTCATGAAATCTCAATCACATTATTCTCAAAATATTGGGGTGAATATGATAAACTCCAAAAAATTTCTTCAAATATTTTTAATTTAAGTGGAAATGAAAAAAAACAAATATCTTGGGATGTGCCTGACACTGGCTCAAACCCTATTGGTCAAATCGGCTTTAATATCGCATCAAAGGAAAAAAAAGATGGAGAAGTTGTTATTAATTACGTCAATTTTGAAGGAGAACCAAAACAAATATTTAAAAGACCTGATCACGTAGAAAATTATCAAAGAGGTAAAGAAAAAAAAGAGGGCTACTATGGTGAAATTTGGAGAAATGCATGGGTTCAATCATTAGACAAATGGGAGAAGAGAGGTAAAAATTTTAGAATTTGCCAAAATAATGGAAGGGGAATTTTATTTACTGGAACAGATTTGTGGAGAAATTATTCAATTGTATCAAATGTTATGTTGCAGTCTAGTGACTCTGGAGGAATAGTATCAAGAGTCCAAGGTGTAAATAAATACTATGCCTTTGAAATTTGTAAAGAGAATAAGTTACGTATTGGAAAGATGAATAATGATTATCAAATATTAAAAGAAGAAGAATTTGAAGTAGAATTTTTTAAAGAATATAATTTAAAAATGACAGTAATAAAAAATAAAATTATTGGACATATTAATGATAAAGTTATTATTGAAGTTGAGGATGATGACTCTCCTTTTCTTAAAGGTGGAGCAGGTTTAGTTGTTGATAATGGGACTTTAGTAACAGAACAGATAATCTTAAGTTAGAATATGAAATATAGAAAATTTGGCTCTCTTGATTGGAATGTATCTGAAATAGGTTTAGGTTGTTGGCAGATTGGCGCTGATTGGGGAAATGTTAGTGAAGAGAAGGCAAATGAGGTATTACAATCATCATTTGAAAATGGAGTAAACTTTTTTGATACAGCTGATGTTTATGGTGATGGTAGAAGTGAAAAATTTGTGGGAAATTTTATAAATTCTATTTCTGAGAGAATTTATGTAGCAACAAAAGCTGGTCGACGTATTAACCCGCACGTTGCAAATGGTTATTATGATAAAGATTTAATGGAGTCATTTGTAGACCGATCATTATCAAATCTAAATATTGAAACTATCGATCTTTTACAAATGCATTGTCCTCCAACTGAAGTTTATTCATCTGGTCATACTTTTGAAATGTTAGATTATTTAGTAGGTAAAGGAAAAATACAAAATTATGGTTTTAGCGTTGAAACAGTTGATCAAGCATTAGAATGTATAAAAAAACCTCAAACAAAGTCTATTCAAGTTATATTTAATATTTTTAGACAAAAACCTGCAGAAGAATTATTTAAAATAGCAAAAGAAAAAAAAGTAGCAATCATAGTTAGAGTTCCTCTTGCTAGCGGTTTGTTATCAGGAAAATTTGATAAAAATTCTTCCTTTGCTCCTGATGATCATCGAAATTATAATATCAACGGCGATGCATTTGATGTTGGTGAAACATTCTCTGGAGTCAATTATTCAAAAGCTCTGGAAGCTGTCGAAGAACTTAAAAATATTATTCCCAGTGAAGTAACTCTCTCTCAATTATCTCTTAAATGGATTTTAATGCATGAAGCTGTGAGTGTTGTAATTCCAGGAGCAAAAAACAAAGATCATGTTGATCTAAATACTGCCTCCAGTGAAATTAAAGAAATTTCTTCTTTGATGAATGAAATAAGTGATATCTATACAAAATTTTTCTATGATGATGTACATCATCGTTGGTAATAAATTTTGTTAGAAGAAACTAAGATATTTAGAAGAGCAACTTTAGCTTCAATAATTACATCAAGTTACCCTATGATTGTTGTTGGGTGTTACTTTGGCATTACTCCATGGAATATGAATAGATTATCAATTGATGAATCCGATTTAAGTTTCTCAATATTAATTTTTGGGATTTTTTTTGTATTATCCAACCAAATTGCTGGAAGAATACTTGTGCCAAAATATGGAACAAAGCTAGTAATGTCTTTAGCTTTTCCACTTATTACTTTTTCTACTTTGCTAGCAATTATATCTCCATCATATTTTTATTTTTTATTAACTTTTATTCCAGCTGGAATTGGATGGGGTGCTTCTGGACCAATTGGAGGAATACATTGCCAACTAATTGAAAAGCATTTTAAGAAAATTATTACTCCTTATTACGCAATGGGTTTCAATATTGGTATTCTTGTTGGTGGAGGTTTAGCTGGTATAATTATGCGCTATAGCTTTGAGCCATTTATATTTTTTCTTGTTTTATCTTTTTCTTCAATTTTAGTAGCGTTATTTGTTCTTCATTTGGGATTACCTAGTAATTTAGATTTTAAAGGTAGAGGTGAAAAATTTAAAATTCCCGAGTCAAATGTTCTTATATTTGGGCTCTTATTGTTTTTTGTTTTTGGGTCGGGCGGTATAATTATGGATTGGTCTACATTATGGCTATCAAAAGATTTAAATACCCCTCTTTATCTTGCAAGTATGGGTTTAATATTTTTTAGTATCGGGGGTATTTTAGCAAATTTATTCTCTAACTCCTTAATTGATTTATTTACTGAGAAAGTTGTAGGTTGTCATTTTGTAATGATTGGAGCATCAATAATGCTTCTGTCTTTATTAACAAACAATTTTTATATTATACTAGGAGTCTTATGCATTTATGGATTTGCTATTGCAAATTTGGTTCCCATAGTTATTCGCCAAGCTGTTAAGCAGTCTAACGAGAGTATTCCTATGACTGTAACTAATCTCATAACTATTGGATTATCTTCTACAATGATTATGCCAGCAGCAATTGGTTTTCTTGCAGAAACATTTTCCCTAACTTTAAATATGTATTTACTATCTATTATTGTATTTACTTCTGGATTTGTTTTTTTACTTAAGTTTAAATAAAATTAATGAATAAATTAAAAATATCTCAAGTTCAATTTCAAGCAAGTCATATCCCTACTTTAAATGCAGAGATTCTTGAGAAAAGTTTTAATAATATTTTAAAATTTAAGCCTCACTTAATTTGTACACCAGAATGTTCAAACATTATTACTAATGATAAAAATTATTTAATATCAAATGCACCATATCAAAACACCTGTCCAGTTTTGAAAATGGCAAAAGATTTTGCTAAAAAAAATAAAGTTACCATCAATCTAGGCTCTTTACTTTTAAAAGTTAAAAATCAAAGAAAACTTGTGAATAGATCTTATTTCATAAACAATAACGGTGTTATAGAAAAAACGTATAATAAGATTCATATGTTTGATGTCAAAATTAATAAAAAAGAAAAACATCAAGAGTCATCTTTGTTTCAAGCTGGTATTAAAATAACTTATGCAAAAATTAATAATATTAAATTAGGAATGACAATTTGTTATGATTTACGATTTCCTTCTTTATACAGGAAACTTGCCAAAAAAGATTGTGCAATAATTTTAGTTCCAGCTGCATTTACAAGACCTACAGGGAAAGATCATTGGGAAATTTTAAATCGATCAAGAGCTATAGAAAATAATGTATTTATTGTTGCAACAGGTATGTGTGGAAATCATCATATGAATAGAAAAACTTATGGATATTCTCTCTTAGTTGATCCTTGGGGTAAGATTGTAAATACTGCTAAAAATAAACCTTCTATACTAAACTCAACAATCAATCTTTTAGAGGTAAAAAAAATAAGAAAAAAAATTCCCTCCCTAAAATATGAGTAATTTTAAATCTTTAGTCTCGGGTGTTGGTAATTTAACTAAAACAACAAAATACTATGATGATTGGTCAGAAAATTACGATAAGACATTGAAGTTATGGAATTATCAAGCACCTAAAAAAAGCATAAAATTTTTAAAAGAAACAATTAATACAAAACCAAAAAATATTTTAGATTTAGCTTGTGGGACTGGTTTATTTGGTACTGAGTTAAAAAAAATTTATCCAAAAAGTAACATTTATGGCTCAGATATTTCAAAAAAAAGCTTAAAAATTTCATCTCGTAAAAAAATTTATAAAAAATTACAAATAAAAAACTTTGAACAATTGCATCATTATAAAATAAAATTTGATCTTATTTCTCTAATAGGTTCTATGACGTATTGTAAAAACTTTGATAAACTTTTTGCCAATATTAATAAAAATATTAAAAATAATGGCTTAGTATTATTTACACATAGAATTGATTTATGGCAGCATCAGGATTTTTTAAGTATTTTAAAAAAACATTTAAAGTCATTAAAAATCATTAAAATTTCTAGACCTTTAAATTATTTACCTTTGAATAAAGATTTTAAAAACAAAATAAAAATCAAAATTGTTTTATTACAAAAATATTAAAAATTTAGGTTTTTTAATTAAAAAAATTGAGCCAAAACCGAGAATCGGGTATTTATAACTTAGGTTTATTTTCTATCCATAAACCAAATATGAAAAGAAGGGGTATTTCGCCGTGTCCCTTCTTTTTTTTATACACTAGATAAAATTGATTTGGCAATAGATTAAATTTATTTTTTTGAGTTAAAATTATCCATTTTTCTAAGTGTCTTTTCGCTAACATGATGCTCTATTCCTTCAGCATCTTCAGAGGCCGTATTCTTATCTAAACCAAGATTTAGTAAAAAATTGTATACTATATTATGCCTTTTTTTTGATTCACTTGCTATTTTTTGACCTTTAAAAGTCAAAAAAATTGATCGATAAGGTTCTCTTTTAATGTAACCCTGTGTTTGTAATCTTTGTATTGTTTTATTTGCTGTAGCTTGCGCAATACCCAAACTTTCAGCAATATCAACGATACGAGCTTCACCTTTGGAATTTAAAAGTTCTGCAATTAGTTCTAAATAATCTTCAGTATTTTCAGTTTTATGAGCATTTCGGACTTTGCTGAATGACATCCTTTTTTTTAGCATAATAATCAACAAAAATTAATAGAAAATGTAGCCATAGCTATAATTATTAGCTATATATATATTTAATGAATGCGCTTATTAACGCTATTAATGAAAAAACAAAGATTATTCTTGAGAATGATGGAAGGTTATTAAAGAAATCTTTCTTTGGTCTATTATTACTTTCTCTTGTTTTTCAAGGAGGTGAATTTGGTGAAGTTATTCGATCATCAATGATAGATGCTTACATACAGGTATCTGTTTTTGTTGGATTTACTCTATTTGTTTTTATTGGTTTGGATAGTTTAACAAAATTTGATGTAAAGAATTTTTTATCTAAAACACAAAAGTTCCATGTTGGTATAGCTGCATTTTTAGGCGCGATACCTGGCTGTGGTGGAGCTATAATAGTTGTGACACAATATATTCAGGGTCGTATTTCTTTTGGTTCTTTGGTAGCGGTATTAACAGCAACAATGGGTGATGCAGCTTTTTTAATACTTGCTATTGAGCCCACAACAGGACTTTTAATATTTGGTATTGGAATAATTGTTGGATCAATTTCAGGTTATATAATTGATTTTTTTCATGGCATAAATTTTATGCAATCAGAGACAAAAATAAAAGTTGAATTTGAAAAAATAAATAAAACTTTTGTATCGAATTTTAATTTCTTTTGGCTTTTTTTATTTATTCCTGGTTTTATTTTAGGTATTCTAGTTGCATTCCAGATTGAATTTGTTTCACCAGCTTATAACTCACTTTTAGTTTTTGTAGCTTCATCTGGAGCAATACTTTCAATATTTATGTGGTCATTAAATCCATTAAGTGATTTTCAATGCTCAACTGACAAAAGTAGAGGATTATTATCAAGAGTAGTTGATACAACTAATTTTGTAACCACATGGGTCATCAGTGGTTTCCTTGTCTTTGAAATATTTATGTACTTTACAAGTTTAGATTTAAAAATATTTTTTGATTTATGGCTACCGTTTGTTCCATTAGTAGCAATTTTATTTGGGTTTTTACCTGGTTGTGGACCGCAAGTTGTTGTAGCAACGTTTTATCTAAATGGCTATATTCCTCTTTCTGCAGAGCTTGGTAATGCCATTTCAAATGATGGTGATGCTTTATTTCCAGCAATTGCTCTTGCCCCAAAAGCTGCGATTTTAGCCACACTTTATAGTGCAATTCCTGCATTAGTTGTTGCCTACGGATATTTTTACCTATTTGAGTAAAATCTTGAAGAAAAACTTACCATCTAAAGTTTGTATTGTTTGCAATAAGCCATTCTCTTGGAGAAAAAAATGGGAAAGAGATTGGAAAAATGTTTTATATTGTTCAAAGAAATGTTCTAAAAATGGATTAAAAAAAAATAATAACAATAATTAAATCTTATTTGTGACAGATAAACTAAATAAAGAAAAAGATACACATCATGCAAAAGATGATTCTAAAAAAGAAATACGCTTAACGAGATTAAAAAGGTTAGAAAAAAAACTCAAATCAAATATTTTAAAAAGAAAAAAAGCTATTAGCAAAAATGGATAAATTAATAATAAAAGGAGGTTCTAAAATTTCCGGTTCAATTGATGTTCATGGTGCAAAAAATTCTGCACTACCGATTATAGTATCTTCTCTTTTATCAGAAAAAACTTTAAAACTCTCAAATGTACCAAATGTGGTTGATGTTCTAAATTTAATAAAATTATTGAAAAATTATGGTGTAAAAATTGAACACAAAAAAAATAAATTAAAAATAACTTCCTCAAAAATTAAGAATCTATCAGCGGATTATGATGTTGTGCGAAAAATGAGAGCCTCTATATTGATACTAGGTCCATTACTTTCTCGATTTGGCGAGGCTAGAATATCTTTACCAGGAGGATGTGCCATTGGAACTAGGCCAATAGATATACATCTTGCCGGTTTATCAAAATTGGGAGCTAATTTTGATATTCAAAATGGTTTTGTTGTTGGCAGTGTTAAATCACAATTAATTGGAAATAAAATCAAATTACCTTTTCCAAGTGTAGGAGCAACAGAAAATATACTAATGGCCTCGGTATTGGCAAAAGGTGAAA
Source organism: uncultured Alphaproteobacteria bacterium (assembly GCA_902577905.1). Taxonomy (GTDB): domain Bacteria; phylum Pseudomonadota; class Alphaproteobacteria; order HIMB59; genus CACPNW01. Next base: position 16,261 of record CACHAQ010000017.1, read on the forward strand.
CTAAAATTTCTAATGCTGCAAGAGAACCAGAAATAGAAGATTTGTCAAACTGTCTTATAAAAATGGGTGCAAAAATAGAAGGTCATGGAACAAAAACTATTCTTGTGCAAGGTGTTACAAATTTAAAAAAAGCAGAGCATGGGATTATTTCTGATAGAATTGTAGCTGGCACATATATAATTGCAGCTTTGATGTTAAATTCAGCTTTAGAAATAAATAACTTTAATACTATTTATTTAAAATCTTTAATTGATATTTTAAAAAAAATGGGTGCAAAATTAAAAGTAAATAAAGATTCAATAAAAGTTTTTAAGGGATCAAAATTAAAATCTACTAGTCTTTCTACTAGTCCATATCCAGGCTTCCCCACCGATTTACAAGCTCAGCTAATGTCTCTTATGTGTATCTCTGATGGGAATTCAAAAATTAAAGAAACAATTTTTGAAAATAGATTCATGCATGTTCCTGAACTGAATCGATTAGGTGCAAATATTACAGTAGAAAAAGATACCGCTACAATTATAGGTAATCAAACATTTAAAGGTGCGCAGGTAATGGCTAGTGATTTACGAGCTAGCATAAGTTTAGTGTTAGCTGCTATGAATGCAAACGGTCAAACAACACTAAATCGTGTCTATCATCTTGATAGAGGCTATGAAAATATTGAAAAAACATTAGGTAGCTTGGGAGTAAATATAAAAAGAAAGAAAAACTAACTTTTTCTAGTTTTTTCTTTGATCACAATATAAAAGCCTGCAATTTATGAGCAAAATAGTTATTGCAGTACCAAGAGGCAGAATAACAAAAGAATGTAAAAACTTGTTACTTAAAACAAGTTTTGCCCCTGATCCTCTACTATTTGATAAAGATACAAGAAAGTTAACTTTTAAATCTAAAAAAAGAAATATTGAGTATATCAAAGTAAGAGCCTTTGATGCATGTACATTTGTTGCTTTTGGAGCTGCGCAAATAGGCATTGCTGGTGAAGATGTAATTAATGAATTTGATTACTCAGAAATATATGCTCCGCTGGATTTAAATATTGGTCATTGTCGAATTTCTGTAGCTGCTCTGAAATCTTTATTAAAAAAAGAGGATCCAGAAACATGGAGTAATATAAGAATTGCAACTAAATACCCAAATATTACTAAAAAATTTTTCTATAATAAGGGAATACAAGTAGAAATTATCAAACTAAGTGGTTCAATGGAATTAGCCCCCTCTTTAAATATGTGTAGAAGAATTGTAGATTTAGTTTCTACCGGAAAAACATTGAAGGAGAATGGTTTGACTGAAATTGAAGAAATAATGAAAATTCAATCTAAATTAATTGTTAATAGATCAGCTTATAAGACAAATATGAATGAGGTTTCAGAAATTATTTCTGAAATAGGTACTTTTGTAAAATGAAAATAATAAAGTTTAACACAAATTTTTATAACCAACTTCAAACAATAATTGAAAAAAGAAATTCATTATCAAGTAAATCAATTCAAGGAGATGTAAAAAAAATTATTTATGATGTAAAAAAAAATGGCGATAAATCTCTAATTAAGTATGCGGCAAAATTTGATAAAGTTAAAATTAGCAAAAATGATCTTAGTTTAGATTTATCTAAAATAAAAATACAATCTAAAGTTGAGCCACAAATATTTAATAGTTTTAAAAAAGCTATAAAAAATATTTCATCATTTCACAAAAAACAATTACCTAAAAATATTATCTATACTAACAATGGTGCAACATTGAAATCTGTATGGAAACCTATTGACTCAGTTGGCTTATATGTACCTGGAGGAAGGGCTTTTTATCCCTCATCTTTAATTATGAATGCAGTACCTGCAATCATAGCTGGAGTAAAAAGAATTGTTTGTATAACACCACCAACTAAATCAATTAATCCATATTTTATAAAATTAATAAAGGAATTAGGTATTAACGAAACATATTTTGTAGGAGGAGCTCAAGCTATTAGCGCGCTAACTTTTGGCACTCAAACTATTGAGCCAGTAAACAAAATATTTGGACCTGGTAATGCTTATGTAGCAGAGGCAAAAAAACAATTGTATGGAAAAGTAGGTATAGATTTACTAGCAGGACCATCTGAAATAATAGTTGTTGCAAACAACAACAATAATCCAGATTGGGTAGCTTCAGATCTAATAGCTCAAGCAGAACATGATGAAAATGCGCAATCAATTTTAATTACGGATAGTAAAGATTTTGTAACTAAAGTCTTAAGTTCAATTAAAAAAATTAAAAAAGATTTATCAAAAAAGAAAATAATTGAAAAAAGTTTAAATAATAATGGAATTATTGCTTTGGTCGATAATATAGAACTTGCTTCAGAAATTATAAATTTTGTTGCTCCTGAACATTTACATATTCACATTTCTAATAATAAAAAATTATTATCAAAAATAAATAATGCTGGTGGTATATTTTTAGGTGAGTATTCTGTTGAAGCTTTTGGTGATTACATTGTAGGAACTAATCATGTATTACCCACATCAGGAGCTGCAAAATTTTCATCAGGTTTAGGCGTTTTAGATTTTATGAAAAGAAGCTCTTGTGTTGAGATGAACCAAAAATCTTTTAATATTCTATCGGAGGACACGCAAAAAATGTCGGGACTCGAAGGTTTAGATGGACACAAATTGTCAGTTAAAATTAGACAAAAGAAATAATTTTTACTATAAGCAATTAAAATATGCCAAAAGAAGGATCGATTGAATTTCAAGGAGTTGTGTTAGAACTTCTCCCAAATGCAATGTTTAAAGTAAAATTAGAAAATGATCATGAAATTCTAGCTCACTCATCTGGTAAAATGAGAAAAAATAGAATCAGAGTATTAGCTGGTGATAAAGTTACAGTAGAAATGACGCCATATGATTTAACTAAAGGCAGAATTACTTTTAGATGGAAGTAAAAAAATCTAAAAAAAATAATATCATTTCTCTAAAAAAAAAATCTAAATGCCCAACATGTAAAAAGGTTTCTAAAGAACCTTTCATACCTTTTTGTTCAAAAAAATGTGCCAATCTTGATTTAATGAAATGGCTTACAGATGAACATGGCTTAGAAATAAAATCCGACTAATTATTATATTTTTAATTGAATTTAATTATAAATACTTTATCTGATATTTTGTGCCCAGGTAGCTCAGTTGGTAGAGCAAGGGACTGAAAATCCCTGTGTCGGTGGTTCGATTCCGCCCCTGGGCACCACTTTTTTTTACTTTTTTTTGAGGGTAACTTTTTTGCTTTTGCAAAGATAAACTACAAAGCTTTTATTAGAGAAAAGTCTAAGTTTTGATAATTTTTGGTTAGATAATTAGGTCGTAAATGTTACCTTTAATCACCCTCGAAATGTTTTGTTTTATTTACGCTATTTAATCCTATAATTCTTCAAAATTAGACTCTTAAAAAATTTGTGTTAAAGTGTTCTATTATGACTAAAAAAATTTTAGTTTTTTCAAATGGTGAAAAAATTGGAGATGGAATAATTAAATTACAACTTCTTCACGAAATTAAAACAAGACTTCCAGACTATAAATTATATTGGCTTACTAATAAGGGTAAAACTGTTTATTCAAGCACTCTTAAATTCATTGCAAGTAATTATATTGATGAGATTCTTGATCAAGCAGACCTTAGTCCATTATTTTGGAATAAAATATCTAAAAGATATAAACTAGAAAATGAATTTTTTGATTATATTTTAGATACACAAAAATCAGTAATTAGAACTGTAGCATTAAAAAGAATAAAACATAAAAATTTTATTTCTGGATCTGCTAATGGTTTTTTTTCTACTAAAAAAATTAAAAATAATAAGAAAAGAAAGTATTATTTAAACTATATTTTAGATCTATTAGATTTAATAGTTATTAAAAATAATAGAAGTGATTTTAAAATTCCGATAAGTGAAAATCTGGAAGGATTAATAAGTAAGATTTTACCAAAAAATAAAAGCTACGTAGGTATTGCACCTGGTGCAGGTGAAAAAAATAAGATTTGGCCTTTAGAGAAATATATTGAGTTATGTAATTATTTTGAAAGAAATAATAAAACCATAGTTTTTTTTATTGGACCTGATGAATTATATTTAAAAGAAAAATTAAAAAATCTTTATCCTAATTCAATATTTATTGAGGAACATATTACTGGATTTCAAAATATAGAAATTATTATGGCTACAACCAAATATTTACAATTAGCCATTTCAAACGATAGCGGTGTTAGTCATATGTTATCAACTGGATATTGCCCATTAATTAAACTCTTCGGGCCAAAAGATTCAAAAAAATTTACTCCTGAAAATCCAAATCTACTTTCAATATCTTCAAGTGATTTTAACTCAAAAAATATCAATAAAATACCCGTCTCTAGAGTGATTGAAGAAATAGAAAAAGTTCTGATTTAAAATTTGATATATTAGAAGGTAGACAAGTATATTTTTCATCATTACTTGTTTACTTTTATATGTTTAAATTTGATAAGCTTATATTTGGAGATGCAGGGTGGGGCGATGAATTTCTTATTGCAACACTCATGACTTTACTAGTAAGTATTTTATCAATGGGGTTGGGTCTTTTTTTAGCAATTATTACAGTTTGGGCAAAGATAATACAAAACAGAATAACAAGATTTATTGCAAATTTTTATACAACAGTAATAAGAGGTGTTCCTGAATTATTAGTTATTTATCTAATTTTCTTTGGCGGCAATGCTGTTGTTATGAGTATCGCTAAAGTATTTGGATATAATAAATATATAGAACTAAACGCACTTACAATTGCGACAATTGCCATTGCAGTAATATCAGCTACATATTCCAGTGAAGTTTTAAGAGCTTCTTATTTGGCTATATCTAAGGGTCAAATAGAAGCTGCAAGATCACTGGGTATGAATAAATTTAGTATTTTTTTTAAAGTTATTTCGCCTCAAGTTATAAGACATGCTTTACCGGGAATAGGGAATGTATGGCAAATAACTCTTAAGGATACTTCCTTAATTTCTGTAACTGGTCTTGTTGAAATCATGCGTCAATCTAGAATATCTTCTAACGTTGAGCATTCACCTTTAACTTTCTTAATAACAGCCGCAATATTGTATTTATGTTTAACAACAATCTCTGGCAGGGTTTTTAAAACGTTAGAAGTAAATTATTCAAAAGGATTTTCTACATGATTGAATTTTTAAATAGTATTCAAAATTCTCTAATTTATAAAAATTTCTTTTTGATCCTATCTGGCCTAGATAATACAATTTTATTATTATTAATTTCATTACCAGTTGGTTTTGTTTTAGCATTATTATTTGCTCTAGGCAGAGTTTCTAAAATTGCATTAATATCAAGAACAATTGCTAGTTATATTTTTGTCATTAGAGGAACACCTTTACTTGTTCAAATATATTTAATTTATTTTGGTTTAGGTTCAGTAAAATTTATTCGAGAAAGTTTTTTATGGTACGCATTGAAAGAACCTTTTTGGTGCGGAGTAATAGCACTTACAATTAATACTGTTGCATATGGAGCAGAAATTTTTCGAGGTGGTATTCAATCAATTGAGAAAAGTCAGGTTGAATCAGGCCTATCTCTTGGGTTTGGAAAATTTTTACTTTTAAGAAAAATTATTCTACCTATTGCTATACGAAAAGTTCTACCGTCTTACGGTAATGAATTAATACTAATGGTTAAAGCAACCTCTTTAGTTAGTCTGACAACATACATGGAAATGACAGGTATTGCTAGAAAGATTATGGCTAAAACATTTGCACCTGTTGAAGCATTTATTGCTGCAGGAATTCTTTATCTTTTTTTAAACTTTCTAATGGTTCAATTTGTTAAATATTTAGAGTGGAAATATAATCCACACTTGAGATTAAATAATTAATTTCTAAATTTTTTATGACAGGTGCTGCAATTTGCAGCCATTGCTTTAATAGCATCACTTATCATCTCTTTATCTTCTAATTCTATACTTAATGATATCATTTCGATATCATCTACAAAGTTTTGGTTATATTCATTAAATATCTCACGATCACTCCAAATATTATCACTAGCTCCTTCTGCTTGACTATTTTCAGGATAAAAATCTTTAAATTCAGATGCTGAGTGAAGAAGAGTTTCATTAAGCTCTAACATTTGTTCATATTGATCTGAATTTATAAATCTGTAAAGTTTCGATGATGTGCTTTTAATTTTTTGCATTATTGCCATTCTTTCATTAACAATCTTTTCTAACGATTTGTCTTCTAATGTTACTTTGTGAGCTAGAACATATAAAGGAATGAATGAAATTAAAGTACTTATCGTTATTTTAAAGAATATACCCATTTTTTGTTATTATATTATGCAAGTAATTATGTCCTAATTTTGCATATTCAAGAGGGTTTGCTTTTTTAGGATCCTGCTCAGCTTCAATAATTAACCATTCATGATAATTTGCCTCATATAGTATCTTAATTAATGGATCGTAATCGATGCAACCATCTCCTGGAACAGTGAAAACACCATCTAAAAAAGACTCTCTAAAACTTAAGTCATCGTTAATAGATTTTAAAAAAACATCTTTTCTAATATCTTTACAATGAACATGGTTAATTCGAGAAATATAATTTTTTAATACTCTTTCGTAATTTGCTTCAGCAAACATTAAGTGTCCAGTATCGTAAAGCAAAAATGTATTTTGATTTGTCATATCCATAAATCGATCTACATCTTCCTCGGACTGTATAATAGTTCCCATATGCTCATGATACGACATTGGCATTCCTTCATCCATCAGCATATCAGATAATTCACTGATTTTTTTGCAATAGCTATCCCATTCATCTTTTTCAAGTATTGGTCTTTTACTAAGAGCTTTTGATTGATCGCCTTGGATTGAACCAGATACATCAGCAAAAACAAAAACATCCGCATTAATTAACTTTAATAAATTTAAATGATCTTGGAGTGCTATCCATTCTTCTTTTACACTTCTTTCTCTAAGCATTGCACCATACCAACCACCTGGCATTTTTAAATTAAATTTTTCTAAAAGATATTTTGTTATTCCAGGATTTCTCGGAAATTTTCCACCTAATTCGATACCTGAAAATCCAGATGTGCTTGCATCCTCTAAACATTTTTCAATAGGAGTGTCACCTCCTAGTTCTGGCATATCATCATTACTCCAGGCAATAGGCGCGATACCAAGTTTAATTTTCATGAAGTTTTACATATTTCATGATAGATGAAAAATAAAGATAAATATGAACATATTATTAGTCGATGGAAATGAAAAAGAAGCTTCTGATCGATATACAAAATTGGGTATGGATACTCAATTTCAAGTATATGAAAAAGTTTTAAAAAAATATTCTAGTTCAACTATCAATATTACAACAATTCATCCTGCAGTTCATAATAATTATCTTCCCTTAGGCATAAGTCTTGATGACTTCGAAGCGATTGCTTGGACGGGAAGTCTACTAAATATATATAATGAGACAAAGTCTATAACAAATCAAATAGAGCTAGCTAAAGAATTATTTAAAAAAAAGAATAAAATATTTGGTAGTTGTTGGGGGCTTCAGGTTTTAGTAACTGCCGCAGGAGGTAAAGTAAGAAAAAATCCAAATGGCCTTGAAGCAGTTTTAGCTAAAAATATTACATTAAATCAAGATGGTGAAATTCATCCCATGTATGAAAACAAAAAAAAATCATTTAATGCACTCTGTTGGCATTATGATGAAGCTGAAAAGCTTCCAAAAGAAACTAAGGTACTAGCCTCAAATAATATCAGTCAATTCCAATCTATAAGCTTTGAAGTAAATCAATCAAGTGTTTGGGCAGTGCAATACCATCCAGAATTTAGTTCAAAATGGATGGCCGGACTTATGGAAATGAGAAAAGATATTTTGTTGGAACAAAAAGTATATGAAAATTTATCAGAATTTGAAAATGAAAAAATGATTTTACAAAACCCTGATAATCTTGAGAAAAAAGAATTACATATATATGATGATGTAGTTGATGAAGAAATCCATTCTTTAGAACTTTCAAATTGGTTAAATCTTAATAAAAATTATTGACTACATTTATAATTGATTTCCACTTACTAATACTAGAAGTTGAAATGGATTTGTTAATATTTGCTTTTACTGTTTTATCTTTTTTCCAAAGTTTACTTATTTGGCTTGTATTTTTTAAATATCCAGATTGAATTGCTGCAAGATATGCTGCGCCAAGCGAAGTAGTCTCAACATTACTTGGTCTAATAATTTTAATTTGAGAAATATTTGCTAAACTTTGTAGAAAGCTATTATTTTTAACCATACCTCCATCAACTCTTATTTCACTAATCTTAGTCTTAGAATCTTTTTCCATACACTCAATTAATTCATAAGTTTGAAAAGATAGGCTGTCCAAAGTTGCTTTAATGATATCTTCTTTAGACGTATTTCTAGTGATGCCAAAAAATGTTCCTCTTGCATTAGGGTTCCAATATGGGGCGCCAAGTCCAGTTAAGGCTGGGACAAAAAATAAACTTTCATCTTTATTAGCTTTTTTATACAATTTATCAGTTTCACTAGAATCTTTTATAAATTTTAAATTATCTCGAAGCCATTGTATGGCAGAGCCTGCTACAAAAATACTTCCTTCATAGCAGAACATTTTTTTACCATTTATTTTAAAAGCAACAGTTGTTAGTAATCTATTTTTAGATAATTTAAATTTTTCTCCAATATTCATAAGAAGAAAACAGCCTGTACCATACGTACTTTTTGATTGCCCTTTTTTAAAACAAGCTTGACCAATTGTTGCTGACTGTTGGTCTCCAGCCATACCTCCAATTGGTATTGAATCACCAAATAATTTAGTAGAGCCAAAATCATATGCATTTTCAACTACAGTTGGTAAGATATTTTTTGGAATATTAAATATTTTTAAAATTTTGTCAGACCACTGCTCTTTTTGAGAATCAAAAATCATGGTTCTTGAGGCATTTGATATATCTGTTAGGTGAGATTTTCCTTTGGTTAATTTCCATAATAGCCAGGTGTCTATTGTTCCGAAAAGTAAATTATTACTTTTTAAATTCTTATTTACTTCCTTAACATTATCAATAATCCATTTAATTTTAGTAGCTGAAAAATATGGATCAAGCTCTAGACCAGTTATTTTTTGAATTTTTTTATCAATCCCTTTTCTTTTTAAATTTTCACAAAGATTAGCTGTTCTTCTATCTTGCCATACTATTGCTCTGTAAACTGGTTTCCCAGTTTTCTTATTCCACAAAACTGTTGTTTCTCTTTGATTGGTAATTCCAATTGAAATTATATTTTTTGAATTTAACTTATTTTTTTTTAATATTTTTGAAATTAAATTTCTAACATCATCCCAAATTTCTGTTGCATTATGCTCTACCCATCCTTCATTGGGGAAATATTGCTCAAATTCTTTTTGAACAATATCAAAAATTTCAAATTTTTTATTATAAAGTACAATTCTTGAACTTGTTGTTCCTTGATCTATCACTAAGAAATATTTACTCATATATTAGATATCTAAATTTTTAATAAAATTAGCATTATTTTGAATAAATTTAAAACGTAACTCTGCTTGTTTTCCCATTAAAGTTTCAAATAAATTTTCTGTAATTTTTAAATCTTTTTTTGCTTTTTCTGAGTTAATTAAAATTAGATTTCTTTTCTTTTGATCCATAGTTGTCTCTTTCAATTGATCTGCAGGCATTTCACCCAGCCCTTTAAATCTCGTGATGTTATAATTGTCAGACTTAAATTCTATTTCAATCAATTTATCTTTCTCTTTTTCGTCATATGCATAAAAAGATTTATTTTTGTTATAAATTTTAAATAGAGGAGGCATTGCAAGATACAGTTTATTTTCATCAATTAAACTTTTCATATATTTATAAAAAAAAGTAATAAGTAGAGTTGCTATATGTGAGCCATCTACGTCAGCATCAGTCATTAGTATTATTTTCTCATATCGAAGTTTTGAAATTTCAAAATTTTTTCCAATTCCACATCCTAAAGACTGAATAAGGTTTTGTATTTCATTGTTATCATCAATTTTAGATAACCCAACATTATAAACATTTAATATTTTTCCTCTTAAAGGAAGTATTGCTTGAAATTCTCTATTTCTTGCTTGCTTAGCAGAACCTCCAGCACTATCACCCTCAACAATAAATATCTCAGAATCTTTTATAGATTTACTCGAACAATCTACCAATTTGCCTGGAAGACGATTTCGTTCTTTAATACTTTTTCTATCTAACTCTTTAATTTTTGATAAATCAGTTCTCTGCAGTGCTCTTTCAATTAAATTATCTAAAAGTATTTTTGAATTTTTCTTATTAGAGTTTAACCATAATAAAAATTCTTGTTGTGTTTTTGTTTCAATTTCTTTTTGTAAACTTGGCATTATTATTCTCTTTTTAGTTTGGCCTTCAAAACTTGGATCATTAATAAAGATAGAAATAATAACGTTAGAGTAATCAAAAATATCACTGTGATTGATATTACCTATTTTTGAAAATTGATTTTTTTGACCATAAAGTTTTATAGCTTTTAAAATTCCATTACGAATACCATTTTCATGAGAGCCACCATCTGGTGTTTCAATGGTATTACAATATGACATTAAACTTGAAGTTTCATTAGTGTTAAATGAAATTAATGTTGCAAAATTTTCATTATCTTTAATTTTTGATTTCAATAAAAAATTTTTTTCAAATAATTTAGAGTTGTTTGCGTATTCTAATTGAAAATAATCTTCAATTCCATTTTTATAAAAAAAACTTTTTTTGTTAGGGGTTTTATCTTTAATTAATTCTTTATCAATTTCAAAGTTGATGGTTGTGCCTCCAACTAATACTGATTTCATATTTATAAAATCATATAATTTTTTTGGAACAAATTGTGTTTCTTCAAATATACTTTCATCTGGGACAAAAGAAATTTCTGTACCTTTTAATTTTTTGCTACATTTTTCAATTTTTATTTTTGTCTTAACTTTCCCTTTCGAATAATCTTGTTGATATACTTTTCCATCTTTGAAGACTTGAACTTTTAATAAAGAGCTTAATGCATTAACAACAGAAATCCCAACCCCGTGCAATCCTCCAGAAGTTTTGTAAGCATTACTATTAAATTTACCACCAGCGTGAAGTGTAGTTAAAACTACTTCAAGCGCTCTTTTATTTTTATATTTTGGATGAAAATCAATAGGAATACCTCTTCCATTATCTTTTATTTTTATCGAACCATCTTTTTTATACTGAAAACTTATATCAGTTGCGTGACCAGCTAAAACCTCGTCTATACTATTATCTAGTACTTCGTTAACTAAATGATGAAGTCCATCTTGGTTTGTACTACCAATATACATACCTGGTCTTTTACGAACGGGCTCAAGACCCTCAAGTACTTCAATATCTTTGGCATTATAAGTAGATTTCTTAGCCACAAATATTTCTTATCAAAAGTGTTGTTGTAAAAACATAAAAAAAACCGCCCTAAGGCGGTTTTCTTTATAGATATAAGTATAATTCTACACGTCGTAGTATAATTTGAACTCGTGTGGATGAGGTCTGATATTAATAGGGTCAACCTCGCTCTCTTTTTTGTAGCTAATATAAGTTTCAATTACATCTTTGGTGAATACATCGCCCTCTAATAAAAATGCATGATCTTTTTCAAGAGCTTCAAGAGATTCAGCTAAAGATCCAGGTGTAGATTGAATTTTAGACAAAACTTCATCGCTAGCAGCGTAGAGATTTATATCTGTTGGGTCACCAGGATTAATTTTATTTTTAATTCCATCTAATCCCGCCATTAACATTGCTGAAAATGCTAGGTATGGATTTGCACTTGGATCAGGACATCTAAATTCCATTCTCTTTGACTTAGGACTTTGAGAATAAGCAGGAATTCTTACAGATGCAGTTCTATTTCTTTGAGAATAAACAATGTTTACTGGAGCCTCAAAGCCTGGTACTAATCTTTTGTAAGAGTTAGTAGTTGGAGCACAAAAAGCTAATAGAGCAGGTGCATGCTTAAGTATACCACCAATATAATTTAGAGCTAAGTCACTTAAGTTAGCATAATTCCCTTCCTTGTACATCAGTGTATCACCATCTTTCCAAACACTTTGATGAACGTGCATACCTGATCCATTATCTTCAAATAAAGGTTTAGGCATAAATGTTGCAGTCATTCCATGTTGTCTAGCAACATTTTTAACGACATACTTATATTTCATCATATCATCAGCCATCTTTAAAAGTGGTGAAAATTCTAAATCAATTTCACACTGCCCACCTGTTGCAACTTCATGGTGGTGTGCTTCAACAGTAAGACCTATGTCTTGCATTGTCATTACCATTTCAGTTCTAACATCTTGAAGTGTATCAACTGGAGGTAATGGAAAATAACCTTCCTTATGTCTAGGTTTATGACCTAAGTTTGGATTTTCATCAGCGCCACTATTCCAAGTACCTTCAACAGAATCAACTTCATGAAATGCAAAGTTTGATCCAGAATCAAACTGAACATTGTTGAATACAAAAAATTCTGCCTCTGGTCCAAAAAATGCTGTATCGCCAATACCAGATGATTTCAAATAAGCCTCAGCTTTTTTAGCAATATTTCTTGGGTCGCGACTATAATCAACCAAAGTCACAGGATCCTTAATATTACAATGTAATGCTAAAGTTTTTTCTGAAAAAAATGGATCAATGTATGCGGTGGTTGCATCTGGCAAAACAATCATATCACTGTCTTGAATTTCTTGGAAACCTCTTACAGAAGATCCATCAAAACCAAGTCCATCAGAAAATATATCTTCGTCTAAAAATTTAATTGGTATTGTAAAATGTTGAGTTGTTCCTGGTATATCAGTAAAGCGCATATCAACCATCTTAATGTCCATATCTTTAATTTCAGACATTAAATCTTTTGGAGTCGAGCTTTTTAATTTCATATCTATCTCCTTACTTCAACAAAAGGGTATGCCATCCAGCGTTACCCGGTTAAATCATGCTCTAGTTATGAAATCTGCTTTTGATGCGCGTTCCTTCAGCTTTAGGCTTACTTCCGACCTATATAATAATAGGTTGAACGATTTATAACTTTTGCATGCGTTCCTTCGGCACAATGCCTACTTCCGACTCTAAAAGAGTTGAACGATTATTGTTTAATTACTTGGTTTTATCTAAAAGTAAAGAAGAATTAGACAGCATCACTGTCTTTTTCACCAGTTCTTATTCTTATTACCTGCTCAATATTCGATACAAAAATCTTACCATCACCGATTTTTCCTGAATAAGCACTAGTTTTTATTGATTCAATAACATCATCTACCTGATTGTCTTCAACGATAACTTCTAGTTTCATTTTTGCTAAAAATTCATCATCATACCCATCACTAGGATCAATTCCACCAGTTGATCCTCTTTGCCTACCAAAACCCTTAACATCAACTAATGTCATCCCAGATATTCCAAGTTCATGGAGAGCTTCTTTAACTTGAGAAAGCTTAAATGGTTTAATGATTGCTTCTATTTTTTTCATATCGTAGATAATCTATTAATAGCTTCTTTAATGTTTTCTAAAGAATTAGCAAAACTTATTCTAACAAATTCTTCGGCATTATCGCCAAAGCTAGAGCCTGGAACTAATGCAACACCTTTTTCTTCAAGTGCAATTTCTGAAAATTTATTTCCGCTTAATCCAGTTTTTGAAATATTGGGAAATGCATAAAAAGCTCCACCTGGTTCAAAACATGAAATTTTTTCTAATTTATTCAATTCATTAAAAACGTACTCTTTTCTTTTTCGAAATTCACTAACAATTTTTGTTACTTCTTTCTGAGAACCTTTTATTGCTTCTATTCCTGCATATTGCGAAATTGAGGTAGCGCAGGAATTATAATTGACACATATTTTGTTGGCATGTTCAATTAAATTGTCTGGCCATATGCTCCAACCTAATCTCCATCCAGTCATACAATATGTTTTGCTCCATCCATCAAGAACTATTAATCTATCTCTTATACTTTCGTATTCTAATAATGATGGCATTTGTTCATTATTAAAAATAATATTACTATAAATTTCATCACTTAAAATGGATACTTTGGGGTACTGCTCTAATAAATTAACAAGATCAGTAATTTTTTTCTTATTCATATATGATCCTGTTGGATTGTTTGGATTATTTATTATTATCAAACTTGTTTGATCAGAAATTAATTCTTTTAATCGTTCAGTATTAATTTCAAAATTATCTCTTTCGTAAAGTTGCAAGGGTACAGCTTTTGCACCACTGTATTTAATCATAGATCTATAAATTGGAAAACCAGGATCAGGAAAAATTATTTCTCTATCTTCACTTCCTAATAATAATGCTGAAATGAAAATTACGGGCTTACCTCCTGGAGTTATTAAAACATTTTCTGGTTTAATATTTGTTTTGTATTTTTTTAGTACTAATTCTGAAATTGCTTCTCGTAATTCAGGTATGCCATTTGAGGGAGTATACCCATGATAACCATCTTTGATTGCCTTAATAGCAGCTTCTTGAATATTGATTGGTGTAGGAAAATCAGGTTGTCCAATTCCCAAATTAATTATATCTTTGCCTTTTGCTGCTAGATCATTGGCTTTGGCAAGAATAGAGAATGCTGTTTCTGTTTCTAAATTAAATATTCTTTTTGAAACTTCCATATTTTTGATATAGCGAATTAAAATAAAAATTAAACTTTTAATTAAGTAATATGGCGAACGTAGCTCAGTTGGTTAGAGCGCAGGCTTGTGGTGCCTGATGCCGTGGGTTCGAATCCCATCGTTCGCCCCAATTTATATTTAGTTAATTTTCCCTATTGTTTTTTAATTTATTGTACATAAAAGGCTAATAATAATAGGGCCGGTGGTGGAATTGGTAGACACGCTAGATTTAGGTTCTAGTGCCGCGAGGTGTGAAGGTTCAAGTCCTTTCCGGCCTACCATTAGGTTTGATGAGTTATGAATACAAAAGAATTAAAATCAACGAAACTTTATAAGGAATACTCATTAGAAATTCCTTACGAAGAAATTGATATTGAAGTAAATAATAAAATAAATCAAATACTACCTAACGTAAATATTCCTGGTTTTAGAAAAGGTAAAGCTCCACTAAATATTGTAAAAAAAAAATATGAAGATAATGTCTTAAATGAAGTAATTCAAAAAGTAATAGATACAAATACAAAAAAATTAATTGATGAAAAAAAGTTTTCTCTTTTTAGATCTCCTAAAGTTGAACTTAGTAAATATGAAAAAAATAAGCCTATAATTATAAATTTAAAATTGGATTTAAAACCTGAAATTAAACTTAAAGATTTTAAGGATCTTAAAATTAATAAGTATGAAATTCAATTAGATAAAAAAGTAGAAGAAAATCAGTTTAAGAGTTTTATTGACTCACAAAAAAATTTTAAAAAAATTGAAACTTCGAGACAAATTAAAAATTCAGACAAGGTTATTGTTAACTTTGAGTCCTCTCAAGATGATCTTCCAGAATATTTAAAATCTCAAAAGAATTTTCCCATTGATTTGGGATTTGATGATGAAATACTTCCAGGTTTAAATAAAGAATTGATAGATAAAAAAGTAAAAGCTGGAGATAAAATTGAATTAAAAATTAACTTATCTAAAATTCTTCAAGATGATAAATTTAAAAAAACAACTTTTCACTTTGAAATAATATCAATTGAAGAAAAAATTAAATTTGAACTTACAAAAGAGTTTTTAGATAAGAATGGCTTCAAAACAGAAAAAGAACTTAAAGAGTTCCTAGTAAATAATATTAAAACTCAGTATGAACAAGGAATAAAACAAATAGAAAAAAAAGAATTAATGGATCTTTTAGATAAGAATTATAAATTTGAATTACCTGATGGAGTGCTAGAAGATGATTTTAATCAAATATGGAATCGTTTAGAGCAAGCTAAAACAGAAGGTAGTTTGGATGAAGATGATAAGTTATTAAAAGATGACGAACTTAAAAAAAGATATAAAAAAATTTCAGAAAGAAGAGTTAAGCTTGGTTTATTAATACAACATATTGCTTCAGAAGAAAATATTATTGTATCTGAAGAAGAAATTAACAAAGGTATATTGCAATATACTAGCCAATATCCTGGTCAAGAAAAGCAGATTATGGAATATTTTGAAAAAAACCCATCTTCACTGGATACTATTCGAGCACCTCTTATCGAGCAAAAAGTAATTGATTCAATTATTTCCAAATCGAAAACAAATGTTATAAAA
>CACHAQ010000018.1 GCA_902577905.1 uncultured Alphaproteobacteria bacterium
CTTTATTGCTATAAAAATTAAAATGTCTAATATTACTTAATGGCTGATGATTATTTTACTAAAGCAGAGAAAATTAAACAGAAAGTAAGAAATCTTGATTGGAAAAAAAAGATAAAATTACTTGAAAAAGATTTTGAAGATAAAAAATTTTCTAAAGAAGAATTTTTAGAGAAGAAAAGACAAGTTTACATCGATGTTCTTGATCAAATGAGTGCAATTAATCAAGAAAAAATGAAGCTAAATAAAGATCACTCGGCAGAACCAGAAGATTTTGAAGATGATGTTTTAAGTGATGAAGAGTTAGAACAATTACAAGAAACACTTACACCTTTTCAATATATGAGTCTCAATCAAGAATACTTAGTAGATTTTGATTCACAAGATATGGATTTTTTTGATGATTTTAGAAAATTTAAGAATTTAGAGAATTTTGTTCATTGGGAATGTGTAAAAAAAATAGAAAAATTACGTATACATAGCAATTACTTTTCTAGTGAATTTATGGACAAAGATGAACTTCTGATAAAAGATATTGCTTGTTTGAATAAATTAAATAATCTTGAAGAATTAATATTTGATAATGATAGTGGATTACATTCATTTAAAATAGATTATTTTAGTTCTACTAAACTTCCAAATATTAAAAAATTAGTAATATACGATTTATGGGATTTTGGATTTCTTCAAAATTTTGAGAATTTAACAGATTTAACTTTATATCTTTTAGATGACTCACATTTAGTAATTAAAAATGCCGATTTGACCTCTCTAAAAAACTTAAAAACATTAAAGTTAGGCAACCTTGAAGAACAAACAAATTTAGAAATGATCGATACGCTTATAAACGTTGAAGAATTAACTCTTCATTCTTACTTAATGGAAGACTTTATTAATCTTAAGCCTATTCTTAAGTTAAAGAAATTAAAGTCTTTAAAAATAGATGGATATGTAAATATTAAACAAGAAGATATTCAGCTAATTAGTGCAATGGGAGTAAAAATTATTCAATAATACTTTCTTCTTTAATTTTTTTCATTAAATTTTTAACTTCACTATTTTCTAAATTATGATTTTTATCTAAATTAACTATTGTACCTAATAGAATTGTATCATTTTTATCATTAGAATAATTAATATTGATTTCATAAACCTCAATTTTTTTACTACCATCAGGACATTTAAATTTATATTCACTTTCTAATAATTCATTTTCACCAAAACCTATGGGCTCATCTATACCAATATATCCAGAATATAAGTTTAGATTACATTTGTTTATTTTATTGAGAGTAAAATCTGTTTCATGATCCAAATTTTTAGGTTCAGTGTGATAAATTAATACATTTGAAATGTTATTATCTATAAATTTACCCCACAATGAAGCCCGGTTGTTTGAATTATTCCTCCAAGGAACATTATAACTATTGTATTCTCCCATCTCTAAATATTCTTCATGTTCAAGAAGATTTATCGTACCGTCACTTTCTAAATACTTAGTATCTATTCCCTCAATAGTTCTTAAATCTTTCATTTGAGGATATCTTTTAAGACGTATATCTTTAGTTTTTTCATAGTCTTTTTTATCCATCGGCATGTAATAACGTCTGGGATCAAAATATTTTGGGAAATTTTCGGCATCTGTGATTATTATTCTATCACCATAATCATAAAAAGGATTAAGACCCACATGTCCCAAAAATTTCCATGTTGAATTTGATTTAGTCATTAATTTTTTTTATTTTTTAAATTATATTTTGTACAAAAGTTTATCAAAGAAGTTATTAATTCTGTCTAGAAGATTAATTTTATTATCTACTTTTTGGTCACTATGAATTTTTTTCAATTTTTCTTTAATATCTCCCCTAATCATTTTACACTCACCTTCAGCGTAATTTAGATTTGTGTCATATGGCATATTTATTGATAAATCTTTTCTATTAATTATTTCATCAATTTTGTTGTTTCTTAGGTAAACTTCAATTCTATCGGTAGTTAATTGATAGTTTCTTTTTACTTCATATAAATTAAGATCTTCATCAAACCACATTGATATTCTTTTTAATATATCATCAGACATAAATTCATAAGCACGAGCATGATCACCAATTTTAGATTGATAATCAAGTTTTTGACATAAAATTTTTTTTCCTACTATATTGTCAGAAAAGCATGAATTTAAAAATAAAAGTGAAAGTAAAATTAATAAAAATTTATAAATCATATTAAAATTATTTTATCAGCAATAAGATTAAAAGTAGATTAAAAATAGTTTTGATAGTGTGACCATAGTGTGCCCACTTTGGAAAACGACTACTTGCTATTGGATTTTTTGGCTGGGGCGGTAGGATTCGAACCTACGAATGCCGACTCCAAAAACCGGTGCCTTACCGCTTGGCGACGCCCCAAATTATGATTACTCTCTAGTATTTAGCACAAAATAAGTCAAATTCTTCAAGTGCGACAATACCATAAATAGTATTAAAAAACATAAAAAGTGATCCTTATTGATTCGAGATTGATTCAAAACTAGGGATTTACATTTTTAAAGCTAAACCTATTTAATTTGTATGCGAAAATTACTTACAATAGTTCCATTCTTATTGATTTTTTTACCCATGAATCAGGTTAATGCGAATACAGAAAAAATGTACGAAAGACTTGTTAACGATTGGTCAACTATTTTTCCAGATGGAAACAGAAATGCTGCTGGACCGAGATTTTTTAAATATATTTTAGACCAAAATTTAGAATATGAAGAATTTTTGCAATTTAATAAATTATATTGTGCTGTTTCAGGCTCTTTAATTCCTCCTAATGCTCAACCAGATGAGATACTACTTACTAATCTTGAAAACGATGAAAAAATTTGTGGTCAATACTATAAATGTTGTTGGCCATGCTTATGTGATGTGATGAAATATTCAGAAACAAAACAAATAAATATTAATTTTAAAGATCAATCAAAAGATATTTATGCAATCGTTATTGATAATCCCTGTGATAAAAATGATTTTCCTGAACTTGTTAATCGAAATTATTTTTGTGAAGGTAATGAATTAAATAGAGAATATACTTACTCAGTAGATAATAAACTAGTTATTGGTTTATTACATAATGCAAAAAAATGTGATGTTTACGATATAGATTATATAAAAAACGATCAAATAACTGGACCTATGTGTGAAGCCCGAAATAGTATGCTACTTGAAGAACTAAATTTTGGTATGGGTGACATTTTTATCAGATTAGCAAATTGATAATACTTGAAATGAATAAGTTTTTTTTTATTTTTATAATATTAATATCGAGTATGGCTAAGGCAGAATTTTTCTCTAATATTTCTGAAATAATAGAAAACAATAACAGTAGATTAAGCTATGGGGTATCAGTAACTGACTTTGATAAAGATGGAAATTATGAATTTATTGTTGCTGGCTTTGGTTATTCTAATCTAGCTCTTAGTTATAAAAATGGAAAACTAATTAATACAATTCAAGATCTTTTATTTGTCGATGAAGAAAGAAATACTATTGGTGTATCAGCCTGTGATATAGATCAGGATGGTTTTGAAGAAATTTACTTCTTAAATACTGATACATATAGTGGAGAAAAAAAATACTCTGATAGATTACTGGATAACAATAACAAAATATTCGATTATTTTGAGTTAGAAAAAAATTTAGAAAATTTAAATTTAACTGCAGGTAGATCTGTTGTTTGTGTAGATAGAAATGGATCGGGAAAGTACGGCATATATGTCGCTAATTATGGAGGTCCTACTAGATTTTATGAAATTGAAGAAAATGAAATCGAAGATTTAGCTCCAATGCTTGGAATTGACCAAATAACTGGAGGAAGAGCTGTTATCTCAGGACATATAGTTTCTGATAATATGGATATATTTGCAGCTAATGAGAGGGGTCCAAATTTTTTATATAAAAACTCAAATGGTAGTTTTAATGATATTGCGATTGAAAAGAATGTCCAAGATACTTTTCAAAATGGTCGTGGAACAGCATTAACTGACTTTTTATACAGAGGAGAACTTGATATTATAACAAGTAACTGGGAAGGTTATCATCGTATTTTTGTAAAACAAAAAGAATCTTTTCTTGATATGTCTTCATTAGATTTTAGATCACCTAGTAGAATACGAACAGTTATATCGGCAGATTTTGATAATGATGGTTATGATGAAATTTTTTTAAATAATATCGGTCAACCAAATAAACTCTTTCGTATTCTTGATGGAGGAAACCTAGAAGAAATTAAATTAGAAGAAGCACTTGAAGCTCAGGGTTTAGGAACCGGTGCTGCTGTTGCTGATATTGATGGTGATGGAATTCTAGAATTACTTATTTCTCATGGTGAATCTGGAGCTCAGCCACTCAGTTTATTTAAGGCAAATGTATCAAATACAAATTTTATTAGAATCAAGCCTCTAAACACTTTTGGTGCTCCAGCTAGAGGTGCAACAGTCACATTACATACAAATTTAAGAAATCATGCCAAGACTATTGATGCAGGTTCAGGATATTTATGTCAAATGGAACCAGTGGCACATTACGGTTTACGTGAAGGTGAAATCATTAAAAATATAACAATCAAATGGACGAATGGTACAATTGATAACTATGAAATTAATGATATAAATAATACATTCGAATTTAAACAAGGAATATAATTTAGTGTCTGTTGCTGAAACATTAAAAAAACCATCTCCACGTTTTCATTGGAAATGTAAACATACATGGAGAAGAAGTGCTAAAAATACTGCTTGGTGTTTGCTAGGATGTAGTATTGGCGATTTTGGAACCATACTCTATTTTCAATTAACTGGCATTCCTTGGCCTACTCTTAATATAATGATCCTAGCAATCATTAATGGTATTATTACTAGCATCATTTTAGAGACTGTCGTTTTATCAAGACAAATGATTATAACCAAAGCTTTTAAAACAGCCATAGGAATGAGTTTAATTTCAATGGTGTCTATGGAAATAGCCATGAATGCAGTTGACTGGATAATTATGGGTGGCGCTAAACTTGTATGGTGGGTAATACCTATAATGCTTCTTGCAGGCTTTTTAACGCCGTGGCCATATAATTATTACAGATTAAAAAAATATAATATTGCCTGCCATTAATTAAATTAATTCATAAATTAATATTGAAATTGGTTTAATCGCACATATTTCCATCCCATGATTAGAATATTACTTACATTACTATTTATAAGTTCCACTTCATTTGCCGCTGGTACTAGCTACGATGATAGTGAAACAAGCATTTCAGCTAGTGAACAAGTTACAAAGTTATACGATAAAGCTTACGAATTAGTTTATTACAAGAAATTTGATAAATCTATTAAATTGCTTGAAAAAATTGCTAAGCGTAAAGATCTTGGTGAAAAAAAAGCTGATGTATATAACCTACTAGGTTTTAGCTATAGAAAACACAGTGAGCCAAATCTAGACAAGGCCTTTGAAGCATATAGAATTGCTTTAGATGCAAATCCAGAACACTTAGGTGCACACGAATATCTTGGAGAACTATACATCACTCTTGGAAATATGAATAAAGCTAACGAAATGTTATTAAAATTAGAAACAATAGCTGGAACTAATTCTATGGAATATAGAAAATTAAAAACAGCAATTGATAATTCATAAATATAACAATTGCTCTTTATAAAAGAGCAATTTTAACTAATGATAATTTATACTCTTAATTTTTTTGTAACAATCCTTATAGGGTCTATGATTTTCCTTATGGCTGTTGTCTCGCCCTCAGTCTTTGCCACATTAAGTACTAATGCCAGCAGTAAATTTTTAAGAATAATTTTTCCTCGAATGTTTTTATTTGGGTTTATAATAGCTTTTTTATCTTTGATCCTAAGTTATGTTTCAGGTAATATTTTAAATTCTATTTTATTAATAGTAGTGGCTGTAAGTTTTATTATTAATAGAAATTATTTAACACCCAAAATTAATAATTTTAGAGATAAAGAATTAGAAGGGGATAAAAAAGCATCTTCGAGTTTTAAATATATGCATTTGCTTTCAGTTTTATTATTTGTATTGAATTTTGTAATTCTAATTGGGATCGTGATTAATAACTACTTTAATTATAATTTATAAACTTTATCCTGTCCCACAGGATAAATACTCAAATTATTCTTACCTAATACATCACTTATTTGTTTATTATGGATATCCAATCCTCCCGTTAATATTCCAAAACTTGGTAAAATGAATATTTTTTCATTATGTATAAAACATGTTTTAAAAATAGTTTTTCCTCTGTGTGAAATTTTTACCTTTGGATGATAGTGACCACAAATTTGAAATAAAGATGTTTCGATAGGTATGTGTGTAAATAATAATTTATCAATTTTGTAATTTGTAAAATTTTTAAAACCTTCAATTTGTATATTTTTATCATGATTTCCCTTGATCCATATGAAATCAGTATTTTTCATATATTGACTAAGATTTTTATGATCTTGATCTTTTAAACTCAATGTTGAAAAAACGTCATGTAATAAATCACCAACTATTATTAAATTACTTGGTTTAATCTTATCTAAACTAACAAAAATTTTGCTTAATATTTCTTTTGTATCATATGGAGGTAAGAATTGCTTATTCTTTGCATAACTAATAGATTTTCCTATATGTAAATCTGATACAATCAGAGTATTTAGTCTTTTCCAATAAAGAGATTTATCTGGGTAAGCATGAAATTCTTCATTACCAAAATTAATTAATTGATAGTACATTAGCCTCTTTTAATATTTCATTTTCTAAATCTTCTAAAATATATTCATCAATTTCCTTTTTTGATAAATTTTCTCTATTTATTTCAAGAATAATTGGAACAGCCAATGGTGAGATACTTGTGAGTTTTTTTAATATAATTTTTTTATCAATTTTTTTTAAGATTTCTCTAAGTCTATCATAATCAATCATATTCTTTTTTGCGTCTTCATATGATGATTTTAGAAGAATGTGATCTGGTTCATTTTTTTTGAGAACTGTATAAATTAGATCGGAACTAAATAAAACTTGCTTTCCAGTTTTTTCCATCCCTGGTAACCTTCTTTCTATTAAACAAGATATAATTGCATTATCTCTAAACAATCTTTTGACTATTGAAGTTTCTTCAAGATAATTATCTAAATGTTTATCTAACAATCCTAAATTTAGAATTGTCTTAATTTGTTTAACTTCTTTTAAAGACCATAAAACAATAGCATAATCATTTGCAACAAAACCTAGAGGTTTATAGTTAAATTCCTTAAAGCCTCTAAGCAATAAAAATCCTAGTGTTTGATTGGCATGCCATCCTGCAAAAGTATAGATAACAGTATAAAAATTTTTTTTTCGGGGGAATTGTTCCACTAGATATTCATCTTTTTTAGGTATTTTAGATATATTTTTTTGTCTTTTTAACCATTCAGTAATTTGCTCTGGATATAAATCCCACATATTACTTTTTGCCAATAAAGCTCTAACTGAGTTAGCCAAATTTGTTGATAATGGCATTCTGCCTCCAGAGTATGATGGAATTTTTGAAATTAAAGATTTACTTCTTTTAACTTGTACTAAATTATTTTTCATTGATTGAAATTCTAGTATTTGACCGGCAAATATGAATGAGTCACCTTGAGAAAGATTTTGAATAAAAACTTCTTCTATATTCCCTAACGTTTTTGTTCCAAGTTTTATTTTTAACATCGGATTTTCAATTATTGTTCCAACATTCATGCGGTATTTTCGTGTTTCTCTTCTATTTACTAGCTTATAAATATTTTTATTTTCTCTCAATTGGAAAATTCTCTTAAATTGATCATAATTTTTTAAAACATATCCGCCATCTTGTATAAGATTAATCAATTGTTTGAAGTCATTAAGTTTTAATTTTTTGTATGGATATGCTTTGATAATTTCTTTGTAGAGATCATTAATTTCAAATTGCCCTGCACAAGCCGTTGCAAAAATATGTTGCGCTACAACATCAAAACTTCCTTCTTTTAAATCTATTTTATCTAAGTTATTTTTTTTTATTTCTTCAATAGCAGCTTTTGCTTCGATAAATTCAAAACGATTAGTGGGTACTAAAATTGCTTTTGAAGGTGTATTTAAATTATGATTTGATCTTCCTACACGTTGTAATAATCTATTAATTCCTTTAGGTGCTCCAACTTGAATAATTTTTTCTACATCTCCGTAATCTAATCCGAGTTCTAAAGAAGAAGTCGCAACAACACAGTCAACTAATCCTTTGCTAAGATTATTTTCTACTTTTAATCGTAAGTTTGTTTCTAATGAACCATGGTGAACAGCAATTTTTAATTTTTTCTTATTAATTAGCCATAAGTTTTTAAACATATATTCGGCTTGCGCCCTCGTATTAACAAAAATAATAGTTAATTTTGATTGCATTATTTCTTTATAGATTTCATTAATGGAATACGTAGCCATATGACCCGACCAAGGAATACGTTCTTTTGATTCTAGAATTTTAATCTTAGGTAAAACTGAATTTTCATAGGAAACTATTTTTGGTTTTTTGCGGCAAAGCCATTTTTTGGCGTCTTGTTTATTCTTGAGAGTTGCTGACAAACCTATTCGTTGTAAATTTGGAGAGAAAGTTTGTAGTCTTTCAATATTTAAACTTAGAAGATCAGCTCTCTTATTATCCAAAAAAGTGTGTATCTCGTCTATAATTATATATTTTAGATTGTAAAAAAATTCTTTTGCATTCTCATATGAATTTAATAATGCAAGTGACTCTGGAGTTGTAATAAGGATGTTAGGAGGTTTTTGTTTTTGTTTTTGTTTTTTATATGGTGTTGTGTCGCCTGTTCTTACTTGAAATGAAATATTTAAATCAAGCTCTTTAATAGGTTTCTCTAAATTTCTCATAATATCATTTGCAAGAGATTTTAAAGGAGAAATGTAAAGGGTATGAAGGCCTTTAAATTTTTTTAATTTTATTAAATCATCTATTGGATTAATAAATCCTGTCAAAGTTTTGCCAGCACCAGTTGGGGCAAATACAACAACATCAGATCCACTTCGAACATGCTGAAATGTTTCAATTTGATGAGGAAACCAGAACCATTTTTTTTTCTTCATCCACTTGTTTAGGGGGTGTAATAATAAGGGATTCGATTTATTTATATTCATATGGATTTCATTAATCATCAGTTATTTATCAAAGATATAAATGTACATATAGATCCAATATTGCCGAAAAAAACAGCAATTATTACACATGGTCACGCAGATCATGCAAGATTTGGACATGATCATGTTATTGCTACTAGGCAAACAATAGACATAATGAAAATTCGCTACGGAGATAAATGTGCGAAGAAATTTACTCCTCTTCGATACGGGCAAAAATATTCAATAAAAAACTATGATTTTACTCTTTACCCTGCAGGACATATTTTGGGAAGTGCTCAAGTTTTAATTGAGAAAAATAATCATCGTTTAGTCATCACAGGTGATTATAAAGTAGGAAAAGATGAAACATGTAAAAATTTCAAACTGGTTAAATGTGATACATTAATTACCGAAGCAACATTTGGATTACCCATATTTCAACATCCAGATCCCAAAGATGAAATTCAAAAACTCATACGATCTGTAAAGATAAATAAAAATAATTGTCATATTGTTGGTGCGTATGCACTTGGCAAAGCACAAAGAGTAATGAATCTTTTACGCCAGCAGAATTATAATGAAACGATTTATATTCATGGATCTCTAGAAAAGTTATGCCAATATTATTCAAAAGAAAAAATTAATATTGGAAAGTTTGAAAAAGTTTCTTCAAAGGATAAAAGCTTTTATCAGGGTAAAATAATTATCGCACCTCCATCGGCTTTAAAGGACCGTTGGTCAAGACGGTTTCCTAATCCTATTATTTGCATGGCTAGTGGATGGATGACAGTTAAACAAAGAGCAAAACAACAAGGTATTGAATTACCTTTAGTTATTAGTGATCATAGCGATTGGAATGAATTACTAGATACAATTAAAAAATCAAAAGCGAAAAATATTCTTATTACGCATGGTCAGGAAGATGCATTAGTTTATTATTGTAAGAAACAAAACCTTGTTTCAAAGCCCCTTTCCATCCAAGGAAGAAGTGATGAGGAAATAGAATGAAAAAATTTTCTTCCTTACTTCACAATTTGATTTTAACACCAAGTCGAAATACTAAAATTAAATTACTTCAAGATTATTTTAAAACACTAGATATCAACCGTGCATATGCACTTGCAATTTTATCTGATCAACTTTCATTTCAATTTATTAAAGCATCTAAACTCAGAGAACTTGTCTATGAACAAGTAGATCAGCATTTATTTGATTACTCATATGACTATGTTGGGGATTTAGCAGAAACAATATCATTAATTTGGCCAACAAATAAAGAGGGTAAATCACAAAATTTATCTACCTTAATAGAAAATATAAATAAAATTAAAAAGTCTGAAATTAATACAGAGTTTAGTAAAGTTTTGAGCGGACTATCTAATAACGAAAGGTGGACTTTAATCAAAATTTGCACAGGTGGATTGCGAATTGGAGTCTCTGAAAGATTAGTAAAAACTGCTCTAGCCGATCTGTATAACAAATCTGTAAATGAGATTGAAGAAATTTGGCATGGTCTAGAATTTCCATACGAAAATTTATTTCAATGGTTAAGAAATGAAACATCAAAACCAAAAATAGATTTTAAAAAATTATTTCACCCCATGATGCTTGCTAATCCTATTGATGAGGAAAAAGATTTTAAAAGATTGAACGCTAGTGAATTTCAAGCAGAATTTAAATGGGATGGAATAAGGGTTCAACTTATGGTTTCATCAAAAAGTGTATCACTGTACTCAAGAACAGGTGATAATATTTCATCTGCATTCCCAGAAATAGTTGAAAATACTAAAGGTGATGCGGTTATTGACGGAGAATTACTTGTAGGAAGAAATTTTAAACCCTCTGGCTTTAATGATCTACAACAAAGGTTAAACAGAAAAAAGGTGTCAAAAGATCTTCAAGAAAAGTTTCCTGTCTTCATTCGAGCTTATGATATTCTTTTTTATAAAGGAAAAGATCTTAGAAAATTATTTCTTTACGAAAGAAGAAAATATTTAGAAAAATTTCAAAAAGAAAATAAAACTAATCAAATTGATTTGTCATTAATTATAAAATTCAAAACTTGGAAAGAATTAACAAAATATAAAAATAATGTTCACGATGATTTAAATGAAGGTGTAATGATTAAACTTAAAAATAGTGAATATCTACCAGGAAGAAAAAAGGGGTATTGGTACAAATGGAAAAAAAATCCAAAACTAGTCGATGCTATTTTGATGTATGCTCAACGAGGACATGGTAAAAGATCATCATATTATTCAGATTTTACGTTTGGTGTTTGGAAAGAAAATGAATTAGTTCCTATAGGAAAAGCCTATTCCGGTTACACGGATAAAGAACTATTAGTTTTAGATAAATTTATTAGAAATAATACTACCAATAAATTTGGTCCTGTAAGAGAAGTAAAGAAAGAAATTATTTTAGAAGTAGCCTTTGACGATGTCTTCCCCAGCAGTAGACATAAGTCAGGTGTTGCAATGCGTTTTCCTCGAATTCATAGAATTAGGTGGGACAAACCAACAAATGAAGTGCTTTCAATTGAAGAATTTAAGAAAGAATTTAAAATAGGTTAACTAAATTATTTTCACTTAGATGTGTCCATAAATTTGAAAAGCTTTGTTGAAATTTTTTTTGTGCATTTTCAGCATGCTCTTTTTTTTCAAATACACTATAAATACAAGATCCACTCCCAGTTAGTCTTGAAAATATAACATCATCAAAATCTTCTAAGAAATTTATTATGGATAAAAATTCAGGTTCATTTTTTTTAAGAATTTTCTCAAAATCATTTCCAGAATCTTGATCATTAATTTCTTCTAAATCAAATTCAGTATTATAATCAAAATCTGAAGGTTGAAATGAATCATACATTTTTTTTGTCGAACATTTAAAAGACGGTCTAATTAATAAGAAATAATATTTTGGAAAATGAACGTTAGCAATTAAATCACCCCTACCTCTAACTAGAGCATCTTTTTGATTCAAAAAAATAGGAATATCGGAGCCGAGATCAACATAATCAAATATATTTTTCTTCTTTATTAATTCGAGGTTTTCCAAAATTTTTATAACACTTGCAACATTAGATGAGGCAGAACCTAAGCCAGCTTCATAAGGAAAATTTTTTGATATAGTAATAAGAAGTTTAGGTTTATCTTCATGTATATAAGTAAATAATTTATGAATAATGCAATCCTCAAATAGATTATTTTTTGGAGCGAATTTACCAGTATAGATTACTTCAAATTTATTGTGAGGTTGAACAGTTATCTCATCGTAAAGATCAATGAATGTTATGCCAGTGCGAATATTATGATAACCATCATCCCTTTTATTTATAATCTTTAAAAATAAATTAATTTTGGCAGGTGATTTTTCAATTATTTTATCCGGCATTAATATTATCTAATTTGCTTTGAACATCTTCAGTTATTTCATCTTCTGGTTCAGCCAATTCTAGTGCTTGTTGCCAAAAATGAATTGCTTCTCTTTTTCTATTCATAGCATAATAAATATCGCCAAGATGGTCTAGAGATATTGCTTCACCAGGGGCAATATCTATTACTTTTTCCATTAACCTTGCAGCCTCTGGAAGATTATTTTTTTTAAAATGAGCCCACGCTAAACTATCGATGATATAAAAACTATCAGGATTAGCTTTATATGCTTCCTCTAACATTTTTAATGAACGATCTAGTTTGATATCTCTTTCGACCCAGCCATATGCAAGATAATTTAATACATTTGGTGTACCTGGCTGCAGTGCTAATGATTTTAAAAAATCTTTTTCTGCTAGTTCCCAGTTATCTTTTCTTTCATAACAAATACCTCTCATGTAATATATGTTCCAAAGATCATCTTGATTTTCTTTAATCATTTCATCATAAATTTTTAATGCTAGGTCAAACTTTTTATTGTAACGATAAAAATCAGCAAGGACTCGTTTAAGTGAATAATTATTATTATTATTTTCAACTATAGATATTATTTGTATTTCAGCCTCTTCGTAAGGACTATTAAATAAGTAATGACGAGCAAGATTATTCTGTGCATCAAGATAAAAAATATTATTTTTATTAACTTGTTTGTATATGTCTACTGCAACTTGATGCTGACCAACCTGATCAAATAACTCAGCTTTTATTATGATTGCTCTATCATTTTCAGGATCAATAATTTTTGCAAGAGATATATAAAACAACAAAAAATTATAATTTAAACGTCTTTGTTCATTATTAGAATAAGATGAAGATACGATCTCAACAAGCGCCCTACTTATAGTATCAATATCTTTAAGTGTATTATTTGAAAAAAAAATAAATTCTAGTACTTCACTCGGTTGTTCTAAATTTTTTCTAAGCTCGATAATTTTATTAAATTTTTCTTCTTTATAAAATGATGCAGCTGTAATTATGAGAGCTTCAGCATTATTTTTATCCTCAGTTAAAATATTTTTGGCAATTTTTGATGCTAAATCGATATCTTCGGTAATTATAGCTGCGATAGCTTTATCCAGAAGACTATCTTCTGATAGATTTACTTCGTCTATATCAAAATTAAGAAGAGACGAGCTATAATCATAATTTTCATAAGCTGATTGAGAAATTAGAAAAGATGAACTAGTTAATGCAAAAGAACTGGAATTAATTATTAAAATAATTGAGATAATTTGTAGTTTTTTAATTAAATTAATCATTTCAAAAATAGTAGAGTTACACTATGAATAGATAATTGTAATTTTCCATGAATCAATCAAATAAAAAAAATTTAGAATTTATAATTAATTCTGGGGTTAACTACTTCCTTCAGGATTCTCCTAGAAACTGGTTTGAAAATGAGAAAAAATTAGAGCAATCTGATTTTAACAAAGATACTGAGGATAAAAAAACTCAAATTGATGAAGTTATAAAGGATTTAAAAGATCATAAATCTTCTCTTCAAAAAACGGCAACAAAATTAGTAGTTTATGATGGTAACTTAAACGCAAAAGTAATGTTAATTGGTGAAGCGCCAGGTAGAGATGAGGATCAACAAGGAATTCCATTTGTTGGAAAAGCCGGACAACTTTTAAATAAAATGCTTTTGGCCATTAATTTAAAAAGAGAAGACGTTTATATTACTAATGTAGTTAATTGGAGACCACCTGATAATAGAACGCCTAATGATAATGAAATTTTAGAATATTTACCCTTTTTGCAAAGACAAATTGATATTATTAAACCTAAATTTATCTTCCTATTAGGCGGAGTTGCAGCAAAAGCTATTTTATCAACACCTCTTGCGCTTGGAAAACTCAGAGGCAAATGGCATGAATACAAATCGCTTAATTTAGAACAAGGTATTCCTACAATAGCGTCCTATCATCCTGCTTTTTTACTTCGATCTCCTCAGTATAAAAAACATTCTTGGGAAGATTTACAAATGTTACAAGAAAAATTGAAAAATGAATAACAAAAAATTTTTCATTATTTGTTTTTTTTTCTCTGTAATTTTTTCAAAGCAAATCTTTGCGTATCAGCAAGATATTGTTATCAAATACGATAATATTTTTTCATCAAAAGTTCTAAGTGATGAAGATGTATATAATTATCAACAAGCTTATAAGTTTCAAAAAATATGCAAATGGAAAAGTGCAAATAATTTTATTTTAAAAATAAAAAATAAATCTTTACTTGGGCATATTTATGCTCAGAAATTTTTGCATCCTAATTGTTATCGATCAAAGTATTTAGAATTATATTATTGGCTCAAAAAATATAACGACCATCCTCAAGCTAAACAAATTTATAAATTAGCAATTAGACGAATGCCAGCTGGTTATAAAAGTCCAACAAAACCCTCTAATCCTATTGGTATAGAATCAGAACAGGTAATAAATAAAAAAACTAGTAAATATAAAAGTTCCAAAAAACTATCAAACAGTCAGAAAGCTGAGAAAAGAAAATTAATTAATGGAATTAAATCAAGAGTGAATAAAGGATGGCCAACTGGGGCAGTACAACTATTAAACCAAAGAGATGTAGATCTATTATTAGATCAAGTTGAAATAGATCAACAAAAGGAATTAATTGCCAAAGGATATTTCTTAGCAAATAAAAATGACTTGGCAATTCAATATGCTGCAGAAGCTCTTGTTAATTCAGCAAAATATGTCCCGTATGCAGCTTGGACCGCTGGTCTGTGCTCTTGGAGATTAGAAAAGTATGAAGATGCTGCAAAATATTTTTCACTCTTTTCGATTAGTTTAAAAGATGATGCGTGGCATCAAACATCAGGTAGTTTTTGGACAGCTAGATCATATGCAAAACTTGGTCGCTATGATGATATTAATTTTTGGTTAAAAAGAGCATCAAATAATCCAAATAGTTTTTATGGAATGCTTGCACTTGAAATCTTGGGCGTCGATAAAAAAATAGAATGGGTAGAGCATACTGATCTTAATAAAAATAATAGTACTATTTTAAATATACCAGCAGGAAAAAGAATACAGACATTGATACAAGTTGGATTTGCCGACGAATTAGAGAAGGAAATTGTTCATATTAATACCATTTTAAACAAAGAAATAGCAAAGGAGTCTATTCAAATTGCTGAAAATTTCGATCTTGCCTATACACAATTAAAAATTGTGAATAAGCTCGAAAATTTTGGAATGGATGTTCCAACCTACCTCTATTACCCAACAAGTATCTGGAAACCAAGAGATGGTTTCAAATTAGAAAAAGAATTACTCCACGCCTTTATGCATCAAGAATCTATGTTTAATATTAAAGCTAAAAGTAAAGACGGTGCTATAGGTTTAATGCAGGTATTGCCTTCAACAGCTAAATTTATTACAAAAAGTAAAGACGTTAAACAAAGCAATAGCAATATTCTTAAAAATCCAGAAATAAATTTAGAGGTTGGGCAAGAATACCTTACGTATCTTCTTGATCTAGAACAAGTTTCAAGAAATCTTATATTTTTAGCAGCAGCTTACAATGGTGGTCCAGGGAATTTACAAAAATGGAAAAATGAAACAAACTATATGGAAGACTCACTCTTTTTTATGGAAAGTATTCCGTCAAGAGAAACACGGTGGTTCATTGAAAAGATTTTAACTAAATATTGGATTTACCAAAATAAAAATAATAAGGAAATGCATTCCTTAAAAATGCTGGCAAATGGAAATGATCCACTCTATTAATAGGTTATGCCAATTGATACTTCTTTAGATTTTGTTCCTATAAACATAGCTGTTATTACAATTTCAGATTCAAGGACTAAAGAGAATGATACATCTGGAGATACATTAGAAAAACGAGTTACTGATGCAGGTCATAATATGATTAAAAGAACAATTATACCAGATGATGTTTCTCAAATAAAAGATACTTTAGATGCAATGTCAAAAGAAGAAGAAATTGATTGTATCATTACAACTGGTGGTACTGGGTTAACAGGAAGAGATACAACACCAGAAGCTGTAAACGCAATTGCCAGTAAACAAATTGATGGATTTGGGGAATTATTTCGACAAGTGAGTTTTGAAAAAATTGGTACATCGGCTATTCAATCACGTGCAGTCGCGGCTTTAATAAATAGCACCTATGTTTTTTGTTTACCTGGATCAACAGGTGCATGCAAGGATGGCTGGGATGAAATTTTACAATATCAATTAGACATTAGGCATAAGCCCTGTAATTTTGTTGAAATCATGCCAAGATTAAATGAAAAATAGTGACTGATTTTTCTATAGAGAAATCAATTGATGGACCTGTAATTGGTTTAGATGAAGTTGGCAGAGGTCCATTGGCGGGCCCTGTGGTGAGTTGTGGATGTTATTATTCTAATTATGATGATTTAGACTCAGAAATACCCATAACTGATTCAAAAAAACATACAGCAAAACAGAGAGAAAAATTATTTATATTTTTTAAAAAATTACAAAAAGAAAGAAAACTCCAATATTACTTAGGTTATGCAAGTGTAGAAGAAATAGATAGAATTAATATTTTGGAAGCAACAAAATTATCGATGAAAAGAGTAATAAATAAATTTAATTTTGAGAATCCCCATCTTATTATTGATGGAAACTTTTCATTACATTATCAAAATGAAAAATCTATTATAGGTGGTGATAAAAAATCTTTATCTATTGCAAGTGCATCTATTATTGCAAAAGTTCACCGTGATCGACTAATGAGTATACTTGATGCTAAATTTAAAGTTTATGATTGGAAAAAAAATGCGGGATACGGAACTCAAAAACATATTGATGCAATACGCGAACACGGTATAACTAATTTTCACCGAAAATCTTTTGAACCAATTAAATCCATTTTAAAAAAATAAATTACTGAAATTTATCCATGCAAATTCTGCATAACAAATATTATTTTATTATGCTTCAAAAAGATGCGACAAATATTAAATATAAGTTAGATTTCATCATTCCTCCCATTTGATGAACTATTCTAGGGGTCTACGGACCCCTTTTTTTACGTTTTTAGCCAAATTTAATGGTTATCCCTACCTAAAGATTCCCCCTGTTGATAACTCAATTGACCTGATTCCATATCTGCTTAAAGATTCTTTTTATCAATTATGAAGAAAAATCAGATCATTTTAGGCGATTCAATTAAGGAAATGAAAAAACTAAAAGATCATTCTGTTGATCTTATTTTTGCTGACCCACCTTACAATCTTCAATTAAAAGATACCTTATACAGACCTGATCAAACAACCGTTGAAGCTGTTACACAAGATTGGGATAAATTTAGTACGTATAAAGAATATGATCAATTTACCAATGCGTGGCTTAGTGAATGTAAAAGAGTGTTAAAAAAAGGTGGTGCTCTTTGGGTGATAGGTAGTTATCATAATATTTTACGAGTAGGTTCCACAATTCAAAATGAAGGTCTGTGGATTTTAAATGATATCATTTGGCATAAAACAAATCCTATGCCAAATTTTCGTGGTACACGTTTTACAAATGCCCATGAAACATTATTGTGGTGCACAACATCAAGAGAAGCGAAATACACATTTAACTACCAAAACCTCAAAGAACTAAATGAAGGAAAACAAATGCGCAGTGACTGGTATATTCCTATTTGTTCAGGCAAAGAACGATTACGTAAAGATAACAATCAACGTTCACACCCAACACAAAAACCAGAAGCGCTACTCTACCGAATTTTATTAGCCTCAACAAACAAAGATGATCTTGTTCTTGATCCATTTTCAGGAAGTGGAACAACTGCTGTTGTTGCAAAAAAATTACAACGTAACTTTATTGGTATAGAGAAAGATGAGGACTACGTTAAACTATCAAAAGAACGATTGAAGAAAACAAAAGTATTAAAAGAAGATGTTGTCACTATTGCAAAAAGTAGAAAAGAATTACCAAAAGTTCCATTTGGTGAATTGGTTGAGCAAGGAATTATTCCGCCCGGTGCCGTATTAACAGATAAAAAAGAACGCTTTAAAGCAACCGTTAGTATTGATGGAACACTTAAAAT
The DNA here is from genome assembly GCA_902577905.1 of uncultured Alphaproteobacteria bacterium. Taxonomy (GTDB): domain Bacteria; phylum Pseudomonadota; class Alphaproteobacteria; order HIMB59; genus CACPNW01. The sequence continues at coordinate 18,680 of CACHAQ010000018.1, forward strand.
AAAAGACTTAACAGGTTCCATTCATCAAATGGGAGCAAAAATACAAGGACTACCAAGTTGCAATGGATGGGATTTTTGGCATGTAAAAGATAAGTCTAAATCAATCCTACTTGACGAAATACGATCTAATTACCGTAAAGATAAACTAAATTAATAATCTTTTATTCTTCCAACCACATTAAGATTTTGATCAGCTATTAATATTTCACCGGAAGTTACTGCCTGACCAAAGATAGCAGCGATTACTACGTAGTGTGTAACAAATACTATATTACCTTCATTTTCTAAATTGTTTATAAAATTAATTAATTTCTCTAGTTGTGGCTCTTTATTTTTATAAAATTTTGGATCATAAAAAGAATTAAGAGCATCAAACGTTTCAAATTTTTTGAATGCTAGATTTGCTGTTTCTTTACAACGACACCATTCACTAGATAGAACTAAATCTATAGAGATATTGTTTGTGTCAAAAAAATTCCCTAATTCAATAGATTGCTCTCTACCAACACTATTAAGATTCCGCTGAGTAGAACAATCAAAAATATCAAAATTATTAGGATCTCCATTTCCAGGAGCTAATGCATGTCGAATAAATATTAATTTATTGTTTTGTTTTAATAGCTCTATATAATCTGAATTAGCATTACCTGATAAAGAATAAAAAAAAGTAAGTACAATTATAATTAATTTCTTAATCAATTATAATTCTTGGCTCAAAAGGGTGAAGTTTTTCTAAACGCTCAACTGACCAAAGATTATCTTCCGTGACTTGGTTTAAAGAATACATACCTTCCACATCACCATTAATATCAAAATCTAGCGATCCAGAAACACCCTCATAATTAATTTCAACACCACGAAGAAGTAAAGCTCTAGCGGCTTCCCAACTTCCAGGTCCCATTTTTATTCCTGGTGGGTTAGCAACGCTTACTAAACTTTTTGATAAATCTTCCTTTGCAATATTATTTTGCGCCTGATGCTGAAGTGCCAAAGCTGCTAACATCATTGTATCAAAACTTATAGCTGAGTATGGAGAATTAGGATTAACTCCTGCGTTCAACATTATATTTGCGTATGTTTGAAATTCTTCTGAACTTTGCGAAGTTGCTTGGGCAACAATAGTTGTATTTTTATTTAACTGGATTGGAATATAGGAATAGATTAAATCTTTAACTTCATTCGTTAACATACTATCAGAACCGTAATGATGTTTAAAAATGCCTGAAGTTTCTAGTTCTTGTAATCTATTTAAAACAGTATTGGTAAATTGTTCTAATAAATTAACTGTTCGTTCATTTCCGTGAAGGAACATGACTAAACCAGGTTGATTATTATCTATAGCAATATCAACAAATGTATTAATGAAGTTTTGATTGATCAGTGTCTTATCTGTCAGTAAAGTATTGAATAACACTATACCTTCTTGTTCGGTATAAACTTTTAAAAAATTTTGAGCCAGTGTAGAATTATAATTATCATCACCGTAAAGAAGAATTATTTCTCTAATATTTTTAGATAGAAGATAATTAGCAATAGATGTTGATTGTTGAATATCAGATGGAATAGTTCTAAAAAATAAATCATTATCTTCAATTGTTGAAAGTAACGGGTAACTAGCAGAAGATGAGATCGTTAAAATATTGTCTGGAATAGTTGCTTGTTCAATAACTTTAACAGCACTTGTTGAACACGTTGGTCCTAAAAGGATTTCTGGATCATTATTTTTTAAATAGGCATTTAAACTATCTTCTGTTTTAATAGGATCACATCCTGTATCAATAGAGTCTACGGATATAAGACCTCGTCCTACTATACCAATCCCATCCGCATTAATGGTTTCTACAGCAACTCTTTTTGCTTCTGCAATTGCTTCAGCAATTTCACTAACAGGACCACTTTCTGCATAAAGGGCTGCAATTTTTACTTCTGCACTCACAAAGGTTGAGTAAAAAATTATGATCTTGAAGATAATTATCGTAAATATTTTCATTATGTGAGATCTTTTTATCATAAATTTTTAGAATGAAAATGTGGCATTGAGTAAATACACTGGTCTAGAAGTAGTTCCCTCAACACTTTTATCAGCTTCTGCTACTTCAAAACTAATATCTAGACTATTAGAATTAAGAGGAATTTTTAATTTAACACCGTACCCTCCACTTGCCACTTCTGTTCGGCTAAACTCACCTGAGGCTGGTCTTTTGTAGTAGGTAGCACCAACACCAAGATGAATATATGGTTCAATACGTATAGACTCTTCCCTTTTATCTTCTTCCCCTTCTAAAAAAGGATAAAAAGGTCTGCTCAATTCCGTTCGCAGAAAGAAACCTTGATCACCAGACATATTACCTGATTCAAAACCAGACATTTGGCCTGGTCCTGTTATATTTATTTGTTCCGAGTTAATTAACCCCCTGTCGCTTACAAGTTTTTGAAAAACAAAACGTGTATTCAATAAATAATTTCTAAATATTTGCCTATCCAAATTAATATCACTATTCCATTTTATAAAATTTAAAGTGGAACCAACACGGGATAACGTTTTTGTATCAGATGTTTTGTTTGTATAGATAGGAGTACCAAACTTTAGCGTTGAACTACCTTTAAGAGAGAAAGAATCTAAAAAAGATAAGTTAGTGGTCGTATATTTTAACTCTAAAGCGTTGTATTCATCATAAAAGGTATCATTTGTATTGAAAGATAATGTTCGATATTCTCTTTCCTTAATCCATTGCCAATCTAATGAAAGGTTATTTTTTATGAGCCTTGTATTTTTTATTTGATATTCAAGACCAAAGTTAATTTTTTTGAATTCCCCTTTTTTGTTTAAACCGTTAGGTTCTGAATAAGACTCATTAACAGCGCCAAAGACGGAAAAGTCTGAGGCAAAAATTGGAACTTTACCACCAACAAGATATGCTTCTCGAAAATCTGTTCGTTTAATTATTTCTGTATCATCTATTGGAACATTAACACTATTTTCAGGATCTAAGACGTAGGCTGCATATAGATTTTCACCATAGCCAAAAGGACTATTAAGACTAAAGTAAGAAGTAAACTGATCTTTTCCCGCTGTTTCGGATAATCCATTTGAGTAGGTAAAGTAACCATTTACTAATTTATGTTCTGCGTTCAATTGCAATGAAGAAGTTCCAGGCTCCTCTCCTGCCTTAATCGTAGTTTCTAATTCAACACCTGGTAATTCTCTTGATTTAATGATCGATTTTTCAATGACGGGATATTCTAATCCTTTAATACCGACAAGTTTTTCAAAATATTTTTTTATTGGCTTAGAAATTCGTTTATCTAGTTGCGAGTAATCAATTGACTCAATTTTACCAGGAAAAACGATCGCTTTTATTTTAGTATTTTGTTCGATCGTTTGAGGAGGAACAATAAAACGCGTTAAAAAATATCCATTTAAGACGTACAATTGTTCTAATGCAATCAGTAAATTATAAAAATCTTTTAATGTTATCGTTTTAAAAATTTTTGATGTAAATAAATTTTTACGAAGCTCGATCATGTCTTCGATTTCATTTTCAATTTCAATTCCAACAAAATTAAATGAAATATTTTCTGCACCAGGTGGAATAACTAAACCTGTCTCATAAACAATATAATTACCAGTATTAGTAAAAACAGGATATGTCGCAAATGATGTAGAAATAAAAAAGATAAAAGATAAAAAGTATCTCATTTATAATCTCTGTAAGCTAATTGCATCTACTTGAGGAAATGATGTAATGAATTCACTTTGAATTAAGGCAGCGTTAGACGCACCATCAACAGAGATAAAAGACACAATTCGTGATACATCGTCGAAGACATCTTGATTAATTTTTTCTTGAACAGCAATTTTTTCTTTTTCTTCATCTGGTGCTACTCCTGGAAGTGGGGGAGTTTTAGAACCACTGAGAATACTAGCAAGTGGAACCGTTTCTAAAGGTCCACTTGTATCTTCAATAGTAATATTACCTGATGTAAAACCTGAGAGTTCATAATTAATTGTAACCTCTTTGTTATTTTCGACATCTGCAGTTAAAAAACTGCCTGCAGAACTAATAGAAAGATCAGTACCTGTTAAATTTAAACCTGAAATTGTTCCTCCACTAACTGTAGCTGATGTAGTTCCATCATATGTCTTATCGTCAGCGCTTGACCCAGATACTGAAAAATTAGCAGATATTAAAGAACCTGTAGTAGCGGTGACAGTAGATAGATTAATATCTCCCATACTAGCATTTGTTAATGTGCCGCCATCCAAAAGTTGTATGTTGAGATCATCTGCTGTTAAGCTTGCGGAACTAGCAACAACATCTCCAGCTCCAGCATCTCTATCACTATCAGAAACATTATTATTATCTGTGTCACTTGCAATAATGTCTAGATCAGCTGCTGTATTAATATTGCTATTAATGTTTACATCTCTTCCGGCATGAAGACTTAAATTTCCAGTTCCTGTAACACTAATAGCAGAGCTAATGGTAATATCCGTATTTGCTTGAAGGGTAACATCAACGCCGTTATTTAAAAATTCCTCTAATTCTGTTTTGTTTATAACTACATCATCACTTGCAAAATTTGTATAAGATGTTGCTCCTTGCATGATAGTATCAGACCATAAATATACTGCTCCCGCATCTGTTCCATCAACGTCATCATTATCAAACCCATCATCTCCAGTTGATCCTATAGCCATTAATGTTCCTGTATCATCCAAAGCTATAGCGTTTGGAAATCCATCACCATCTTCTATTCCGTGAGAAGCAGCATTAACCGAGTTGCTACCAGTTTGACCAAGTCCGATAGTAAATTGTAAACTAGCTCCATTTAAAGATGTATCCTCAAAGCCAAATACACGTACAACTTCTTCAGTGTGGTGACCAACTGCTAGACGGTTTCCATCACCGTCAATAGCTACTTGAGCTGCTTTCCAACCAGAAATACTTGAGGTATCGTAATCATTTGTTCCACTATAACCATTTCCTATGCGTGCATGGCCCACTACATTACTAAAATTTGAATCATCAAATTGGATAAGGTGCACTGCACCTCCATTATCAACACCGTTGCCAAAACCATCATCGTTTTGTGCTGCAACAGCTAAAATTTTACCATCCTTTGTTAATCCAAGATGACCTCCAAATTGATCATTATCATCTAAATATGCAGTTATATCATAATCTTCACGAGTATTGTCGTTATACCCAACTCCTATTGTGCCAACATGGGCAGGATTTTCAAAATCAGTTGATGCATTACCATTGCTATCTGTAAATGTAATTAAATATACTGCTCCAGTGTCAGTATTGTTATCACCATTTCCATCATCTTTTTTAGCGCCTACGACAAGACGTGATCCATCATCAGTTAAAGCCACTGCAGTAAATATATCACCCGCTCCTAAATTACTTATTGATAAATCACTACTTTTTGAGCTACCGCTTCCAATTTTTGAAATTGTGCCAACATGGGAAGGATTTTCAAAATCAGTTGATGGATTACCATTGCTATCTGTAAATGTAATTAAATATACAGCTCCAGAATCAACACCTCCATAAGTAACTTGGTATTGTGAAAAAGCTAATCTGTCACCGTCTCCATCTAATGCTACTCGCCATGCTCTACCACTATTTTCATAATCTGCACCTAAATCTAAATCGTTGGCCCCTGTATAACCTCTTCCAATTTGTCCTTTAAGGATTGGATTAGAAAAATTTGTATTATCAAATGTAAATAAATATACTGCTCCGGCATCGGTATGGGTTCCATCACCATCATCCCGAGTTGATGTTACAGCCATTCTATTACCATCACGATCTAAAGATATACCTCTACCAAATTGGTCATTACTATCTAGTTGAAGATCAATATCTTCTAAGATACCTCCAGCACCAGTATAGCCACTACCAACTATTCCAGAAAATTGACCATTAGTAAAATTGGTATCATCAAATGTAACAAACATTACTTCACCACTATTATCTTTTAAATTACTGCTCCCATTAGCGAGGTAACTTGACATAACAAGACGACTGCCCGTTTCATTCAAATCTACACCTGTTCCAAAAATATCTTTTTCATCCATGTAGTTAGATAAATTTACATTTTCATCATCATCATCAGTAGTATAACCATCACCAACGGTTCCTACTAAAGTTGCTGATGCTAAATCAGCAGTTAAAGTATATAAATGTACAGCACCAGGCTTTTTCTTATTTCCTTGAGAGGATTTATCATTAAAACCAACAGCTAAATGACTAGCATCCTTATCAAATGCCAGCGCTCTTCCAAATAAATCAGTTGCTTGATGCGTTACTGAATGTTCACTAGTATCACTAGTATCTAGATAATCATAACCATAGCCAATAGTTCCAACATAAGTAGCTTTTCCTGTTAAAGCAGAAACAATACTACCAGCATCCGTAAATTTAAATAAGTTAACAGCTCCAACATTATTTATTGAATCATCTTTACCATCATCATTTATTCTTCCTACTGCAAGTAAAGATCCGTCATGATTTATCGTTACACCAAAACCAAAACGATCTTTATTTTTTTGTATTAGATCGCTATGATCCCGTGTATTAAAATCTTTTGAAAATGATGCACATGTAGTATTTAAATAACAACTAGAACTATTATCATGTGTATAACCATTACCAATTCGAGATACGACTTTACCACCCATAAAATCTGAATCATCAAAGGAAATCATAAAAACTGATCCAGAATCTTCTATTGTATTTGCAGCACCTGAACCTTTCTCATTATAACCATCATCACCAAAGACACCAACTGCCAAAACATCAGCATCACCATCAAGAGCTACACTTACTCCAAATAAATCAGATCCCTCAATAACAGGGGCATTATTTTCTCCCTGCTTCGATAAATCTACATCCTTATTATTAGTATAACCATAACCTATTGTACCAACATGTTCAGGATTTTCAAAATTAGTTGATGCATTGCCATTGTTATCTGTAAATGTAATTAAATAAACCGCACCTGCACTAGCAACACTGTTACCATAACCATCATCGCCCGTAGCGCCAACAACTAATCGTGATCCCGTGCTATTAAAAGATACAGATCGTCCAAATTTATCATTTTTAGTAATAGAGCTGATGTCTAAGTTGTTGTCTCCCGTATATCCCCTTCCTATACGGCCTATAAGTGTAGCATTCGTAAAATCACCATCATCAAATTTATACAAATATACCTCACCAGATTCCGCAGACACATCGTTAAAACCATCCCCGTGTCTTGCTCCAACTGCCATTAAAGTAGCATCATCACTAATCGTAACATCTATTCCAAAATTATCTTTTATTTTCAAGTTTGTTTCATTAACATTATTTGTCGCTGCAGCTGTATAATCATGTCCAATCAAACCACGATAGATCCAATTCTGTGATGTTACGCCTGTTCCAACAGTTATATTTTTTGGATCAAGTAATAAATGACCACCGTCTGATATATTGACATTTGATAATCCCACATGGCGTAAGGTATCTTTGGAAGAAATCTCAACTGCCCCACCTATTATTCCTTTTGCAAGAATATTTCCAAGCATGGTTGTTTCTTGATCACTCCAAATAATAGCGGTACCGGCTTTCCCATTTGAGGATGATATATCAATACTAGAACCGTCCGAGACTAAAACTGTTTTTGCATTTGTCAGTGATCGTCTTTCACCCCATCTATCAACAAAAACATTTTGTTGTTCTTCCGTTCTTGTTAAATTATTATTGCCTTGAAACTCTCCACCAATACGAACTAAACCACCTTGGGTATTACCTGTTACATCAATCTTAGAGGATAATAATCGAATATACCCCTCTGATTCTATATCAATGTATCCACCTTGTTGATCTCCCTTTGCGGAAACTGATCCCGAAGACATAATATTAGGTGCGGATAAAAGGATATTACCACCATTGGTATTTCCTGATGAATTAATTTCACTGCTGTAACTTTGAACTATTTTATACTGTGATTTAATATTTATATCACCACCATCATTGCTAGTAGAAGAAGCATTTAAAGTTGCTCCCAAAGCAATTTCTCCAGAACTATTTAAATTTATTGCGCCTGCATTTGTTCCAGATACATCAACTTCTCCTCCAAAAGATAAAAAGTCTCCTTCAACATTAATGTTGCCACCCTCTTTTGCCGTTAAGTTTCCTGCAACGACAATATCACCTGCACCCCCAAGGGTGATGACACCGTTTTGTTGTGAAGCCGTAGTTGCAACAAGATTACCTGGAATATTGACAGCGCGCTGAACAACATTTTTAGCAGCGCCAACATCAATGTCTATTCTATTTGCCGTTGATGTTCCTGCATGATTGATAATGGTATTTAATTCTTCTGCATTTTGATCGAGTAATGTTATCGCTTCACTAAATGGAACACTTACTTGTAAAAATTTATCACCACTCAAGTCTAACGTAATTTCTTTTCCAGCCCCTATTCCAATTTTACCAAGGTTCGCATTAATCGTACCTTCATTATTAATAGCGCCACCTAAGAGAGCAGTAAAACCTCCATCCAAAGTTGTAATTGAACCTTTATGAATAATAGAAGAAAAAATATTATTTACATTATCTGCTTTAAATAAAAATCTATTATTGAGAAAATCATCATTGGATAAAGCCAGCGTGGAGGCAGCAAACGAATGCGCATTGATTGTTGCAGTTGGTGTAAAGTAAACACCGTTTTCATTCACCACAAAAACTTTACCATTGGCATTTAATGCACCAGCAAGCGTTGTTGGATTTCCAGAGACAACTCTATTTAAAGCACTTGCATTAACAGAAGGTTGATTAAAGGTTACAGTATTTTGTGCCCCAATATCAAAACTCGTCCATTCAATAATTGATTGTTCGGAAGACTGGGTAATTGTCATGGAATTTTGTGATGAACTGACAGAAATATCCCCGGAGATAATATTTTCCCCGCTTGGAAAAGAGGAAGCGTAGACGAATTGTGTTTCTAGAAAGAGAAAAGTGAGAAGAAAAATAAATGCATTTTTCATAAATGCTTATAGACTTTGAAAACCTAAACCTTCAGTATTTGGAGTAGATTGTATGTTGGCTTCTCTTGCTAATTGAAGGGTCATAGTGGAGCCAACTATAGCGTCTACAGATACGAAAGGAACAATTTTGTTAATGTCTCCAATCATGTTTTCCACAATTTCTGTTTGATCATTACTGGTCACTTCTACATTATTATTTTCGATTGAAGAACTGCTCGAACTTGTCCCAGTTATAGCTGCTGTGACACTCTCGGTAATAGCAGTACTACTTGTATCTGTCACATCCATCGTGCTACTTAAATAGCCACTGAGATCATAGTCCACTGTTGCATCTTTTGCTGCACCAATAGTTGCTGATGTGAATGTGGCTGTATTGACAAGTGCTAAGTCACTACCAACTAACGTTAATCCTGAAACAGATCCCGTTGTAGCAACTGTTGCTGACGTTGTGCCATCGTGCGCTTTATCACTGACAGCTGCTCCCGAACCACTAAAGTTGGCTGATTGCAGTGTTCCTGTAGTAGCGGTAATAGTGGCAAGTTCAATGTTCCCCATACTGGCATTACTCACACCACTGCCGTTATTAAGTGTTATATCTAAATCACTTGCCGATAAACTTATAGATGTTGTTCCATCACTTTCATAGGCTGCTAAGATATCGCCGGTACCGCTATCACGCTGCGCACTCACGACATTATTAGCACTCGTGTCACTGGCAATAATTGCTAAATTGCCAGAAGTACTAATTGACTTATTAATATCGACATCACGTCCAGCATGCAGACTTAATGTTCCTGTGCCAGTTGTTGTAATGGGCGCGTTAATTATAATATCGGTGTTCGCTTGAAGTGTCACATTCACATTGGTATCAAGAAGAGCTTCAAGCGCTTCCACACTAATTGTAATATCACTACTGGAATCTTCAGTATAGGCTGTACCATCAAGATAATTAGATGACGTCAATAATTCTACACCTCCACTTGTATATCCTAAAGCAAGGTTGGAACCATCAGAACTTAAAGCCATTTTTTGTACATCTGCACCATTCAAAGCATAAAATGAGGAAATTAATGTTGGGTTTGAAAAACTTGTATCACTAAAACCGTACGCTTTAATTATATAATCACCACTTGTGTTAGATGATATTAAAAGAGTGCGTCCGTCTCCACTTAACGCATGAGCACGAACGCCACGATTTCCACCAGCAGGGGCATCGAAGCTAATATTATTATTACCAGTACACGATGAGCAATCATGTGCAAATTGAAGAGCAAGTGAAGGATTAGAAAAATTATTATCTGAGAAAGTAACTATATTATTTTCAGAACCTGTAAACGAAAGAGCTGTGGCATCATCGGTTAAATTCAAATTATATGGTATATTATTACCTAATGTATGGTAATTAATACTCGTTATGGGGAAAGTAGAATTATATGAATATGGTGTACTTCTACTCTCCGCCCAGAGTACCCTTGTTATTGTGGGAGATGTAAAATTTGTATCACTAAATGAAATTAAATGAATACCTTCAAGCACTGCTACTGCCATTCTTGATCCATCAGAATTAAGAGCGATCCCACCTCCAAATCCCTGGTTAAATAAATCTAATAGTTGTAAATTTTGACTGTAGGCTGCATTAGGAGTCTCGGAGATATGCCCAACAATGGTTGGATTAGTAAAATTAGTATCGTCAAATTTAATAGTATAGACAGAACCCGCTTTACCGGGGGCGTTATGTATTGGTGCTCCTAATACCAGACGATCACCATCATAATCTAAATCAAACTGAACCGGATAAGGATCATTTGATGGAAATTCAAAATCTAAACTGCCAGGATGAGTACCTGATAAAGCATCATAACCTTTACCTATAATACCTCTAAGAGTTGGATTGGAAAAGTTTGTGTCACTAAACTGGAATAAATAAAGAGCTGGATAATTATTGCTACTATCATTATAGCCATCGTCCAACCGTGAAAGTACACCAAGTTTTTTTCCATCTCCGCTTAATCTTACACCGGACATTCCAAATTGATCATCATTTGCCATATTAAAACTAGTCAAGTCGACTGCACTATTAGCAGAACTATCTATTATTGATTGATATGTCCAATTTTTTGAGGTGCCAACATCCCCGATAGTAATATTTTTAGGATCTAAAAGTAAATGACCACCAGCACTAATTGAAATATCATTTAGTCCAATATGACGAAGTGTATCCTTTGATGATATTTCAACTGACCCGCCTATTGTTCCTGTTGCAAGAATTTTTCCCAGCATCGTTGTTTCTTGATCACTCCAAATGATTGCTGTGCCTGCATCACCATTACTAGAAGCAACGTCAATGATAGCGCCTTTGTTTATAAAAACAAATTGTGCATTTTTCATACTTGGAAGAATTCCCCAACGATTAATAAATGTTTCTTCTTGTGCTGTTGTCCGTGTTAGATCATTACTTCCTTGAAACGCACCACCAATTCTTACTAAACCACCTCTACTAGTACCACTCGCATCAAGGTTTGATGTATAAAGGGTTGCTTTACTGCTTGCTTCAATATCAAGTCGTCCTCCCACACCATTCAAACCTGCAGCTATAATATTTCCTGATGTTTCAAAATTTTTTGCACTAATATTTATGTCTCCTCCTTCTGTTCCAGAGGCATCTAAAGTGCTATTCGATGTTTGTATAATTTTATTTGATGACGAAAGAGTAATATTACCTCCTTGTACCACTGTTGATGATGCATCAATGGATCCATCAAGATAGATATTACCTATCGATGCAAACTTAGCATTACCTGAATCTTCACCTGATACATCTACCTTTCCAGTAAAAGAGATTAAACCCGCATCAATATTAACGAGACCTTCCTTTGCAGTCATGTTTCCTAAAACATTAATAGGCGCCGTACTTCCTCCAAGAGTAATAACACCATTTTCTTGTGAAGCTGTTGTGGCAACAAGATTACCAGGAATGAACACGGCGTTGTTTAATGCTGTTTTAGCTGATCCAATATCAATATCTATAGTGTGAGCATTAGAAGATCCAGCATGTTGAATGAGAGCTTTAACATCGTTATTTTCGTCATCAAGAATAGTCGTGGCCAATTCTATTGGCACCGCTACTTGTAAAAATTTGTCTCCACTTAAATCTAAGGTGATTTCTTTTCCCGCGCCAAGACCAAGTTTTCCAAGGTTGGCATTAATGGTCCCTTCATTATTGATCGCACCGCCTAGTAGAGCAGTAAAGCCTCCATCTAATGTCGTGATCGATCCCTTATTAATAATTGATTGAAGGGATGATTGATTTGAAGAATTAAAAGAAAAAATATTATTAAGAAAATTTTCATTGGAGAGAGAAAGCGTAGAAGCAGCAAACGAATGCGCATTGATTGTTGCAGTTGGTGTAAAGTAGACACCGTTTTCATTCACCACAAATACTTTACCATTGGCATTTAAAGCACCGGCTAGTGTTGTAGGATTACCAGAGATAACTCTATTAAGTGCGCTGGCACTAGTTGATGGTTGTTGAAAGGTAACAGTATTATTTTCCCCGATATTAAAACTATTCCATTCAATAATAGCCTGGTTTGATTGTTGGTGGATGGTCATCGTTTGAGTATCAGAGCTAATTGAAATATCACCTGCAATTGTTACATTCCCATTTGGAAGCTCTGCCCATGCAAGACATGAATAAAATAAGACAAGAAAAGTTATAACAAAGACTCTCATACTTAATACTTATGTTAATATTTATGAGGCCTTTTTTTTACAAGGGTTTGGACCAACCTTATTTTTTATTTTTTATAAGAAAAAAAATATAAATTTCTAGAAAAAATTTATTGATATTACAAAATGCGACGATAAATTCTACCCATAAAATAAAATAGGGTCAAGGCTCTGGTAATAAAGAAAATGGAGAGCGATAACCACAAACCATTGTTACCAAAACTTGCAATCAAAAAGAAGGAGCAGATAATATAAATACCAACAGATACTATCATTGCATTTCGCAGTTCTGTTGTTTGGGATGCGCCTACAAAAATTCCATCAAATTGAAAACAGAAAGAGGAAATAAAAGGAATAATAACAATCCAATATGCATAAGAAAAACAAATGTTTCTAATCTCAGTTAAATCTGTCATGGCAATAATAAAGAAATGATTACCAAAGAAAAAAATAACACATATTAATAAAGCTGTAGAAGCACTTAAAATAAAAGAAT
>CACHAQ010000019.1 GCA_902577905.1 uncultured Alphaproteobacteria bacterium
TGAGGAAATTTTAGATACCTTTTTTTTACTTACAGTTTTATTTGTTTTCTTAATTGTTTTTTGTTTAGAGCTTTTTGAGAGTTTTGAAGTAGTTTTCTTTTTAACCACTTTCTTTTTGATCAGTGATTTTTTTTTTGGTTTGTTAGTTTTCTTTACAACTGCTTTTTTTTTCTTTTTCGCCATAACTTTATTCTATTAATTCTTCATTATTATGAAGATTAAAAGTAATATTTTTTAATTCATCCCAAGTTAATGATGATGAATTTTCATCTATATCAATTAGGCTTTTATTTATTTTTTTCAAATTTGAAAGTCTTGTATTTAAATTATTTATAGATTCCTTTATTTCTTTTAATGCACTGTCTTTATCAAAATCCTTTTGAACATAAGGAAATAATTGAAAAATACTAGTATCTGTGGTTTTTTCATGAATTTCTAGAAAAATGTTTGGAAAATTGTTTATATCTATATTGTCAATTTCAACTTCAAGAAAATCAGAATTGTGTATAAAATTTAAGAATTCAATTTGGTCTTTGTTTAACAATTCAGATTGGGTCAAAAGGGGATAAAGTTCATTTCTCAATTTTAGATGATTTAAATAAGCAGTTAGAAAAGAAAGAATTTGTTTTTCTTTTAATGATGTTTTATTTTTTCTTATATTAATCGAGTTTTTATTTTTTGAAAATGATTTTAATTTTTTAAAAAATAAAGACTTAAATTCATTTTTATAAAAATATTTTATTTTAGGATCTTTAATATTGGCTACTAATTCATCAATATAATTATCAAAAATAATTTTATTGTCTGACATAGTTAGATCTATTGATTTAGATGATTCTTCAAAGATAAAATCGACAATTGAAAGTGGATTTTTTAGATATTTTGCAAATTCATTCAAAGAAAACTCATTTATATATGTGTCCGGATCATATTGGTTAGGGAGTATGATAAATTGTAATAATTTTGATGGAGTTAAATAAGGTAATGACATTACAGCACTTTTGAAAGATGCTTTTAAACCAGAAGTATCACCGTCAAACATCAATGTTGGTTTACTGACATATTTCCATGATAATATAAGATGATTTTCTGTTAAAGAAGTCCCAAGTGGAGCTACGGCAGTTTTAATGTTTTTGTCATACAGGCTTATAACATCCATATAACCTTCACAAATTAACATGTTTTTTTTTGATCTTATTGGCTGTTTAGCGTTATAAAGATTGTAAAGGATATTTCTTTTTTTAAAAAAATCACTTTCAGGTGAATTAATGTATTTAGGGTTTGAATTATCTAACACCCTTCCACCAAAACCTACAATTTTTCCATATTCATTAGTAATTGGAAACATAAGTCTATTGTAAAAAAAATCTCGTATCTTGTTATTTTTATCTAGTTTTACTACATTGCTCTCAAGTAGTTCTTTGTCTTCAAAATTTTGTTCTTTTAGAAATTGATATAGAGTTTGATTTGAATTAGAAGAAAATCCTAATTTAAAATATTTAATAGTTTCGTCTGATAAATTTCTTTTATTTAAATATCTCTTACAATCTTTACTTGTTTCTAGATTATCTTGAAACCATTTAGTTGAAATTTCTAAAATTTTATAAATTTTATCATTTTTTTTGTTTATATTTGAATCAAAATTATCAACTATTCTAATACCAGCTCTCTGAGCTAATTCTTTTACTGCCTCTGGGAAGGAAAAATTATATAGATCTGTGTATATAGTGAAAATATCCCCTTTTGCTCCACAACCAAAACAATAATATGATCCTAGATCATCATTTATTTTGCAAGACGGGGTTTTTTCATCGTGAAAAGGGCAGCAACACCAACTATCTTTTCCTTTTTTTATAACTTTTGTTTTCTTTTCAATTTCTTGTGAAAGTATTATTTTTGATTTTATTAATTCAAGATCATTTTTTGAAAATGACATTAATTACCCAGTGAGGTTTTAGCTATTTTTCCAACTAAACCCATATCTATTTTTCCAGTATATTTTTCTTTAATTATTTTCATAAGAGCACCCATGTCTTTTAAAGATGTAAAATTATTCTCTTTAATTAAATCCTTAATAATTAATGTTGTCTCATTTTCATCCAATTGCTTAGGTAAAAATATTTCTATTATTTTGATCTCATTTAACTCATTTTCAATAAGATCATTCCGATTCGCTTTTTTGAATGCTTCTATTGAGTCTTTTCTTTGTTTTACTAAGCTTTGAAGTAAACTTAAAATATCAGAATCTTTCAAAGCATCTTGTTTTCCTCTTAATAAAATTTCCTTATCTTTAATTGCACTCTTTATTAATCTCAGAGTATTTATGGAATTACTGTCTTTTTCTTTAATAGAGTTTTTATAATGAGTTTCGATCTTATCCTTTAGGCTCATACTTTATTTCACTTTCTAATTAATTTATTTTGATAATATAATTCTTCTTTTTAATTTCAACTAATCCTTGACTACATTGTTATAAATGCCTACTAACTATCATTTTGCTTCATCTAAATATAATGGAAGTTTTAAAAAAAGAACCACATATTCACAATAAAACTGCAGCTCTTGTATTAGAAAATGGTGAAATCTTATGGGGTTATGGATTAGGAGAGAAAAAGGCTGCCGTAGGTGAGCTTTGTTTTAATACCTCACAAACAGGTTATCAAGAAGCTTTATCCGATCCCTCATATACAAAACAAATCATTACATTTACTTTTCCACATGTTGGAATTGTAGGTACAAATCAAGAAGATCAGGAGTCAAAAAAAATCTATGCTGATGGTTGTGTAATAAATCAGCCATTATCAGAGTATTCAAATTGGAGAGCAGAAAATGACTTAAATTCATATTTTTTAAAAAACAAAATTCCATGCATTTTTGGAATTGATACTAGATACTTAACTAAGAAATTATCTGTTGAGGGAGCTAAAAAGGCCGCAATTATTCACTTTGGAGAAGATGAAAATAAAATTGAAAAACTTAAAACTCAAATAAATGATTGGAAAGGTCTTCAAAATTTAGATCTGGCAGAGATAGTATCAACAGAGCAAAACTATAATTGGAAAAAAGGAATATGGAAAAGTAATAAATCAATTAAAAGCCAATTTAAATATAATGTCACTTGCTTAGACTTTGGTATCAAAAATAATATTTTAAGAAATCTAAATGAATTTAATCTTAACCCAACGGTATTAAACTTATTTTCTAGCTACGAAGAAATAATAGAAACTAATCCTTCAGGAATTTTTTTATCAAACGGTCCAGGTGATCCTTATGCCACAGGCAGTAAAATAGTTGATGTGATTAAAAAATTAATTGATGATAATATTCCAATATTTGGAATATGTTTAGGGCATCAAATTTTAGGATTGGCTTTAAATGCAAAGACTAAAAAAATGTTTCAAGGTCACAGAGGTTCAAACCATCCCGTCAAAAATCTTTCAACAGGCATTGTTGAAATTACTTCACAAAATCATGGTTTTGAAGTTGATAGAAATAGTTTTGGCAAGGATATAATTGAAACTCATGTTTCACTATTTGACGGAACTAATGAAGGTTTAAGACATAAACATTTACCAGTATTTAGTGTTCAATATCATCCAGAAGCATCGCCTGGTCCACATGATAGTCATTATTTGTTTGAAGAATTTTATAAACTTATTAAGAAAAATGCCAAAAAGAACTGACATAAAAAAAATATTAATAGTAGGCGCAGGTCCTATAGTTATTGGTCAAGCTTGTGAATTTGATTACTCGGGTGCGCAGGCATGTAAGTCTCTCAAAGATGAAGGTTACAAAATTGTATTAATTAATTCAAATCCTGCAACAATAATGACTGATCCAGAATTAGCTGATCAAACTTATATTGAACCTATAACTAAAGAATTTGTAGAAAAAATTATCGAAATTGAAAAACCAGATGCTCTTCTGCCAACTATGGGAGGTCAAACTGCTTTAAATGTTTCAATGGAACTTTTTAATAATAGTATACTTGAAAAACACGGAGTAAAAATGATTGGAGCAAATCCAACAGCAATAGAATTAGCTGAGGATAGGCAAAAATTTAAAGATGCAATGAAAGAAATTGGTCTAAGCTGTCCTAAAAGTTACGTTGTTAACACTATTGAAGAGTCAATAAGAGTAAAAAATGAACTAAATTTACCTCTTGTTATAAGACCAAGTTTTACACTTGGAGGTACCGGAGGAGGTGTTGCCTATGATGATGACGGTTTTATTGATTTATGTAATAGGGGTTTGAATGCCAGCCCAACAAATCAGATACTTATTGAAAAATCTGTTTCAGGTTGGAAAGAATTTGAGATGGAAGTTGTTAGAGATAATAAAGATAATTGTATTATTGTTTGCTCAATTGAAAATGTAGATCCAATGGGTGTCCATACCGGAGATAGCATTACAGTAGCTCCATCCTTAACATTAACTGATAAAGAATACCAAATTTTAAGGAATGCTAGCATTAAAGTTCTCAGAAAAATAGGTGTGGATACTGGTGGGTCAAATGTTCAATTTGCTATAAATCCTGAAGATGGAGAAATTAATGTAATTGAAATGAATCCAAGAGTTAGTAGATCTTCTGCTTTAGCATCGAAAGCTACAGGTTTTCCAATAGCAAAAATTGCTGCAAAATTAGCTGTAGGTTATACTTTGGATGAACTTGAAAATGATATTACTACAACAACACCAGCAAGTTTTGAACCAACTATTGATTATGTTGTAACTAAAATTCCAAGATTTACTTTTGAAAAATTTGTTGGTGCTAATTCTGACTTAACTACATCCATGAAATCAGTTGGTGAGGCAATGAGTATAGGAAGATCTTTTAATGAATCAATCCAAAAGGGTTTTAATTCTCTTGAGTACGGTCTAACTGGTTTTGATAAACCAAAACTTAACTCAAATGATAAAAATACAATTTTGAATGAGCTTAAAATACAATCTTCTCAACGCTTGTTAGTTGTAGGAGAAGCCCTAAGGGTTGGATTAACAGTTGATGAAATAAATCAAACTACAAAATATGATAAATGGTTTTTATATCAAATTAAAACAATAATTGATTTTGAAAAAATATTAAAAGAAAAAGGTCTCAGCAAAGATATAATATTATATGCTAAAAAAATTGGCTTCTCAGATAGTAAAATCTCATCAATATTAAGTATTAAAGAAAAAGAATTAAGAAAATTTAGAAATAATAACGATATTAATCCTGTCTTCAGACTTGTGGATACTTGTGCAGGAGAATTTAGTTCTAAAACTCCATATCTTTATTCTACTTACGATTGGGATTTTGAAAATACTAAATTCTGTGAAGCTAATCCTACATCAAAAGACAAAGTAATAATTCTTGGAGGTGGCCCTAATAGAATAGGTCAAGGCATTGAATTTGATTATTGCTGTGTACATGCTGTATATGCATTGAAAGAAAAGAGCATTGAAACAATAATGATAAATTGTAATCCTGAAACAGTTTCAACTGACTATGATACTGCTGATAGACTTTATTTTGAACCACTTTCAGCTGAAAGTGTTATTGAAATTTACAATAAAGAAAAAAGTAATGGTAATGTTCTTGGTGTGTTAGTTCAATTTGGAGGTCAGACTCCTTTAAAAATTGCAAAAGAGTTAGAAGAGGCTGGAATAAAAGTTATAGGAACTTCAACTGAAGCAATAGATTTAGCTGAAGATAGAGATAGATTCAGTGAAATATTAATGAAACTAAAAATTGATCAGCCAAAAAATGCCTTTGCAAATACTGTAGCACAAACTTTAGAAAAAGCTGAAGAAATTGGATTTCCTGTTTTAGTTAGGCCTTCATATGTACTTGGAGGAAGAGCAATGCAAATCGCATACGATAAAGATAATTTAGAGTCATTTTCTAATGAAGCTCTTGAAGTTTCTTCAAATAATGTAATTTTAATTGACGAGTATCTTGAGAATGCCAAAGAAATAGATGTAGATATAATTAGAGATAAAAATGGAGAAATATTTGTAGCTGGGATTATGGAGCATATAGAAGAGGCAGGAATTCACTCTGGAGATAGTGCTTGTTCCTTACCTCCCTATTCAGTTAGTAAAGAGACTCAGAATAAAATAATTGAATGGGTATCAAAAATTGCCAATGAAATTAATGTTGTTGGATTAATGAATACTCAATTAGCAATTAAAGATAAAAAAATATATGTTTTAGAAGTAAACCCAAGGGCCAGCAGGACTGTGCCATTTGTGGCCAAATCAAGAGGTATTCCAGTCGCAAAAATTGCAGCAAAAGTAATGGTCGGGGAAAATCTTAGTTCAATTTTGAATGATTATAAAATTAATGAATTAGAAAACTTTAATGTAAAAGAATCTGTTTTTCCTTTCAATAAATTTGATGGAGTTGATCTAATATTAGGTCCTGAAATGAAATCTACAGGAGAAGTTATGGGAATAGATGAAACCTTTTTATCTTCCTATATAAAGAGCCAAATAGCCTGTGGTAATATTCTTCCATCTAAAGGGACAGTTTTCATCTCAATAGATAATGATAATAAAAGGTTCATTATTGAGATAGCACGAAAGTTAAAAGAATTAGATTTTAATCTACTTGCAACTAAAGGGACTGCTGAATACTTAAATAGTAATAAAATCAAGACAAAAATAGTAAATAAAGTTAAAGAAGGTAATCCTCATGTAGTTGACTCATTAGTTAATAATGAAATTCAGCTAGTAATTAATACAACAAAAACTCAATCATCTATTAGAGATAGCTATAGTATTAGAAGAACATCCTTAATGTACAATATTCCATATTATACCACTATAGCCGGAGCAAAAGTTGCAGTAGATGCTATTGAACATATGAAAAGTCAAGAATTCACAATAAAAAGTCTTCAAACTATAAATTAATTTTATTGACTATAAAAAATAAATAAATCATCATGAGTTTATGAATAAAATTCCTATGACTGCTGAGGGTTATACAAAATTACAAGATGAGTTGAAAAAATTAACCTCAGAAGATAGACCAAAAATAATTGAAGCAATAGCCGAAGCTAGAAGCCACGGTGATCTGTCTGAAAATGCAGAATATCAATATGCTAAAGAACAACAAAGTTTAATTGAAGGAAGAATTATAGATTTGGAAAGTGCTATTAGTAAAGCAGAGGTAATAGATGTTAAATCAGTTGCAGGTGATGATATTAAATTTGGTGCAACTGTTGAAATAGAAGATGATGATAGTGGAGAAAAACAAAAGTATCAAATTGTTGGAGAATATGAATCTGATATTGAAAATAAAAAACTTTCTATTTCAAGTCCTTTAGCTAGAGGTCTAATTGGCAAAAAAGAAGAAGATAATGTTGAAATAAATAGCCCAAAAGGTTTGAAAAGTTATACAATCTTATCAGTAAAATACATTTGATACTAGACAATCCTAAAATTTGGTCTTTAACTGATGGCTCACAAGGCATGATAAGTCAGACTAAAGGTTTGGCAAATGAATTGAGTGTAAATATAAAAGAATTTAAAACTGAAATAATTTTTCCTTGGAATAAATTGCAGCCCGGTATACTCCCTATTTTTAGTTGGATATTTAAAAATAAGCTGCCAACAAACGAAATACCTGATTTGGTTATTAGTTGTGGAAGAAAAAGTGTTTACTTATCAATCTATCTTAAAAAAAAATATCCGAATATAATTAATATTCATATTCAAAACCCAAAAATTTCTTCAAAATACTTTTCATTTGTTATTGCTCCAAATCATGATGCTTTATTTGGAAAAAATATAATTAATTCGACAGGTGCGATACATCATTTTAAAAAATCTAATAATTTAAAAAATCATTATGAAATTAATACAAAAAATTTGATTACATGTATTATTGGAGGTGAAAATAATCACTATAATTTCTCAAAAGAAAATACTATGGATCTTTGCGAGAGAATAAAAAAAATAAGGAGCTATACTAATAAAGAAATTTTAGTTGTTACCTCAAGAAGAACTACTCAAGAAATTAAACATATTTTAAAAAAAGAATTAAAATCTATAACTACCCTATGGTTCGGAGAAGGAAAAAATCCATACGAATTTGCTCTTTATAATTCTAGTTATTTTATTATTACTTCTGACTCAACATCTATGATTTCTGAAGCAAGTATTTCTGGTAAACCAATTTATGTTTATCAATTACCAATGAAGAGAAAAAGTAAAAGATTTATTAGATTTCATGAAGAGTTTAAAAAAATGAGTATAACAAGGGATTTTAATACTTTAGACAAATTAGAAAATTGGACATATACGAAACTAGAAGAAAGCAAAAGAATCGCTGGAATTATAAAAAAAAGAATTATAGAAAGGAAAAATGAATCTTGAGAATTTAGCTCATGCAGATTTTCCCTTTAATCACTGGGTTTTTAGTAATTGCTTAGAAGAAGGTGCATTAGATGAAATTTCTTTTAGCAATATTCCATCAGGAGATAGAATGTATGATGGGACAAGAGCTGCCGATCATACAGGACAAGGAGTAGACGGTAAATTAAGACTTTTTATTACAAAAGATAATTATCAAAGTTTTCCATATTTAACAAAATTAATTCAATCTTTACAAAGTAAAGAAATGGTTAATAAAATATCAAAAATAATTGATAAAGATTTATCAAATTCATATGTCAGACTGGAAGTAATTGGAGATAAAAAAGGATTTTGGCTAAAACCTCATAAAGATATCTCAGAAAAATTAATGACGATGATGGTTTGGGCTAACCCATATAATGAAGCATCAAATTTGGGTACTGATCTATATGATAAAAATTTTAAATTAGTTAAAACAATTGAGTATATTCACAATAGTGGCTATTTTTTTTCTTCAGGAGATGATACTTGGCATGGACTTGAATTAAAGGAAATCCAAAAAGAGAGAAGATGTATTCAAATAAATTATGTTACTTTTAATACAGATTGGCCAGTTGAAAAAATTGACTAAATTATTAATTTAATCATATGACTGAAAAAATAGAAAATGATGTCTTAATTATTGGATCTGGACCAGCAGGGTATACTGCTGCAATCTATGCATCAAGAGCAAATTTAAAACCACATTTAGTTTCAGGTTTAGAACCAGGAGGTCAGTTAACTATTACTACGGATGTAGAAAACTATCCAGGATTTGAAAATGTAATTCAGGGTCCTTGGCTTATGGAGCAAATGAAAGAGCAAGCTATAAAAGTAGGAACTATTTTTCATAATGATATTGTAACATCAGTTGATTTTGAAAAAAATCCATTTATTTCCAAAACTGAGTCAGGAAAAAAATTTATATCCAAATCAATTATTATAGCAACAGGTGCTCAAGCTAGATGGCTGAATTTAGAAAGTGAAAAAAAATTTAAAGGATTTGGTATTTCTGCTTGTGCTACTTGCGATGGATTTTTCTTCAAAGATCAGCAAGTAGCAGTTATAGGTGGTGGTAATAGTGCGGTAGAAGAGGCAATGTTTTTGACTAAATTTGCTTCAAAGGTATTATTAATTCATAGAAGAGATAGTTTGCGAGCTGAAAAAATTTTACAAGAAAGACTGTTTAAAAATAAAAAAATTGAGGTAATTTGGAATAGTAAAGTTTCTGAATTTGTTGGTGATGAAAATCCCAATACATTAAAAAAAATTATTTTAGAGAACACATTAGATAGCAGCAAAACAACTATAGATGTAAATGGTGCATTTATAGCTATAGGACATGATCCTGCTACTTCACTTTTTATTGATAAGTTAAAAATGGATGAGCAAAATTATATAATTACTAAACCTGATAGTACTGAGACAAGTATTAAGGGAGTTTTTGCAGCTGGAGATGTAAAAGATAAAATTTATAGACAAGCTGTAACTGCTGCTGGTATGGGTTGTATGGCTGCTTTAGAAGCTGAAAAATATATAGCGGAGGGTTAATTAACCCTGTCTTGCTTTCATTCTGGGATTTTTTTTGTTAATTACATAAATCCTACCTTTTCTACGAACAACTTTACAGTCCTTATCCCTAGTTTTGGCGGTTTTTAATGAACATTTAACTTTCATAAAAAGCGCTTTAAATTCTGGGATTTGTTTTGTCAAACATATATTGTCTGAATTAATATGAGAAAGTTATCTTACCCAGGAAGATCTAATGTTTTAGCTCAAAATGGCATGGTGGCAACATCAAATCCATTAAGCTCTATGGTAGCAATTAATGTACTTCAAAAAGGTGGAAATGCCGTTGATGCTGCTATCGCTGCTTCAGCTGTTCAAGCTGTAGTATGTCCTAGTGCAACAGGAATTGGGGGAGATTGCTTTGCAATTATTTCGATGAATGGGAAAAAACCAATTGCTGTAAATGGGTCTGGAATTGCACCAAAAAAAGCAAATTTACAGTTTTATAAAGATAATAAAATAAAAAGTATTGGTTTAACAAGTCCACATTCAGTTACTATTCCTGGAGCAGTTCATGCATGGTGTTCTATGCATGAAAAATTTGGAAGAATTGACTTTAAAGAAGTTTTAAATAGTGCAGAAAACTTTGCTAGAAATGGATTTCCTATTCATGAAGTTGAAGCTTATGCATGGAAAGAGAATGAAAAAAAACTTAAAAAAAATCCTAATTCTAAAAAATTATTTTTAAATAAAAATGTAAGTTATAGTTTTGGTGAAGTTTTTAAAAATATTCCTTTAGCAAATACTTTAAGTGTAATCTCAAAAGATAAAATTAAAGGTTTTTATCAAAGTAAAATTACCAAAGATATGGTTAAGACACTAAACAAACTTGGAGGATTACATACAGAAGAAGATTTCTATAATCAAAAAACGTTATTTTCAAAAACAATTACAAATTCATATAGAAATTTAAAGATCCATCAGTGCCCTCTGAATAGTCCTGGATTAGTCGTCTTGATGATGATGGCAATGACTGAAAAATTAAATATCAAAAAATACAATCCTTCAAGTTTTGAAAGATATCATCTTCAAGCTGAAATTTCAAAAATATGTTTTGAAGTTAAGGAAACAATATTTGGTGATCCTAATTTTAATAATATAAATATAAAAGATTATTTAAGTAATGAGTATATAAGCTCTTTATGTTCTAGAATAAAAAAAAATAAAATTTACTCTTCAAAAAAAGGCTATGTAACTTCTCACCCTGAAACAATATATTTAAGTGTTGTAGATAGAGATTTGAATTCAGTGTCATTTATTAATTCAATATGTCATGGTTTTGGAAGTGGAATTACAAGTAATAAATCAGGAATTCTTTTTCAAAATAGAGGTGTAAATTTCAGATTAGAAGATGGTCACCCCAACTCAATTGATAGTCATAAAAAACCACTTCATACAATAATCCCTGGTCTAATAACTAATAAAAATGATGAGACTCTGTATTCTTATGGTGTTATGGGAGGACAATATCAACCAATTGGTCAGTCTCATTTGATTCAAAATATAATCGACTATAACATGACAGTACAAGAAGGGTTGGATTTACCTAGAGCATTTGCTCTAAATGGTCTCTTAAATGTTGAGAATTCATTAGATGATAAAATTGTAAAAAAATTAAAGAATATTGGTCATAAAATTAAAATAAATAAAAATGCTATTGGCGGTGGTCAATGTATAAAAATAGATAGAAAAAATGGAGTGCTTATTGGCGGGTCAGATCCACGAAAGGATGGTATGGCAATAGGTTACTAAACTACACTTTCCCAAAAGTGTCATTATACTGATTATTTACTCTTACAAATGTAGTACACTTACTAAGCTGCTTCAATGATGAAGCGCCAACGTATGTACAACTACTTCTTACACCTCCAAGAATATCTCTAATTGTACTATCTAGCGAATTCTTCATTTGTATTTTAACTTTTTTACCTTCAGATGATCTATAGTTTGCAAGACCACCATAATGTTTCTCATTTGCTTCTTCAGAACTTGATCCATAAAACTCTATAAATTTAGTTCCATTTTCCTGAATTATATCACCACCACCTTCCTTATGACCTGCTAACATTCCACCAAGCATAACAAAGTCTGCACCAGCACCAAATCCTTTTGCAACATCACCAGGACAAGTACATCCTCCATCGGCTATAATATGCGCACCTAATCCATGTGCTGCGTCAGCACATTCCATTACAGCGCTAAGTTGCGGATACCCTACTCCTGTTTGTATTCTAGTGGTACATACACTTCCAGGACCGATACCAACTTTAACGATATCCGCCCCACTTAATACTAATTCCTGAGTCATATCTGCAGTAACAACATTACCTGCAATAATAGTTTTTTTTGGATATTTTTTTCTTACTTCTGAAACAAAATTACTAAAATTTTCTGAATAACCATTAGCAACATCAATACATATAAATTTAAATTTTGGATATTTTTTTAAAATTGAATTTAACCTATTGTAACTGTCTTTACTTGTGCCGCAACTAAGAGCAATTGAATCAAAGAAAATATTTTTTTTATAAATAGTTCCTATTTGATTAATGTCATGCTGTTTTGTTAAAGCAGTCATTAGTTTGTGAGAACTTAGTTTTTTTGCAACATCTATTTCACCAACACCATCCATATTAGAGGCTATTATTGGAATTCCTTTCCATGATGATCTTGAGTGTTTAAAAGTATATTTTCTATTCAAATCAACATCTTTCCTACTTTTTAAAGTACTTCTCTTTGGTCTAAAAAGGACATCTGAGTAGTCAAGTTTAATTTCTTCTTCGATTCTCATAAATACATTCGCATATTTGTATTAAATAATTTAGAAATTAAAACAAATATAAATTGTTATCTATGAACTTAAATACGTTAATAAATGCGAATAAAAGAAAGTTTGATATTAAATTTAAAAAACTTTTAAAAAATAAGCTAGACAAATCAAGTTTATCAAATGCAATCTTTTATGGTTCTATGAATGGAGGAAAAAGAATAAGGCCATTTTTAGTAATGGAGTCTGCAAAAATAGCAAAAATTTCATCAAATGATGCCTTTATCATAGCCTCATGTATTGAATGTATACATTCGTACTCCTTAATTCACGATGATTTACCTTCAATGGATGATGATGATTACAGAAGAGGTAAATTAAGCACTCATAAAAAATTTAATGAAGCTACTGCAATATTGGCTGGTGATGCTTTACATGATTTAGCATTTGAATTGATCTCAGGTAATTTTAAAAATAAAAATGTTATTTCTAGATTAAATTTAATAAATTATCTTTCTTTGTGTATTGGACATAAAGGATTAGCTCTTGGTCAAGCTTTAGATTTAGAATATGAAAATAAAAAGTTATCCAAAAATAAAATTTTAGATATGTATTCTAGAAAAACCGGCAAGTTATTTGAATTCTCTTTTTCTGCGCCTTTTATATTAAAAGATAAAAGTAAAATAGAAATTCAATTTGCAAAAGATTATGGAATGTTATTTGGTTTAATATTTCAAATTATAGATGACTTAATCGATGAAATTGGAACTTTTAAGAAAATTGGAAAAACACCAGGTAAAGATGTTGAACAAGGAAAAAGTACCTTACTAAAATTAATTGGTGAAAAACAAGTTACTGATTTGTGTAATAATAAAATTAATACTTTTATAAAAAAATATAAAAATAAAATAAATCAAAACCCTATACTTATAAAAATGCTAAAATTTGGAATGGATAGACTAAATTAAAAATGTACTATTTTTTTTGCTAAGTATAATCCAGATGCAGCTGATACAGCTGTTAATGAACCACCCCAGAACATGTCTACGAAAGTAACAGTCGGTGACCATCCTTTAAGTACTGCCATATTTGTTAAATTGTATGTGCCATATGCAACCAAACCAAATATGAAACCAGTATACAATGTTTTCATTAAGTTACCAGATTCAACACAAGGTTGAATTACAACCACAGCCATACCAAAGACATATAGTATATAAAAAAGAGCAGCAGCCCACATCACAGGCTTATCAGCTAATAAATTACCTATTAAAGGTCTATAAAAAGATTTTGTAGCAAAGCTTAGCCAAATTACGTCTATTATTAAGAAAATCAATGAAGCGATTAGAGTGGCTACGAGTAAACATTTGAGCATATATTATAAATATATCATATTATTAAATTTCAAGAATATTTATTAAAATTTCTATGGTGGGTGTGACAGGGATTGAACCTGTGACCCCTGCCGTGTCGAGGCAGTGCTCTACCGCTGAGCTACACACCCAATAAGTTTTTATTTTATAAAAATATAGTATTTGAAATATAATGACTTTTAAAGGTAAAGCAATAATTGAAAAATCGTATGAGATTTTTAAATTATACTTAATTTAACCTTTTTTAATCATTAATTAAGTAAATAAATTATAAACATATTGATCAATTTTTTATTAAATAATATTCAGAGTTTAGAATTATTCATACAATTGAATATTAATATTAGGAGATAAATGAGGGTAAAAAAAAACAATTTTACAGAAAATGAAATCTCTAAAGCTCTAAAAATTTATAATTATTTTATTGAAAATTCATTCTCTAATTTTGAAGAAAAAAAATTATCTAAATTAAAATTTAATTTATTATTAAAAAAAATTAAAAAAAATAAATTACCATTTATTTTAGCAATTGAAGAAAATGAAGTTATTGGATTAGCCTTTGTAAATAAATTTAGAGAAAAAAGTGGATATAGATTTTCATATGAACATTCAATCTATGTTGATCCAGATTTAATTAATAATGGTTATGGTAATAAAATACTAAAAGAACTTGTTAAAATATGTAAAAAGATTTCAAAGATTAAAAATTTGATAGCAGTGATTGGTGGAAAAAATAATTTTGCTTCTATAAAAATACATAAAAATAACGGATTTAAATATATTGGAACTATAAAGAAAGCTGGTTTTAAAAAAAATAAGTGGATTGATTCTATTTATATGCAAAAAAGGTTATGAAAAAAGTAAACACTAATAATTTTAAAAAAACACTTAGTAAGTTTTCAACAGGAATTACTGTTGTATGTGTTAAAAATAATAATTCAATTTATGGGAAAACTGTTAACTCATTTAACTCTTTATCTCTTAACCCTCCTATGGTTCTGTTTTCTTTAGGTAATTACTCGTCCTCAATAAAGAAGTTTTCAAAAACTAAATTTTTATCAATAAATATTCTATCTAGTAAACAAAAAAAATTATCTGACAATTTTGCTTTAACCGAGCCTAATTTAGAAGATATAAAATTTATTGAAGGGAAAAATAAAACAGTAATTATACCAAATTGTATTGCAAATCTTGAATGTGAGCTAATAGAAAAAATCAAAAAAGGTGATCACATAATATTTATATGCAAGATATTGGAATTACAATCTAACGATAAATTGAAACCACTTGTATATTTTAATTCAAAATATTTTTAGGTGTTTAGAATTTTAAGATATCTAATTTTAATTTCTTTAATATCATCAGGATATTATTTGTTTATTTCTGAATACTTAAATATATCAGAGAAATATATTTTTGAGGAAGAAATTATAAAAAAAGAAATAGTAGAAGATAAAAAAGAAATTATTCAAGAAAAAAAAGAAGAAGAAGTCGCAACACTTAATATAAAAAAAAATATTGATAAAGAACAATTTGTTGAAAAAAAAATTGAAATTTTACAAGGTGATACTTTTGTCTCTATTTTGGAAAGTCTAAACTTTAAGCAGAAAAAAATTTATGAAATCATTAGTAAGATCGAAGAAACTTATGATTTAAAGAAAATTAAAACTGGAGAAATTATAAGTGTATTTGAAAATAATTTTGCTGAAATAAAAAAAATTGAATTTTTTAAAAACAATGAGACTATTATCTCTGTTAATTTAGATAAAGAAATAAAACTAAATATAATAGAGTTAACGAAGAATTCATTTATTGAATCAAAAGAGTATACAATTTCAGAATCATTATTTTCAGACGGTATTAAAAATGATGTATCATCAGATATTTTAGTTAAAATTATACGTCTTTTTAGTTTTGATCTTGATTTTCAAAGAGATATTAGAGTCGATACAGTTGTTTCAATATCCTATGAATTTGATGAAATAATTGAAACAGGTAGACTAGAATATAACGATATTAAATATGCTTCGATAATAATTGATGGAAAACAGTTAGAATATTTTAAGTTTATTACAGATGATGGTTATGTTGATTATTTTAACAGAGAGGGAAAAAATGTTAAAAAATCAATTTTAAAGACACCATTAGATGGTGCAAGAATTTCATCAAATTTTGGTATGCGAAAACATCCTATTTCAGGTTTCAATAAAATGCATAAAGGTGTTGATTTTGCTGCACCCACAGGAACACCAATTTATGCTGGAGGGAATGGAATTGTTGAATATGTTGGAAGGAATGGAGGATATGGGAAATATATTCGTATAAGGCATAATAATGGATATAAAACGGCATATGCACATCTGTCAAATTATAAGAAAGGTATTTCTAAAGGGGTAAGAGTAAACCAAGGTGAAGTTATAGGCTATGTAGGTAGTACAGGAAATTCTACAGGACCTCATCTTCATTATGAAATTATTTATCAAAATAAACATATAAATCCCTTAAAACTAAAACTTCCTTCTGGAAAAATACTTGAGGGTAAGGAATTAGAAAAATTTAAAGAAGAATATAAAATAATATATGCTGATCATTTGAGCATGTTATACGAATAACTACTTTGTTGATCTTGTTCTTTTTTCTTTAGATGGTTCAGCTATAAATGGAATAGATTCGATGGAATCATCTTCTACTTTTTCATTATCATTTACTTCGATAGTTTCATTATCAGTATCTGAAGTTTGTTCATTTGAAGTACTTTGTTTTTGGTCATCAAAATTTGAGTTTTCTTCAATATTAATACCTAGCTCAACCATTATTCTGTAGTAGTGATCAGTAAATTGATAATAGTATTCAGATTGAATTCTATCACCTGATCTTGATGCTTCTTTAGCTAGTTTTAAGTACTTGTTATATTGCTGGGATACATTTCCTCTATTTCTATTATTGAAATTTTTATATCCACCAGGTTTCTTAAAACTGGTTCTTCTATTACTCTTATAAGCGGTTCTACCGTTT
Source organism: uncultured Alphaproteobacteria bacterium (assembly GCA_902577905.1). Taxonomy (GTDB): domain Bacteria; phylum Pseudomonadota; class Alphaproteobacteria; order HIMB59; genus CACPNW01. The sequence continues at coordinate 17,107 of CACHAQ010000019.1, forward strand.
TTTTTATACATTTTGTTTGGAAGTTAAAAATTTTTAATAATTTATTATACTTAATTAACCTATACAGTTCATTTTATTTATTTCAACTTATATCTTGGAAAAACTTAGAATTCTCTCAATTCCTTGAAGATCATTAACTATTTTATTCAAATTTAATCCAGAATTTTCAAAAATTTCTTCACAATCTTGTCTCTGATTAATGCCAATTTCACATATAAAATAAGCACTTTTATTCATTAAATTTTTAATATTTTTTGAATATTCTCTGTAAAATTTCAAACCATCATCTCCTCCAACTAAGGCTAATTTCGGCTCAAAATTTCTAACTTCTGGATCAGCATTATTAAACTGTTCGTTTGTAAGGTATGGTGGATTAGATACAATTAAATCAAACTTGGAATTTATATTTTTAAAATCTATCATCTTAAGTTGGATTTGATTATAACAATTATGTATTTTTAAGTTTTTTTCAGCAACTTCTAATGCTTCTTTAGATATATCTATAGCTGTAATAGATGCATTTTTAAATTCCTTTGCTAGTGATACTGCGAGGCATCCTGATCCAGTACCAATATCTAATATTTTTAATTTAAGGTTTTTATGTCTATAAATATTTAATGCTTCCTCAATTATTAATTCTGTTTCAGGACGTGGATCTAAAACAAAATTATTTACATAAAAATCATTTTTCCAAAAAGGTTTATTTTTAATAATTTTAGCTATTGGTTGTCTATTAATTCTTTTTTGAAGATAAGATTTAAATTTAACAATATCAATATTGTCTACATTAAGATTACTTAAAATAATTTCATTATTTTTTTTTGAAGCATACTTTAGTAAAATTCTCAGATCTAGTTCAGGATTACTAATATTTATTTGTTTTAATTTAATTAAACTCTCTTTAATTAAATTATTCATTTTTCATATTTGCTAACTTTGTGGTCTCTTCTTCAGCAATTAAAGGATTTATCAACTCATCTATTTTACCCTCAAGTATTTCTGAAAGATTATATAATGTAAGATTTATTCTATGATCAGAAACTCTTCCTTGAGGAAAATTATAGGTTCTTATTCTTTCAGATCTATCTCCAGAACCTACTTGATTTTTTCTTTGCTCAGATCTTTTTTTGTTTTTTTCTTGTATTTGATTGTCTAGTAATCTGGATCGTAAAATCTTTAAAGCTTTTGCTTTATTTTTATGTTGAGATTTTTCATCTTGTTGAGAAACTACTATACCTGTTGGAATGTGTGTGATCCTTACGGCACTATCAGTTGTATTTACAGATTGTCCTCCTGGTCCACTTGATCTAAAAACATCAATTCTTAGATCTTTATCAAGAACTTCAATATCAACCTCTTCAGCTTCAGGTAGAACTGCTACAGTAGCAGCTGAGGTATGTACTCTTCCACTACTTTCAGTTGTTGGAACTCTTTGCACTCTATGAACACCAGATTCAAATTTAAGTTTTGAAAATACATTTAATCCTGAAATATTACAAATAACCTCCTTTACTCCTTTTAAACCTGTTTCTGATATTGATAGAATATCAAATTTCCATGAATTTAAATCGGCATATCTTTGATACATGTTTAATAAATCAGAAGCAAAAAGTGATGCTTCATCACCCCCAGTACCGGCTCTGATTTCTAAAATTGAATTTTTAGAGTCATTTTCATCTTTTGGAATTAGTAACTTTAACAATTCCTGTTCAAGATCTTTAATTTGAATTTTTTTTTCAATGATTTCCGTTTCCGCTATTTTACTAATCTCTAAATCATTATCTTTTACTAGCTCATCAAGATTTAATATATCTTTTTGTAAATTGTTGTATTCTTGGATTTTTTCTACAATTGGGCGGAGCTCTGAATAATCTCTGTTTAATTTAACTAATTCATTTGAGTCAATACCATTCATATTGTTTAATGAATTTTCTATTAATTTAAATTTTTCTAAAATTATTGAAAATTGTTTATCTAGATTTATCATTCAAATGATATAATATTTGATTAAGCTTTAATTCTTTTTGTTCACCAGTTGTTAAATTTTTAATAGTAAAAAAATCCCCATTAAACTCATTTTCTCCAATAATAATTATATATGATGCTGAAGATGTATTTGCTTTTGTAAATGATTTTTTTAAATTGTATTTATAATTCCAGTAATATGAAATTCTATTTTCAGATAAATATTTTTGTAGATAAAGAAAATAATCAGTAAATTTTTCGTTTGTTATTGCAATATGAATAGTTGAGCTTATTTTTTTTTCGGACTCCATTAATAATGCAATTCTTTCAATTCCTGCAGCCCATCCAATACCCGGTATATCAGGCCCACCTAATACTTTTGTTAAACCATCATATCTTCCACCACCTAGTAATGTATCTTGACTTCCTAAATTATCTGATTTGTATTCGAATACTGTATTACAATAATAATCAAGACCTCTAACGAGATTGGTGTTTTCTTCAAAATCAATTTCTAGTATGTTTAATGATCTTTTAATATCTTCGTAGTGCTTTTTAGCCTCATCGGTTAAGTATTCATTTATTTTAGGTGAAGATATTGAAATTTCAACATCTTCCTCGTTTTTTGAATCTAATATTCTTAATGGGTTAGTTTTAATTTTTTTAATGCTTTCTTCTGATAGTTTTTTTTTATGGGTATTATAGTATTTTGTAAGACTTTTTTTAAAATCAATTAAGGTTTTTTTATCTCCTAAAGAATTAATATGAAGTTTTATTTTAGATTTAGGTAGCAATTCGTTTAAAATATTATTTGACAGAGAAATTAACTCAACATCTGCAAGAAAATCTCTAGTTCCAAGTATTTCAAAATTAATTTGATTAAATTGTCTATATCTACCCTTTTGTGGCCTTTCTCTTCTAAACATTGGCCCAATTCCAAAAATTTTTAATGGAAGATCGTTTAAAAGATTATTAGTAATAGCCGCTCTAATCATGGGCGTTGTATACTCAGGGCGAAGTGTTAAAAATTCATTATTTCGGTCTTCAAATGAATACATTTCTTTCAACACAACATCTGAATGTTCGCCAAGAGGTTTTGCAAATAAATCACTAAATTCAAAAATTGGTGTTTGGATTTCTTTATATTCTTTTAAATTAGCGTTTTTAGAAACAATATTAGAAATAAAGTTAAATTTATCTATTTCTTCTCCAAATATATCATGTGTGCCTCTTACTGATCTTAATTTCATATTAATTACTAAGTTCTATTTCTTTAGTTTTTTTTCTAATTAGATCTTCAAGATAATTTTCTAAATCAACATTTTTTACAACATTATTTTTTTTACCATCAAGATAAATCATATGTGTATCATTTCCACCACCAGTTATTCCAATATTTGTCATAGTTGCTTCACCTGGTCCATTCACAACACATCCAATTATTGACACTGTTATAGGTGTGGAAATATCATCTAATTTTTTTTCTAAATTTTTTACAGTTTTTATTACTTCAAATTGTTGTCTAGCACATGAAGGGCATGATATAATTTTCACACCTCTATTCCTTAATCCTAAGCTTTTTAAGATTTCAAAACCAACTCTTACCTCTTCCTCAGGCTCATCTGATAATGATATTCTAATTGTATCTCCTATTCCTCTCAAAAGTAAATTTCCAACTCCAATTGAAGATTTAATTGAACCTGTTCTTTTTCCTCCTGCTTCTGTAATACCTAAATGCAATGGATAATCACATAATTCAGCTAATTGTTCATATGCCTTTATGGACATAAATATATCTGAAGATTTCACACTGATTTTAAAATTGGTAAAATCATTATCTTCAAGTATCTTTATATTTAATTTAGCACTTTCAACTAAGGCTTCTGGATTAGGTTCAGAAAATTTTTCTAAAATTTGTTTTTCTAAACTTCCTGCATTAACACCTACTCTAATTGAGCAATTATTATCTTTTGCAGCTTTGATAACTTCTTTTATTCTTTCAATACTCCCAATGTTACCTGGATTAATTCTAATACAAGAAGCACCATTGTTTGCTGCTTCAATACCTCTTTTGTAATGAAAATGTATATCAGCAATTATAGGTACAGGACTATGTTTCACAATTTCTTTTAAAGAATGTGAAGATTCTTTATCTGGAACAGAAACGCGAACTAAATCGACTCCAAGATTTGCAGATCTTTCTATTTGAGCGATAGTATCTTTGGCATTAGAAGTCAGAGTATTTGTCATTGTTTGAACTGCAATTTGATTATTGCCTCCAATACTAACATTTCCAACTTTGATAACGCGCGATTTTCTTCTATTAATTTGTTGATACGGTCTTAGCATCTATTTAGTTTGTAAAATCTTTATATAGAACAAAGGAGTCTAAAATATCACCGTATTTACCTATCTTTCCTCTTACTTCATCATCTATAAGAACTAAAATGTTCCCTGCATTTCCTGCAGTAATATTATAATTCAATTTTAATTCATATGAAAATTCTTCGTCTTTATCCATTAACTTGCTTAAAACAATATTATTCTCTTCATCTCTTAATTGAAGCCAAGTTGGATTTAACATTTTTAATGTAGCAACTGTAGTCACATTTTCATCTAATTCTATTGATGCTATAGCACTCGAATTATTTATCAAATCACTTTTATTAATATTACTACTTTGAAATAAATTATCGAAAGTATTAGCTTTTTCGACTATAGGTTCCAAACTTTCAGGAATATCTGGAATTAAAGCAAAATTAATTTCATTATCATTTTGATCAACGAATAAAAAATAAAACGAAGTGAATACAACCATGATTATAGAAGCGGCAAAAAATTTTTCTACTTTAAAAAAATTGTTTTCTACTATTGGGGTAATATTCTTTTTCTCTTCTTTACTATTAAATGATACTTGATCTTTAAATTTTTTAATTATTGTGTCAGCATCTAACTCAAGAAAGTTTGAGTAAGATCTTAAATGTCCAATATTAAAAATAATATCTGAATTATTTTTAATATTATCATTTTCAAGGTTGATAATGATACTTTTAGAAATTTTTAACTCAATTGATACATCACTAATAGAGATATTTTTGGAGTTTCTTTCAATTGATAAAATCTGACCTACTGTTTTCATTTAATTTCCTAGATTATATGCCTCATGTAGAGATTTTACAGCAATTTTTGTAAATTTTTTATTAATTAAGACACTTATCTTTATTTCTGATGTCGAAATAGCTAATATATTAATTGAATTATCAGCTAAAGTTGTAAACATTTTCTTTGCTACTCCAGACTGAGACATCATACCCATACCAATTACTGAAATTTTAGAAATATTAGTATCAGTTTCAATAGATTTAAAATCAATTAAATTTTGATTTTCTTCTAATATTTTTTTAGCATTATGAATTTCACTATTTGGAACAGTGAAAGTAATATTTGCAGATATACCATCTTGTGATGTATTTTGAACAATCATATCTACATTAATATTATTATTAGCTAACAATCCAAAAATTGTTGCGGAAATACCAGGTTTATCAGCAATACCAGATAAGGTTAGTTTTGATTCATTATTACTAAAGCTCACTCCGCTTACAATTTCTTTTTCAATTAATTTATTTTCATCTACAACAAGAGTGCCACTTTGTTTTGTTATTGAAGAAAGCACTTGCAATGTAAGATTATTTTTCATCGCTAATTCAACAGACCGAGTATGAAGTACTTTTGCTCCAGTAGACGACATTTCTAACATTTCTTCGAATGCTAATTTATTAATTTTTTTAGCTTTGGGTTCCAGATTTGGATCAGTTGAATAAACACCATCAACATCTGTGTAAATATCACATCTATCAGCATCAACAGCAGCGGCAACGGCAACGGCAGTTGTATCAGAACCACCCCTTCCTAATGAAGTAATTTTTCCATCTATATCAACACCTTGGAACCCAGCAACTACTAAAACATCATAATCATTTAGATATTTCTCAATTCTAACTTTATCTATGTTTAAGATTTTAGCTTTTTGATGGTTACTGTCTGTTATAATTGGGATTTGCCATCCGAGTAATGGAATAGATTTAATATTTCTTTTTTTTAAAATAGCCGAAAGAATGCCAACTGAAACAGCTTCACCAGATGTTAAAATTAAATCATTTTCAATAATCTCATTTGACTCAATTTTATCTATATATTCTTGCATTTTATTTGTAACACCTGACATTGCAGATAAAACAACAATTAACTTTATATCATTTAATTGCTTTTCAATAATATTTGCAACATTATTGATTTTATCGATACTACCAACTGAGGTACCACCAAATTTCATTACTATAAGTTTCATTGACTTAAATATTTTTTAAATTATTTCAGCTATTATAATTATTGTTTCTAACAAACAAGTTTTATGATGAATATAAAATCAAAAAATGAAGAATTTACCCTGTTTAATCAACTTTCAGATGAATGGTGGAATGAAAAAGGGAAATTTAAGATTCTTCATCAAATTAAAAGTCACAGAATGACGTATATATTAGATCAAATTGGAAATAGGGATATTAAAAATTTAAAAATATTGGATGTAGGCTGTGGTGGAGGAATTATTTGTGAGCCACTAGCAAGACTAGGTGCCAAAGTTACTGGAATAGATTTTGCTCCAAATAATATCATTGCTGCTAAAATACATTCCAAAAAAAATAAACTTAAAATTAACTATATTCATAAAGATATAGAAAAATCAAAATTTGATGAAAAATTTGACGTTATGCTAATGTTTGAAGTTTTAGAACATTTAGATGATTGGAAAAAAACAATTAAAAAGTTAAAAAAAAATTTAAATAAAAATGGTTTAATTATAATTTCTACAATTAATAGAAACTTACTTTCTAAATTATTTGCAATAAGTATTGCTGAAAATATTCTTAATTGGATACCTAAAGGAACACATGATTACAATAAATTAATTCAACCTGAAGAATTAAAAAAAACTTTAACAAAAGAAAATTTTCATTTTAAAAATATTAAAGGTCTTGTTTTTAATCCATTAAGCAGGGAATGGAAATTATCAAAAAACTTTATGATCAATTATTTTTGTACTGCAAATTTAATTAATTAGTTTTTTTTGTTGAAAAAGGTAATGGCAATATATCAATATGTTCTTCCATTAGTTCTTTAGTTTGTTCAATTGAAGCTTCACCATAAATTGCACGTTCTTTCGTTTCACCGTATTTAATTTTTTTTGCTTCTTCGGTAAATTTATCACCAACATAGTCAAATTCTTTTTCTATAATCTTTTTTAGCCTTTTAACGTTAGAAGCGATTGATTTATTTCTTTTAGAAATTTTTGAATTTGATTTTTTTGCTACATTTGGTGCCATTAAACCTTTTTTAATATGAATACTATTGCAGCTAGGACAAGAGACTAGGCCTTGATTAATTTGTTTATTATAGTCCTTTGTATTTTCGAACCATCCTTCGAAAGAATAATCACAATCTGAACAAGAAAGATTAAATACGATCATATATCTTATATTGTTTCATCTATTTTTTTTTCAATATCAAAATCAACATCATCAGATTCTAATTGCATAATTAATGAATTTTTTGGAAAATTTAAATTACATACTGTTCCCTTTGACAATGTTACACCCATAAAAGGTTTTAAACTAATATTGATATATTTTTGAGTATTTTGATTTAAAATATCAATTTTTACAAACTCTTTAAAAATAATAAGTAGAAAATTTTTTTTCAGTTCGAATTTTAATAATGATTTAGGAGTTTCGTAAAGGGATAATTTAAAAAAAAGATTTTTTTCCAGAACATTTATATTTTCCTCTAATTCAATATTAGAATTTTGTATTACTATATTTTTTAAAGAAATTTGATCTTGTCTGTTTAAGATTTTTTCTTTCAATATTTCAAGAAAAGTAGTGCCATAGATTTTTTTATTAATATTTTCAGTTTCTTCTTTAATAATTGCAACTATCTCTTTAAGAATAATATCCATAATTACTTTTTATACTTTATAAAAAAAATGATAAACAAAAAATATCTTAAACTATTAAGATCTAAAGATAGGAGATATGGAGAAAACTTTATTTATAATGAAATAAGTAGAAATATAATTGATTCCCTAGATATTTTGAAAGTTCCTTTTAATAATATTTTAGAACTTGGGATTAATGACAAATTAATTTTTAGTTATCTTAAAGAAAGATTTCCTTCTTGTTCAATAACAAGTGCTGATATTGATTTATCATTTTTTACTAAAAAGACAGATAGACAATTAATAGAAATTGATTTGGACGATATACAAATTAAAGATAAAAAATTTGATTTAATTTATAGTAATTTTTTTTGTCAATTAACATCCAATTTTGAGAAATTGATAGAAAATATCTTTCAAAGCTTAAATTCCAATGGGTTTTTTATAGCAACGATACCCAGCAATGAAAATATATATCAGCTTGTAAATTCAATGTATGAAACAGATAATGTTTTATATGGAGGTATGTATCAGAGAGTTAATCCTAATTTAGATACAAATGATATATTTAAACTGCTTAAATTTTATAACTTTGATGCACCTTTAATAAATAATAATAATTTTACTATTGAATATTCAATTTTTAATAAACTACTTGATGATGTAAGATTTTTAAACCTACCTTATGCGGGGATTGACAAAAGAAATAAATTTGAAAACAAGAAATACTTTGTTCAATTAGAAAAACAATTTAAGAGAAAATACTATAAAGAAAATTTTTATCTTGATATAAATTATAATACAATTTGTGCTTGGAAAAAATAAAATTAAGATCTGTAATCAGCATTTATTTTTAAATATTCATGAGTCAGATCATTTCCATAAACAGTATGAAAATAATTACCTATATTTAATTTAACATTAATATCTATAGATTTATTTTTCATGTAATGATTAAGTTTTCTAATATTAATTTTTTTACTTATCGAACCATTTTCACATACAATATTATTTCCAAATAAAACTTTAATTTTATTTTGATTAATATTTTCTTCAGTTTTACCAATTGCCATTATTACTCTACCCCAATTTGCATCTTCCCCAGCTACAGCTGTTTTAACCAATGGAGAATTAGCAATACTAAATGCTATTTTTTTTGCTTGATGTTTTGATTTTGCATTCAAAACATTTACTGTTATTAATTTAGAAATACCCTCTCCATCCTTAATTACTTGAAGAGACAAGTCGCGCATTAACTCATGTATTTTACAATTTAATATTTTAAAATTTTTTTTAGTTAAATTTATGTTTTTGTTACCTACAGAAAACATCATTAAAGTATCACTTGTTGACGTATCACTATCTACAGTTATTGAATTAAATGTGTCGTCTAAATTATTTTTAAGCAATCTGAGCATTAATTGTTTTGAAACTTCACATTCTATAAATATATAAACCAACATCGTTCCCATATTTGGTTGTATCATTCCTGATCCTTTTGCTATTCCATAAATTTTAAATGATTTATTTCCTAAATTAATATTTTTAACCGATATCTTAGGAAAAGTGTCTGTTGTCATAATTGACTTAGCACTATCCAATAGACTATTTTTATTTTTCAAATTTAATTTTTCAAATTTACTTATAATTAAATTGGGATTAAATTTTTCACCAATTACACCTGTAGATGATACTAAGACTTCATTAGCCTTACATTTAATTTTGTTTGTTAAAGCTTTTACATACTTATCAATAATTTTAAGACCATCTATACCAGTATGTGCATTCGCATTACCAGCATTCACAACTAATGCTTTAACTTTCCCTTTATTATTTTTTTTATCCCAAATTATAGGAGCTGATGGTGTAGATGTTTTTGAATAAACGCAACAAACATTAATAATTTTATCAAAAATTATTAATAAGAGATCTTTGTCTTTTTTTTTAAATCCAGCATTAAAAGTAAAGATATTAAGGCCACTTGGATTAAAATCTTGGATTTTTTTTGGCTTAAATATTGAAATCATTTTATTGACCATATTTTACCTTAAATTCCTTTGTAGAAAAAATATTTTTCATATATTAACTCCAATTTATCACAACATGCTTAATATCGTTAATAAATTATTTAGTTCCATAAAATCAAAATCGCTAAAAAAATATGACAGTTTTTTAGATAAAGTAAATAAACTTGAAGAAGAAATTTCTACACTTTCTGATCAAGAATTAAAAAATAAAACCAATTATTTTAAAAATAAATTTAATGATTCTGGATCAATATCAATTCTTTTACCAGAAATTTTCGCTGTAGTTAGAGAAACATCTAAAAGAATATTAAACATGAGGCACTACGATGTTCAGATAATTGGTGGAATGGTATTATATGAAAATAAGATAGCTGAGATGAAAACTGGAGAAGGAAAGACTTTAGTTGCTACCCTAGCTGCTTATGCAAATGCTATTGAAAACTTATCCGTTCATATTATTACAGTTAATGATTATCTAGCAAAAAGAGATGCAGAATGGATGGGTCAAATATATAATTTTCTTGGTCTAAGTGTTGGATGTATTACTTCTGAAATAGCGCACGAAGAAAGATCTAATCAATATAATGCAGATGTAGTTTACGCAACTAATAATGAGATAGGATTTGATTATCTAAGAGATAATCTCAAAAATGATTACAATAATTTATGTTTCAAAAAAGATGCATTCGCAATTGTAGATGAAGTAGATAGCATTTTAATAGATGAGGCTAGAACACCTCTTGTAATATCTGCAGAATCAAACTCCAATACTGATTTATTTCCCAAAATTGATAAAATAATTAAAATTCTGAGAGAAAATGATTATGAAATTAATGAAGAAAGTAAAAGTATTCTACTTACTACAGAGGGAATGGAATTTTGTGAAAAATTATTGAAGGAAAATGGAATTATTAAAGAAGGTACACTACAGGATTTAGGAAATATGGTTTTGAACCATAATATCATCCAAGCACTTAGAGCACATCATTTATTTATAAAAAATAAAGATTATATAATCAAAGATAGAAGCGTTGTTATTATTGATGAATTAACTGGACGAGCCATGGAAGGTAGAAGATATGGTGATGGATTGCATCAAGCTATAGAAGCAAAAGAAAATTTACTGATCCAAAAGGAAAATCAAACAATTGCCTCTATTACATATCAAAATTTTTTTAGAACTTATCATCGTTTAAGTGGTATGACAGGGACTGCCACAACAGAAGCGAAAGAATTTGAAAGTATATATGATTTGGAGGTTGTTGAAATTCCTCCTAATATTAAAGTAAATCGTATTGATAAAAACGATCAAATTTACATGACAAAAAGAGAAAAATATAATGCTGTATTAGATCTTGTTAAGTCGCGAAATAAAATCAATCAACCAATCTTAATAGGAACTACTTCAGTAGAAAATTCTATAAAAATTTCCGATTTATTAAAAAGAGAAAATCTTAAACACAATATTCTCAATGCTAAAAATCATATGAGTGAAGCAAAAATTATTGAAGAGGCTGGAATGCCTGGCAATATAACTATTTCAACTAATATGGCGGGAAGAGGTACTGATATTAAATTGGGAAATGGTGATGTTAATATAAAAAAAGAAGCAATTGAAGCTGGTGGTTTGCTCATAATTGGTACAGAAAGGCATGAAAGTAGAAGAATTGATAATCAATTAAGAGGTAGATCAGGTAGGCAAGGAGATATTGGTGAAAGTATCTTTTTTTTGTCATTGGAAGATGATCTTATGAGAATATTTGGATCAAAAACTCTTGAAAATGTATTATCAAAATTAGGCCTTAAAGATGGTGAAGTTATTACTCATTCCATGATCACAAAATCTTTAGAGAGAGCTCAACAAAAAGTAGAGAGTCATAATTTTGATATGCGAAAACAAATCTTAAAATTTGACGATATATTAAATGACCAAAGAAAACTTATTTACCAAAATAGAAGAGAAATTCTTAATACCAATGATCAATCTAAAATCATTGAAGATATGATTTCTGATTATATTAATTACTTAATCGAATTAACAATACCACCTAAAAAATATTCTCATGAATGGGATGGAAATTTATTAAAAGAAAAAGTCAAAGGTACTTTTGATATAGATATACCCTCTTCAAAATGGTTCGATGAAGAAGGTGTTGATGATGAGGAGATTAAAAAAAGATTACTTGATGAAATAAATCAGAGATATAAAGAAAAACAATATCAATATTCAGCTGAATTATTTAAATTTGCAGAAAAAAGAGTGATGTTATTTCAAATTGATAAAGATTGGAGAGATCATTTAGCAGCAATGGATTCTTTACGTGGAAGTGTAAATTTAAGAGCTATGGGAGGAAAAGATCCCTTTTATGAATATAAAAAAGAATCTTTTGATTACTTTGACGAAATGCTTTCAAATCAAAATGAAAGAGTTTTAAAAACTTTATTTAATATAAAGCTTGTTAGTGATACTAATAATAATTCCTTAGAAAAGCAGACTAAAGAACCTAGAAGAATAATTACAAAAAAAATAGGCAGAAATGAACCTTGTCCATGCGGTTCAGGGAAGAAATATAAACAGTGTCATGGTAGTTAAATATCAGAAGTAATATTTAGGTACTTTTCTTTTCTAATTTGAACTAATTCTTTTATTGAAATTTTTTTAAGCTCATTAATAAGGCTAATAATCTTCTCTTTTAGTAATTCTGCTTGTTTTAGTGGATGTCTGTGTGCTCCTCCATATGGCTCTGGAATGATAGCATCTATAATTTTAAAATTTTTACAATCAGCAGATGTTAATTTTAGTGTTTTTGCAGCTTCCTGAGAAAATTCTGTGTTTCTCCATAAAATGGAAGCACAGCCTTCAGGAGAAATAACTGAATAAATTGAATGTTCTAACATTAGAACTCTATCCGAGGTAGCAATACCTATTGCTCCACCAGAACCTCCCTCTCCAATAATTATTGATATTGTTGGAGTATTAGTTTTTAAAAAATGAAGTATTGATGATGCTATAGACTCTGATTGCCCTCTCTCCTCGGCTTCTTTTCCTGGAAAAGCTCCAGCAGTGTCTACAAATGATATTAAAGGTAAATTAAATTTTTCAGCTAACTTTAATAATCTTTGAACTTTTCTATATCCTTCTGGTTTCGCCATTCCAAAGTTATGTTTAATTCTTGTATCCATTGAATTCCCTTTTTCTGTACCAATAAAAAAAACAGAATTATCTTCAATTTTTGCTAAACCTCCTACTATAGCGTTATCATCGGCAAATTTTTTATCTCCATGAAGTAGCACAATATCATGAAATATATTTTTTACATAATCTAATGTATGAGGTCTTTCTCCATGTCTGGATA
>CACHAQ010000020.1 GCA_902577905.1 uncultured Alphaproteobacteria bacterium
GCACATCCTTTGTGAGAAACCTGGAGCTATAAATTTTAATGAAGGAAAGAAAATTATTGATGCGGTAAGAGAAGCTGGTGTGTTTTATATGGAGGGCTTTATGTATCGTTGCCATCCACAAATTCCAAAACTAGTTGATATAATTAAAAACAAAATAATAGGAGATGTAATATCTGTTGAAACCTCTTTTGGTTTTGATATGGGTAAGACTATACCTGATCACAGGTTATTTAATAAAAATTTAGCAGGCGGTGGTATACTTGATGTTGGGCTATATCCAATTTCTTTTTCTAGACTAATAGCAGGAGTAGCAACAGGAGATAAATTTTCAGAACCAAAATTTTTAGATGCTGAAGCAAAAATAGGAGAAACAGGTGTTGATGAAATTGCTCATGCAAATTTAGAATTTAAAAATGGTATAAAAGCTAAAGTATCTACGGCAATTAGAGAAACAATGAAAAATAATGCTGTTATTATTGGTTCAAAGGGTAAAATTGAATTACCAGACCCTTGGATGCCTGGTAGAGATGGCGGTCCATACCATGCAAAAATTATTATAAATAAAAATGAAAATGAAGAAATAGTTGATGTCAAAGGACCTGAACATCTCTTTTTCTTTGAGGGAGAACTTGCGAGTCAATGTATTGCAAAAGAAAAAACTGAACCTCCTCATCCAGCAATGACTTGGGAAGATACATTAGGAAATCTTAAAGCTCTTGATACTTGGAGAGAGAAAGTAAATTATAAACTACCACAGGATGAAATATGAAATACGATAGAATAGAAGGAATAGACAAAGACATATCTAAACTTGTAATGGGATGTGATAACCAAGACGATATTAATAAGGCTTCAAAGTTATGGGATCATTGGCTTGAAGTTGGCGGCAATATGTTTGATACAGCATTTATTTATGGCGGCGGCAATCATGAAAAAGTTTTAGGACAATGGCTTACAAATAACAATAGAGAGGATGTTCTAATTTTAGGTAAAGGTGCTCACACACCTGACTGTAACCCTGAAGCTATCTCACAACAGTTAACTGTTTCTCTCGAAAGAATGAAAACAGATTATGTGGACATTTATATTATGCATCGAGATAATAATGATTATCCAGTTGATGAGTTTATTGATGTTTTAAATGAAGAAAAAGAAAAAGGGAGAATCAAAATATTTGGAGGTTCTAATTGGACTATTGAAAGATTCAAAAAGGGAAATGAATGGGCGCAAAAAAATAATAAACAAGAAATGTCTATTTTAAATAATAATTTAGCTCTTGCTAAAATGATTAATCCACTTTGGAATGGATGCTTATCATCAAATGATAATGAAATTTTAGATTATCTTAATACTACTCAAAAATCTCATATGTCATGGTCAAGCCAAGCGAGAGGTTATTTTTTAGATGATAAAATAACAAATGAAATAGAAAAAAAAATTACAGAAGCTGAGTCATCTTGGAGAAAGCCTGGCGAAAATTCTAGTGGACCTATAAGTTGTTATGATAGCGACGATAATAGGGAGAGAAAAAAAAGAGCTATTGAATTAGCAGAAAAAAAAGGATGCTCTGCAAATAATATTGCAGCAAGCTGGACATTAAACCAATCCTTTCCATCTTTTGCCTTAATAGGACCTAGAACAATTAATGAGCTTGATACTACATTACCTTGTTTAGATATTATTTTAACAAAAGAAGAAATGAATTGGTTAAATTTATCTTAACTTAGATTTTTTAATTTTATCACTTGTTCCCTCATTTAATATAGGCTCAATTAAAGTTGATACTTTGTTTACAGAGAAATTTTGATCAAGATCTTGTAATATCTTAACCGATTGCTTACCCATTTCCATTAAGGGATGAGAAATATATGTCAGGTTTTGTGAACTCAAATAACTATCTTGATCATTAAAACCTACAACAGAAATATCTTTTCCAACCTCTAGTTTTAATTCCTGACATCTTAAAAGGCACCCTGTAAAAAAACGGAGATGAGAACAAATTATTGCAGTAGGAGGATTTCTTAGACTTAATAAATAACCTGTCATTGCTGATCCTGATTCAACAGTTTCAATTAAACTATCTTGGTAATATTCTTTAGAGGATTTGAGTTTTAATTTATTTATTAAACTTTCGTATGCTCTTTTCCTCTGTGCTCCATAATTAAAACTATGATGTACATTTATAAATGCAATTCTTTTATGTCCATTAGTAGAAAGTTTGTTTACTAGAATCTCTATGCTTTTACGATTATCTAGATCAATCCAAGCATGCTCTGTTTGTTTATTTGTTCTACCCCATGTGACAAATTTAATGCCTCTTTGGTTTAAATAATTCACTCTTTCATCATTTTTTTTTATTCTATAAAAAATAAATTTATCCGCTTGACCTGTAGAAATAAGGTTTTTAAAATAATTCATTTCCTCTTCTTCATTTAAACAAAATTTTGTAATTAATTCAGTGTTAGTTTTTTTGATTCCAAGAGTTATTCCTGCAAGAAATTGTAATACAACATGGTCTGGCGCATCGGGATCTATTGCTGATATGAAAGCAATTGTATCATTTTTTTTAGAAGCTAATCTTTTTGCATTCAAATCTGGAAAGTAATTATATTTTTTTGCAGTTCTAAAGATTTTATCTTTCGTGCTCTGTGATATATTGTCATAACCATTTAATGCTCTCGAAACAGAACTTACGGATAAACCAAGTTTTTGAGCCAGACCAACAATATTTATTTTCTTATTTTTATTCATTTGAAGCAAAATTAAATTGTTGAATAAATAACATTATTTGACTTGACAAGTAAAACGTTTTACTAAAATGTTCATTAAATTTAAAATAAGGGAGGAAAATAATGAAAAAGTTTTTTTCAATATTATTAACTATATTTGTACCTTTATCTTTCACTAACGTTTCTAAAGCTGGTAGCCATATGGAAGCTGAAGTTATTCATTGGTGGACATCTGGTGGAGAACAGGCTGCTATTTCTCAGTTTGCAGAAGCTTGGCAAGAGATGGGTAATACTTGGATTGATACTGCTATTACTGGTGGTGAAAATGCAAGAGGAACAACTGTAAACAGAATTATTGGAGGAAATCCTCCAACTGCAGCTCAGTTTAATATTTCAAAACAATTTGTAGATTTGGTTGAGCAAGGTTTACTTCAATCACTTGAAGAAGTTGCATCTGCTGAAGGATGGAGAGATTTTATATATCCACCTGAACTAATAGAAACTTGCGAATTTGAAGGTGAATTTTATTGTGTACCAGTAAATATCCACAGTTGGCAATGGATGTGGATTAACAACGACGTATACAAACAAGTTGGTCTTCCTGTTCCTCAAACATTTGAAGAATTTTTAGCTGGTGCTCCAACTATACAAGCTGCAGGAATTACTCCTTTAGCATTAGGTGGACAAGGCTGGCAAGAGTCAGGAATGTTCGATGTTGTTGCATCTTCAATAATGGGTTTCCCTCTAATGCAATCTATCTATAGAGATAAAGATGTTGATGCATTCAGAGATGGTAGATTTGAATCAGTTTTAAATACTTTTAGAGAACTAAATACATTCACTGATGAAGGTTCACCAGGAAGATTGTGGAATGATACAACCGCAATGGTTATTGAAGGTAAAGCTGCTATGCAAGTAATGGGTGATTGGGCAAGAGGTGAATTCGCTGTTGCTGGAATGGAAGCAATGAAAGATTATTCATGTGTTATCCCAGGAAAAGAAAAATATGTTGCACTTGGAGGTGACGTATTTGTTTTCCCTAAAAATGATGATCCAAAAGTAAAGGATGTTCAATTAGCTATGGCAAGTATGATGGTAAATCCAACTGTACAGGCTAATTTTAATAACGCAAAAGGATCATTACCAATGAGATTAGATGTAGATACTTCTGCAGCTGATGCGTGTATGCAAATGGGTTTAGACCTGATTCAAAATCCTGATGCAATCATGAGAGAAAGTGATGATTGGAACACTCCAGCATTTACTAATGCATGGGATGATATTATTTCTGAATTTAGAAATGATCCTAATTATACAGTTGCTCAAGTGATGGACGATCTTGAAGGCGTTCTGACAAGCGGACTATAAATATAATTATTTTAGGGCAGGTTCAACCTGCCCTAGATTATATAAAAAAATTTATGCCTTTATTTAGAAATATTGCATCAATGATTGCATTACTTCCAATGATTGTAATTTCGCTAACAGTCTTTGTTGGGTGTATAATTTATTCATTTGTATATTCACTTACAAATTCAAAACTTATTCCTGTTTTTAATTATATTGGCTTTGATCAATACGAAAGATTATTTAAACAAAGAAAATGGGATGTCGCAGTTGAAAATATTTTTATCTACGGTTTTGTATTCACAATTGGATGCTTAATCATTGGTTTCCTTCTTGCAGTTTTAATTGATCAAAAAATTAGAGGTGAAAGTTTATTTAGAACAATCTTTTTATATCCTTACGCAATGTCTTTTGTTGTGACAGGCTTAGTATGGAAATGGGTTCTAAATCCAACCTTTGGATTAGAAAATTCTATGCATATGTGGGGGTTTGCTTGGTTTGAGCTTGATTGGTTAGTTAATAGAGATTTAGCAATTTACGCAGTTTGTATTGCAGCTGTTTGGCAAGGCGCAGGTTTTGTAATGGTTTTAATGTTGGCAGGTCTCAGGGGTATCGATGAAGATATTTGGAAATCTCTTAGTATTGAAGGAGTAGCAAAATGGAAATCTTACATATTTGTTATTCTTCCAATGTTAAGACCTATGGTCGTTACAGCAGTAGTTTTAATTGCTGCTGGAGTTGTAAAAGTCTACGATTTAATTTTAACACTAACTTCTGGAGGTCCGGGTTATGCTACAACAACTCCTGCACTTTATGTAATGGAAAATTTTTTTAAACGAGCTGATTTAGGTCAAGCATTTGCTGCATCAATAATAATGTTTATTTCTGTTGTATGTATACTAGCCCCATGGGCATTTTATGAATTTTATTTAAGAAACAAATACGCAGCAAACTAATGAAAGCCATACCTTCAGGTCGACGTCCAAAACATTTAACAATAGGAAGAATTGGTATGTATTGTTTCATTTTAGTGTGTGCTATATTTTTTTTAATGCCGTTATATGTAATGGTTATCACATCCTTAAAAGATATGGATGAAATTAGAGCTGCAAATATTTTAAATTTACCAAAAGAACTCAGTTTTTACTCATGGCCTAAAGCGTGGTCTACTGCTTGTACAGGGTTTGTATGTGAAGGTCTTAAACCAGGTTTTTTTAATTCAATTAAAATTACTGTTCCCAGTGTTATTGTGTCTGTTGGACTTAGTGCAATAAATGGATATGCTTTAGCTTTTTGGCGATTTAGAGGAGCATATTTCTTTTTTGGTTTGTGCATGTTTGGTGCTTTTATCCCTTATCAGGTAATGGTTTATCCTCTTCTAAAAATAGAAGATGCCTTAGGCATTTATTCAACTCTTCCTGGCATTATTTTAGTACATACAATTTTTGGTATGCCAATATTAACACTAATTTTTAGAAACTTTTATGCAAGTCTACCTATCGATTTATTTAAAGCTGCAAGAATAGACGGTGGTAATTTTATAAAAATATTTTTCTATGTTATTATTCCAATGTCTGCTCCAATAACTATTGTAGCCGTCATTCTTCAAGTTACTGGAATTTGGAATGACTTTCTCCTTGGGTTAGTTTTTGCTGGAAGAGATAATCAACCAATGACGGTTCAATTAAATAATATAGTTCAGGTAGATTATGGAGTTGCCGAGTATAATGTAGATATGTCTGCAACAATTTTAACTTCTCTAGTACCACTTTTTGTTTATTTTATTTCTGGAAGATGGTTTGTGCGTGGAATTGCAGCTGGTGCAATAAAGGGGTGAATATGAAAAATAGTGTTGAGGTAAAAAATATATCTTTCAGTTATGGGAAAACTGAAATATTAAATGATTTAAGTCTTGATATTAAAGAAGGTGAATTCATGGTTTTACTTGGGCCTTCTGGTTGTGGAAAAACAACATTATTAAATTGTATAGCAGGTCTTTTAGATTTATCTGATGGTCAAATTTGGATTGAAGATGATAATGTAACTTGGAAAGAACCAAAAGATAGACATATAGGCATGGTATTTCAGTCTTATGCTTTATATCCAAGTATGACAGTAGAGAAAAATTTATCCTTTGGTTTAAGGATGGTGGGAACTGCCAAAAAAATTATAGATGATAAAATTGAAAAAGCATCAAACCTTTTACAAATAAATGAATTACTTAAAAGAAAACCATCACAACTCTCAGGAGGTCAGAGACAGCGTGTTGCAATAGGAAGGGCTCTTGTAAGAGATGCAAAGGTATTTTTATTTGATGAGCCTCTAAGTAACTTGGATGCAAAATTAAGAGCTGAATTACGTTATGAAATAAAAAAACTTCATAGAGATTTATCTAATACTATGATCTATGTTACACATGATCAAATTGAAGCTATGACTCTCGCTGACCGTATATCTGTTATGAAAGATGGCTTAATACAACAATTAGATACACCTAAACAAATCTATAATAAACCAGCTAATTTATTTGTAGCTGGTTTTATTGGTTCTCCAAGTATGAATTTTTTAAGTGCTAAATTTGATAAATCAAATCAATATTTACTTATTGGAAAGAAGCAAATTAATATCTCTAAATACGAAAATATAAATAATCTGATTGATGATCAAGAAGTTGTATTTGGAATAAGACCAGAAAATATAAAAATAGAAAAAAATGAAAATTCTATTTTATGCAATGTAGAATTAGTAGAGCCTATGGGCGCTGATACTTTAGTATGGACTAGCATTGAAGGCACACCTATCTCAATTAGATTAGAGGGGAGCTCAAACTATAATTTAAATGATGAAATAAATATATCTTTTGATATTAATAAAAGTTCAATATTTGATAGTAAATCTGAGGAGAGAATCTAATGAACAGAAATGATGTATCCATGCAATTATATACTACAAGAAAATTTCAACCTTATGAGCCAATTTTTAAATTCTTATCTGAGTCTGGAATTAAAAATATTGAATTATTTGATTTAGATAAAATTAATTTAGATAATTTTAAATCCATGATGGATGATAACGATATTTCTATAAAATCATCACACATAAGCTTTCAAGCTATAACAGATACTGATGAAACAATCAGAAGGATGAAATATCTTAATATAAGACATGCAATAGTCCCATCTGTACCAGAAAAATTCAATAAAGATTTTGCTTCAAATTTTGATCTTGATGAAGATACTTGGAATAGTTTTGGGAAAGATTTATCTTCATATGTTCAAATTTATGAAGATAATGGATTAACACTTGGATATCATAATCACTCTTTTGAATTTATACCTCTACCTAGTGGAAAACTTCCAATTGAGTGTATGATGGATCATAATGAAAATCTTAAAATGGAATTAGATCTTGGTTGGGCAGTTGCTGGAAAGGCTGATCCACTTGATTGGATAGAAAAATATAAAAATAAAATTGTTGGCTGTCATTTGAAAGATTTTTATGATCAAAATAAAAATTTATTAGAACATGATCAGCAATCTGCAGTAGGAGAAGGTTTCATTGATTGGCCAAAACTAATTTCAGAAGTTAAAAAAACACCATGTGAGGTATTTGTTTTAGAGCACGATGATCCAAAAGACTATAAAGAATACACAACTAAATCTTTAGAATATTTAGAAACAATTTAATGAATATCGGAATTGTAGGTTGTGGAAATATTTCTGAGACATATTTTGAATGCCAAAAAATATTTAACAATTTTAAGATAATTGCTTGCGCAGATATAAATAAAGAAGCTGCATCCAGTGCTGCATCTAAATATAATGTTAAAGCTTTATCAGTTGACGAAATTCTAGAAAATAATGAAATTGCTTTAATAATTAATTTAACAATTCCTGCAGCTCATAAAGAAATTATTACAAAATCACTTCTTAGTGGAAAACATTGTTTTAGTGAAAAGCCATTGGCAATGAATTTCCAAGAAGGTTTAGAAATACAAAAATTAGCAAATGAAAAAGGTTTGTATGCTGGTTGTGCACCAGATACATTTTTAGGAGCAGCAGGGCAAAGAGCTAGAAAATTAATTGAAGACAATAAAATAGGTAAAATTGTTCTGGGAACTTTTAATTTAATGTCTCATGGAATGGAGCATTGGCACCCTAATCCAGATTTTTTCTTTAAACCTGGTGCTGGACCAGTTTTTGATGTTGGTGTTTATTACATTACCCAATTAGTAAACCTAATTGGACCAGTAAAGCAAATAAATGCAATCAGTGGAACTGCTACAAATGAAAGAACAATAACTAGTCAGCCAAGATACGGTGATAAAATTAAAGTTGAAACACCAACAACCCTAATGGGATCTTTAGAGTTCGAAAATAATGCAAAAATTCAGTTTTTTTGTACTTGGGATGTCTGGAAAAATAATCATTCAACAATTGAACTTTATGGACTTGATGGGTCAATGATTGTTCCTGATCCTAATTTTTTTAGCGGTGATTTATTAATTTCCAAAAAAGATAGTGATTGGGAAACAATTAATAATGATAACATGTTATTAGGTATTCCTAATAAAAGTGATGGAGAAGGTAATAAAAAAGCAAATTATCGAGGAATTGGTCTTTCAGAAATGATTGATTCTATTTTTAATAATCGTAAAGCAAGATGTTCTCTTGAATTATCTCTTCATGTTCTAGAGGTAATGGATGGAATTATAAAATCTGCTGAGGAAAAGAAATCTTATCAATTGTCTACTACTCTAAATCAACCTAAAATATTAACTGAAGAAGAAATAAAAAATTTAAAACTATAATTAAGAATTTTATATGATGTTATTCAGTAATTTTTTGATAACTTATTTGATTTTGATCAAATAAAACTTCATTAAATCTTGAAAGATCATTATCAACTTTTTTTAACATTGAGTTAAATTCTGATCTTTTTGTTACTACTAATGAAATATCGGCAACAATTAAATCAATGACAAAAAATCTATCCTTTGATTCCTTTACCCGCCATGTTACAACAACTGACCCGGTATCTGAAAAGATCTCCATATCAATTAGAGTAACTTGGTTTTTTTGATCATATTTTGATCTTGTTAATTCATAGGTTTGGTCTGAATATCCTTGCATCATTGAAGCGATATTTAAGGCTAAATGCCTTTTAAAATTATCGATGTAGATCTTTTTTGTATTTTTATTTGATTTTTTCCAAGCTTCTCCTGCAACAAATTTAGCAATACCTGTGCCTGCAAAATTATTATTTATTGTTTTTTCAATTAGAAGAAATCTGTTTTCATTTGAGAGATTTTGATTTTTATAAGCTTCTAAAATAATATCTATTTCTCTTTTAAGCCATTCTGAAGTTTCCTCAGAATATAAATTTTTTGCAAAAAAGATTATAAAAAAAATTAAAATTAATTTTAACTTCATTATTCGAATTCAATACTAATAAGAGGTAGGGGTGTTAATTCTGAGTCATCCACGTTGTTAATTGCAGCCTTTCGGTTTTGATAATAGGAACTTCTCACTGCTGCATAATAATCTACTGAATTATCTCTTAATGCATTAACTTCATCTATTATTTGTGATCTTGTATCAACTGCATTAACTGTAGTTCTCATTGGTACTAGCCAAGCTTCTCCTTCACTAACTGCATATGCATTAATTGGATCTGTTAACATTGTTAATACCATGCCTGATGTGTCTCTTAGATTTGAAGGTCCAAATAATGGAAGTACAATATAAAAACCATCTCCAACACCCCAAGTTGCAAGTGTTTGTCCATAATCCTCTTCTTTTTCTTCAAGTCCGATCTTTTCTGCAACATCAAATAATCCAAATACACCTACGGTACTATTAACAACAAATCTTCCTGAAGATTGAACAGCGTTTTCAGCCTGACCTTGTAACAATTGATTAACAACAACTAGTGGCGCTCTTAAATTACTTAAAAAATTATTTATTCCACTTTGTATTGGAGAAGGTAATTTTTTGTATCCTTTTGCAATTGGCTCTAAAACAATTCTATCGGCTACATTATTAAAACTAAATATAGCTCTATTCACTGGTTCAAAAGGATCATATATTTCATCTTCTATCGTGGTTGTTTCAAAATCCTCAGAATCAGTATTTACCTGATCAGCCTCACTAGCAACCGCTTTATAGGAAAGTAAACTGGAAAATAGAAAAAATAGAATTATAATTTTTTTACTCATAGACTAATCACTAATATCTAAACTATTATTTAATATAGTTTATAAATTACATTATATATATCTCTATTGTAGCAAAAAAATGACAGAAAATTCGCAAAATTATCTTGATTTATTGAATAAAGAACAAAGAAGTGCTGTACAACAAACCAATGGATCTCTTCTTGTTTTAGCAGGCGCTGGTAGTGGAAAAACCAGAGTATTAACCTTCAGAATTTTAAATATATTAATAAAAAAACTTGCTACTCCTAGGCAAATATTGGCTGTAACATTTACAAATAAAGCTGCAAGCGAGATGAAGTCACGAATCGGAGATGCATTAAATTTTCCCATTGATAATATGTGGGTAGGAACATTTCACTCTTTATCACTAAGAATACTAAGACAACACTATGAGGAAGTAGGATTAAGAAAAAATTTTTTAATTATTGATGTAGATGATCAATTAAAATTAATAAAAAATATTTGTGAAATAGAAAAAATAGATACAAAAGAAACCTCACCTAAATATTATTTATCAGCTATAGATAATTTAAAAAATAAAGGAATAAGCCCTAATGAATTAAGTGAAAATAAATATCGGAAAAATGATAAAGAAATTCGAAAAATATACAGTATTTATCAGTCTGAACTTCTTCGATTAAATAGTGTTGATTTTGGTGATTTAATTTTATTTTGTATAAAAATTTTCCAAAAAAATAATAATATATTATCTAAATATCAAAACATTTTTAAATACATTCATGTAGATGAATACCAAGATATTAATCCTATACAACAACAGTGGATTCAATTTTTATATAAAGGAAACAAAAATATATGTTGTGTTGGTGATGATGATCAATCAATATATTCTTGGAGAGGAGCGGATGTTACAAATCTACTAAATTTTGAAAAAAACTTTGAGAATGTAACGATAGTAAGATTAGAACAAAACTATCGATCGACAAGAAATATATTAAGCTGTGCATCAACTCTGATAGCAAAAAATAAAGGAAGATATGGAAAAGAATTATGGAGTAAAAATCAGATTGGTGAAAAAATTACTATTAATGGGTTTTGGGAAACAAAAGAAGAATCTATTTTTGTAACAGACAAAATAGAAAATATAATTAAAGAGAAAAAAAATTTGAGTGAGATCTCAATTTTGTTTCGTGTTGCTGCACACACTAGGTCTTTTGAAGAAAGACTAATCAATCTTGGACTTCCTTATAAAATAATTGGAGGATTACGATTTTATGAAAGAAAAGAAATCAAAGATATTATAGCTTATTTAAGATTAACAAATAATCTATCAGATGATTTAGCTTTTGAAAGAATAATTAATGTTCCTAAAAGAGGGATAGGAAAATCAACAGTTAGTAAGATAAGTAGCTATGCAAGAATGAATAATATTTCTTTATTTGAATCTGCACAACAATTGACATTTAAAAGTAATTCTAAAGCTAAAGGTGAATTATACAATTTTACTGACAATATTTTAAAATGGCAAAAGGTTAAAAAGAAATTTGATCATATTGAATTAGCTAGAGTAATAATAGAAGACTCTGGTTATTTAGATTACTTAAAAAAAGAGGAGGAGAGCTCAAATAAACCTGACAGTCTATCAAGAATAGACAATATAAATGAATTTATAGAAAGCTTAAAAGAATTTGAAAATATAGAAGGTTTTTTGGAACATGTATCTTTGGTTATGGAAAACATAACAAATACCTCTGAAGAAACATTAACTCTAATGACAATGCATGCTGCTAAAGGATTAGAGTTTGATTATGTATTTCTAGCTGGTTGGGAGGAGGGTGTTTTTCCAAGTCAAAGATCAATAGAGGAATCAGGTAATCAGGGATTAGAAGAAGAAAGAAGATTGGCTTATGTCGCATTAACGAGAGCAAGAAAAAAAATTTACATTACATATGTAAATCAAAATAGATATTCTTTTGCATCACATGATTATAACTTACCATCAAGATTTATAAGTGAGCTTCCAGAAGATAAAGTAGAGATAAACGATTCTAAATATATTCAAGATAATAACTTTTTAGATAATTTTATAGAAACTGACTCATTCAGTGAAGAAATTATTACACCTGGAAGAAGAAGATTGTTAGAAAATTCAAAAAAAAATAATATTGATTGGGATTTTAATCAAGATTTTGAATTTGAAGTTAATATATCAAAAGGTACACAAGTTTATCATCAAAAATTTGGTAATGGAAAAATAATAAAATTAGATGGCGACAAAGCTTTGATTGATTTTGAGAACTTTTCTTCAAAAAAAGTATATTTGAAGTTTTTGAAAATTATAGATTAATTTTTTCTAGAAAATCTTTTTCGTTTAAAATTTTTATTCCTAATTTAGTTGCCTTATCTATTTTTGAACCTGCTTTTTCTCCAGCTATTAGAAAATCTGTTTTTTTACTAATGCTAGACAATATTTTTGCCCCTTTAGTTTTTGCTAAGTACTTTGCTTCATCTCTTGATAATTTAGATAAAGCACCAGTAAAAACTAGATGTTTATTTGAAAAAAAATTATCAAATGATTTATTTTCTTTATATGTGATAGTTAAATGATTTTTTAAATTTTTAATAGTTTCCTTATTTACATCTTTTGAAAAAAAATCTAAAACAGAAGAAATTGCTTTTGGTCCTAAACCATCAATATTTTCTAACATACTTATATTATTTGAGGATGAAATAAATACATCTAGTTTTTTAAACTCGTTTGCTAAAATTTCAGCATTAACTTCGCCAATAAATCTAATGCCAAGTGAATAAATAAATTTATCAAGTGATATTTTTTTTGAATTATTAATAGAATTAATTAAATTATTAAAAGATAATTTACCCCATCCATCTAACTCAATAATTTCGGATTCAAACTGATCAAGATTGAATATATCTTCTATTTTATTTATATATTTCAAATTAAACAACTGCTTAACTTGTTTTTCACCAAATCCATCAATATTTAAACTTTTTTTACTGACGAAATGAATGATTCTACCTATTTTTTGTGAACTACAACCATATGTATTTGTACATCTCAGTATTGCTTCATCTTTTTCTTTTAAAACATTGCTATTACAGATAGGACAATTTCTAGGAGGTTTTATTTTAGTATTTAATTTACTATTCTTTTTAACTAATCTAGTAACATATGGAATAACATCTCCTGCTCTTTCAATTTCAACAAGATCTAAAACATTTATTTTTTTTTTATTTATTTCATCAAAATTATGTAAAGAAGCATTAGATATAATTACACCTCCTAAGTTAACAGGTTGCAATCTAGCTACAGGGGTAATTGCGCCAGTTCTCCCAACTTGGAAATCAACAGATTGAATTATAGTATTAGCTTTTTCAGCAGAAAACTTTACTGCAACTGCCCATCTTGGGTTTTTTCCAACATAACCTAATCTTTCTTGTAGCTTAAAACTATTAATTTTTACGACTAATCCATCAATATCATAATCAATACCTGATCGTTTTTGATCTATTTGATTATAAAATTTAATAATTTCTTCAATTGATTGACATTTTTTTATTAAATTATTTGGAGCAATGTTCCAATTCTTAAGTTGATCATAATAATTCTCAATTTTATTAAAATTATGTGAACATTTACCTATACCATGAGGTATAAATTTAAGAGGTCTACTATGACTAATAGAAATATCAAGCTGTCTAAGGCTACCAGCTGCAGCATTCCTTGGATTTGCAAATTTAGATTTATTGTCTAACTTAGAATTAAGTTTCTCAAAATCACTTTTATTCAAGAATACTTCTCCTCTAATTTCAATAAAATCAGGAAAGTCTTTTTTTAATTTTGATGGGATATTTTTTATATTTAAGATATTTTCAGTAACATTTTCTCCAACAAATCCATCTCCTCTTGTGCCAGCTGAAATTAAATCACCATTCTTGTAGACAAGATTCAATGATAGTCCATCAATTTTTGGCTCACAGATATATTGAAAATCATCATCATTATCTAAATTTAAAAATTTTACTGAGCGTTTTATAAATTCTTTTATATCATTATTATCAAAAGCATTTGCAAGTGAGTACATTTGAGAATCATGTTTTATTTTTTTAAAATTATCTTTTATATTACTACCATAATTTTTGTTTGGACTATCTTCTATAATTAAGTCTGGATATTTTTTTTCTAAAACATCATTTTCTTTTACTAATTTATCAAATTCTTGGTCAGTTATTTGAGGTTTATCTAATGTATGATAATTATAGTTATGTTTTTTGATTAAATCAGCAAGCTCTTTTAATCTTTTTAAAATTCTTTTTTCTTTATCCATTAAAAAAATTTCTAATTTTTTTTAAGAATGTTTCTTCTCCATCAATTTGCTCAACTAAATTATAACTATATTTATACCATTTAGATTCAGGATAATTATATCCTAGCAATGCAGCTGTATTATAGCTATCTTCATACATACCCATTTCGTAATAAACCTCTACCATTCTATGTAATGCCTCAGGAGTAAATTTAGTTATTGAGAATTCTTCTACAACTGTTTTAAATCTATTTAATGCTGCTATGTATTCTTTATTTTTTAAGTAAAATCTTCCTATCTCCATATGTTTTGCTGCAATATTTGATTTAACTAATATAATTTTTTGTCTGCTATCTTTAGCATATTTGCTTTCTGGAAATCTTGTAATAACTTGATTGAAAGAATTTAAGGCTAATTCATTATAATATCCATCTAAAGCTTCATTCTGAAGCTGTTCATAATTACTTATAGCTATCATATAATAAACATAATCTAAATCTTTATGAGATGGGTATTTATTGATTATTTTTCTAAAATTTAAATTGGCATTTTCGTAGTCCATTTTGATATA
Organism: uncultured Alphaproteobacteria bacterium; assembly: GCA_902577905.1. Classification (GTDB taxonomy): domain Bacteria; phylum Pseudomonadota; class Alphaproteobacteria; order HIMB59; genus CACPNW01. The sequence goes on from CACHAQ010000020.1 coordinate 15,154, forward strand.
ATCTATAAAAGCAATCATTATTTCTGACTGAACTGCTTCATTAGATGATGGAAATAGTTTGTTAATTTCTTTGAATTGCTCTCTTGCTAATTCAAAATTTTGATTATCGAAATTTATTTTAGCTAATTGGTATAGGTTTTCTGGCTGACTTAATGGATTTTTATTCTCATCAATATTTGAATTAGTATTATTAGAGCAACTAATGCATGTATATAATAATATTAGACAGATAATTTTTTTTATCATAATTTATTTATATATTTAAATTTAAAAATTTGAATGAAATATATAACGAAATACAAATCCCCAAATTATAATTCAAGAAATAATTCAAAAATACAACTCATTATAATCCATTATACAGCATTGAAAAATACTTTAGATGCAGTTTCGTATTTATGTCAAAAGGAAAAAAAAGTAAGCTCACACTATCTTATTTCACAAAATGGAAGTGTATATAACTTAGTAGATGATAAATTTAGAGCATGGCATGCAGGACAAGCATTCTGGCAAGAAATCACTGATATTAACTCTATTTCTATAGGAATTGAGCTTGATTATAGTCCGAGTGGCAAAAATAATAAATTCTCTTCTAAAATGATTAATTCATTAAAAAAACTTATTCTTAAATTGCAAAAAAATTATAAAATTAATAAGAAAAATGTTTTAGCACATTCAGATATTGCACCTTTTAGAAAAAAAGATCCTGGTAAACATTTTCCATGGCAATCACTTTCTTCTTCAAACTTAGTAATGAGTTTAAAAAATTTAAAAAAGAAAGAAATTAAAATTATAGAAAAATGGTTTAATAATAATAATTTGAAGTTAAAAAAACAGAAAATAATTTTAGCTTTATCATTGATAGGATACGATACGCGAGAGGTATATAAAAATAATAAACTTTATAACAAACTTATAAGAGCTTATAGAATTAGATATTTAAATAGCAAAGACATAATTAACAATAAATCCATATATGATACTTTAATTAAACACCTTTTAAATTTTTTGTTGACGAAAAACTAAATAAATTTATTAGGAAAAAAGATGGTGCGATGATCGCTTGAGTAATCAAGAGGAAAGTCCGGGCTCCACTGGAAAAAAAACCAGGTAACACCTGGCAAGTGAAAGCTTAGGGAAAGTGCAACAGAAAATATACCGCCTGAAAAGGTAAGGGTGAAAAGGTAAGGTAAGAGCTTACCGCTTTTTTGGTAACAAAAAAGGCTTTGCAAACCCTTTTTGGAGCAAGGTCAAATAGGAATGGCAATCAGTTCCAGCTGAGCTATTCGGGTAGACTGCTTGAAACAAATGGTGACATTTGTTCTAGATTAATGATCATCAATTTTTATTAAATTACAGAACCCGGCTTATGCACCATCTATATTTATTGAGAACATACAAAGAACATTTATGTATAATTCATATACCCATTGACGCCCATATAATCCCATGATAACCCATTTAAAATGGATTTATTTGTATCTAAATATTTTAATAAAATAGATAAAAAGGGAAGAATTTCTCTCCCATCAAGTTTTAGAAATATTCTTCCTAAAGCAAACAGAAATGAAATTATTTTATACAAATCTATTAAATCACCATCTATTGAAGGATGCGGTGTTGGACGATTAAAAGAAATCGCAAAAAGAATTAACAACCTAGATTTTTTTTCAGAAGATTATGATGATTTCTCAACATCAATATTTTCTGAAATAGTTACAACTAATGTTGATAAAGAAGGAAGGTTTTTAATTCCAGAAGAATTAAAATTATATGCAGGCATAAAAACAGAGGCAGCCTTTTTCGGTCAAGGACATTTTTTTCAGATATGGGAACCTAAACAAGGTTTAAAAAATACTGAAGATTCAAGAAGACGTCTTTTAAAAGAAAAAAAATCATTACGAATGATGTTAACACAACAAAAATAATATGGAAAATTTACATAATTCAGTAATGATTAATGAAATAATTTCCTTTCTTCCATTAAAAAAATCAATAAATGTAATAGATGCAACTTTTGGTGGTGGCGGCTATTCAAAAACTATTCTTGAAAAATTTAATGTAAATCAGTTATTAGCAATAGATAGGGATCCAATTTCAAAAATATTTGCAAAAGAAATAAAATCCAAATTTTCCAATTTTATTCTAATAAATGATAAATTTAGTAAAATTCAGGAAATAGTAAATAATACAAAGTTTAAAGATAAAAAATTTGACATAATTCTTTTTGATATAGGTACAAGCTCAAATCAAATAGATAATGCGCAAAGAGGTTTTTCATTCAACAAATCCGGACCACTTGATATGCGAATGGGCGCGTCAGATAAAAATGCTTATGATATAATTAATAATTATGAAGAAAAAAATTTAGCTGACATAATTTATCAATACGGAGAAGAACGTTATTCAAGAGTTATTGCAAAAGAAATAGTAAAAAAAAGAAAAATAAAATTTATTAGTGACACAATAGAATTATCAAACATTATTAAAAAATGTTTACCAAAAAAGAATCAATTTAAAAACAAGACGCATCCAGCTACAAAAACATTTCAGGCAATTAGAATTTATGTAAATGATGAGTTAAATGAACTAAAGACGAGTCTAGAAAAAACTTTAAAGATTTTAAATAAAGATGGTTTAATTTTAGTAGTTTCTTTCCAAAGTCTAGAAGATAGAATTGTGAAAGATTTTTTTAACCACAATAGTGGTAAACGATGGCGTTCCTCCCGCCACTACCCGGAGTTACCTGATAAACTGGCAACTCAACTTAAAATAATCACCAAAAAACCAATATTGCCATCAGCTTCTGAGATTTTAGAAAATCCCAGATCTAGATCAGCAAAACTTCGGGTAGCTCAGAAAATTTAATAATGAAATATACTAAATCAATTTTATTCTTTTTAATTCTTAATTTAATATTGGTATTTTCAATGATTTTTATTGCAAATAATACAAGAGAAATCGAAAAAAATAATCTTAATCTGAAAATGAAAATTTCTAAGATTTCAGAAAACTTAAAAATTAATAAGATTGAACTATCTGCTCATCAAAATAGTTCATATTTAAAAACATTATATGAATTGTATTTTTATGAAACTCATAACAATAATGTTCCTGATATTGTAAAAATCAAAAAAATTTCAAATCAAGATAAAAATATAAAGCTTGTTAGTTCAAATAATTAACTAATGTTAAGTAAACTAAAATTATTTGATAGTGACTCTTTAAAATTACTTCATAGAAGAGTTTTTTTTTCAATTACGATTTTTATCTTTGTCTATTTTATTTCTATTTATAGAATCTCTTCAATCATGCTCTTTCCAGATCTGATTGATGACACTACTAATTATGTAAAAAAAGATATTAGGGGTAGTATTTATGATAGGAATGGCAATATAATTGCTACCTCAATTAAAAGTATCTCTTTATCAATTAATCCTAATAAGATAAAAAATAAAAAAGAATTTGCTAATAAATTGGGATTAATTCTTGATTTAGATATAGAAAATATAGAAAAAAAATTATTATCAACAAGTAAATTTGTTTGGATAAAAAGAAATATATCTCCTATTGAATATCAAGAAATAATTAATCTTGGTGAAATAAATATCAAAGCTCATAAGGAATTTAAAAGAATATATCCTTATAAGAATGCGTTGTCACATATTCTTGGATATGTAGATATTGATCAAATTGGACAGAGTGGAATTGAGAGGTATTTTGAAAATGATCTTTCAAAATCTCAAGATATAATTATTAGTATTGATACTAATTTACAGCAATTAGTTAGAGAAAATCTATTAAAAACAATAAATAATTATAAAGCTGAATCTGGTTTAGCTATAGTTATGGATATTCCTAGCGGTCAAATCTTATCATCAGTAAGTTTACCTGATTATAATCCTGAGGACAAATCCACATATAATAACAATAATTTACTAAATAGAGTTTTTCAGTCTAATTATGAAATGGGATCAACTTTCAAACCAATAACTGCAACCATTGGATACGATTTAGATATTTTAGATCCTCTCATGACTTTTGATGTTACAAAAAAATATTTAAATATTAGTGATCATGATAAATATAAAGATAATGGTATTTATGATGTCGAAAAAATAATTGTTGAGTCATCAAATATTGGTACTGCTCAGATTGCTACTCTAATTGGAAAAAAAAATCAAAAAGAATTTTTTGAAAAAATAGGTTTCAATAAAAAAATCAATATAGAAAATAAAGAAAGTTCAGCTCCTCTAGGAAATAAAAATAATTGGGGTAAGTTAGAAACAGCAACTATAGGATTTGGTCATGGATTTGCAATTACACCTCTTCATTTAGTTAAAGCTTATGCTTCATTGGCAAACAATGGAAATGAGGTCTTTCCTACACTTCAATTAAACAAACAATTTGAACAAAAACAAATTTTTAATAATAAAGAATCATCCAAATTCTTTATCAATTTATTAAATTCTGTTGTACTTAAAACTGAATACACCGGTCCCAGAGTAAAAGTAGATGGTTATTCTGTAGGAGGTAAAACGGGTACATCAGAATTACTAAATCCAAACGGTGGATATTACAAGGATAGAAACCTAACTTCCTTTATTGGAATTTTCCCAATAAATAATCCAAAATATGTAGTTTACACTGCTATTGAGTATCCAAAAAAGGAAACAGGTACTAAACAAAGAATGACTGGAGCAAGAGTAAATGCACCTTTGGTAAAAGATATCATTATTAATATTATAAAGCTCTTTGATATTCCAAAAAATAAGAACGATGAACTTCTAAAAGTAGACACAAATTTTTTATATAGAAAATTAAATGCTACTGTCTAACTTATCAAAAGCAATAAGTGTAAATAAAACTTACAACTTTAACAAAGACAAATATTTCTCTGCAATTACCTCCAATTCAAAATTGACCAATAACAAAACCTTGTTTATTTATGACAAAAATACAAAGGTAAAAAAGATTTATTTAGAGGAAGCACTTAAGAATAAAACTCCTGCTATAATTTCGAATAAATATATTAAAAACTTAAAAATTCCTCAATTTGTTGTTTCTAATATTAATTTTGGGACTTATTCCTTATTAAACAAGCTTCATAAAAATCTTCCTTTTAAAACGCTAGCAGTTACAGGCACAAATGGAAAGACATCAGTTGTTTGGTATATTTCAAAAATTCTTAATTCACTAAAATATAATAATACAACAGTAGGCACCTTAGGACATTTTATCAACGGAAAAAAAATAAATGATATAAATTTAACAACTCCTGCCTATGAGGAATTATTTAAATATGGATCTTCGAATAAAAAAGAAAAAAATATTTATATTTTTGAAGCTTCAAGTCATGCTTTAGAACAAAATAGATTAAGAAATTATCCTATAAATATTGCAGCTATTACAAATATTTCGAAAGATCATCTAGATTACCATAAAACATTCTTAAATTATAAAAAATCAAAAATTAAACTTTTTACTAATCATTTAGAAAATAAGGGATTTGCTATAGTTAACTCAAGACTAAATCTCTCATCAGAATTAAAAAAAAAATTGATAAAAAAAAATGTCCAATTAAAATATTTTGGAAATAAAAGTTTAAAATTGTCAAAGATTAAAGATATTCCATATTTGAATATCAACAATAAAAAATATAAATTAGAAAATTTAAAACTTAAAACAAATCTAGAATTTGAAAATTTAGAATGTGCCATTACTTGTTGTTTAGCACTCAATTTTAGTCAAAATAAAATTGTAAAAGCACTATCAAAAGTTACTAATCCCCCAGGTCGTTTAGAAACAATTGAATATAAGAAAAAAAAATCAAAAATTATTATTGATTATGCACATACACCAGATGCATTAAAAAAAATATTAATTGCTCATAAAATCAAAAAAATAAAACCAACAATTGTATTTGGTTGTGGGGGCGATAGAGATAAAAGTAAGCGAAAATCTATGGCATTAATTGCAAATCAATATGCAGGTAAAATTTATATAACGGATGATAATCCAAGAAATGAAAATCCATCAAAAATAAGGAAAAATATCTTAAAGTATTGTCCTAGAGGTACTGAAGTATCAGACAGAAGAAAAGCAATTAAAGTAGCTATTAAAGAATTAAAAATGAATGAAATTTTAATAGTAGCGGGTAAAGGGCACGAAAAATTTCAAGTTTTAAAAAATAAAACTATTAAGTTTGATGATTTTACAATTGTGAAACAATTATTAAATTAATGAGTGAATTAAATAAATTAGAGCAATATATAATATCTAAAAAAGATAAAATTCAAATATCAAGTAAAGATATTAGAGTTGGTGATATATTCCTTGCTTTAAAAGGTAAAAGATTTCATGGAAATAAATTCATAAGTGAAGCGATAAATAAAGGTGCAAGATTTTGTATAACTGATAAGAAAAAATTTAAAGAAAATAAAAAAATTATATATGTAAATAATATTTATAAATATCTTTCAGAAATAGCAAAAAGAAAACGAGATTTATATAAAGGTAAAGTAATAGGTATTACTGGTAGTGCTGGTAAAACTACTTTAAAAGAAACTTTAGCATTTTTTTTAAAAAAAAATCATACCATTTCTTACTCAAAGAAAAGTTATAATAATAAGTTAGGTGTATTATTATCTTTACTAAATTTAAACTTAAAGTCAAACTTTGCAATTTTTGAGATTGGAACAAACAATTTTGGTGAGATAAAATTTCTTAGTAATTTAGTTAGACCATCAGAGGTATTTATTACAAATATACAATCTACACATCTTGAAAATTTTAAAACTAAAAATAATATTGCTAAAGAGAAAGCTGATATATTTATTTCAAAACATAATAATAATAGACAAAACTTATATCTAAATGTTTCATCTAAATCTGAAAATATTTTAATTACAAAGGCAAAAAGAGAAAAAAATCTTAAAATAATTCGTATTGATAATCTTTCAAAAAAATATTTTATTAAAAAGATATCTCCTTATAAAAAATTTCATAAAGTAACTTTATCAATTAATAAAAAACAAATTAACATTATTACTGATTCAGTAGTAATGCATAGATTAAATAACTTATTATTTTGTCTTGCATTTTATAATGAAAATTCTCTAAATATTAAATCAGTTGTAAGTCGTTTCAAGTTTTTAAAACCAGTTGAAGGTAGGGGATTAGTTCATAAAATTAATTTAAATAAGAAAAAAATAAATATTATTGATGAATCTTATAATGCTAATCCAGATACAATGATGCAAAGTATACAAAACTTAAAAAATATAAAAATAAAGAATAATAAAAAAATAATAATTCTTGGAACAATGAATGAATTAGGAAATAATTCTTATAAAATTCATTATAAATTATTAAAACAATTAGATGATACTAATTTTAAATTTGTAATTTTAAGTGGCGAATTCTTTGAATTATCTATAAAAAAATTTATTAATCCAAATAATGAATATATCTATTTTAAAAATACGAAAAAAATCATGAAATTTTTAGAAGAGAAAGTACATAATAATGACATTATTTTAATTAAATGTTCTAATTCCACAAATATAAATAAGTTTGCAAAAACATTACTAAAGCAGGTATCGATTTGATTAAATATTTTGCCTTTGAATACCAATCTTTATTTAGTTTCCTAAATATTTTTAGTTATATAACATTTAGGGCTGGCGCCTCTATTCTTACTGGATTATTTTTTTCTCTCATATTTGGAAATTATATTATTAACAAATTATCAAATGTTCAGCCGACTGGGCAGCCAATAAGAGATGATGGCCCAGAGTCACATATAATTGCAAAAAAGGGCACCCCTACAATGGGCGGCTTGTTGATTATTCTAAGTGTATTTGTTTCAACAATTATTTGGGCTGATTTACAAAATTTTTTTATATGGATTTTACTTTTAACTATTTTAATTTTTGGATCTATTGGTTTCGCAGATGATTTCAAAAAAATTAAATCAAATACAAGTGAGGGTATTTCGTCAAAAATAAGAATTATATTACAAATCATTTTTTCTTTTTTCATTACATATTTAATTCTTATCAATTTAGATTCAAGTATAAGCAAATCCATGACATTCCCTTTCTTTAAAAATTTAATTATAGATTTTGGAATATTTTATTTTTTAATTTCCATATTTATAATTATTGGATCGGCTAATGCAGTAAACCTAACTGATGGACTTGATGGTTTAGCAATTGTCCCTGTAATGATAGTTGCTATGTCTTTTGCTTTCATAGCTTATGTTTCAGGTAATATAGTTTTTTCTAATTATTTACTTATTCAATATATTCCTGGAACTGGTGAGTTAGCAGTTTTTTGTGGTTCTTTAATTGGAGCTGCTTTGGGTTTTCTATGGTTTAATGCACCACCTGCTAAAGTTTTTATGGGTGATACTGGTTCTTTAGCATTGGGTGGATCCTTAGGATCATTAGCAATAATTTGCAAACATGAAATTCTTCTTGCAATAATAGGAGGGTTATTTGTTTTAGAAACCTTGTCTGTAGTAATCCAAGTATTTATTTTTAAAATGACAGGAAAAAGAGTTTTTTTAATGGCTCCACTGCATCATCATTTTGAAAAAAAAGGATGGCCTGAGTCAACAATAGTTATTCGTTTTTGGATAATTACTATTGTATTAGCTTTAATAGGTCTTGCAACTTTAAGAATTAGATAATGTTTCTAATTTATGGAATTCAAAAATCAGGACTTTCTATAGTAAATTATTTTGAAAATAAAAAAATAAAATTTAAAATTTGGGATGATAATCCAATACTAAGAAAGGCTTTAAAAAAAAATTACAATAAAGATTATTTTTTTAATATAAAAAAAGATAATTTGAGTGATTTTAAAAAAATTTTTGTTAGCCCAGGAATATCTTTAAGACAAAAAAAATTTAAAAGAAAAAATATATCTAAAAAAGTAAATAGAGATTTAAATTTATATATTTCAAATTTAACAAATCAAAAGATCGTAGCTATTACTGGCACAAATGGGAAATCAACAACAACCAAATTAATAGGAGACATCTTAAAAAAAAATAATATTAAAACATTTGTTGGAGGAAATATTGGAGAGTCATTATGCAATGCTTTTATTCTTAAAAAAAAATATAAAGTTCATGTTGTTGAATTAAGTTCCTTTCAATTAGAAACAGTTAAGTCAATTGATAGTAGAATATCAGTAATAACAAATTTATCTGAAGATCATTTGGATAGGTACAACAGTATTAGTGATTATATTAATCAGAAAAAAAATATTATTTCTAAAAATGGAATTAATTTGTTATCCATTGACGATATTTATTCAAGAAAAATATTTAATCAAAGAAAAATTAAAAATAAAATTAGTTTTTCTTTAGTCAATAAATCAGCTGATTGTTTCGCTAATAATGATTATATTCTTGATAATTATTTCAAAAAGAGCAGAAAATTATTTATAAAAAAAATCTCAAAAGATTTAGAAGGTCATTTTAATATCCAAAATATTCTAATAGCATACATATGTAGCAAAATATTAAAAATTCCAGAAACTAATTTTCTTAAGGTTATTAAAACATTTAAGGGTCTGCCATATAGATCATCTACAATTTTTACAAATAATAAATTAAGAATAGTAAATAATAGTAAATCTACTAATTTAAATTCAACAATAAATTCAGTTGTAAATTACAATAATATTTACCTAATCTTAGGGGGCATAGCTAAAGAAAAAAATTTTGAAATTCTTTTAAAATATAAAAATAAAATTAGCTGTGTATATACATACGGAAAATCAGGATATTTTATTGAAAAAAAATTAAAAAAAGAATTAGTTGTAAAAAGATCGGCAAATTTAAAATCAGTTATTAAAAAAACCTTCAAGGATATTAAAAAAAATTCAAATCAATCAACTATATTGTTTGCTCCTGCATGTGCCTCTTATGATCAATACGAAAATTTTGAAGAAAGAGGCATGCATTTTAATAAATTAATTAAAAATTATATAAATTGACTATGGAATATATAAAGAATTGGTGGAGTTCAATTGATAGAATTAACATTATATTAATATTATCATTGGGTTTTACGGGATTAATACTGTCATTTTCTATAGATGAAAATTTATCCATAAATAGACACTCTATTTTTTTTCTTTTCTCAATTTTCTTACTTATTGTACTATCAGACTTAGATAGTAAAAACATAAGAAGAATTTCATTATTTTTATTTCTTATTTTATTAATAATAATACTGTTAATACTTTTCTTAGATTACGAAGTTAAAGGCGCTAAGAGATGGTTCCAAATATTTAACTTTACACTACAACCTTCAGAGATAATTAAGCCTATTTTTGTTATATTGACGGCATGGTGTATAAGCAAATCTATAGAAGATAAAAAATTTTATTTACCTTTACTGTTTGTTTTTTTCTTCTTACTTTTATCTTTTATACTTATGCAACCTGATTTGGGAATGACAGTTTTACTTTCAGCAACTTTTTTTTGCCAGTTATTCGTTGCTGGTTTATCAATTTTTTTAGTTATTGTTGCATTTTTATTTATATTAGGAATTTCAATTTTTTCTTATTTTATTTTTGATCATGTTCAATCAAGAATTAATTCATTTCTTGGTGGATTGGGTGGGACTGATACATACCAAATAGATTTAAGTATTCAAGCTTTCAAAAATGGTGGGCTGCTTGGAAAAGGTCCAGGTCAAGGTATTTTAAAAGAAAAAATTCCTGATGCTAACACAGATTTTATTTTTGCTGTTGCTGGAGAAGAATTAGGATTTATCTTTTGTTTAATCATTATTTTGATAATTCTATCTATTATAATAAGAAGTTTATTAAAAGTTCTACAACTTGAAGATCCATATAAAATTATAGCAATTAGTGGTCTAATTTGCTCATTTGGATTACAGTGCTTAATTAATATCTTTAGCTCGCTAGGTCTTATACCAACAAAAGGTATGACACTGCCATTTGTAAGTTATGGCGGCTCTTCCATGATATCAATAGCAATTTTATTTGGTTTTTTATTATCTCTTACAAATAAAAAAAATGAAGAGTTATGAAAAAAAATTTTTTACTAATTACAGGGGGCACAGGAGGGCATGTTATTCCAGCAAAAAATTTTGCTAATTATTTATCTATTAAGAATATAAATTGCACAATTATAACCGACAAAAGAGGCTATAAATACTTTGATAATTATAATAGAAAAATTTATATAATTAGTTCATCAAATTTAAATGGCAACATAATATTTAAAATCTTTGGTATATTTCAAATTTTATTAGGATTAATTCAATCATTAATTATTATATTTTTATTAAAACCATCCCACTCCATTTCTTTTGGAAGTTATGCTTCGTTTTCTCCAATGTTATCATGTGTATTTTTAAAACCATTTTATAAAGTTAAGCTTTATATACATGAACAAAATTCAATATTAGGCAGAACGAATAAATTTTTTCTGAATTTTACAAATAAATTATTTTTAAATTTTGATATAAAATCTAAAATTAATTCAAAGTTTAAAGATAAAATTTTTGTAGTAGGTTCTCCGGAAAATAATTTTAAAAAAAATATTAAATTAAGTAATAAAAATTCTGAGAGTAGCTTTACTATTTTTATTTCTGGTGGAAGCCAAGGATCAGAATATGTATCAAACTTTGCAACAAATTTAATTAAAATTATAGATAATGAAAAAATTATAAAAGGTAAATTTATATTTCAGTGTGCTAAACATTTGATAAGAAAACAAGAAGAAATATTAAGAGATATTAAATCACCAATCATCCTAAAAGATTTTTTTACAAATATAGATGAAATATTAGCTAATTCTAACTTAGCAATATGTAGAGCTGGAGCGGGCACAATTGTTGATTTAATCAACTTTAAACTTCCCTCAATATTAATTCCATTACCTTCTTCAAAAGACAATCATCAATTTTTTAATGCTAAAATATTAGCTAAACATGACTTAGCCATAATTATTGATCAAAATAATGATGATTTACATAAAGCAAAAAGACATATTTATGAAACATATTTTAACCCAAAAAAATTAGAATCAATGAATAAGAAATTTGACATGATTCAAGTTAAAAACTCTAACACTTTAATTTATAAATTAATACTAAATGAAAATTAATAGTAAAATTCATTTTATAGGTATTTCAGGAATAGGAATGTCTGGTATTGCAGAATTGATGTTAGATAAAGGTTATTCGATTCAGGGAAGTGATATATCAGTAAACGACAACACAAAAAGATTAAAGAAAAAAGGTATAAAATTTTTTTTAGGACATAATAAAAAAAATATTAAATATGCCCATACCATTGTTTATTCATCAGCTATAAAAAAAAATAATCCTGAAATAAGAGAGGCATATCTTAAAAAAATACCTGTCCTTTCTCGAGCTGATATGCTTTCAGAATTAATGAAAAATAAAAAATCTATTGCCATAGCTGGATCTCATGGGAAAACTACTACTACTAGTTTTGTAGGAAACATTTTTAATGAAGCAGGTTTAGATCCTACTATTGTAAATGGCGGTATTATAAATTCTTTTTCTAATAATAATCGCTATGGAAAAGGTGAATGGATGATTGTTGAAGCAGACGAAAGTGATGGTACATTTTTAAAGCTACCACATCAAATATCAATTATTACTAATTTAGATATTGAACACATGGATTTTTATAAATCAAAGAAAAATTTAATTAATGCATTTGAAAAATTTATAAATATGCTTCCGTTTTATGGAACCACAATAATGTGTTATGATGATAAGAACCTTAAATTACTAATTAACAAAATAAAAACTAGAAATATTTTAACTTATTCAATAAAAAATAAAAAAGCAGATGTATTAATCTTTGACATTATACAAAACAAACTAAAAACTTCTTTTAAATTAAAATTTAACAATAAAGTTATTCATTCTTCTAATTATAAATTTAATGTCAATGCAATCGGCAATCATAATATTTTAAATGCAACTGCAAGTATTATTGCAGCTAAACTAAATGGAATAAAAAATAAAGATATTAATAACGCGTTGACTAATTATGTAGGTGTAAAAAGAAGATTCTCATTTATTGGAAAAAAAAATAAATCCTTTGTGTATGATGATTATGCACATCATCCAACAGAAATTGCAGCTACATTAAGTGCAGCTAAAAGTTTAAAAAATAAAGTAATAGTTGTTTTTCAACCACATAGATACACTAGAACTAAAATATTAATTAGAGAATTTACAAAAGTTCTATCTAAAGTTGATTATTTATTTTTATTAGAAACCTATTCAGCTGGAGAAAAGATTATCAAGGGTGCAACTTCAAAAGATATATATTCTAAAATATTAAAAAAGAATAAAAATACTACATATTTAAAGAATATAGGAGATTTAAATAAATTAATGAAACCTCATACAATCAATCAAAATACTATTGTTTTTATGGGTGCAGGTTCAATATCAAGTATTGCAAAAAAATATTTGAATAATTAATGTCAAAACAAATTATAGAATTAGCTGATAAACTTAAAAGTAAAATTTACTCAGATTATAATGCTGGTAAACATACTTGGTTCAGAACAGGTGGTAATGCAAAAATATTTGCTATAGTTGAAGATAATTTAGAGTTAGAAATTATATTAAATGAAATAAATAATGAAAATTTTTACATAATAGGTTCAGGTTCAAATCTTTTAATTAGAGATAATGGGTACAATGGAACTCTTATAAAATTAGGCAAAGGTTTTAATACTATTAGTATTAATGATAACAAACTTGAAGTTGGTGCTAGTATTTTAGATATTAATTTATCAAATTATGCATTGAGACAAAATATAGAGGGCTTTGAATTTTATAGTGGTATTCCGGGGTCAATAGGCGGAGCAGTTAAAATGAATGCTGGTTGTTATGGTTCGGAAACTGTAGATGTTATAAATAGTATAGAAATTTGCGATAATTTTGGTCAAAGAAAAACAATTACAAAAGATAAACTAAATCTAAAATATAGATCTTCAAAAATTAATAATACAGATATAGTTACAAAAGCTATATTTAATTTTAATTATGGAGATCAAAATTTAATAAAAGACAAGATAAATGAAATAAGGAATAAACGTTTAGAATCACAGCCAATTAAAAATAAAACTTCTGGTAGTACTTTTAAAAATCCTAAAAATTTACATGCAGCAAAACTAATTGAGGAAGCAGGATGTAAAGGTAGTAATTATGGAGATGCATATGTGAGCGATAAACATGCGAATTTTTTAATAAATAGGGGAAGTGCTTCAGCAACAGATATAGAAAACCTAGGTAAAAGTATTGTTGAAAAAGTATATACTAAATTCAATGTAAAATTGGAATGGGAGGTAAAAATAATAGGTGAGTAATAAAAAATTTTTAATTTTAGAAGGAGGTAATAATGAAGAGCATGATGTATCTTTAGTAACTTCTAGAGAAATTCAAAAAATTCTTAATCAAAATAAATTGAAGTTTAAGACATTAAGAGTTAATCCTAAAAATTTTCATAAAAAAATAATTAATTATAAAAATTT
>CACHAQ010000021.1 GCA_902577905.1 uncultured Alphaproteobacteria bacterium
TATGGTTTTGCTGCAAGGCAGATTGATATCAATATTAAAACTTAAATATTTGCTGTAACTTTATTAATATTTTTTCTTGGTAAATTATTTTTAGACCAAACTGTATCAAGAGCCTTAATCATTTTTTCAATATGCTCTTTTCTATGTTTTGGGGTAACAGTTATCCTTAGTCTTTCTAGACCTTTGGGCACAGTTGGATAAAAAATTGGTTGTGCATAGATACCATGATCATCAATTAAATCTTTAGACACTTTTTTGCATAAAAAAGGATCATTAATTAATACTGCTACAATATGAGAATTTGTATCCAAATAAGGGATTGCTAAGGAATCTAAATTTTCCCTTATTAAAGCAGCATTTTCTTTTATTCTTATTCTTAGTTGTTCTGCCAGAGAAACAATATCTATTGCTTTAGCTGCTCCTGCAGCAATTGATGGACAGATTGAAGTTGTAAAAATAAAACCTGGAGCGAAACTTCTAATGTAATCAATTATTTCTGAACTAGCTGCAATATAACCTCCCATTTGACCATATGCTTTAGCTAAAGTTCCATTAATAATATCTATTTTATCTTCAACTCCCATTTCTACTGCAATACCTTTACCTTCTTCTCCGTAAAGTCCAACTGAATGAACTTCATCCAGATATGTCATACAGTTATATTTTTTTGCTAACTCTACAATTTTAACTATAGGTGATCTTATACCTTCCATAGAGTATAAACTTTCAAAAACGATTAACTTGGGGTTATCTAAATTTGACTCTTTTAGTAACTGTTCTAAATGATCAATATCATTGTGTTTAAATATATGACACTTAGCTCCACTATTCTTAATACCTTGTATTAAAGATGCGTGATTTAATTCATCAGAAAATATCTCAATATCTTTAATTTTTTTTCCTAAAGTCCATAAAGTAGATTGGTTTGCTGTATAAGCAGAAGCAAAAACTAATGCCGCCTCTTTATTATGAACATTTGCCAGTTTTTTTTCTAGTTCAGTATGATAGGTTGATGTACCAGAAATATTTCTTGTTCCACCTGAACCTGATCCATATTCAAGTAGTGTTTTAACAATTTCATTTACGACTTCTGGGTGCTGACTCATATTAAGATAGTCATTAGAGCACCAAACCTCAACTTCTCTTTCTTTGTTTTTAAAACTTTCATCCGCATTTGGAAAACTTTTTATAGATCTGTCTATGTTTCTAAAGTCCCTATAAAGACCTTGTTCTTTAAGATTTTTCAATTCAGATTTAAAGAAATTTTTGTATTGCATAAATGTTAGATATCTTACCCAATCTTTAATTGTAAGTGTTTAATTGAATGAATTGTCACACCTTATTTCTACTAAAAGACATTCTCTTCCAGACACCATATTTATCTTTAATTATAAATCGATGATACAACGCCGCTGCAATATGAAGTGAAAAAAGAGCTGTTAACATAAGTGCTGAGTAGTAGTGTATAGCTAGAGCTTGAGGGTATAAAAAAAAATTCTCTTCGATTAAAGGTGGTATTTTAATTAATCCCAAGAGATGAACATCTTCTCCTCCAAGCCATGTCATAAAGGTACCTTGAATAGGAATAAGAATAACTAAACCATAAAGAACAAAATGGACTAAATTCGAAACCAATTTATGAAATAAAGGTATATTTTCATATTTGGGATGAGTGTTAAATATGTATTTCCACATTAATCTAAGCACAACTAAACTAAAAACTATGGTGCCAAAAAATTTATGAGTAATAATAAAACCCATTTTAAGAGGAGAAAATTCCATATTATGAAGGCTAATCCCTGTTGCAACTTGCCAAAAAAGAAGAAGTGCCAATGACCAATGAAAAAGTTTTGCAACTAAGCCCCAAGAAGATTTTGTACCTTTAAATTCAATCATTACTAATTTTATCATATAGTGCTATTTAAAATAATATAACCCATGAAAATTAGAGTTTTATCGAGAAAAAGTGACTTGGCAATAATTCAAGCCCGTGAATTTTCCAATTATTTGCAATCAAAACATCCTTTTGTAGAAATAGAATTTATAACAAGAAGTACTTCTGGAGATAAAGATCTAAAAACACCTCTATCTGAAATGCCAACTGAGGGAGTTTTTACCAATGATTTAAGGGATGAATTAATAAATAATAAATGTGATTTAATTGTCCACTCGTGGAAGGATCTTCCAATTGAAGTTGGTGATAAAACTAAAATAGCTGCAACATTAAAACGAGCCGACAAAAGAGATATATTATTCTTAAAAAAAAACATAAAATTAGATAGTAAGAAAATTATTATTCTTTGTTCATCACCAAGAAGACAATATAATTTAAAAAATTTTATTGAAAATTATCTTCCACAAAAGTTTGATGAAGTTTGCTTTGAAAATATAAGAGGCAACATACCCACTAGATTTAAAAAATTTTTGGAAAATCCTGACAGTGATGGTTTTATTGTTGCTAAAGCAGCAATTGATAGATTACTTTTGAATAATTATTCTGAATTCAATGAATTAAAAATAACTCTAAAAAAATATATTAACGAATGTCTATGGTCTGTTTTACCATTATCTATAAACCCTTGTTCTCCTGGACAAGGAGCTCTAGCAATTGAAACAAGAATTAAAGATAATAAACTTAACGAAATTTTAAATGATATTAATTTTTCCAAAGATTATTCCAATGTTATTAAAGAAAGAAATATTTTAAAAAATTATGGAGGAGGATGTCACCAAAAAATAGGAGTATCTTACATCTCACATAAATTAGGATTAGTTGTATCTAAAAGAGGTGAAGATGAAAATGGCAATCATTTTGAGAGTTGGGATTTTATTGATCCAAAAGATATAAGTTTTTCTATTAATACAGTAGATGAAATTTATCCTGAAAATTTAAAAAATTATAAAATATTTTCTAGAATACAATTAAATGAAAATGTCGAAAATTTAAATAATTTACAAAATAAATGTATTTACGTTTCACGTATTAGTTCAATTCCAGATCAGTCTAAAATTAAATCAAATAATGTTATTTGGACAAGTGGTTTAAGAACATGGAAAAATTTAGCTGAAAGAGGTATTTGGGTTAATGGAACTTCAGACGGTCTAGGTGAGGATTTTGATAAAGATATTAATTCACTTACAAATAATCCTTGGGTTAAGTTAACCCATTCTCAATCTCCTGAAAGTTCGATAAAAAATAAAATTGAAACGTATCAATTGGAGCCTATTGATTTTGAAATAGATATAGAAAAGAAAAAGTACTTTTATTGGATGAGCAGCTCAGCTTTCAAGTCATGTTTTGATAAATATCCTAAAATTATAGAAAAATATCATTTTTGTGGCCCAGGAAATACTTACAATGAGATTAGTAAAATATTAGGTAATGATAAAAATCTTTTTGTTGAGCTATCTTATGATAGTTGGAAGAAAAAATTACTAAAAGCCTAAAAATGACAAATATTTTATTTAAAAATGCTCTCAAAAGAAATATTCAAAAAACACCACCCATTTGGTTCATGAGACAGGCTGGGAGGTACCATTCACATTATCGCAAGCTCAAAGAAAAATTTACTTTTGAAGAACTTTGTAAAACTCCGGATCTAGCCGCAGAAGTCGCTTTTGGCCCAATACAAGAGTTTGATTACGATATTGCAATTTTATTCAGTGATATTTTATTTATCTTGGAGGGACTTGGTTTAGAATTAAAGTTTGACCCAGGACCTAAATTTAATTCTTACATAAATTCAGAAAACGTTAATGATTATAGTAATATTGATCGTGGCATTGAGCATATGCAATTTCAATTTGAAGCTATAAAAATAACAAAAGAGAAATTGCCAAATAATAAAAGTTTAATTGGATTTGTTGGTGGACCTTGGACATTATCAAAATATGCATTTGGAAATAATAACTCTGATTTAATCGACACTAAAATGAATTTAGAATTTATTTCAAAAATTCTTTTACCTCTTCTTAAGAAAAATATTCAATTACAATTAGATGCAGGTGTTGAACTTGTTATGGTTTTTGATAGTTCCTTGTATGATTTAGATAAAATAAATTTTCATGAAATTTATTCTAAATTTTTAGAAGAGATTGCAATTTCTTTTCCAAATAAAGTTGGATATTATTCAAGAGGTAAGAGTTTGTCAGATCTAAATCCCATCATCAGTTTTCCCTTTGCTGGTTTTGGTTATGATCACACAATTGATCTAAAATCTATGTTTGAAAATCAACAGCATGGATTTATTCAGGGAAATTTCAATGAACAATTAATGTTGAATGAAACAGATACATTTCTTAATGATTTAAAAGATTTTATTGCAAAAATGAAATCAATTGAAAATCTTAACGGCTGGATTTGTGGTCTTGGACATGGAATTAACAAAAATACTCCAGAAAAAAATGTTCATTTATTTATAGAAAATATCAGAAAAGAATTTAGCTAATAGATATGGTTAAATATATAGGTGAAAAAGATTATGAGCACGGGAGTAAAGAAAAAATTGGTGTTTTAATTACTAACTTAGGGACTCCAGATGCTCCAAATAAAAAAGAACTAAAAGTTTATCTTAATCAATTTTTATCAGATCCAAGAGTAATCGAATTACCTAAAATCTTATGGCAAATTTTATTGAAGCTAGTAATTTTGCAGATAAGACCATCAAAGTCAGCAGAAGCATACAAGCAAATTTGGACCGATAAAGGTTCTCCACTTTTAGATATTGCAAAAAGACAATTAAATAAAATTCAATCATCTTTTTCTTCAAAAAATGAAAATATAGTTTTTGAAGTTGGGATGCGTTATGGCAACCCATCTATTCCAGATGCTTTGTTAAAACTTCAAAAAAAACATGTAAGAAGATTATTAGTCTTACCTATGTATCCACAATATTGTGCTGCAACAACAGGCAGTACATTTGATGAGGTAACTAATGTTTTGCAAAAATGGCGTTGGATACCTGAAATGCGTTTTATCAATCAATACTTTGAAGAAAATAATTATATTGAAGCATTATCAAATTCTATAGAGTCATTTTGGAAAAAAACTCCAAAACCACAAAAAATTATTTTTAGTTATCATGGTATTCCAAAACGGTACTTGACTAATGGTGATCCATATCATTGCTTTTGTCTTAAAACCACAAGATTGGTCAAAGAACATATGGGATTATCTGATGATGAGATAATAACTACTTTCCAAAGTAGATTTGGAAGAGAGGAATGGTTAAAGCCTTATACAAGTGAAACTTTGAAAGAATTACCAAAACAAGGGATTAAAAATATACATATAATATCTCCTGGTTTTAGTAGTGATTGTCTTGAAACACTTGAAGAACTTGAAGAAGAAAATAAAGAATATTTTATGGAGTCAGGTGGAGAAAATTACCATTATATACCCTGCTTGAATGATCACGATGATCACATAGACGTTTTTGTAAATCTGATAAAAAAACATATTCAAGGTTGGCCATTATGATTGCTGATCCTAAATTTAATACTGCAAAAGAATGGTTTGAAAAATTACGAGATAACTTAGTTGAAACTATTCAAAACATTGATGAAAAACAATTTGAAGTAAGTAACTGGGATCACAAAGGGGATGGTGGTGGTAAAATGAGTAAAATAAAAGGTAATATTATTGAAAAAGGTGGAGTAAATATCTCTACTGTCGCCGGAACATTTAACGAAAATATGAGAGAAGCCATTCCAGGTGCTAAAGAAGATCCAAATTATAATGCAACTGGTATTAGTGTTGTGTTGCATCCTGTTTCACCAAAAATTCCTTCTATGCATTTTAATACAAGATTTATTAAAACTACTCAGGAATGGTTTGGTGGAGGTATGGATATTACACCTTGTTTAATATTCGAGGATGAGGAAAAATATCACCGTGGTTTAGAAGTTTTATGTAATAAATATGATAAATCTTATTATCCTAAATTTAAAAAATGGTGTGATGACTATTTTTTTCTTAAACACAGAAACGAACCAAGAGGTGTTGGAGGAATATTTTTTGACTACCTTCAAACCGGTGATTGGGGAAAAGATTTTGAGTTTGTCCAAGGCGTAGGTACTTATTTTCATCAGCTTATCAAAAATACTTTAATTTCACTAAAGGATGAGGAGTGGAATGAAGAAGAAAAAAAAATACAATTAGTTAAGCGTAGTCGCTATGCTGAATTTAACTTATTGTATGATAGAGGTACTAAATTTGGTCTGGAGACTGGTGGGAATGTTGATGCTATATTAATGTCAATGCCTCCTCATGCGGTATGGGAATAAATCATGTTATTTAATACGCTGAAAGTTATTCATATTTTTAGTATCATAGCTTGGATGGCTGGACTTTTGTATCTGCCACGTTTGTTTGTAAATCATGCTAATCCTGAAATTACTAAAGAAACCTCAGAAACATTCAAATTAATGGAAGGTAAATTATACAGAATAATAATGTTTCCAGCTTTTATAGTGACGTGGATATCGGGTTTTACACTTACACATTATGTGGGTATTGATACTTGGTTACTTTTAAAAATTTTATTTGTAATTTTATTATCTGGCTATCATTTTTTTTGCTTAAAACTTCTTAATGATTTTAAAAATGATAAAAATAAATACTCTACTAAATTTTTTAGAATTACAAACGAAGTGCCAGCAGTAATATTGATTTTTATACTTATACTTGTTGTATTTCAGCCTTTTTAATTACTACTTTTTTGTTTTGATGGGTGTTTTTCTATTTGGATTACAAACTTTGCATATTTCACACTTCAAGCCATAACAACTTCTTGCCTGACAAAATTCCCTTCCATAAAATATTATTTGTAAATGAAGTTTGTTCCAAGATTTTTTTGGAAAAAGAAATTTTAAATCTTTTTCTGTTTGGACAACATTTTTACCATTTGTTATACCCCAACGTTGAGCTAATCGATGTATGTGTGTATCAACAGGAAATGCTGGGTGACCAAATCCTTGAGACATAACAACACTTGCAGTTTTATGACCAACACCTGGTAATTTTTCCAATTCCTCAAAACTTTCGGGAACTTTTCCTTTAAATTTTTTGACAAGTATTCTTGAGAGTTCAAATATAGCTTTTGATTTTTGAGGTGCTAAACCACATGGGCGAATAATATTATAAATTGTTTTTTTTGAGACCTTAGTCATTTTTATAGCCGTGTTTGCTTTCTTAAATAAGGTAGGTGTAACTTGATTAACTCTTTCATCAGTACATTGTGCACTAAGAAGTACAGCCACAACTAATTCAAATTTATTTTTGTGGTTTAGAGGAATAGGGACTTTTCTATATATACGATTGAGTATTCTGGAGATCTCCTGAGCTTTCTCTATTCTTTTCACTTTATAAAGCCTCCTCCAATGATTAGGTCTTAAGTATTACTGATAATTATGACAAAATATAGCACTTATTAATACTAATAATATTGAATATTTCCATTGAAGTAGTATGGGTCTAGCATCAAATTTCTATGGAGGAAATAATATGAAAAAGACTTTAAGTATTGTTTTGTCTTTGCTTTTCATGGGTATTTTTTCACCAGCATTTGCTAATACTATTAAATGGTCAATGCCTGGTGACTCTTTAACTCTTGATCCGCACGCGCAAAACGAAGGACCAACTCACATGGTTTCACGTCAAGTATATGAAGGTTTAGTAACTCCAGGTATTAATATGGAAATACTTCCTCAGCTTGCTGAGTCATGGGAAACAACTGCTGCTGATACTTGGATATTTAACATTCGTAAGGGTGTAAAGTTCCATGATGGATCAGATTTAACTGCTAGTGACATTGCTTTTAGTATCAATAGAGCAAAAACTGCTCCATCTGATATGGTAGATTTAATTAAAAGTATTAAATCAGCATCAGCTTTAGATGATCATACAGTTCAAGTTGTAACTGATGGACCAAACCCAATTCTTTTAAACCAACTAACTCAGATATTCGTAATGTCTGAAGATTGGTCAAAAGCAAATGGTTGTGAAGTTTCATACAACTGGGATGCAGGTGAAACATCTTATTGTGCTTCAAATGCAAACGGAACTGGACCTTTTAAAATTACTTTTAGAGAACAGGACGTAAGAACTGTTTTTGAAAAAAATAATGATTGGTGGGGTGATGATAGTACTTTCAATGTAGATACTATTGAACTTCTTCCAATTGCAAATGATGCAACAAGAGTTGCAGCACTTCTATCTGGTGAAATTGACTACACAAACGTTGTTCCAGTTCAAGATATTGAAAGAATCAAATCTTCTGCTGGACATGGTGTAAAAATGACTCCTCAAAATAGAACAATATTTTTTGGTATGGATCAAGGTTCTGCTGAATTAAATTCATCTAATATCAAAGGTAAAAATCCTTTTGCAGATAAAAGAGTTCGTTTAGCTATGTACCATGCTTTAGATATGGAAGCTATTAAGGATAAAGTAATGAGAGGACAAAGTGTTCCTGCAGGTATTATCACTGCTCCTGGTGTAAACGGTCATACAGCTGCACGTGATGAAAGATTACCTTATGATCCAGAGCTATCAAAAAAACTATTAGCAGAAGCTGGTTATCCAGATGGATTTAAAGTTACACTAGATTGTCCAAATGATCGTTATATTAATGATGAAGCAATCTGTGTTGCTGCAATTGGTATGTTTGCTAAAATTGGAGTTGATGTGACTCTTGATGCAAAAACTAAAAGTCAGCACTTCTCAGAAGTTAAAGAAGGTGACGCAAATGGTATGACAAGTGACATGTACATGTTAGGTTGGGGTGTTCCAACTTTTGACAGTCACTACGTATACTCATACTTATTTGATAGTGCTGGTAGCTGGAATAAAGTTAATTTCAGTAATGCTAGAGTTGATGAGTTAGTAGCGGCAATGGGTGTTGAAACAGATCAAAATAAAAGAAATGCTATGATTGCTGAAGCTTGGGATATTACTCAAGATGATGTAACATATCTTCCTTTACATCACCAAGTTGTCAACCAAGCATCTAAAAGTAATGTCGATGTTCCAATTAGAATGAACAACGAGCCATTATTTAGATTTGCAAACGTAAACTAATAAATTTAATATTTTCTGGCCAGTAACCTGGCCAGAAATTAAACCATGTTTAGCTATTTCTTTAAAAGACTCCTTCAATCTATTCTTGTAATGATTGTTGTTGCTTTTGTTTCATTTTCCTTATTTAATTTTGTTGGTGATCCAGTAAATAGTATGACTGGAGAAGATGCTTCAGATGAAAGACGTGCTGAGGTTAGAGAAGTATTGGGTTTAAATGATCCCGTTTACGTTCAATTTTCACGTTTTATAGGAAATGTAATTCAAGGTGATTTTGGAATATCATACCAATTAAAAAGAGAAGTTTCAGACTTAATTGCAGAAAGAATGCCTGCAACTTTAGAGTTAGTATTTGTATCTGCTTTAATTGCAATCATCAGCGGTGTTATCTTGGGTGTATATACAGGAATTCACAGAGACAGTTTTATTTCTAATATTATTCTTGTGATTTCTCTAGCAGGGGTATCACTACCAACATTTATTATAGGAATAATGTTAATTTATTTATTTTCAGTAATTTTAGGAGTTCTTCCATCCTTTGGAAGAGGTGAAGTCACACAATTAGGTTTTTGGACTACAGGATTTTTAACTACTTCTGGTTTAAAAGCACTGATACTCCCATCTGTTACGTTAAGTTTATTTCAAATGACTTATGTTATTAGATTAGTTCGAGCTGAAATGATGGAAATTTTACAAACAGATTATATTAAATTTGCAAAAGCAAGAGGTATAAAAAGGCGTGTTATTAATTATAAGCATGCGCTCAAAAATGGATTAATTCCAGTTATTACAATTACAGGTATCAACATCGGAACGTTAATTGCTTTTTCAATTATTACAGAAACAGTTTTTCAATGGCCAGGCATGGGGTCATTATTTATCAAAGCAGTATACTTTGTCGATATTCCTATAATGTCAGCATATATGATCATGGTAGCTTTTATATTTGTTATGATAAATTTTATTGTAGACATCACATACTATTTTATTGATCCTAGAATTAGGCTTAAGGAAGAAGGTACTTAAAATGTTACTTAAAACGTACAATAAAATATATGATACTGATATTGGATACAGTTTCTTTAATTCTAAATTAGCAATAATTTCTTCAACAATATTTTTTATTATACTTTTTTGTTCTGTATTTGCTGGGATAGTTGCACCTTATAATCCTTTTGATCCAGCATCAGTTTCTTTAATGGATGCCTTTACCCCACCAGTATGGTCGGAGGGAGGAAGTTTTAGCTTCATATTAGGAACTGATCAGCAGGGAAGAGATATGTTTTCAACAATGATTTATGGTTCAAGAATTTCACTGATCGTTGGTTTTGCATCTATAATTTTTGCAATGATACTTGGAGTTTTTCTTGGAATAACAGCTGGATATATTGGTGGTAGGTATGAGATTATTGTAATGCGTCTTACAGATGTGCAGTTAACTATTCCAAGTATTCTAATGGCTTTACTTGTTGATGGAATTGCAAGGGCAATTATTTCACAATCAATGCATGACGAAATGGCTATTTATGTTTTGATTTTCGCCATTGGTATTTCAGAATGGCCTCAGTTTGCAAGAGTATCGAGAGCATCAACCTTAGTTGAAAAAAATAAAGAATATGTCTCAGCTTCAAGAATTATTGGATTATCAAATATATTAATTATGTTTAAGCATATTTTACCAAATATACTTCGGCCTATCTTGGTAATTGCTACAATCGGATTAGCGCTTGCAATTATTACAGAGTCTACCCTAAGTTTTTTAGGTGTTGGCGTTCCACCAACAACACCTTCTCTTGGGACTCTAATAAGGTTTGGAAATAATTTTTTATTTTCAGGTGAGTGGTGGATTACTTTTTTTCCAGCAATTTTCTTAATTGTTTTAGCATTATCAATTAATTTATTAGGGGATTGGATGAGAGATGCTTTAAATCCAAAATTAAAAAAGAGATGAGTTTTTTAGAAGTTAAAAATTTAAACATAAGTTATCCAACACGAAAGGAAATTATTGTTGCAAGTAAAAATGTAGAATTTTCTTTAGAAAGAGGTGAAATATTAGGAATTGTTGGTGAGTCTGGATCTGGAAAATCTACAATTGCAAATGCGATAATTAACTTGATTGATCCTCCAGGTGAAATCACAGATGGCTCAATAAAAATAGACAATATTGAATTAAGAAGTAATGAAGAAATAATTCAAAATATTAGAGGAAAAAAAATAGGATTTGTCTTTCAAGACCCTCAAACTTCATTAAACCCTCTATTTAAAATAAAAGATCAATTAATTGAAACTATTCAAGCTCATTTAAATTTAAGTTATCAAGATTCACTTAAAAAATCAATTCAATTGCTTAAAGAGGTTGGAATAGAAAACGCTGAAAAGAGAATAGAAGACTATCCACACCAATTTAGTGGCGGTATGCGTCAAAGAGTTGTTATAGCTTTAGCGATAAGTTGTGAACCTGACTTAATAATTGCAGATGAACCGACAACAGCTTTAGATGTAAGTATTCAATATCAAATATTAGAACTACTCAAAGATCTTACAAAGAAAAGAAATCTTGGTGTTATAATTATTACCCATGATATGGGAGTCATAGCAGAGACGACTGATAAAGTTATTGTTATGAGATACGGACATATTGTTGAACAAGGTGAGACTAAAGAATTATTAACAAATCCAAAATCAACAGAAGCAAGAAGCTTAGTAATTTCAGTGCCACCAACAAATAAGAAAATCGATAGATTTAAATTAATTAGCCCTGATGGTAAGGAAATAACATCTAGTTCCAAGAATTTGACTAAAAATATTATTAAAACATGGGGAATAAGGGAAAATAAAAATCAAAAATTATTAAAACTTGAGGAAGTAACAAAAGTTTTTGATGACAATTCTTTAGGTAGTGGTTTTTCATTTATTCCTAATAAAAGTTCGAATGATAAAATAGTTAAAGCTGTCGACAATGTATCTTTTGAATTATTCGAAGGTGAGACACTTGGATTAGTTGGAGAGTCTGGTTCAGGTAAATCAACTATTGCAAAAATTATTACTGGATTAATTAGTCCTAACAAGGGTGATTTAAAATATAATAATGAACCTCTATATAATTCAAATAAAAAATATCAAATTCATAATAGTAGAGGTCAAATTCAAATGATTTTTCAAGATCCTTACTCATCTCTAAATCCTCGTTTCAAAGTTAAGGATATTATTGCAGAACCAATTAAATTTTTTCAAAAAAATATAAGCAATAATGAACTTTTACAAAATGTTTACGACCTAATAGATATTGTTGGAATGACTAGACAATCTTTAGATCGATACCCACATGAATTCTCAGGAGGGCAAAGGCAGAGAATATCTATTGCTCGTGCTTTGGCAACAAGACCACGATTATTAATATGTGATGAACCAACTTCTGCATTGGATGTCAGTATACAAGCACAAATATTGAATTTATTAAAAGATATACAAGATGAACTGCATCTCACTATGTTATTTATTAGCCATGATCTTCCTGTAATTCGCCAAATGTGTAACCGAATAATTGTTCTAAAAAATGGTGCTGTTTGTGAAACAAAAAATACAGAGGAATTATTTAATAATCCTGAGCATGAATATACGAAGGAATTAATTAGACTTATGCCTAAAATTGAGTCAATAATTTAATTAATCAATATTAGGTAAATTTTCAGGAGTTCTAGTACTTAAAAGTTTATAGGAATCTTTAGTTATTAATAAATTTTCCTCTTGTACTAATATTTTATTTTCGTCCATTTCTATTGATGGTTCAAGAGTTATAATCATATTTTCCTCAAGTAATGTTTTGTCATTTTCCATAATACTTGGTGGCTCAGTTAGTTGTAAGCCTAAACCATGACCCATTCTTCCAATTGATACGTTGTTAGTTATTAAACTTTGAGATAATTTAGAATATATTTCTGAACAACTAATTCCAGGTTTTATAATTTCTAAAGTTCTTTCAGTTGCTTCCCACAATTTATTATATGCATCTAGAACTTGTTTGTGAATTTTTCCAAAGCCAAAATTTCTATCAAAATCTGAAAAATAACCATTTAAAGTTGCACCGGTATCAATAATTAGAATATCACCATCTTTAGTTTCCCTTTCTGTTGGGTTACAGATAATCTGATTATAACCATTAAGTCCCGAAGCACACGCCATGTATTGAATATAATCTGCGCCACTTTCAATTAATTCTTTTTTAAATATTGATGTAATTTGTTTTTCACTCATTCCTAAATTAATTTTTTGAGGAAAATCATCAAATACCTTACTTGTAATAGAACAAATTTCTTTAATATTACTGATCTCTATTTCAGATTTTATTTTTCTTATACTCCAAAGTATTTTACTAGCATCAACAAAATTATATTCTGATAAATTTTTTTGAATATCCTGATAATCGTTAATACTCATTCGCAGAAAAGTTTCATTTCCTAATTCAAAACCAATATTTGAACTTTTAGGAAAACTTTTAATATTTTTTTTCAATATAGATATTCCTTCATCTTTTGGATTTGGAGACTCCCAAGTTTCGATATCATTGACTAATGTTTCTTGCATAGCTGTAATACCAATAGATGGTATTATAGCTTTAATTGGATTTTTTTTTGAAATAATTAAAAACCACGGTCTTGTTGGACTTTCCCAAAAATTACTATCAAGTCCAGTGAAATATCTAAAATTTGATGGAGAAGTTATAATAACAGCATCAATATTTTCTTTTTCAATATGTATTTGTATTTTTTCAATTCTGGAAATAAATTCTTCTTTTGGAAAATCGTTCATAAATTGATAAGTAACATAACAATAACATAAATTAACAATAAGAAATACTTTGATCTATTCATCATTATTTATTTTTTGTTTGTCTTTAGGCACTTTTTTTCCTTTTGCTTCAGAGACATATTTATCAGCACTATTATTATCTAATAAATATAATCCATTTTTATTATTATTTTTTGCTTCAGCAGGTAATATTTTAGGATCTCTAATCAGTTGGATATGTGGTTACTTTGTAAATTTTCTTATTAAGAAACCTTGGTTTCCAGTAAATATATACTTATTACAAAAAGCTACAGATATTTTCAAAAAGTATGGAAAATGGTCATTATTATTTTCATGGGTACCTATTATTGGAGATCCAATCGCATTTGCAGCAGGTACAGTAAAATATAATGTTACTTTTTTTTTAATATTTGTATCTATTGGGAAAATTGCTAGATATTTGATAATATATTTATATCTTATCTAAATTGTGATGTTTGAAAATCTTATATTTGTTTTCATTATTGGTTTTTTATCTGGAGTTGGTTTTTTATCAATTTTATTTTTTCTTCGCAAAACAAAAAGTTCTAAAATAAAAGATGATACTGATCTTATTTTCTTAAAAAATCACATGCAATCAATTCAGCAATCTTTACAAAATTTTAATTTAGCTCAAGATAGAATTGAGAATACATTAATTAGAGGTGGTGCGCTTCAACAAGGTCCTTGGGGAGAATTTGTACTTAAAAATATTTTAGATAGTGTTGGTTTAAGAGAAGGAGAAGAGTATTCAACTCAAAAAACTTTTAGAGATGAAGATGGCAATTTACAAAAACCCGATGTAATTGTTCATATGCCAGGTAATAGACACATAATTATAGATTCAAAAGTATCCTTAGATTCTTGGCATGATTATTCTAATACAAATGACAATCAACAAAAGAAGATATTTTTGAAAAAATTTTTGGATTCAACAAAAACTTCGATTAGAAGTCTGAGTAAAGATAATTATTCAAAAATATATGGAATCAATACAATTGATAATGTTTTAATGTTTGTTCCAATAGAACCAGCATTACTTACTTTATATAATGAGGCAAATAAACTTATAGAAGATTCATGGAACAATAAAATAATTATTGTTGGGCCATCAACTTTACCCTTTTTACTTAAAGCTGTAGAAAATATGTGGCGGGTTGATAAACAATCTAAAACAATAAAAGATATAGCATCAGCTGCATCAGATATTTATGACAAAACAGTCAGTGTATATGAGTCGTTTGTAAAAGCTAATCAGTCAATAGATTTAGCTAAATCAAAAATGGATGAAGCTAAACAAAGATTGCAAGATGGTTCAGGAAGTTTGACTAAAAAAGTAGAAAAGATGAAAAAATTAGGAAGATTAAGTACTAAAAAACAGTTGCCAGATATAAATGACGATGTAATAAACTAAATAAATGCCTAGTTTTGATATTGTAAACAGATTAGATCATCAAGAAATTGATAACGCACTAGGAAATGCGACAAGAGAAATTACCACCAGATACGATTTTAAAGGATCAGATACTTCAATTGAAAAAAAAGAAAATACTATAGTTGTTATTACTGATGATGAAATGAAAGCTGGTCAAGTAAATGACATGCTCGTTACTCATTTTGTTAGACGAAAAGTTGATCCTTTATGTTTAAAAAAAAATGATATGGAAAAAGCTGGGGGAAATAAAATTCGTCAGACGTATGAATTAGTAGAAGGAATTGAACAATCCCTGTGTAAAAAAATTACTTCTGATGTCAAAAGTTCTAAATTAAAAGTTCAAGTAAAGATCAACGGGAATGAACTTCGTGTTGAAGGAAAGAAAAAAGATGATTTACAAAGTGTAATGAAGCTTATTGAGGATACTAAGATAGGTATACCAGTCCAATTTGTAAATTTTAGAGATTAAAAAATGATTACATGGGAATTAATAGCTGCTTTAGCAGTGTATAATTTTATTATGTACGTAACTCCAGGTCCAAACAATAGTATTTTAACTGCATCAGGTATAAAATTTGGATTTATAAGATCTATACCTAATATTTTTGGGATTCCTTCTGGTCATGGTTTGCAATTAGCACTTGTATGTCTAGGTCTTGGATCTTTGTTTATTACCTATCCTATACTCTATGATATTTTAAGATATGTTGGAGCAGGCTACATTCTTTATTTAGCATATAAAATGTTTGGGTCTTTAAATATTTCAAAGACTGAAGATAGATCAAGACCATTAAAATATCATGAAGCAATTTTGTTTCAATTTGTAAATCCAAAAGCTTGGGTAATCTGTTCAACTGCAGTAACATTATATTATCCAAAAGATGAAAATATAATAATTGGAACACTTTTTATGGTTATTATGTCTACAGTAGTTAATATTCCTTCCATTAGTATATGGGCATATGGAGGAAGTGTTATCAGACAATATCTTAATAATGAAAAATTAAAAAAAATTGTTGAATGGTTTTTAGCAATCCTTTTAATTATAACCGCAGGCTCAGTACTATTTTACAACGCTTAGGGTTTAGGGATTTCATTAGATTCGCCTACAGAATTATATCCTTTAATAACTGCAGGTCTTGTTGATATTTGTTTATACCATCTCAACACATTTGGATAATCATGCAAATTTATTTGATGCCTTTCATAACGAGCTGTCCAAGGCCAAATTGAAATATCAGCTATTGAATAGTTATCCGAAAAATATTCTTGTTTAGAAAGTCTTTTATCCAAAATTGAATATATATGTTGTGCATAGCCTTTTGTTTTATCTTCTGCAAATTTGCTTTTACCAGGATGATAAAACAAATATTGATGAGCCTGGCCTAGCATTGGCCCAACGTAAGCCATTTGAAAAAAAACCCATTGTATTATTTCCCAATACTTATCTTTATCTAGAAATTTATCATATTTTTTTGCCAGATAAAGAAGGATAGCCCCGGATTCGAACACTGTTTGGTTGTTATCATTATCTACAATTACAGGAATTTTATTTGCAGGAGATATTTTTGAAAACTCTTTACTAAACTGCTCTTTTTTATCTAAATTTATTAAAATTGGATTAAAATCCACACCTAATTCTTCAAGCATAATGCTAATTTTTCGACCATTAGGGGTAGGTGATGAATACAAATCAATCATTTTTTTTAGAATTTAATTAATAGAGAACTATATTCATAATATGCAGGAGAATATAGATAATATTATTAAATTAGCCTGGTGCGATAAAACCTCTTTTGAAAAAATAAAAAGAATTCACGGTGTAACCGAATCACAGGTTATAAAAATAATGAGAACAAATCTGAAACCTAGATCATTTAAGTTATGGAGAACTAGAGTAACAGGGAGAACGAGAAAACATGAAAAGAAAAGAAATCTATCCGAAAAATCATATAAACATGAGAGTTATCTCTAAAATATTAATTGTCAGTATAAGCCTTTTGTTTGCTAGCAAGATAGCGTTAGCAGATCAAAATGATCCACGGCTAAATAATTTGTTTAAAAAATTAAATGAGACTGAAAATCAGGATGAGATAAGAGATTTGATATCTGACATTTGGAATATATGGTATGAAGTTGATGATCCAAAAGTAATTGAATATTTTGAGAAGGGTATTCAAGCTATGAATTTAAGAAATTATCCACTAGCAATTAGATTTTTTAATAATTTAATTGAAGAAGATCCTAATTTTGCAGAAGGTTGGAATAAAAGGGCTACAGTTCACTTTATGATGGGTAATTTTGATCAATCTATGCAAGACATCATTAAAACTCTTGAATTAGAACCAAGACATTTTGGTGCTCTAGATGGAATGGGTTTAATTTTTATTCATCAGGGTCAGTTTCAACAGGCAATTGATGTATATGACAAGATGTTAGAGATTTTTCCTTTTAGTGTAAAAACTATGGATAAAAAAGAGAGAATACAATCGTTTATTTCTCAATCTACGTAATATCAAAAAATACTAATAATAAAGACAGTGTAAAAAAACTAACAAACGTACTTAATACTACATTGGAAGAAACGACAGCTTTTAGTGAGTTATATCTGTATGCAAAATAATATGACTGAGACCCACTTGGTAAAGCTGCGGCCATAGTAACAATAATTACCAAGAGACTATCAAGCTCTAATATAAATTGTGCTAAACAAAATGCAATTATAGGGTGAATGAAATTTTTTAAGATAGTTAATAGTATTGCACTATAAATATTTTCTCTAATTTTAAAATTTCCTAACGCAAGACCTAAAGAAATGAGAACCATTGGAAGAGCAAGGTTTACAAAAATATCTAAGGGCTCTTTAAGAATAGATGGAACAATAAGATTAGAGTAATTAAGAATGATACCAATTATCATTCCGAAAAGTACAATATTTTTAATTATACCTAATAATATTTGATAAAAAATTTCGACAATGCTTTTTTGTCTATTTCTATAAACTTCTATTATAATAACAGTATAGCTAAAATGAACAATACCATGAAAAAAAACTAATATCATATAAGGTATTGTATTTATTGGACCCAAAACTGCATACATAAGAGGTATTCCCATTGCTACTGTGTTACCAAAACAAGCAGCTAATCCAAATAGTGCAGAGTCATCTGTTTTAAAATTTAAAAATTGTTTGCTAATTAAAAATCCAATCATGGATATAAAAATTCCTGAAGCAAAAAATGAGATGATCAGACCAATAGAATTAATTTGAGGAAATGAGACTTGCCAAAAATATATAATTAAAGCTAAAGGCAGAAGAATGTTGAAACCTGTAAAATCAAAATAATCAATATATTTTTTTGGAAGTATTTGTAATTTATTTACAAAAAATCCAAAAAGGATATATCCAAACACACTGCTAACTATATTAAATAAGTCAATCATTTAAATCAAAAAAATTATTTAAAAATTGAATGACGCTTTCTTCAACTATATTATTTTCATTTGAGTTTGAATTTTGAAAAAATTTTGAATTTTCATCAAAACTTATATTAGGATTATTTAAGTTTCCTTTAATTAAAGTAGTTAAATATATTTCATTATTTTGAGATAAGTTTAAAATAATATCTATAAAATTATTATTGTAATTGTATTCTCCTTTTATAAGAATTCTGTTGTTTTTATTACTAATTTCTATTTTGCTAGTTTCTAAAATATTCTTATTTTTATTTATTTCGCCTTTAAAATTAGAACTTTCATTACCAAAAGCATTTATTAATTCAGAAAATGCAAATTTTTGATTGTTTTGATTTTCTAATTTTTCAAAGAATAATTTTAAAAAATGAAATAAGAAATTTTTCTTCATTAGTCGTTTCTAAAAATATTTTTCCATTAATTTTATAAATTGAGTCAAATAAATTTTCTAAATTATTACTATATTTAAGATAATTTTCAATATAATTTACTTTTCCATTAATATTTACTTCACTAAAATTAATATTCTTAATATTCAAATTATCAATGAGAATATCTAAGTTTCCTGAAACTTGAAATACGGGCTGAGAAATATCAATTCTAATATTATCAAAGTATAAATTATTTTTGTAATCTTTAATTTCTAAGTTTGTGTTAAGCTTAACAATTGGAAAAATATTGATTTTAGTTTTGTTATTTTCATTAATTTTAATTTCTAATTTCTTCTCGATATCACTAATTATTTTTTCTTTTTCAAAATTATTTAGAAAAATATAAATAAAGATAGATAAAATTATTAATATAATTACTACTATAGAAAAAAATAATCTAATTTTTTTCATATATTAGATCGTAAAAAACTATATTTTTGTAAAATTATTTTCAGGATCATGCAATGGATTAAATTGAACAGACATAACATATTTATTTTTAGCAACTTCAACCTCAAAATTGCTGCCATTTAATTTTTTTAAATCTATTTCTGAATCTATATATCCAAAGACCATATTTTTATTATAACAAAATGAATAATTGCTAGAAGTTGTTTCTCCCACAATTTTATTTTTATAATAAATAGGCTCATCATGTAATAAGAGAGGATTTCCTGGCGTAGATTTTTCTAAAACAAAATTTGTTAGTTGTTTCTTTTTAATTCTATTTCTTATTTTTAAAGCTTCTTTACCTATAAAATCTGTTTTTTTATTTAATTTAACAGTTAATTCTAATCCAGCTTCAAAAGGATTTTCAGCTGGAGAAATATCATGACCCCAATGTAAATATCCCTTTTCCATTCTCATGATATCTAGTGCATGGGCACCAGCATGTGAAAGGTTATATTTTTCTCCAACTTTAACTAACTCTAAATAAATTTCTCTAGATATATTTATAGGAACATAAATTTCCCAACCAAGTTCACCAACAAAAGATAATCTTTGGAAGATTAATTTATTATTTTTCAATGATATTTCTTTAGCAGTTCCAAATTTAAACTTATCGTTTGAAAAATGTTCTCCAAATATTTCTGTTAGAATTTCTCTACTTTTAGGACCAAAAATACCAAAGCAAGCTAAACTTTCAGTAATATCAATTAAAGTTGTGTTTTTACTTAAATTTTCTGCAATATGTTTTTTATCATGTTCTCTCACAGATGATCCCGTTACAATACGAAAAGAATTAGTATCAATACAAGTAACTGTTAAATCGGCAACAATGCCACCATTTGAATTAAGCATTTGTGTGTAAGTTGTATGACCGGGATAATTTTTAATATTATTACAGCATAATCGTTGAAGATCGTTGAAGGCAGTGTCTCCCTTAATTTCAAATTTTGCAAAGGCACTTAAGTCAAATAAACCAGCGTTTTTTCTTGTGTTTATTGTTTCATACTTTGCTGCATCATACCAATTTTGATAGCCATAACTATACTCATATTCTGGTTTCTTACCATTTAGAGCATACCACATTGGTCTTTCAAAACCGGCCACTTGTCCAAAGCATGCCCCTTCTTTTTTCAAATCATTATGAAAAGGAAGTAGTTTAATATTTCTCGAAGATTTATGTTGTTTGTAAGGCCAGTGCATTGCATATAAATCTCCTAATGACTCAGTAACTCTTTCAGTTATAAATTTTGTTTCAGAGTGAAATTTTTCAAATCTTGAAATATCTAAGGAGTAAAGATCATCATTAACCTCACCGTTCATCATCCATTCTGCAGTTACCTTACCTGCACCACCAGCACTCTGAATACCAATACTATTAAATCCACAACAAACATAAAAGTTTTTTATTTCTGGTGTTTCTCCTAAAAGATAATTTGTATCTGGAGTAAAAGCTTCAGGACCGTTAAAGAATTTTCTTATACCTACATTTTCAAGGGCTGGTATTCTTTTCATAGCATTTTTTAAATGCGGTTCAAAATGATCAAAATCTTCAGGTAGTTCTCCAAAAGAAAAATCATTGGGCACTTTATACGTATCAGTAAATGCAGGTTTAGCTTTAGGCTCAAAAATTCCTACTAAAATTTTTCCCGCATCCTCTTTTAGATATAAGCAATTATTGTAATCTCTAAGAACTGGAAGTGATTTAGAAATTTCTTTTAAAGGCTCACTTAATATATAGAAGTGTTCATTTGGATATAGCGGTATACTAACGTTAATATCATTTGCAATCTGCCTAGACCACATTCCAGATGCTAGAACAATATACTCACATTTAATCTTTCCATGTTTTGTATCTACACCTTCTATTGATCCATTTTTAGTAAGGATTTTATTTACAGAACAATGTTCAAATATTTGAGCACCATGCATTTTTGCCGATTTAGCAAGAACATTTGTTATACCAACAGGATCTGCTTGACCATCTTTTGGAATAAATATCCCACCAACAACGTCATCAGTATTTATAAGAGAATAAATATCCTTAATCTCATCTTTTTCTAATTCATTAACTTCTATGTTAAATCTTTGAGCAAAAGTAGCTTGCCTTTTTAATTCCTCTAATCGATCATTAGTTGTTGCAATAGTTAAAGAGCCGTTTTGCTTTAAACCTGTTGCTAATCCTGTTTCTTTTTCCAGGTCTTTATATAAATTTAACGAATAATTTCTAAGTTTTGTAATGGTTGCTGATGCACCAATCTGACCAATCAGTCCTGCTGCATGCCAAGTAGTTCCAGAAGTTAATTGATCTCTTTCTAGCAAGATCACATCTTTCCATCCAAATTTTGCTAAATGATAAGCTACAGAACATCCAGCTATACCACCGCCTATTACAACTACTTTTGCAGAAGTAGGAATTTTATTACTCATTTGTAATATTATAGATAAAGATTTTCAGTATGAGTTTCAAAATAAAAATCTAGATCTTCTATATTTATTTCATCTATTTTTGATGGTTCCCAAATAGGATTATGATCTTTTGAAATTAGCACAGAATTTACACCATTATCAAAGTCACTACGGTATACTATTTTTTGACTTAATTGAAATTCAGTTTCTAAACATTCTTTTAATGGTTTACCTTTTGCATCATCTATAAGTTTAGTGCTTATCGCAAGACTCATTGGACATTTAACTAAAAGAATATCTAAAATTTTTTTTGAAAACTCTGAGTTATGATTTTTTAAATTTGATATGATTGTTTGAATATTTCCATTGAATAGTTCATTTATTAAATTCATATTTTTTATTAGATATGTATCATTCTTTACTTCAAAATTATCGTGTGAAATTTCTCCTCTTGTAATAAATTTTTCTTTAACATCTTCTATTTTATTATTTTTAAAGTAGTGAGTTGCTAATCCGAAAAAAATTAATTCATTTAACCCTAAAACCTCACCCGTTAAACCAATATACTTACCAATGTTACCTGGAAGATTTGATAAAAAATAACTTCCGCCAACATCTGGAAAAAAGCCAATTGCAGATTCCGGCATTGCAAATTTTGAATTGTCTGTTGCCAATCTGTGATCACCATAGATTGATAAACCAACCCCGCCTCCCATCACTACACCATTCCAAACTGAAAGAAATTCTTTACTAAATTGGCTTATTAAATAATTAAGTTTATACTCAATTTTAAAAAAATCATGTTTTAAAGAGTTTTCTTTTCCAGCAAGAACAAGAGATTTTACATCACCTCCTGCACAAAAATGCTTACCTTCTCCAACTAACAATACTCTTAAGATATTATCTTTTTCTTCCCATTCTAATAATTTGTCATGGAATTTTTTTGCCATTTCTAAATTGAGAGCATTTAAAGCTTTAGGACGATTTAGTTTAATGATTCCAGTTCGGTTACTTTCTGAAAATACAATATCCATTAATTCTTTTTAAACTGCAAAACTTTATTAGAAAGACCCACTTCTTTTGCCTTTAATCTATTAATCTCATCTCGTAATCTTGCTGCATCTTCAAATTCAAGTTTTGAAGCAAATTCATTCATTTTTTTCTCTAAATTTTTAATATGTTTATTAAGATCCTTACCAACTAACTCTTTAGCATTATCAATTTCAACTGTAACATGATCTTGTTCAGCTGTGTTCTCAATTATTTCTTGAATATTCTTTTTAATACTGATTGGCGTAATTTTATTTATTTTGTTATATTCTAGTTGTTTTGTTCGTCTTCTATCTGTTTCTTCGATTGCTTCTTTCATACTAGTGGTAATGTTATCAGCATACATTAAGACTTTACTCTCAACATTTCTTGCAGCTCTACCAATAGTCTGAATCAAACTAGTTCTAGAACGAAGGTAACCTTCCTTATCAGCATCTAATATAGCCATTAAAGCGCATTCAGGAATATCTAAACCTTCTCTAAGAAGGTTTATTCCTACTAAAACATTAAAAACTCCTAGTCTTAGATCTCTAATAATTTCTATTCTTTCTAATGTATCGATATCAGAGTGAAGATACCTTACCTTTAATCCTTCTTCATTGATATACTCAGTAAGATCTTCGGCCATTTTTTTTGTAAGTGTTGTGATTAGAACACGATGACCTTTATCTATAGTCTTTTTACATTCATCAATTAAGTTATCAATTTGATGTTTTGTTGGCCTTATCTCAATAGGTGGATCAATTAAACCTGTTGGTCTAATTACTTGTTCAACAAAGGTACCACCTGTCTTTTCAAGTTCATAATCTCCTGGTGTTGCACTTACAAATATAGTTTGTGGACGCATTGCATCCCATTCTTCTCTTTTTAAAGGTCTATTATCAACACAACTTGGTAGTCTAAAACCATATTGAGCTAAAGTTGATTTTCTAGAAAAATCACCTTTGTACATTCCTGCTATTTGACCACATGTCTGATGGCTTTCATCTATAAACAATAAAGAGTCTTCTGGAATATATTCATAAAGTGTAGGAGGAGGCTCTCCTGGCTGTCTTCCTGACAAATATCTAGAATAATTTTCAATACCACTACAACTTCCAGTAGTTTCCATCATTTCTAAGTCAAATGTAGTTCTCTCATCCAACCTTTGTCTTTCTAGGTATTTTTTTTCTTTTTCAAAAATCTCTAATTGTTTTTTTAGATCATTTTTAATCATCGTAATTGCTTTTTTTATTGTTGGCTTTGGGGTTACATAATGAGAGTTTGCAAAGATTCTTATTTGTTCAAGTTCTCCAAGCTTCTCTCCAGTAAGTGGGTCCACTTGTGTTATACTCTCTATATCATCTCCAAACATAGATATTTTCCAAGAAATATCTTCATAGTGAGAAGGGAAAATTTCTAAAATATCTCCCTTAGCCCTAAAGCTACCTCTTCTAAAGTCCATGTCACGACGTTTGTATAAAAGTTCTACCAACTTTCTGATAATTATTTCTCTACTTATTGATTGATTTTTATCTAAAGTAAAAGACATTGAAGAATAAGCATCAACTGATCCAATACCATAAATACAAGAAACTGATGCTACTATGATTGTATCTCTTCTTTCCACTAAAGATCTAGTAGCTGAATGTCTTAGACGATCAATTTGTTCGTTTATTGAAGATTCTTTTTCAATATATGTATCAGTCCTTGGTACATATGCTTCTGGTGTGTAATAGTCATAATAACTGACAAAATATTCAACAGCATTATTTGGAAACAAATTTTTCATTTCTCCATAAAGTTGTGCTGCTAATGTTTTGTTTGGTGCCATTATTAAAGTCGGTTTCTGTACTTTTTCAATTACTTTAGCCATTGTAAAGGTCTTACCTGATCCCGTGACACCTAAAAGAACTTGTTCTTGTTCTCCTTCATTTAGACTTTTAACAATACTTTTAATTGCTTCAGGCTGATCACCACTTGGATTAAAATCACTTACAATTTTAAAAGGTGTTGTGATTTCGGAAGAGAGAGGATGTTTTTTTTCTGCCTTATTCTAGTTCTGCATTACAATATTTAAAAGAAACTGATGTACTTATAAGTGCACATTACTGGGACCCATCTTCTCCAAAAATATTTGAG
>CACHAQ010000022.1 GCA_902577905.1 uncultured Alphaproteobacteria bacterium
CAGACAGGCGGAAAATATCCTCAGCAATATGAGTTATCAGAATATGAAAGTGCAGCCAGCTGTACTATGAAGTTTTCAGATAATCCTAATATTGCTAGCATAAACGCTACAATACAAGGTAACCCAGGAAGTCTACCTCCAGTCGAAGATAGATTACCTGATGAGCCGCTTGTTGTAGTACCATATGAGTCTATTGGTAAATATGGAAATACAATAAACTTCTTATCAAACGCAACTGAAGCTGGAACTTCTGATATGTTATCTACAAGACACGTAAACTTATTACGTTTTGCTGATGACTTAACTACAATTGTTCCAAACGTTGCTAAAGATTATGAGTGGAATGATGATTTTACTACTTTAACATTTATGTTACGTAAAGGTCACAAGTGGTCAAATGGTGAACCTTTTGTAGCTAGAGATGTTGAGTTTTGGTACGAAGATTTGATGATGAATCCAAAGATTCGTGAAAAACCATATCCATATCTTTTAGTTGGTGGTGAGCCAATGACTGTTGATGTAATTGATGATCAAACAGTAAGATTTAACTTACCATCTCCGTTCCCTGGTTTAACTGCAACTATTGCATGGTCATATAACCAGTTCTTCATGCCTTCACATTTCCTAGAACAATTCCATCCGGAAATTGATTCAAATGCTGATGCAAATGCTCAGGCATTAGGATTTGCAGATGGTTATGATGCTTTAGCAGCATATTATGGTAACTCAGGATGGACTGATACTCCAACTCCTTTACTAGCTAAACCAGATCTAGTTGCTGGATTACCTTATGCGGCTTATCCTTCTTTAGAAGCTTACATGACTATTGAAGACACTACTGAAGGTAGAGTCTATGCAGCTAACCCATACTTTTTCCAAGTTGATACAGCTGGGAATCAATTACCATACATTGATTATCAAAATGAAAGATACATCAATGAAAATGAAATAAGATTGTTAAAACTTGTTAATGGTGAAGTTGATTATAAATCACAGTCTGTTCAATTAGAGTCTGCACCTCAACTACTTGATGGTGCTGAGTCTGGTGGATATCAAGTTCAAATCAATCCAGGTTGTGGAGCTGCATTATTTAGTTTTAATGTAACACATCCTGATCCTGAAAAACGTAAAGTCTATGGGGATATTCGTTTTCGTCAAGCAATGTCAATTGCAATGAATAGAGACGAGATCAACGAAGTTGCATATTACGGTTTAGGTAAAGTTGAGCAGTTTGTAGGATTTTCTCCTGCACCTGACTTCGTCCCTGAAAGTATAAAAATGCATATGACTCAATACGATCCAGATGGAGCAAATGCTCTGCTTGATGAAGTAGGATTAAAAGACGTTGATGGTGATGGATTTAGAGAATTACCAAATGGTGATGCTCTAGCTATTAACATTGACTACGCTACTCAAGGTATTGGTGGTGTTGAAGTTGAACTTGTTGCAAGATACTTCAATGAAGTAGGAGTAAAAACTACTTTTAAAGAGGTAACTCCAGATGAATATCGTGGTTCGCAAGCTGCTAACCAACTTGACGTTCATGTTTGGGATAAAGGTCAACCATTAGCAATTGTTGCTGGTAACCCAGAAACATTTAAACCTCCGTTTGGTAACTACTTTAACCATACACAAGGTTTAGATTGGGCAGCATACATTGATAGTAATGGTGATGAAGGTACTAAACCTCCTCAGTGGGTATATGACTTAAGTGATGGAATTGATAAATTCCAATCTTACGCTCTTGGTACTGCTGAGTCTAATGAGTGGGGTGAAAAAATTGCAACAATGTTAACAGAGCAAAGTCTATTGATTGGTACGGTGAAAGCACCTTTCCCAACTTATCATAGAAATGCTTTGAAAAACTTTACGCAGTTTAAAACTACTTCGTATGAGTATTATAGAACATACCCTTACCTAGCTACTCAATGGTGGTTAGACGAGTAATTTAACTCAATAAATAATAAAAAAAGCGGCAATTATATATTGCCGCTTTTCTTTTTTTAATTATTCTTGTCTCCTAATTATTTTATATGATTAATTTTATACAATTTACTCTCACAAGAGCAGGACT
This sequence comes from uncultured Alphaproteobacteria bacterium, assembly GCA_902577905.1. Lineage (GTDB taxonomy): Bacteria > Pseudomonadota > Alphaproteobacteria > HIMB59 > CACPNW01. Next base: position 2,075 of record CACHAQ010000022.1, read on the forward strand.
TGCAGTTATAACTTTGCTTCTTGTATGCTTTATTGTTTTTTCATTAATGGAATTAGTTCCTGGAACTTGTGCTGAAAGATATCTTGCATTTAAAAATACACAAGGATCACAAATAACCTATGAAGATATAGAAAAAGAAAAAATTCGTTTAGGTTTGGATAAACCTTTTTTGTATAGATATGGCAAATGGGTTTCTAATATAGTTTTTAATGGAGATTTTGGTGACAGTTGTATTTTAAGAATGAATATTAATGAATTATTGAGTGGAAGATTTACTTTATCTCTAACAATATGTTTGGTTGCACTAATATTTTCATATTTAATAGCCATACCAGTTGGGATTATATCTGCCACGACAAAATATGCTTCTTTAGATAACACCCTTAAATTTATTAGTTATCTTGGAATAGCTCTCCCCAATTTTTTAGTAGCTCTTTGTATTATGCTATTTATGACTGTTTATTATGGAGACACAATGACGGGTCTCTTCTCTCAAGAATATGAAAACGAACCATGGTCATCAGCAAAATTATTTGATTTTTTAAGTAGAGCTTGGCTTCCAATTTTTGTTTTAGGTTGGAACGCAACCGCTTTTGCTCTTCAGACAGTTAGAGCACTGATGCTAGATGAAAATGATAAATTATATGTAATGGCTGCAAGAGCTAGAGGTATATCTGGGATGAGTTTATTGTGGAGATATCCTGCAAAACATTCTTTAGGTCCAGTCATAAATTCAATAGGTTTTGACCTTAATCGAATATTTAGTGCGTTACCAATTGTGGCATTGATTTTAATTCTAACGGAAGCTGGCGCACTATTGATTGAAGCTTTAGCAAGATCAAATGATCAGCAATTAGCAGGTGCAATTATTTTTCTTTTAACAGCAACAATTGTTTTTGTTAATTTTATAACGGATATTATTTTAGCTATAATTGATCCAAGAATAAGAAAAGGAGTTATGGGTGGAGGTTAGTAATCAAAAAAAAGAAGCTTATTATACTGCAACGCAGATGCAGTTAGTAAGAACACGCTTTTTTGGAAATAGATCTGCTATGATTGCTGGCTCTATTTTACTGTTTATGATTATTTGTAGTCTCTTTTCAGATTTTCTATCTCCTTACGATCCAACAATTAAAGGAAGAGATAAAGATTATGAAAATGGAGCACCTCAAATTCCAATGTTTTGGGACGATAATGGATTTTCAGCTAGGCCATTTCTACACACATTAGAAAAGTATAGAGGAGCAGATACAAATTTCAGATGGGTTTATAAAGTTGATACTGAAAAAAGAAGATACGTTTATTTTTTTGTTGAAGGTTGGGAATATAAAGTTTTTGATTTTAATATAAATCTTCCAGGAAAAATTTTAGATTTTAAGATTCCAGGTTTTACATTTAATACTCATTTATTTGGAGTTGAAGAGGGTGGTATTCATATATTTGGAACAGATAAGGCTGGAAAAGATTTATTTAGTAGAACCTTAAGTGCAATTTATATTTCGCTAGCTGTTGGCACACTTGGAGTTTTCATTTCATTTGTACTATCGCTAATTATAGGTGGGATATCAGGTTACTATGGTGGATGGATTGATAGTGTATTGCAGATGTTTACTGATGCAATTCGAACGGTACCACCAATACCTTTATTTATGTGTCTTGCAGCCTTTGCGCCATTAGAATGGAGTTCTGAATTGCGTTTCTTTTTTATATCATGTTTACTTGGATTAATTTCATGGCCAACACTTGCAAGAAGAGTAAGAACTCATCTTCTTAGTGAAAGAAGCCAAGAATATATTCTTGCTGCAAAACTTTGTGGTGCGTCATCTACCCATATTATCGTAAGACACTTGTTACCAAGTTTTACGAGTTACATTATTGTCGATTTAGTAATTAGTTTTCCATACATGTTATTATCTGAAACTGCTTTAAGTTTTATAGGATTAGGTTTGAGGGAACCCGTAAATTCTCTTGGTGTTCTTTTGCAAAATGCAACGAAGGCTGATGTACTTTTAAATTATCAATGGTATTTTATCCCTGTATTTTTCTTAGTCGTATTAATTTTAACATTTGTTTATGTAGGAGATGGATTACGTGATGCAGCAGATCCTCATAAGATAAAGTAATATGAGTCACTTATTAGAAGTAAAAAACTTAGATGTAAAATTTGATACTGATGAAGGTAGAATAACAGCAGTTGAAAATATTTCTCTTTCTGTAGATCAAGGAGAGGTACTTGGTATAGTTGGCGAATCTGGATCAGGTAAATCTGTTACAGCTAAATCGATTATGAAGTTAAACCCAGGTAATACCTCTTATAATGAAGACGCAGAAATAATTTTAGATAACGAAAACGTTCTTCAATTTACTTCTAAGCAAGACTTAAAGAAAATTAGAGGTGGAAAAGTATCAATGATTTTTCAAGAACCTATGGCAAGCTTTGCTCCAGCAATAAAAATTGGAGCACAAATGGTTGAGCAATTACTAATTCATAAAAATATTAATAAAGATGAAGCAAAATCAATATCTATAAATATGCTTAAAAGAGTAGGTATAGCAGATGCAGAAAAACGGTTTAATCAATATGCATTTGAACTATCTGGAGGAATGCGTCAAAGAGCTATGATAGCTATGGCATTATCAACTATGCCTAAACTTTTATTAGCAGATGAGCCAACAACTGCTTTAGATGTAACAATTCAAGCTCAAGTAATAAACTTAATTAAAGATATTATTAAAGAATATCAAATGGGCGTAATATTTATTACTCATGATCTAGGTGTTATTGCACAGGTCGCTGATCATGTAGCAGTAATGTATTTAGGAAGTGTAGTTGAAAAAGGTCCAGTAAATGAGATTCTTAAAAATCCTAAACATCCTTATACAAAAGGTCTATTACAAGCCTTGCCTGATATTAATAACTTAGATGCACCATTATCTCCTATACCTGGAAATATTCCAAGTCCATTAGATAGGCCTACAGGCTGTGTATTTAGAACTCGATGCCCTCATCATAATCCTGAGGGTAAAGATGGTAAAATAGAAATGAAATTAATTGAAGTTGAACCAGGTCACTGGGTTGACAAGTGTGGAATTCAGTGTGGTCAAAATGGGTGAAAATTTAATTTCAGTTAATAATGTTTCAGTAAATTTTGATTATCAAGAAAATTTTATTTCAAAAAAACAAAAAATACACGCAGTTAACAATATTAATATTAAAATAAAAAAAGGATCTTTTTTTGGTTTAGTTGGCGAGTCAGGTTCAGGAAAAACTACTCTTGGTAGAGCAATACTTGGTGCTAATAAAATTAGTTCAGGAAATGTTATTTTTCATGATGATGAAAGAGATTATGATTTAACTAATATGAACAAACAAGATTTAAAAGAATATAGAAAAAAAGCTCAACTAATTTTTCAAGATCCTTATGCTGCTTTAAGCCCAAGAATGACTGTTAGGGATATTATTGCAGAACCTTTAGAAGTAATGAAAATAACAAACTCAAGACAAGAGACTGATGAAAGAGTAAGAGATATCGCAGCTAAATGTAGACTAAATATTGAGCATTTACGAAGATTCCCTCATGCATTTTCTGGAGGGCAAAGACAAAGAATATCAATTGCAAGAGCCTTAGTAAGTAATCCAAAATTTATTGTAGCAGACGAAAGTGTTGCTGCTTTAGATGTATCAATACAAGCAGATATATTAAATCTTTTAAAACAACTTCAAACTGAACTTAAACTTACTTACTTATTTATTAGTCATGATTTAAGTGTTGTTGCGCATGTATGCGATGTTGTTGCAGTTATGTATTTAGGGCATATAGTTGAAATGGGCCCCTCAAGAGAATTATTTAAGAACCCTAAACACTCCTATACTAAAGCATTATTATCTTCTATTCCTTCAATTGACCCAGAGAATAGATCTGAAGCTATTGAACTAAAAGGAGAAATACCTAGTGCATTAAATCCACCTCCAGGTTGTGTATTTAGAACAAGATGTCCTAACCCTGGAATAGATTGCAAAGGTGGCGAGATAACAATGGGCCTTACTGAAGTTGAACCAGGTCACTGGGTAGACCAGTGTTGTGTTTTATAAAAAAGTATCTTTTAAAAACACATAACATTTTATGAAAAGTAATTTATTTTTAGCTGTTATCCTATCACTTTCAGGTTTGTTCTTATTAGATTGTATGGGCATAGCGATAAAGTTTTTGCGAAACGATTACCCAGCTGCTCAACTTTCTGTTTTTCGAAATTTATTTGGGATGATTCCATGTGTTATTGCTTTATATTTTTCACAAGATTGGTATCGAAACGGTAGACAAATAAAAATAACGCAATGGAAGTTAGGTTTATTTCGTGGAGTTTTTGTAGCCTTAGCTCAATTGTGTCTCTACACTTCTTATGCTTACCTCCCATTTGCTTTAGTCGCTACCATGGAATACACAGGACCGATGATGGTTACTCTTCTTGCTATTCCTATTTTAGGTGAAAAATTTGGTTGGTATAAAATGAGTGCAGTAATTTCTGGTTTTGCAGGTATCGTTTTAATTATGCAACCTTGGTCATCAGACTTTAATTATATGTTATTACTTCCTATACTTGCTGCTTTTGGATATTCATTAGCAAGAGTAACATCTTTAAGTTTTGAGGATCATGTTCCTTCACCTCTTATCAATTTATACGGCCAAACAGGGACAATCATAGTTGCATGTATGTTAGTGGTGTTTTTTGGTATGTGGGAAAATTTCAAAAGCATAAATGACTTCTTAGTAGTTTGTGTCATGGGAATAGCAGGAGGATCTGGAACTTTACTATTAATATATGGTGCTAGAAAAGCAGAGCTTAGTAAAATTATGCCATTTGATTATATCGAGATATTTTTTGCACTTATTTTAGGTTGGATATTTTTTGCAGAATGGCCAGTTGACCAACTCTTTCCAGGTACTTTTTTCATAGTTTTAGGTGGATTAATCATTTATCTTCAACAAAGAAAAAATAAATTTCAAAGATTGAGAAAAATATAATGGAATATAAAATTACCAAACTTCAAAATGATAAAGGTTTAGATATTGATATAGTCAATATTATTAACTCAAATAATTACAGTTTTAGCTTTTATACATATGGTGGTTATATAAGTGAAGTTTGTATCCCAAATTCTTATAATGATTCTAAAACAGAGGACGTATTATTAGGTTACGGTAATTTAGATGATTGCTTGAAATCTAATGGATATTTTAATGCAATTATTGGTAGGGTTTGTAATAGAATAGACCAAAGTAAATTTTCTCTTAATGGACAAGAATATAATTTGTATTCTAATGAAAAAAATAATCATCTTCATGGAGGTAAAGAAGGTTTCAATAAAAAAATATGGAAAATAGTTGATATTAATAAAACAAGTGAAAGTATAAAAGTAGAGCTCTCTTATTTCTCTAAACATTTAGAAGAGAATTATCCGGGTAACTTAAATTGTAAAACTATTTACGAACTTAATAATAGAAATGAAATTATAATATCTTTTAAAGCTTCTACAGATCAAGATACTATTGTTAATTTGACTAATCATAATTATTGGAACTTTCATGGTCATAATGATAATTACAAAAATATTACAGAGCATATTGTTAGAATATCATCTAATCAAATTTGCGAAACTGATGAGGATTCAATTCCAACAGGTAAACTATTAGATGTAGTTAATACAAAATATGATCTAAATAATTCGTTTGAAATAAATAATACTTTTTTAAAGAGTGGTGGTATTGATCACAATTATGTTCTTAAAAATCATTCAATTGATAAATCTATAGCTTCCATCTATAGTAAAATTACCGGTATGGGAGTAGAATACTCAACTGATCAACCTGGAATACAATTTTATACTGGTAACATGATGAAGGAGTCATACAACGGAAAACATGATAGAAATTATGGTTTACAATATGGAATGTGTTTAGAGACACAAATCTTCCCTGATTCTATTAATCAACCAAATTTTCCATCAACTATATTAAAAAAAGGTGAAAAATATACTTCAAATACTAAAATAAAATTAAGAAATGATTTTAAATAAATTAATTTATTGTTTAATCATTTTATATCTATAGACATCAAAAAAAATGAAAATCAGTAAAAAAATTATCGATAATTTAAAAAAGGGTGGTGTAGATTTTTACTTAAGTGTTCCTTGTAAGTTATTAGCTAACATGATTGATATTCTTGAAAAAGATAATGATGTTTACTATTCGGCTGTACCACGTGAGGAAGAAGGTATGGGTATCTGTGCTGGAGCGTATTTAGGAAATAAATTCCCTTGTATAATGATGCAGAATACAGGAATAGGAAATTCAGTGAATGCAATTGTTTCTTTATTGCAATTATATCAAATGCCTGTTGTTTTTCTAATTAGTTACAGGGGTACACCAGGTGAGCCAGTAGGAGCACAAGGTGGAATGGCTAAAATAACTGAAGATATTTTACAAACTTTAAGAATACCTATGTTGCATTGTTCTTCAGAAGATGATCTTGAGAAAATTTCAACATTTAGTAAACATGCTAAAGTTGTTGAGTCACCAGTTGCTATATTATGTGATTTCAATTTAATGAAAGATGATAAATGAACCGGTTTGACTTATTGAATAAAATACAAAACATTCTTAAAGATAACTTAGTTATTTGTAATATAGGTCTTCCGTCTCAAGAATTATATAAAATTAACGATCAACCAAACTTTTTTTATATGTTAGGCAGTATGGGTTTGTCTTCTTCTATTGGTTTAGGTTTGTCATTATCTCAAAATAAAAATGTTATTAGTATAGATGGTGATGGATCTGTTTTAATGAATATGAATACACTAGCAACAATTGGCAATAGAGCACCACCAAATTATACTTTATTAATAATTGATAATGGATCATATGGATCAACAGGAGATCAAAAAACTTTTACTGATGAAAATACTTCTTTAAAAGATGTTGCAATAGGTGCTGGTTGTAAAAATGTAGTTGAATGTTCTGGAGATGAAACAGTAAATGAATTATCAAAAGCTATTGAAGATCAAAATAACTCTTACATAATTATCTCTAAAATTAATTCTGGGAATATCAAAATTGATCCAATTCCTCTCAACCCTATAACGATCAGAGATAGATTTAGAAAGTTTATAGGTATAGTTAAATACCTCTAAATATTTATGATCATTTGTGCAGGATCAATTTTTTTAGATAATATAAGTAGGATAGATCAGTTTCCAAAAAAACCAATTAAAGTTTTATCTAGAGGTATTGATAAAAGGTTAGGTGGTTCAGCAGCAGTATCAGCATTTACTGCTAAAAAATTGGGTTGTGATACTAAATTTATTGGAAAATTTGGAGATGATGATGCTTCTGTTTTCTTAAAAAATGAATTTAAAAAATTTAAAATTAATATCAATAAATCTATTTCAATAAAAAAATGTAAATCCTCACAAAGTTTTGTAATTGAAGATATAAATGGTGAAAGATTGCTAGCTGCTTATAATGATCCAAAGTTACTTAATTATAAGAAAATACCAAATTTAGATTTTAGAAAAAAAGATATTTATGCAGTAGATATGAGGTGGATTAGAATAGCTACTGAAATTACCAAAAAGACTAACAAAAATAATATTAAATGTGTTGCCGATCTAGATAATTTTAAAAAAACATCACATATATCCCAAATTGTTAAAAATGCTTCTCATCCCATATTTTCTGAAGAGGGTTTAAAAACATATAAGCGAAATTCAAATATGAAAACTGCTCTTTTTGAGATATTTAATGAAACACAAAAATTTGTAGCGGTCACATTAGGTTCCCAAGGTGTTCTTTGGGTAGATAACAATTCATTGTATCATTGTAAAATTCCAAAAGTTAAAACAGTTGAAACGAATTGCGCAGGAGATGTATTTCATGGAGCTTTTGCATCAGCCTTGTCTCTAAATAAATCAAATATAGAAAGTATTATTTTTGCATCTGCTGCTGCAACTTTAAAATGTATGCAAAGCGGAGGTATATATTCAATACCTACAATTAATTTGGTTAGTAAATTTTCAAAAAAAATAAAAATTAGTAAAATTAAATGATAAATATTTTAATTACAGAATTTATAGATCCACAAGCATTAAAAATATTAAGTAAAGATTTTAATGTAATCTATAAAAAAGATATTTGGGAAAATTCTGATTATTTAAAAAAAGAAATTAATAAATTTGATGGAATAATTGTAAGAAATAAAACAAATTTAAATCTACCTATTTTAGAGAAAGCAGTAAATTTAAAGTACATTGGCAGACTTGGTGTAGGTCTAGATAATATTGACACTGAATACTGTAAAAAAAATAATATATTTGTTCAACCAGCTACTGGGATGAATGCTGACTCTGTAGCAGAATATGTAGTAAGCTCTTCACTTAGCCTATTAAGGAAAACAAAGTTAATAAATGCAAAAACACAAAGTGGACTATGGCCTAGAACATCAATTACTACGAACGAGTTAAAGGGAAAAATTTTAGGTCTAATAGGATTTGGCGATATAGCAAAAAAAAGTTTTAAAACTTATAAATGCTTTTGAAGTTACTACTATTGCATTTGACCCTTTTATAACCTCTCAAGAAATGGAAGAAAATAATGTTAAAAAAGTAACTTTTGAAAATATTCTTTCTTTAGCTGATATAATTTCCATACATGTACCATTAAATAATGAAACGAAATATTTATTTGATAAAAAAATATTTAAAAAAATGAATAATAAACCAATTATAATTAATTCTTCTAGGGGAGCAATTATAAATGAAATAGATCTACTTGAAGCATATAAGAACAATTATATTTCAGGATTTGCGTTAGATGTTTATGAACATGAACCAGTAAACAAAATATTTTTAAAAAATATTACAGATGATATGAATTGTATTCTATCACCACATATTGCAGGAGTTACAGAAGAATCCAATACAAGAGTCAGTGAGTTTATTATGAATAAAACAAACAAATTTTTTTTCTAATTTAAATTTTAAATTCATCCATTTTAACAATTCTATTTTCTTTTATAGAAATTTCGGCAGCTTCACCAATAGCAACTGCTTGTAAACCATCATTTAGACTTACAGCAGCTGGTTTAGAACTTTTAATTGAATCAAGAAATGAAATATGCTCATAATATGTAGAGCCATGATGATTTCCTACTTTTAAAATCTCTTCATCAACTTCAACAATCTCATTAAGAGTTTTTCCATTTTCAAAATTTCTTCCTCGATATCCAATCCTTAATTCAGATGAGTTTTTGCCTGAGCTAGCTGAAGGTACGGCAGTTTCAATTTTACCAATATCTCCAACTGCACATAACTCCTCTTGATTTGTTGAGTTTTCAGCAAACATACAAAGATCAAGCAAAGCTCTAACTCCATTTTGAAAATCAACAATCACATAGGCATTATCAAGAATATCAGGAGTTTTATTGTTATATTTTTCATTTAAATGATTAACATCTTGATTGCCACTTGCATAAACTTGTTTCGCTTCACTATTCACAATTAACCTCATTAGATCAAAAAAATGACAGCATTTTTCAACTAATGTGCCTCCTGTATTTTCTGCAAATCTATTCCAGTTATTCACCTTAACTAAAAAAGGAAATCGATGTTCTCTAATTGATAACATTTTTAAATTACCAATTGTATTATTATGAATTTCATCAATCATCCTTTTTACTGGCGGCATGTATCTATATTCCATTGCGGTCCAAATTAAACTAGGATAATTTTTAGTTAAATCTCTGAATTCGATACAATCTTGAATTGTTGTACATAATGGCTTTTCTACTAAGATATGTTTCTTTGTTTTAATTACATCTTTAAGTACATCTATGTGAGTAAAATTAGGAGTAGAGATTATGTAACCATCAACAAGATCAGCTTGTATCATTTCATTATAGTTTTTAAAACATGGAACTTTTTTATTAAGTAACGATAAAGATTGATTAATTGATTCATCATTTGGATCACTTAAAGCAACAATTTCTGCTTCATTAATTATATTAACATTTCTAATATGTTCGCGACCCATTGATCCAGCGCCTATTATCCCATATTTAAAACTTTTGCTCATACTGTGTATGTTGGAATATTCATCTGATTACCTAGATTAACTATTTCATTATAATGGTCACCGTAAGTAAAAGCAACGTGATGTTCAAGCCCACCTTTAAACATTTTTTCTATTTTATTTTTTGTATTTTTGCCAAAACTTACTACACCTGAAGTTCCAGCAAATGAATTTTTTCTATTGATCACTTTTCCCTTAAGTACAAAAAATTTTAATTTGCTTGCTGATTTTGAAACTCTGAATATTGTTATATCTCCTGGTTTAAAAGCAAAATTATGAAGTAGCGGTTTTTTTCTATTAGAATGTATATCAGCTTTTGCATCACCTTTTTTAGACATGCTAAGAGGCGCTAGTCCACAATGCCAAAAAACAACAGTATTATCTTTTTCATCTATATCGACAATATCAACTAGTAAAGAAGGTTGATTGTTTAATTGGTTTAGTATGTTACAACTTATTCCTCCTAAAACGTCTGCTTCGCAAGCACTGCTAATTTTTTTTTCATTCATCATAGCCATAGGACCACAAGAAGCACAACCAAATTGTGTAAACATTTCTGGCCAACATCTAACTGCAAATGCTTGAACATCGTGTTTTGTTTGAAGTGTATTTAATCCATGGTATATTGAAATACTTTTTTTTAATTCACGTTGTTTTAATTTTTTTGAATTCTTCAAATTTTTCTCAATTTTTATTTGTGTTGAATTTAAAACAGACTTTTTAATTTTCTTAGCTTCTGAGAATAGTTCATTTAATTTTATTTTTTTAATATCAAAATTTAATTTTTTCCTAATTTCTAATAATGAATAATCACATGTATCAAAACCTTCAGGTCTTTCACCAACAAGTCCGATATTTTGTTTCTTTATATCTATTTTTTTATCACTTTTTTTTGCAATCTGTTTCCATTTAATTATTTTATTGTTATAAATTTTTTTATTAATAAATTTTTTAATTCTTTTTTCTAATTCTTTATGATTATTAAATAATATGAATTCAGCATTAATATTATTTTTAATTAATGAGTGCATTCCTAAATTTAATCCACATACTGAATTAAGTCTTAATCTCTTTCCAGTTCGTGGCTCTGGAAAAGCAACGATACACAAAGGTTTATTTATCTTTTTGGCAAAATTTAATAAAAATTTTGCATCTGTAAATGTAGTTTGAAAAATTATAATTTTTTTAAAATTGTTATTTTTAAAATATTTGAATGCTTTATCTGATAATTCATTATTAGTAATTAAATAATCAATTCCTTTTATTTCATTAAATATATTTCGTAGAACTTTTTTACCTTCTAAAAACTTAGACATTGCAAAAGGCACATCAAAAGTTTCTCGTGCTAATCCTAGGTATCCAATCATTATTATTTTAACTATAGTTAATAATTTTCTCCCAAACCATGAAAATAAAAAAATTCAAAGACTAATTATATAAATAATCACTATTTTTCTTATAAATTACATTAATTTTTTTTTGAATTCGTATGGGTTCGTGTTATCAATCTTATATTAAATTTAATTGGAGGAATTATGAAAAGAATATTGGCTATTTTTCTTTTTGTTACTTCAGCTTCATTTACTGTAAATGCAGCAGAATTGAAGTTCATATGTTATCAAGATATTAATGAATGTGATACTATTGCAGACATGGCTAAGTCATGGGAAGCATCAACTGGTCATACATTAAATATTGAAACAGTTGGATATGAAGTAATAAGAGAACAACTAGAAAATCAATTAGAATCAGGTGCTGCACCAGATTTGGCTAGAGTAACAAATTTAGGAGGATTAAATAAATTCTATTTAGACCTAAAGCCTTATGTTGATTCTTCATATTGGGAAGCAAATTATGGCGCAACACTTCCTTGGTACAGAAAACCTTCAGGTGATGATGGTATTTACGGTTGGCAAACTCAATTAACTGTTACAGGGCCTTACGTAAATGTTACAATGTTTGAAGATGCAGGTGTTGATATGCCTGAAGAAGGTGCTACATGGGACGATTGGGCTGAAGCCTTAAGACAAGTAAAATCGGAACTTGGTTTAACAGCAGGTCTTGCATTAGATCGAACTGCACATAGATGGGCTGGACCAGCTTTTTCTTATGGAGCAAAGTTTCACGAAAATGGAACACCGATTTTAGTTGATGAAGGATTTAGAAAATTTTCTGAGGTATTTGTTGGTTGGCACGAAGAAGGATTAATGCCGGCTGAGGGTTGGCCTGCAGGTGCAGGTACTTCTTACAGAAATGCCGCTCCTTTATTCCTAGATGGAACAGTTGCAATGCACATGTCGGGTTCATGGATGCTAGGAAACTATGATACTAACATTACAGATTTTGAGTGGAAGGTAGTACCTATTCCTTGTGGTCCAGGTGGATGCGGAGCAATGCCAGGTGGATCAGGTATAGTTGCATTTAAATCAACACAACATCCAGAGGCTGCAGCATCATTTATCGATTTTATGTCACAAACAGAAAATGCTGAAAAATTTGCTGCTTCTACAAGTAACATTACTGCTCACCAAGGTTTACAAAAATCTGGTATAGATTATACAGGTGTTAGTCCTAATGTTGCTGAAGGTCTTGCAATTTTTGCAGCAAATGCAGGAAAAGCGGCAGATACAACCCCTCAAGCTTATTGGTTCCAAGGTTATAATAAAAACTTTGCAATATATGGGATTGTTCCTGACTATATCACTAAAGCAATTACAGGAGAGATGACTCTTGATGAAGCTTTGGCGGCAATTGATGCAGATGTAGCTGCGAAGATTGCTGAATAAATTTTAATTCTAAGGTCGATTTAAAATCGGCCTTAGTCAAATAAATGTCTGAAAATATATTAAATTTTAACTACTGGTATTTTGTAATATTTATTTATTTGTTTATTGGATTTTTACTATCCAAAGGGGTCATTGGAAATATTTCTAGATTCATGTCAGTTATTGGATGGCCAATAGAATTAGCACAAAGACTGAGTGGTACAAAAAGTTTACCATACTTGTTTTTATTTCCTAACATATTAATTTTTGGTCTTTTTACTTTTTTACCACTTTTTATGAATTTTGGATTTTCGGTAACTGATGGAGAAAGTATTAACTTTTCTTCAAGAGATTTTTCTGGCTCAGATAATTTATCTAGAATAATTTTAGAAACACAAATTGATACTGGTATTGAAAATATGGAGGATGATAAGTTTAAAGCTTCAATAGCAGATACATTCATATTTGTCTTATTTCAAGTTCCTATAATGATCGTGGTAGCATTAATAACAGCAGTTGTTCTTAATAGAGAAATAGTAGGAAGAGCTTTTTGGCGAGCCGTATACTTTTACCCAGTCATGCTTAGCCCAGTCGTAGTTGCTTTTCTTTGGACTTTAATTCTAAAAAGACAAGGATTATTATCTCAAACTTTAATGGAATGGAATTGGATTGACCAACCTATTCAATGGCTAACAGATCCTTCATGGACAATGTTTTGGTCAGTATTTATTTATACTTGGGCTCACTTAGGATTTTATATGTTAATTTTATTAGCCGGCTTACAATCAATTCCAAAAGATTTATATGAAGCTGCAGAAATGGATGGAACATCAGATCAGAGGGCATTTTGGAGAATTACCCTTCCTCTTTTAATGCCTATTCTTTTAGTTGTTACAGTTTTATCTTTAATAAAAGCTTTTCAGGCTTTCGAAGAATTATTTGCATTACAAGTTGGCTGGATTTCATTAGTTTCATACATTTTTGAAACAGCTGGTTTAAGAGGTCAGAAAACGACTTTTGGATTAGGCATTGCTGCCATGGCATCTTTACTAGTTGCTTTATTGTTAATTCTTTTATCATTACTACAATTTTATTTGACCAGAAGGCAGGTTAAACTTTGAGCGCTGTAATCAAATTTTTTTCGAGAACCCATGGAAAAAATAAACTTTCTTTTATTGATTGGATTGCTTATCTTTATCTTTTTTTAGGATTTCTAATTATTTTCTTACCTGTATTGTGGTTACTATTAAATTCTATAAAATCTCAATTTTTACTTCAAAAATTAGATACTAACTTATTACCTTTAGATTATGACAGAGTTGTAAGAGCAACAGTTTTCGGACCAGATGGAAAGGAAATTTTTATAATTAAAGATCTTCCAGATTGGGTAATATATTGGAATGAATTGAGAGATGAAGATAAAAAAGAAGTTAATGACCCTAATCTTTTCATTTCAAAATTTGAAGGCAAAGAATATTATGCTTTAAGAACTCATTTAGGATTAGTTTCAGATCATGCCAAGGAACTTATCGAAGAAAAAAATTTTCCTGAGTGGTTAATAAAATATCCAAGTATGTTTCCTGATGCAAAAAAAGAATATAATCCAGAAGAATATTTATTAAATTTAAATGAAGAGGAAGTTAGACTTTTATCAGAATTTCTTGGTTTAAAACCTTATAAGCCTAATGGATTTACCTCTCAAATCTTAATTTCAGCAAAAAATAAAGAAACAAATGAAATTGAGGAATATTCAGTTAGCAGATTAAACACAAATAAAGATACTGTTAATGCTAGGCTAATTTCAAATCCTCAGGGTGGTATTGTTAAGATTCCTACTGAAGATATAATCGTTAATAAAAAACTTCGACCTTCTTGGATTAATTATTCTGACCCTTTAACAAATAATGTAAGAGGTATGAGTTTTGATGCAATCAAGTGTTTGAACAATTCAGTTTTTGTAACAATTATTGCAACAATAATCACGGTTTTAATAAATTCAATGGCAGCATTTGCTTTGTCAAAATATAAGTTCAATGGACAAATAATATTTTTCATTATTATTCTCGCAACTCTAATGGTTCCAGCTTCGGTTTTAATTGTTGGTATATTTAAAATGGTTTCTGTGACTGGTTTAAATGGAACTCTATGGGGAGTTATTATACCCGGAGCCGCAACCCCTACTGGTGTATTTATGTTACGGCAATATATGTTAACTATTCCAGACGAACTTCTTGAAGCTGCAAGAATGGATGCTGCTAGTGAATGGAGTATTTATTGGAGAATAGTTTTTCCACTTGCATTACCAGCAATAGCAGTTCTTGCAATCTTATCAATTATTTGGAGATGGAACGATTTAATTTTACCAATGATAGCAGTATCAACTACAAAAACTGCATATACTATTCAATTATGTCTTCTAGATTTTCAAGGTGAATATGTAGCTCAAGAGCATTACAGATTGGCAATGACAGTTGTCAGTCTTATACCAACAACTTTAGTATTTGTTTTTCTACAACGATATATTACTACTGGCATCGCTAACACAGGAATTAAATAACTATGGCAACTTTAGAATTAAAACAAGTAAGAAAAAATTATGGAAACTTGGAAGTAATTCATGGTATTGATTTATTTATTAATAATGGAGAGTTTTGTGTATTAGTAGGCCCATCAGGATGTGGCAAATCTACATTATTAAGGATGATTGCTGGATTAGAACAGATTACAAAGGGTGATATTTTAATCGATGAACAAGTCGTAAATAATATTTCTGCAGCAAGAAGAGGTTTAGCAATGGTTTTTCAATCCTATGCTTTGTATCCTCATATGAGTGTTAGACAAAATTTAGCTTTTGGACTGGAAAACTTAAAAATGGAAGTAGATGAAATTGATAAACGTATTTTAGAAGCTGCAAGACTACTTAGAATGGAAGAATATTTACAAAGAAAACCAGGCCAATTATCTGGTGGACAAAAACAACGAGTTGCTATTGGCAGAGCAATAGTAAGAGAACCATCAATATACTTATTTGATGAACCACTTTCTAATTTAGATGCTGAACTTAGAGTTGCAACACGAGTTGAGTTAAAAGCATTACATGCAAGATTAGGTAATACTATGATTTATGTAACTCATGATCAAGTAGAAGCAATGACAATGGCTGATAAAATAGTTGTAATGAATGACGGTATTATTGAGCAAGTTGGAGCACCTTTAGAATTATATAACAAACCATCTAATAAGTTTGTTGCCGGTTTTATTGGTTCACCAAAAATGAATTTTATACAATTTGACTATCTTCCAAATTCTTTAAAAGAAATAGCACCGTCTAACTCAACAAGTCTTGGAATAAGACCTGAACATCTATCTATTAAAGACGAAAATTCGTTATCCCTAAATGTTGAAACAGTTGAGCAATTAGGTTCTGATAGTTTTTTGTATGGAACAACCTCAGGGGAACAAAAAATTTCAATAAAACTTAATTATCAAACTGATATTCAGGCCAATCAATCAATTAAGGTTGGATTTAAACTCGACGATGCTCATTGGTTTGATAAAGATGGTATTGCTCTAACATCTTGAAAAAATTTGATAAAATTTTAAGCTGTAAAGTCTTCAAAAAAAAAATCTTATTTAATTTACAGCATAATTGGGGATTTTATATTTCAATATCAAATGACAATATTCTGAACTTTGAATTATTTGATAAAAATAATAAAAAAGTTCTTCCAAAAATAATTAATGAAAAAAATCATATTTATACAAATACAAATGTCTCAAAATATAAAAATTATTATGTAATTAAATCACAACTTACTAAAATAAAGGTTCATGATAATCCTTTTCGCATAACAGTTTATAGAAAAATTAGAAATCATTGGCAAGAAATCTGCTCTGATAGAGAAACTGGTTCTTGGTATTGGAATGAGGAGAAAAATGAGACAACTCATTATCAAAATAGATATTCTTATAATAATATTTATGGTCTTGGTGAAAAAACTGGTAATTTAGAAAAATCATTTAGAAGATATGTACTATCTCAAAAAGATGCGCTGGGTTATAATGGAGAAAAAAGCGATCCCCTTTATAAATCTTTTCCTTGGTTATACATAATAAATAAAAATAATAGAAATTGTGATTATGGACTTTTATATAATACTTTAGGTTATGGTGTTGTTGATTTAGGAAGTGAACATTCAAATTATCATCATCCTTATAGATACGCAAATTTTCAAAATAAAGGAATTCAACTTTTTATATTTTTAAATAAAAATCAATCTATTATTTCTTCTCTCAATAATTTTATTGGTCCAAGATATTTTCCACCAAAATGGAGTTTAGGTTTTCAATTTTCTTCTATGGAAATTGCTGACGATGAAAATTCACAAACTTTGTACTTAGAATTTTTGAATAAATGTAAAGAATTAAAAATTCCATTAAGTAGTTTGCACTTTGGTTCTGGGTATACCTTGCATGGTAAGAAAAGATATATGTTTAAATGGAATAAAAAAAAATTTTCTGAACCTAAATTATTTTTAGATAAAATTAAACAATACGGAATACACCTTACTGCTAATTTAAAACCAGCAATATTAACTTCACACCCGTTTTATAAAAAAGCAGTAAAAGAGAAAATTTTCATATCAGATAATAATAATAAACCTCTTGTAATTCAATTTTGGGATGAAACTGCGAGTATAATTGATTTTACTAAAAAAACGGGAGCTGCTTGGTGGAAAAAATATGTTACAAAATACATATTATCATATGGTTTTGATACAATTTGGAATGACAACAATGAATATGATCTAGAAGGTAAAGATGCTTATTCATTATATTTAAATAAAAAAGTTAAATCAAATTCATTGCTACCCTTACAAGCTATCTTAATGTCAAAGGCTAGCTCTCAAGCTACAAGAAACTACTATCCAAGAATAAGAAATCATGGAGTTACCAGATCTGGCACATTAGGAATTCAACGTTATGTAGAAACATGGACAGGCGATAACGACACATCTTGGCATTCATTAAAGTGGAGTGCATCTATAGGGTTAGGCCTCTCTCTTTCTGGAATTGGATTTTTTGGACATGATATAGGTGGATTTACTGGTAAAAAAACTTCAAGAGAATTAATGATACGCTCTCTTCAACTCATGTTATTTCATCCTCGATTTCATATGAATTCGTGGAAGCCGAATACCAAAAAACAAAATAAAAATAAGAATATACTTAATCTAAATAATACTAATTTACCTTGGCTATATAATGATACAATTCCAACAGTTAGAAAATTAATTCAATTACGATATCAATTGCTGCCAATTCTTTATTCAGCAATATGGCGTTTTTATAAAGAAGGTGAGCCAGTAATAAGGCCATTATTTTTAGATTTTCCTGAGAAAGAACATTTTGATCAAGAAGAAGTATTTTCAATAAATGAGAGAATTATTGTAGCTCCTGTTTTAGTAAAAAATAGAAATAGAGTAAAAGTTTTTCTTCCTTTTTGTAAAGAGGGTTGGTTTGATTATTTTAATTTTAAATTAATTTCTAATGGTGGATGGGTGAATATTAATGCACCAATTAATAAACTACCCATA
>CACHAQ010000023.1 GCA_902577905.1 uncultured Alphaproteobacteria bacterium
AAAAAACTAAAGTTAAATAGATTATATGGCTTGCTTGTTCATAATCCAAATGATTTAATTGGTAAAAACTCTGAAATAATATTCAATAGACTTATGGATTATAAAAGAATGCAATATGCAAAAAAAATTGGTGTATCAGTTTATAGTATTAAAGAAGCAAAAAAAATTTTAGACAAATTCAAATTAGATATAATACAAATTCCAATAAATATTTTTAATCAAGAATTTTTAAATGGAAATTTCTTGGAAAATATAAAAAGAAATCATATTGAAATACATGCAAGAAGTATTTTTTTTCAAGGAATGGCTATACAAGATATTAATAAAATAGATACCTACTTTAAAAATGAAATAAATAAATTCAAAATTTTTGATCAAGATTGTGAAAGTAATTATATAAATAAAATTAAAAAAAGCTTAGAATTTGTTTATTCAAATAAATATATTAATAAATATGTTTTAGGCTTCAATGATTTAAATCAATTTAAAGAAGTTATAAGTATAAAGTTATCAAAAAAAAATTTAAATTCGTTTTCTAAATATGCAATTAATAATAAAACAATTACTAATCCTTCTAAATGGAAAATAAACAAATAAAATAATAAAATGATTGCTATCATTCAAGCTAGATATTTATCTGAAAGATTAAAAGGTAAAGTATTATTAAAAATTCAAAATAAAACGTTAATTGATCATATTATTCAAAGATTAAGTTATTCAAAAAAAATTAAAAAAATAATATTAGCTACTAGTAATGCAAAATCAGATGACAAAATAACTAATTATTACAAGAATAAAAAAAACCTATTTTTATTTAGAGGTAGTTTAAATAATGTTGCTTTAAGATTCTTTCAGGTATTAAAAAAAAATCCATGTGATGATTTTATCAGAATAACCGGAGATTGCCCATTAATTGACTATAAAATAATTGATGAAATGATAGATTTGCATAGAAAAAACCAGAATGATTTAACATCAAATGCAATAATTCCTTCATTTCCCGATGGAATGGATGTAGAAATTTTAAATACAAAAGCATTTATTAAATCATTTAAATTATTAAAAAAAAATTCTGATAAAGAACATGTAACGACTTTTATAGAAAATAGAAAAAAACATTTTAAGATTGAAAATTATGAAAATAAAGAAAATCTATCAAATATCCGTCTAACAGTAGATGAAAAGGAGGATTATATATTAGTAAAAACAATTATAGATAATTTAAGTAAAAAATTTAAATATTTTGGACTTCAAGAGATTGTTAATTATCTCAAAAATAACAAAAATTTGTTAAATATAAATAATAAATATGATCGAAATGAAGGGCTTTTAAAAAGTTTAAAATCAGATAAGAATCAAAAATTAAAAATGAGAAAGAAAAAATTTAATCAAGGAGCAGAACTTTGGAATAGTGCAAAAAAGATTATTCCCGGTGGAAACATGTTGTTGTCAAAAAGATCAGAAATGTTCTTACCTAACTCTTGGCCAAGTTATTTTAGTAAATCAAAAGGAGCACATGTCTGGACACTTGAAAATAATAAATTGTTAGATATGATTTTTGCAGTAGGTCAAAATACTTTGGGATATAATAATAAAGAATTAGAAAATCATATTATAAAAACAGTTAAGTCTGGAAATATGACAACTTTCAATTGTCCTGAAGAGGTAAAATTAGCTGAAAAAATTGTAGCAATGCATCCTTGGGCAGATATGGTAAGATTATGTCGATCTGGTGGAGAAGCTAATTCTATAGCAATAAGAATTGCAAGAGCAGCTGCAAAAAATAATAAAGTTGCATTTTGTGGATATCATGGTTGGCATGATTGGTATCTATCGGCAAATATAAAATCAAAAAAAAATTTAACAGCTCATTTGTTACCTGGTTTAGAACCTAATGGGGTTCCAAAAGAATTAATAAATACAGCTTTCCCATTTGAATATAATAATTTCTCTGAATTAAAAAAATTGGTTAATCAGCGTAATATAGGAATTATTAAAATGGAAGTATCGAGAAATTTTGGACCAGAAAAAAATTTTTTACAAAAAGTTAGAGAACTTTGCAACAAGAAGAATATAGTTTTAATTTTTGATGAATGTACTTCTGGTTTTCGAGAGACCTTTGGAGGAATTCATTTAAAGTACAAAGTTTTTCCAGATATTGCTATGTTTGGAAAAGCATTAGGTAATGGATATGCAATAAATGCAATTATTGGTAAAAGAGAAGTAATGGAATATGCGCAAAATACTTTTATAAGTAGTACATTCTGGACGGAAAGAATAGGCCCTTCTGCTGCACTTAAAACTCTAAATATAATGCAAAGTTTAAAATCATGGCAAGTAATATCTAATATAGGTAAATCAATAAAAAAAAATTGGATGGCATTAGCAAAAGCACATAACTTAAAAATCAATATATTTGGTCTTGATGCAATATGTGGTTTTAGTATTATATCTAAATATTCAAACATTTATAAAACTTTTATCACACAAGAAATGTTAAAAAGAGGAGTAATGGCTTCAAACCTAGTTTACGTTAGTATCGCTCATGAAAAAAAATATTTAAATGAATATTATGAAAAACTAGATGAATTATTTTCTATTATTTCTAAATGTGAATCTCAAAAACTTAATCCAGTAAAGTTACTAGATAACTTAGAGGCTCACCAAACTTTTAAAAGATTAAATTAATATGAAAATTTTATTTTTAACAGTAGCTGGCAACCAGGGAAATGGACATCTTATAAGAAGTATAGCGATATCATCATATTTACAAAAAAATGGACACAAGTGTTTTTTTGTAATTGATAGAGAAACAAAATTATTAAAAAAAAAAATTTTATAATTAAGAAATGGCAAAAAAATCCAAAAAATATTTATAATTTAATTTCTGAATACAAAAATGTATTTATAGACTCTTTGAGTTTAAATAAATATAACTACATTCAAATTGAAAAGAGATCTCAGTTATGTTTTTATATAGATGATTATAAAAATTGGAAATTAAATAAAAGTATTATTTTTAATTGGACTGTAGGACAAAGATTAAATAAAAAAAATTATTTTGTTAATGAAAAATATGCAGCTTTAAGAAGTATTTTTTCTATTCAAAAAAAGAAAAAAATTAGCAATCAAATTAATACAATATTCATTTTTTTTGGTTCGAATGATAATAGGAACATTACTATAAAAATATTAAATTATTTACTCAAGAAATTTGGTATTTCAAAAGAAGTAATTTTAATATTATCTGAACATAAATATAAAATATTTAAAAGAAAATTTACTAATTTTAAAAATATTAAAATATATAAAAATTTAAATGAATATAAAATTAAATCCTTATTAGGTAAATCTGATTTAGCTATCAGTTCTGGAGGGCAGATCCTTTATGAGCTTGCAAATATTGGAGTACCGACTGTATGTTATGAAGTTGAAAAAAATACATTGCAAGATATTAAAGGTTTTGAAAATAAAAAATTTTTAATAAACTTAGGTAAATTTAAAGAAAAAAATTATGAATTAAAATTATCTAATAGTATTAATTATTTGAAAAATTTAAAAATAAGAGAGAAAATGTCAAAAATTGGTCAGAAAACTATTGATGGTAAAGGAGCGCTAAGAATTAGCTCAATAATAAATAATTTTATAATAAAAAATGAATAATATAGTATCAAACAGAGCTACAAATATTTTATATAATTTCCTTAAAAATACAGATAATAACATTATCTTTTATATTCCTTCTAATATATGCCCTATAGTCCCAGCTACATTCTTAAAAGCTGAAATTAAATTTAAATTCATTGATGTTTCAATAGATAATTATGAAATGGATAAAGACGAAGTTTTAAACAGAATTAAATTAAGCAATAATATTCATGGAATTTTATGGACTAATGGTTATGGAAGAGAAAAATCAAATGAAATATTTTTTAAAAAGATTAAATTTATAAATAAAAAAAATATAATTATAGATGATCAATGTTTAAGTATACCTAAATTAACTATTCGAAAAACTATTGCTGATTTAGTTCTTTTTAGCACAGGATATTCTAAATTTATTGATCTTGATCATGGGGGCTTTGGTTATTTAAAAAAGAAAATCAATGAAAATTATGAAAAGTATAATAAGGCTAGCTATAATTCTCTTATTAACGAGTTCAGGAATTCTATCAATAAAAACAAAAAAATAAATATAAATAAAATTAAAAAAAACTGGATTAACTTTGATTATAAAATAAATAAAAAAGAATATTTTAAGGCCATATCAAAAAAATTTGACTCTGTAACAAGACAAAAAAATATTTTAAATAATATTTATAAAGAAAATTTACCTAAAGAAGTCATTTTTGCAGATGATTTTAATAATTGGAGATTTAACATTAAAATTAAAAATAAAGTAATTTTACTTAAAAGTATTTTTAAAGCGAATCTATTTGTTAGCTCACATTATTATCCATCAAATATTCTTTTTGAAAATATAAATATGAAAAATACAGAAAAAATTTATAAAGAAACCATAAATTTATTTAATGATCATCGATTTGACACAAATCAAGCTTTTAAATTGCTTGATATTATTAATAAGCATTTAAAAAAGTATGGAATATGAAAAAACTATCAACTTTATCTATTATGCAGCCTACATTTTTACCTTGGATTGGCTATTTTAGATTAATTAATATATCGGATCATTTTGTTTTTTTAAATGATGTTCAATTTGAAAAGCAGTCATGGCAATCTAGAAATAAAATAATTATTAATGGAACACCAAAATGGGTCTCAATAAATTTAGTAAAATCAAGTCTAAAATCAAAAATAAATGAAATAAGATATGATAATCCCAGTTTTTCTATAAAAAAAATTATTAAAACATTTAATCAAGAATATGCAAAATGTGATTATAAAAAAGATGGATTAGAAGTACTAAATTTTTTAGAAGATTGTCATAGTAATTTTTTGGCTGAAACAAATATTGAATTAATTAAATTTATTTGCAAGAAATTTGAATTCGAATCAAAATTTTATTTAAGTTCTGATATGAAAATTGATGAAACTAGGACTAATAGAATAATTAAAATTTGTGATTTAATTAATCCTAGATATTATATTTCGACAATTGGTGCCAAAGAATATTTAAATAAAGATAATTTTAAAAATAGGTCAAATATTGAATTAAAATTTTTTAATTATAGAGAAAAGGAGTATTTACAAAAAAATACTAAAAGATTTTATAATAAACAATCTATAATTGACTTGATATCTAATTTAGGTTGGAAAAATGCAAAAAACTATTTAAATAAAAATTATGAAGAAATTACAAATTAATAATTTTGAAATATCAAATAAAAGTAGGCCATACATTGTTGCTGAACTTTCAGCAAATCATAATGGCTCATTAAGACAAGCTATAAAACATTTAGAAATTGCAAAAAAATGTGGAGTAGATGCAATTAAATTACAAACATACACGCCTAATTCAATGACTATAAATTCTAAAAAAAAAGATTTTATTATTAATTCTGGTATATGGAAAAATTACAATTTATATGATCTTTATAAAGAAGCTCACACTCCATATAAATGGCACAAAGAAATTTTTGATTATGCTAGAAAAATAAATTTGACTTGCTTTAGCACCCCATTTGATGAAAAAGCTGTTGATTTATTAGAAAAACTTAATACGCCTGCATATAAGATAGCCTCTTTCGAACTAATTGATACACCGCTAATTCAGTATATTTCTAAAACAAAAAAACCAATCATCTTGTCTACTGGGATGGCATCCATAAAAGAAATTGATATGGCAGTAAATATTGTTTCAAAATATAATAATAAAGAGAATTTAATTTTATTACATTGTGTAAGTAGTTATCCAACACCAGTAAATAAAATGAATTTAAATAGAATAAAATATTTACAAAATAGATATAAATGCCTTGTCGGCCTTTCTGATCATTCGAGAAGTAATTTATCCTCAATCGTAAGTGTTTCACTTGGAGCTTGTTTAATTGAAAAACATTTTATTATATCCAAATCAATAAATAGTCCTGATAAAAAATTTTCAATTTTACCGCGTCAATTAAAGAAATTAGTGGATGAAACTAGATTGGCTTGGCAGTCCAAAGGATCTTCTAAGTTTAAAAAAAATGAAATTGAAAAAGAAAGCAAAAAATACAGAAGATCTATTTATATTATTAAGTCAATTAAAAAAAATGAAAAATTGACAGAAAAAAATATTAAAAGAATTAGACCAGGTTATGGATTAGATCCATCGTTATTTAATAAAGTAATTGGTAAAAAAGTTAAAAAAAATTTATTTAGAGGTGATCCATTATCCCTAAAAGATCTACATTAATATGATAGGTGTAATAAATTATGGATCAGGTAATTTCAGGTCAGTATGTAACGCTTTAGACTTTCTTAAAGTAAATTATATTGAGTTAAATTCTGCTGATCAATATGAGGTAGTAGATAAAATTATTTTACCAGGGGTTGGTACTTATGGTGATTGCGTTAATAGGCTAATTCAAAAAAATTTACTAATTAGTCTAAAAGAGCAAATTCTTATTAAGCAAAAATATTTTCTAGGTATTTGTGTTGGTATGCAGGTTCTTTCAGAATTTGGTTTTGAGTTCGAAAAATATAGTGGTATGGGATTAATTAAGGGTAATGTAAAAAAATTTGAAAAGCAAAATAATAATTTAATCCCACATATTGGTTGGTCAAATTTAAAGTTCAATGTTCAATCTTCATTATTTAAAAATATCAATGAAGATTCTTATTTTTATTTTGTGCATAGTTACTATTTTGAAGTTATTGATAAAAATCATGTTTCATCTTTTGCTTATAATGGTATTGAGTTTGCAGCTTCAGTTGAAAACCAAAATATATTTGGTGTACAATTTCATCCTGAAAAAAGTCAAAAAGATGGATTGCAATTACTTAAAAATTTTGAAAATATCTAATGCCAAAAAATAGAATTATACCTGTTGTACTTTTAAAAAATGGTAGAGTAGTTCAAAGTAAACAATTTAAACGGCATCAAATACTTGGAACGCCTACAGTAATTGTCGGCAGAATGTCTAATTGGTTTTCTGATGAATTAATTTATATAGATATCACAAGAGACAATAATTATGATTTAAATAGGGATGATTTAAATTTTAACAATTCAAATGATTTTTATACAATACTCAATGATCTTTCAAAAAAGTGTTTTATGCCCTTAACAAGTGGTGGGGGAATTAAAAACATTAAAGATATTGAAAAAAGATTAAATTCAGGCGCTGATAAAGTATGCATAAATTCTGAAGTAATTAAAAATCCAAAATTCTTAAGCGAAGCCGCAAAAATTTTTGGTACTCAATGTATAGTAGTATCTATTGATTCGAAGATGATTGAAGGATCGTATTATGTTTTTACAGATTTTGGTAAAATAAATTCAAATTTTTCAACTAACCAAGTGGCAAAAATGGTTGAGTCAGAAGGAGCGGGTGAAATTTTAATTAATTCAATTGATAATGATGGAATGGGTAATGGTTATGATTTCAATTTGATTGACTCAGTTTATTCCAATGTAAATATTCCTGTTATAGCTATGGGCGGTGTTGGCAATTGGGATCATTTTGAAGATTGCATTACTAAATTTGAAAATATCTCAGTTGCTGCTTCAAATATTTTTCAATATACAGAAAACAGTGTTTACAATGCACATTTATATTTAAATGATAAAAATATTAATGTAAGACCACCAACAATATCTACCATTATTAAAACAGGTGAAGAATAATGATTTTCTGTAGTAAATGTGTTTATCCTAATATTGCTGTTAATTTAGATATTGATGATGATAATGTTTGCTCCTCTTGTCGAGCTTATGAAGAAGCTGCCAATATTACAGAAAAACAATGGAAAAAAAGAGAAGATAAACTTATAGAAATATTAGAAAAAGCTCAAAAGACTAATGAGGGTGATTATGATTGCATAATCCCTGTTGGTGGTGGAAAAGATAGTTATTGGCAAACTCATAAGATTAAATCTTTAGGCTTTAATCCGCTACTTGTAACTTATCATGGTAATAATTACCTACCTGAGGGACAAAAAAATTTAGATAGAATGAAAGATGTTTTTAATTGTGATCACTATATTTTTTATCCTGGCACAGAAACTTTGCAAAAGTTGAATAAAGCAGCATTTAAAATGATGGGTGATATGAATTGGCATAACCATGCAGGAATAAGAATTATACCATCTCAAGCTGCAGTAAAATTCAAAGTTCCTATTTTCATTTGGGGAGAAGTCGCTTGGGATATTTCAGGTATGTTCTCACCAAATGATTTTGTAGAATTTAATAAACGAATGGTGTTGGAACATGAGATGAGAGGCTTTACAAGACTTGACTTCATTGACAAAGAAGGGATTAAGGAAGACGAAATGAAATGGTGCAAAATGCCAACAGATGAAGAATTTGCTGAAAATAATTTAAGAGGTTTGTATTTAGGTAACTATCAAAAATGGGACCCTTATAAACAAACAGAAATTATAAAAAAATTATATGATTGGGAAGAAGCTAGATTGCCTTTTGAGCGTACTTATAGAACTATATCGAACTTAGATGATATGCATGAGAATGGAATTCATGATTATATGAAGTGGATTAAATTTGGTTATGGTAGATGCTCTGATCATGCCAGTAAAGATATTAGATTAGGATATATATCAAGAGAGCAAGGTATAGAATACGTTAAAAAATACGATCATATAAAACCTAGAAGAGATTTAAATAGATGGTTAAAATATGTAGATATGCAAGAAGATGAGTTTGATGAAATTGCCGATACCTTTCGTGATAAACGTGTATGGAAAAAGGAAGGCAATAAATGGACAAAATTCAATATATGGGATAATAATGAATAAAAACGGATTTACTTCATTTTCTGAAATTGCTGATACTCTAAATAATAGGTCTATTATTTTTTTTGGAGCAGGATCAGTTGCAATAAAAACTAAAAAAAAATTAAATAATTATAAATTAGCTTTTATATTTGATAATAATCCTAATTATTGGAATGCCAAAAGTATGAATCTTAAGGTATTAAATCCATCTAAATTAAAATCAAAAGAATATAATAAAAGAAAGTATCTAATAATAATTTGTACTACTTCTTTTAGGTCAGTATCAGATCAATTAATTAAATTAGGCCTCAAATCAAATACTGATTTTGTAATAAGCCCAATAATGAATGATTTGAGAATAATTGATAAAATTGAAAAACTTGAAAAAAAAATGCTTTTTACCAGTGGACTTCCAGCAGAAAAATCAAAAAATTTTGGTGGAGGTATATATGAGCTAATTTTGAATAAAAATAAATGGGGATATAAAAAAGTTTTAAGTGGTACTTGTTATGGCGTAATAAAAAACAAAAATAATTATATTGCTGTTGATGATAAGCTTGGTTTAATAAAAATGAATAAAAATTATGAAATAATTGATTCATCAGATTTTGAAATAGGCACAAGGGCGCATGGAATAGCCTACTCTGAAGCTTACGAAGAATATTATGTTGTTGCAAGTCTGTTAGATCAAATATTAATTTTTAATAAAAAATTTAAATTAATTGATAGGATATCATTATCAGATAAATATAAATATACTTTAGAACCTCATCATCATTGCAATGATATATGTATTGTAAACAATAGTATATATGTCTCTATGTTTTCATATTCAGGAAATTTTAAAAATGATATTTTTGATGGAGTAGTCCTAGAGATTGATATTAAAAGTAGAAAAATATTAAGACCAGTTATTTCTGACTTATGGATGCCTCATAATATATCTTTCTTTGAAGGTAGTTTGACTGTATTAGATTCTTTAAGAGGCAGTCTTAGAAATAATAACGCACAGGAAATAGGAATTTTCCCAGGTTTTACAAGAGGTTTGGATTTTGATGGTAGTTTATATTTTATAGGTCAAAGTAGAAATAGAAATTTTAGTAAAACATTTGGAACATCAAAAAATATATCTATTGACACCTCAATTATAATTTTTGATCCAGAAACTAAAGTTTCAAAAAGTATTTTTTTACCTTCAAATCTATCAGAAATTCATAGTGTCTTACTTATATAATATATGAGTTATTTATTATTTATTTTTACAAATATATAATCTAGTCTATTTGAGGTAACCTCTGATGACGATAGAGTAAGTTTTTTATTATTTGAACTATCAAATATATGAATGCATTTATAATTATAATCTTTTATTGTTTCTAATAAATTATTTTTTTTTATATAAAACATATTAGTTGGTTGAATAACATATATACTAGATCCAAACAAAGATTTTAAATAATCAATCACAGTTTTTATTAGAATTTTAATTCCCCTATTTTTAAGTACCCAAATAGTATATTTAAAAAAAGAAGTTCCATAATTTCTATTTTTCATTTCATTAAATTGGGGCAATTCTCCAATATATAAAATACCTTTATTTTTTTGAACTCTATTAAATTCTCTAAGACTATCCCTAAAAACATCAATGTTGAAACCCACTCCGTGTAATACACAATTGCATAAAATTAAATCTACACTATTATCTTTTATTGGAATTTTATTTGATTTACCTAGATAAAATTCTATTTTTTTAGTTATTTTTTTTTTAAATATTTCTCTTAATTTGGTTAATTCTTCTTCCGTTGGAATTATTCCAAATGCTTTATTTGACATCTTATTGATTTCATTTAGGAATGAGCCATCACCACAACCAACATCTATAATATTTTGAAAAAAAATATTTAAAGATTCTAAATTTTTTTTCACAAAACTTATCCTTTTTTTTGTAATGTCTGTTCTTAATCCTCTTCCCGTAAGCTCATTATTATTTTTAGAATAGATAGCTATTTTTTTATATTTTTCAGTCGAATTATATACTTTTATTATTGGCATTTTTAAATCTATAACTAATTTACTATTACAATTATACAAATTAAACAAAGATTAAAAATAATTTCTTAAATAATAATTTATTTGATAGAACATTGTTTATAATATGAAAACAAGGGTAATATTATGTACATCAGCAATGCAAGTAATAAATGCTAAATCTGCTATTATTTATTTAAATAGAGAAACATTTTTTAAATCGTTTGTGATTATTATACACCCCTCTCTTACTCAAGAATCAAAATTTACAATTTATAATTATAGTAAAAGGTTTAATTTTGAAGTAATAGATTTATCAAACATTTTTGAATTAGAAAAAGATATTGAAGTTAGTTACAATAATTTTTTTAAGGTAATATTCTTAAAATTTAAAAACTTATTAAAAACCTATAATTTTCATAATAAAATTAGGCAGAAAAAAATAAAAAATATTAGTGATATTTTAAGTAAAAAATTTGATGACGTCGACGAGTTGTATATTAGAAGTAATTATAAATCTTTAGATTTAGCATTTTATCAAGCTATAAATAACATTAAAGAAACCTTAGTCATTGAAGATGGGCAGTATGATTTTAAAAATTCAGAATTTCAAAGTTTAAATTTATTTATAAGACAATCTAAGCATAAAATTATGAATAATACTTACAGATTTATATTATTTTTTTTTACTTTTTTAATTACCTTAAACTTTAAAAAATCTTTGAATAATAATTTTGATTTCAAAATTACCTATAAATACAAATTTAATAATTTTGAAATTCAAGATACAATAAATACAAGCTTAATAACCAAAGAGGTTTTTAAGAATTACGCAATAATAAAACATAAAAAAAATACAAAATCAGTCATAATAATAATTGGTACAGTTTTCAAAAATTGGGAAATTCATGAAGAGGATGAAATATTAATTTACAAAATACTTATAAAAAAATTAAAACAACAATTTTCAATAAATAAAGAGAATATTTTATATAAGCCACATCCAAGAGCTACTAATGTGAATTTAAAAATTAAAGAACTTGATTGTACAATTCTTCAAGATAAGAATATCTTAGTTGAAGAATATCTAGCTAACTCAAATATTCATTCTGTTTTTTCTCTTGGATCGACTTCTATTCTGTATTCCCAAACTATTTTCAAGATTAATTCTTATTTCATAGATGTAAAATATATAAAAAATAAGTTTAAAATACCATATGGGGCTGAAAGATTTCACGATTCTGTTATGTTCAGAAAATTAGGTATTAAGAATTTTATTCTTTAGTTTTTAAAATTAATAAATAATTTATTTTTTTTGATCTTTTTTTTTGATATATTGCTAAATTGTGAGATCAATTCAAATATCAGTAATCATCCCAATGTTTAATGCAGAGAAATATATTGGAAGATGTTTGAGATCATTATTAAAACAATCCTTCGATGTTGATCAATATGAAATAATTTTAATAGATGATAATAGTTTAGATAATTCAGTTAATGCAATACAACCATTTATTGGAGATATAAGATATTATAAAAATAATACTCAAATTGGCCTACCAGCAACATTAAATAAAGGAATTAATAAAGCTAAGGGGCAGTATATTGTTAGAGTAGATTCTGATGATTATGTTCATTGGGATTATTTAAAAATACTATATATGTTTTTAAATTTAAATAATAATTTCAATGCTGTTGCTTGCGACTATTTGCTAGTAGATAATCAACAAAATATAATATCTCAAAAAAATTGTGAAAAAGATCCTATTGGATGTGGTATTATGTTTAAAATAGATAAATTAATTGAAATAGGTTTATACAATGAAGATTTTTTATCTAAAGAAGATGAAGAACTAAGTATAAGATTTAAAGAAAAATATAAAATTGAAAGAATTGCTTTGCCTTTATATCGATATCGAAGACATGATTCTAATATGACAAACGATCAAGAAAATTTAAAAAAATATGAGAACAAATTAAACTTAATTAAAAAATGAATAAATTTATTAAATCTTTATTAAGTAGAGATATTTTTAATCCTTATGTTATTGCAGAAATAGGTGTTAATCACGAGGGATCAATTAAAAAAGCTAAATTAATGATTGATCAAGCAAAAAATAGTGGTGCTGATTGTGTTAAATTTCAAAGTTATAAAGCAGATCTTTTAGCATCAAAAAATAGTCCATATTATTGGGATATAAAAAAAGAAAAAACTAAAAGCCAATACTTATTGTTTAAAAAATTTGATAATTTTGATGTTAATGATTATAGAGAACTTGCAAACTATTGTAAAAAAAAATCTATTGATTTTTTATCTACGCCGTTTGATTCATTCTCTGTAGATTATTTAGATAAATTTGTTAAATTTTTTAAGGTTGCTTCAGCTGACTTAACGAATTATCCATTACTAGAACAAATTGCTAAAAAAAATAAACCAATAATATTATCTTTAGGAGCGTCAAATATTATTGAAATTAAAGAAACTGTGAGTTTTTTGAAAAAAAAAAATTGTAAGAATATAATCCTCCTTCATTGTATTTTAAATTATCCAACTGAATTTAAAAATGCAAATTTAAATAAAATAGATTTTTTACAAAAAAAATTCAAAAATAATATTATTGGTTATTCTGATCATACTCTTCCTGACTCACATATGACATCTTTAATTTTATCAGTTTTGAAAGGAGCTAAAATTATAGAAAAACATTTCACATATAATAAAAAACTTAGTGGTAATGATCATTATCATGCAATGGATCATCAAGACTTAAAAGTTTTTAGAGATATTTTGAAAAGATATAAAACTATAAGTGGTTCTTACACTTATAATCCAGAAAAACTTGAAAACAAAGCAAGGATAAATGCAAGAAGAAGTCTAGTTTTATCTCAAGATATTAAAAAAAACACTGTTCTTAAAAAAAATCATCTTATTCCAAAAAGACCTGGAAATGGTATAAGTCCTAAGGAAATTAACAAAATCATTGGTAAAAAGATAAATAAAGATCTTAAAGAAGATTATATTTTAAAATATAAAGATATAAAAGATTAATATTATAAATGAAAACAGAAATTAATAAAAATTATAAAATCGAAATCGGTGAGGTATTAGAAGGTTCAGCGCTTTTAAAAAAACAAGATAGTAACAGCACCCGAGTTAAATTTATGATTAAAAATATAAGGCAAAATAAAGCCTTTGATGAATATTTTAATAAAAAATATACTTCAAAAGAATTAGCTGAAAAAGAAATGATAAGTAAATATATAAAATATAGAACAAATTGGAATGATCTACCTAAGTATCTTATTGAAAATAAATACACAAACAAAAAAATGGAAAAAGAATCAATTACTCCATTATGCTTAGATATAGAAACAGCATCTATTTGTGATCTAGCTTGCCCATTTTGTTTTAGGGAATATTTAGCAACACCAGATAAAATCATAGATGAAAAAGTTTGTTACGACCTTATTGATCAAGCAGTTGAAATGGGAATACCAAGTATAAAGTTTAATTGGAGAGGAGAACCATTATTACATCCAAAACTACCTGACTTTATAAGCTATGCTAAAAAGAATGGGATCCTTGAAACAATAATAAATACTAATGCTACTAATCTTAGTGAAAAAATGTCCAACAAACTTATAGATAGCGGTTTAGACTTTATCATTTATTCGTTTGATGGTGGAACGAAAGAAACATATGAAAAGATGAGACCAGGAAGATTTGGTAAAAATAGTTTTGATAAAGTTTATCAAAACATTGTTAATTTAAGTAAAATTAAAAAAGATAGAGGAAAAAAATTTCCCTATACAAAAATTCAAATGATATTAACTGAAGATACTCATAAAGAAAAAGATCAATTTTTTGAATTATTTGGAAAATTTGTAGAAGATGTTAGTGTTAGTCAATATACTGAAAGAGGTGGAAAATTATCCGATCTTGATGAAGAAAGTCAGTCTATTTATTATCACTCATTACTAAAATATAATTTACCAAAAGGGACGCCATATATGAAGGATGCATTTGGTAAAATAAAAATTTCTTCTGGAAGAAAACCTTGTGAACAACCATTTCAACGATTACTTGTAACTTATGAAGGACGAGTGGCAATGTGCTGCTATGATTGGGGAGCATCTTATCCAGTTGGATATACGAACTCTCAAGCATTTGATAATGATGAAGATTACAATAAAGTTATAAAAAGTGTTAAAGATAATAAAAAAGGTTTTGAGTTGTTAAAAAATATAAAAAAATCTAAGAATTTTAATAATCCAAAGAAAGAAGTATTAAATTTAAAGCAAATTTGGTACGGAGATGAAATTGGAAAGGTAAGAAATCTTCATATTTTGAATAAAGGTGAAGAGATTAATATTTGTAATAAGTGTACATTTAAAGATGTATATTCATGGCTTTAAAAAATTTTTTTTTTAATAATATTGATAAACCTTTTATAATTGCAGAGATTGCTTCTGCACATTTAGGAAAAGTTGAAAATTTAATATATCTTTTGAAAAAAGCTAATAATGCTCATTCTGATGCAATAAAATTTCAGATATTTAAAACAGAAAACTTTGTATTGAAGAATAATGATTATTTTAAAATTTTAAAAAAATTAGAATTTAGTTATGATAAATGGCAATATGTATTTAACAAAACTAAAAAATTAAAAATTAAAAAAATATGTGAAATCTACGAATATGAAAGTCTAATTTTTGCACACAATTCTAAATATTTTGATGCGTACAAAATTTCATCCAGTAGCATATATGATAAAAAAATTACTTCATATATTGCTAAAAATAAATTACCATTCATTCTTAATGTCTCAGGAATGGAAATTAAAGAAATAAAAGATTTTATAAATAAAATTAAAAATAAAGATTTATGCTTAATGTTAGGATATCAAAATTTTCCAACTAAGATTAAAGATATTAATTTAAATAAATTAAATTATTTAAAAAAAGAATTTAAAAAAATATGTCTTGGATATGCAGATCATACAGATGCAAATATGAATTTTTTTGCACAAAGTATCCCATTAATGGCTATAGCAATGGGCGCAAATATAATTGAGAAACATATTAATATTGATAGATCAAAAAAAAAGAATGACTATTATTCTAGCCTTAATCCTAATGAATTTAAAACTTTTGTATCTAATTTAAAAAATGCCTATCTTTCAATTGGTGATAAAAAATTCATAATATCTAATGCAGAAAAAAAATATTTGAATTTTGCAAAGCAATATTTAGTAGCAAAGAGAGATTTAAACAAGGGGCATGTTATAAAAAGAAATGACGTTACCTTTAAAAGAATTAACAAGTTAGGGATAGATGAAAAACAATTCAAAATTTATAAAAATCCAAAATTAAACAAAGATATAAAAGAAGGTAATCCTATACAAATAAATGACATTACATAATAAAAGCAAAACTGTAGTGTTAGTTGCAGTTAGATTAAAATCTAAAAGATTAAAAAATAAAGCACTTTTACCTCTATTGGATAAATCATTGATACTTACCCTGTATGAAAGACTGTTGACAGTGCAATATGCCGAAAAAGTTATTTTATGTACATCAACAAATAAGCAAGATGATCCAATTTATAATTTAGCTAAAAAAAATAACATACTATGTGTTAGAGGGTCAGAATTGAATGTTATTTCAAGATTTTTAAAAGCAGCAAAATTACAAAAAGCTAAGCATATTGTTCGTGTGACAGGAGATAATCCCTTAACTGATCCTATAATTATAGATAAATTGATACTAAATCATATAAAGAATAAAAGTGATTATACATATTGTGATAAAATTCCAAATGGAACTAGGTCTGAGGTTATTTCAACTAAAGCATTAAAATTTTGTCTTAAAAATATTAAATATCCAAATAATAGTGAATATATGACCTGGATGTTAAATAGACCTGATATTTACAAGGTCAATAATTTAAAAATTAGAGATAAAAAATTAATTTATCCTAATTTTAATTTTACAGTTGATAATAAAATTGAATATTTAA
>CACHAQ010000024.1 GCA_902577905.1 uncultured Alphaproteobacteria bacterium
TGGCTTAGCTTCTGCTTCTTCTGCTTTTGGTTCTTCAGCAGGTTGTGCATCTTCAGCTGGCTTAGCTTCTGCTTCTTCTGCTTTTGGTTCTTCAGCAGGTTGTGAATCTTCAGCTGGCTTAGCTTATGCTTCTTCTGCTTTTGGTTCTTCAGCAGGTTGTGCATCTTCAGCTGGCTTAGCTTCTGCTTCTTCTGCTTTTGGTTCTTCAGCAGGTTGTGCATCTTCAGCTGGCTTAGCTTCTGCTTCTTCTGCTTTTGGTTCTTCTGCTGCAGCTTTCGCAGCTTCTTCTTTTTCTTTAGCAGCAGCCAAACGTTCCTGTGCTTTTTTCTTAGGTAGATGTTTTTTTGTTTTTTCAGTAATAACTGGTTTTTCCATCACACCAAGATTGCTAAGAAAAATAGAAATTCTATCTGATGGTTTTGCGCCTTTTGCAATCCATTCCTTAGCTTTGTCTAAATCCATTTTAACTCTATCAGCACTATCCTTTGGAAGCATTGGGTTATAAGTTCCGATTTGATCTATAAATTTTCCATCTCTCGCTCTTCTAGAATCAGCAACTACTATTCTATAAAATGGTCTTTTCTTTGCACCACCTCTTGATAATCTTATTCTTACTGGCATTTTATTTCCTTTCTAATTTATGTTTGGAGGAAGATTTCCTTGTAATTTTTGCATTAAATCACTGGGAATTCCTCCTTTACCCATTGATTTCATTCTCTTCATCATTTTTTGTGATTGGAGAAACTGTTTTAATAACCTGTTAACGTCTTGAACTTTTGTTCCAGATCCTTTTGAAATTCTAATTTTACGTGAAGCCTTTATAATATCTGGATCAGCCCTTTCTTTTTTTGTCATTGAACTGATTATAGCTATTTGTTTATCAATCATTGAATTAGAAATTTTATTTTCTGCCATTAACTTCTGTGCCTTTGAAACACCTGGCATCATAGAAAGTAAACCGGAGACTCCACCCATTTTACCCATTTGCTTTAATTGATTGGCAAAATCTTCAAGATCAAATTTTCCTTTAGCGATCTTTTTTGCCATATCTTCCATTTCTTCTTTATCAATATTTTCAGCAGCCTTTTCGACGAGAGATACAATATCTCCCATACCTAAAATTCTTTGTGCAATTCTTTCAGGATGGAAAGGTTCAAAATTTTCTACTTTTTCTCCTAGTCCTATAAATTTTATAGGAGAGTTTGTTATCGATTTAATTGATAGTGCTGCGCCACCTCTGCTATCACCATCTATTCGAGTTAAAATTGATCCAGTAATATTTATTGCATCACTAAAACTTTTAGCTACATTTGCAGCATCTTGTCCTGTTAGAGCATCTGCTACTAATAATGTTTCGTCAGGTTTAAACTTATTTTCAATTTCTATTAGTTCACTCATTAACTTTTTATCTACAACTTGTCGTCCAGCAGTATCTAAAATAAGAATATCAAATAAATTTTTTTGAGCATAGTCTATGGAATCATCAACAATCTTACTGGCTGATGATAGATTGTGATTAAAGAAATCTGAGCCGGTTTCTTCAGCTAATACTCTTAATTGTTCTTGTGCTGCTGGTCGATAAATGTCTGCTGATGCTAGTAAAATTTTTTTCTTTGAAGATTTCTTTAACAAATATGAAAGTTTGGCAATTGATGTCGTTTTCCCAGATCCCTGTAATCCACAAAACAATATTTTAGTCAATTGAGAAGAAGATAAATTTAGAGATTTATTTTCTGATCCAAGAATTTTTACAAGCTCATCTTGCACAAGCTTTATGATCATTTGATCTGGCTTAACAGATTTGAGAATTTCTTTTCCTAAAATGTTTGACTTGATGGAATTTATAAATTCTTTTACTACAACTAAGGAAACATCTGCCTCTAAGAGAGCAATTCTAATTTCACGTAATGTAACTTCAAGATCTGTTTCTGATATAACAGCCTTACCCCGAATACTTTGAACAATTTTTTCAAATTTTGTGTTCAGTGTATCAAACATAAATCTCCAATAGCCTTTTAACTCCAGGGCACGAAACTCGTGGGCTAGAGCACCTATCACAATTGTAACAAGCTCAATTCGTTTACAAATATAGGATTTATTGGTGACCCTCTATTAGCTGAATAATTGAAAGTCAAGTATTCTTAAATTTCCCATATTTACTGAGATTTATCGATAAATTAGGTTATAAAACAAATATGCAAAAAGTAGACTTTATAAAGATGCATGGACTTGGGAACGATTTTGTTATCATAGATAAAAGGTCTAAAAATATCGCAATTACTGAAGATATTATTAAAAGACTCAGTGACAGAAGAACTGGGGCGGGGTGTGATCAATTAATCACAATTAATAATACAAGAAATCAAAGTGCTGATGCTGAAATTGAAATTTTTAATCCTGGTGGTGATAGAGCCGAAGCTTGTGGTAATGGAACACGCTGCGTGGCAAAAATACTATTTGATGAAGATTCAAATAAAAAAATTTTAAAAATTCAATCTGATGCAGGCATATTAGAATCAAAAAAAATAGATAACAATATAAGTGTCAACATGGGTTCAATAAAAAATTCTTGGGATAAAATTCCTTTAAGTAAAGAAGTCGATACAATGAATATACCAATTTCAATTGATGGATATAGTAATGGAGTTGCTGTTAATGTAGGTAATCCACATGTAGTTTTTTTTGGAAAATCGATCAAAGATACAGATCTTGAAAGTATAGGTCCTATAATAGAAAATCATGAGCTCTTTCCAAAAAAAACTAATGTTGAAATAGTTGAAGTTATTAATTCAAATTTAATTGAAATGAGAGTTTGGGAACGTGGAGTTGGAATCACTTTAGCTTGTGGTAGTGGTGCCTGTGCTGCTGTATATGCAGCTTGGAAAAAAGGATTAATTGAAAATAACGCTGAAGTGAAACTTGAAAAAGGATCACTGCATATAAATATAGTTAACAATGAAGCTATTATGACAGGATCCGCAGAAATAAGTTATCAGGGTAGTTTAGAAATATAATTTATGAAAAATAAAAACCACATAGTTAATCTAGGTTGTAGATTGAATATTTATGAAGGTGAAATTATTAAAAATCATCT
Source organism: uncultured Alphaproteobacteria bacterium (assembly GCA_902577905.1). GTDB lineage: Bacteria > Pseudomonadota > Alphaproteobacteria > HIMB59 > CACPNW01. The sequence continues at coordinate 3,095 of CACHAQ010000024.1, forward strand.
TAAAACAAATAATTTAAATAATGTTACAGTAATAAACTCATGTGCAGTAACTGAAGAAGCTGAGAAAAAAGTTTCTTATGAAATTAGAAAGGCTAAAAAAAATTTTCCTAATAATACAATAGTAGTTACAGGATGTGCAGCTCAAATCAATCCATTAAAATATAAAGATTTAAAAGAAGTAGACTCAGTAATTGGCAACACAGAAAAATTAGAAACTTTAACATGGAAAAATATCAATCAATCTAAAAATTTTAAAGTAGGGAATATATTAGAAGAAAGTAAAACAGTACCTAATTCAATTGAAAAATTTGAAGGAAAATCGAGAGCTTATATTGAAATACAACAAGGTTGTAACCATCGCTGTACTTTTTGTATCATTCCATTTGGCAGAGGCAATAATAGAAGTGTACCTGCTGGAGAGATAGTAAATAAAATAAAAAAAATTGTTAGCAATGGATATAATGAAGTAGTCTTAACAGGAGTAGATATAACTGATTATGGAAAAGATCTTCCTGCAAAACCTACTTTTTCAAACTTAATTACAAGAATTCTAAAATTAGTACCTGAATTAAGACAACTGCGTTTGTCTTCAATTGACTGCGCTGAAATAGATCAAGATTTTTGGGATGTTTTAAAGGACGAAAGATTGATGCCTCATTTTCATATAAGTTTACAGGCTGGAAATAATTTAATTTTAAAAAGAATGAAAAGAAGACATTCAAGGGAAATGGCGATTAATTTTTGTAAGAAAGTTTTATCTATTAGGAAAGATGCAACATTTGGTGCTGATATCATTGCCGGTTTTCCAACAGAGACAGAGACAATGTTTCAAGATTCAATTAAACTAGTTGATGAGTGTCATTTAACTCATCTTCATATTTTTCCTTATTCACCAAGAGAAAATACCCCTGCATCTAGAATGCCTCAAGTTCAAAAAAATATTATCAAAGATAGAGCAAGAAGACTAAGAGAAAAAGGTATGGAGAAATTAAAACAACATTTAGAAAAAAATATTGGAAAGAAGGAACAAATTTTAATTGAAAGTAGAAAAGAAAATTTTTCACTTGGAAAAGATCAGCATTTTTTAAAAGTAAAACTTGAAGAAGAATTTAAAGAGGGGAATATTATTTCCTGTATATACACAGGTGTAGAAAATGATACGTTATTAGCAAAAATAGCATGAGTTTGTTCTCAATATTTAAAGATAAGTTAAGTAAAACTTCAAATATACTTTCTTTAAATATTTTAGAGATCTTAAAAAACAAAAAAATAGACGATTTAACTTTAGAAGAATTAGAAAATGTTCTCATTTCATCTGATATTAGTTTGGATGTTGTAAATCAGCTAGTAGATTCTATAAAAAAAATAAAAATTTCAAATGATGATGGAATAAAAAATGTACTAGAAATCTTAGCTCAAAATATAGAAAGTATATTACTTCCAAGAGAACATGTTCTGATAAATGAAAAAAATGATGAAAAAAAAATATTAATATTCGTTGGAGTAAACGGAAGTGGAAAAACAACCACTATTGGTAAAATTGCAAATAAAATTTTATCAAATAAAAAAATTCTGATTGCGGCTTGTGATACATTTAGGGCAGCAGCTGTTGAGCAGTTAGAAAATTGGGCAAAAAAAAATAATAGTGGTTTTATCGCTGGAAAAAGTAATCAAGATCCTGCAAGTGTAGCGTATCAGGCAGCGGAAGAATTTGGAAAAGAAAATTATGATTTTTTACTAATAGATACTGCTGGAAGATTATCAAATAATACTAACCTCATTAATCAGCTAATTAAATTGAAGAATGTTATCTCAAAAGTTAATTCGTCTTTTAATATTGAAACTGTGTTAGTTTTAGATGGAACGAATGGTTCGAATATGATTAAGCAAGTGGAAATCTTTGGAAATGAACTTAATGTATCAAGTCTTATAATAACTAAATTGGATGGAACAGCAAAAGGTGGAGCATTAATTTCAATTGCAAATAAATTTGAAATCCCTATAAGTTATGTTGGTCTTGGAGAAAGTATTGAGGACCTTGTAAACTTTAATTCTCAAAACTTTGCTAGGTCTATTTTAAATCTAGAAGAACAAAAATGAAGTCAGTTTATAAATTATTAATTGATATAGGACCGCTTGCAGTATTCTTTATTTTTTATACAAGAAGTGGTCTTCAAGAAGCAATACTTCCTCTTATGATTGCAACTGTAATTTCAGTAATCATATCATATATACTTGAGAAAAAAATACCAATTATGCCGACGCTTGGGGCTGCGATCGTATTAATATTTGGAGGTCTAACAATTTATTTTGACAATGAAATTTTTATTAAAATGAAACCAACAATAATAAATATGGTCTTTGCATTAATTTTATATGGAGGAGTGATTGTTAAAAAACCTCTTTTAAAGTATCTTTTAGGCGCTGCACTTAAACTTGAAGAGGATGGATGGAGAATATTAACTCAAAGATGGATTGCTTTTTTTATTGCACTTGCTGTTTTAAATGAAATTGTTTGGAGAACACAAAGTACTGATGTTTGGGTAAATTTTAAAGTTTTTGGTATCTTGCCAATTACGTTTATTTTTACTATGACACAATTCCCTTTAATTAAAAAATATCAAATTGAAGATTAAATTATAAATTGTTTTTTCTTAATGCTATAAATCCTGGTGATTTATTTCCCTCAAGCCACTCTAAGAATGCACCTCCAGCAGTAGACAAATATTTAAATGCGTCATTTGCTTTAGCTTTTTTTATTGCCGCAAGTGTATCTCCTCCTCCTGCTAAAGCATCTAATTGAGACTTACTTGAATAATTTTGTATAATATTTGCAACTGAAATTGTACTTTTATCAAATGGACTATACTCAAATGCACCTAAGGGCCCATTCCATAATAGTGATTTAGATTTTAGTATTTCATCTGAAATTAATTTTGTAGTTTGTTCACCAACATCTAATATCATTTGGTCATTTGGAATATTATTTATTGAGTAAGTCTCAACATTTACTCTATCTTCTATTTTTTTTGAGCAAACAGCATCAATTGGTAAAAGTATTTTACATTTTTTTAATTCTGCTTTTTTTTGTATCTTTTTTGATAGTTCAATAAAATCATTTTCTACAAGAGAAGATCCAACGTTATAGTTATTTGATAGCAAAAAGGTATTAGCCATTGCACCGCCAATTACCAGAGAGTCGAAAATTTCAACTAAATTTTCTAAAACTTTTATTTTTGTTGAAACCTTTGAACCACCTATAATTGCTAGATTTGGTTTGTTTGAATTTTCTAAAAATTTATCTAAATTTTCAATTTCTTTTGAGAAACTTAATCCTGCGTAAGAAGGTAAATATTTAGAAATACCTGTTATAGATGCATGATTACGATGAGATGCAGAGAAAGCGTCATTAATATATATGTCAAAACTAGAAGCTAATAATTTTGAAAAATTAAGATCATTTTTTTCTTCTTCAGAATTAAAACGTATATTTTCTAATAGACAAACTTCCCCCCATTCCATTTCAGCAATTTGTGTGTCAATTATTTTTTTTTCATAGTTATCTAAAAAATTAAATGTGTTTAGATTTAAAAATTTTTTTAATTCTGAGCATAAAAACTTAATAGAATATTTTTTATTAACTTCACCTTTAGGTCGGCCAAAATGAGCAATTAAGAATACCTTATTTTTATTGTTAATTAGTTTTTCTAGTGTTGGTAAAATAGCAAGAATTCTTGAATAATCTGTAATTGTCCCTTTCAAAACTGGTACATTTAAATCAACTCGAACAATTATTTTTTTATTTATAAAGTCTAGATCTCTTAATTGTTTCATTTCTATTCACATGTATATAAAAAAAATGCTGGAAATCATTGATTTTTTTTAAAAATTTGCAGTTTTATCTTTTTTAATACATATATTTAGTATATTAAACCTTTTTTAAGCTACTAAATGTAGTAATGGAGATTGATAATGCCTTGGGACGATAATAATGTAGCAAAACTTAGAGATTTATGGGACCAAGGTCTACCTACAGCACAAATTGGGAAATTACTAGGTTTCACAAAAAACGCAGTTGTTGGAAAGGCTCATAGAATTGGACTCGAGAGAAGACCATCTCCTATACGAAGAACAGCAGTTAAGCCTGATCGAAAGAAAGCTAGATCTCCAGTAATGCCAAAATTAAATTTTGAAAGCACTAAGGAACCAGAGAATGTCTCTACGGAACCTGCTGTTTTCCAACCGGTAGTTAAAAATTTATTCAACACAGCTCCAAAGAGAGGCTGTGAATGGCCTGAAGGTCATCCTGATGAAGCTGACTTTAGTTTTTGTGGTAAAGATAGATTTGAAGATAAACCTTATTGCCTAGATCATTGTGCTGTTGCATATGTTGTCCCTGAAAAAGATGAAAACGAAAAGACAGAATTAAATAATACGATTTAATAACAACAAAAAATCTAGAAATAAAAAATCAAACTGTTAACTGTTAAGATATGAAAAATGAGAGAGTTAATTCTGTATTTACTCCTATTCTAATTGGAGGAAGTTTAATTCTTTTAATAAGTTTTGCAGTCCGTTCAACGTTTGGTCTATTTCAAATACCTATTGCGTCTGATTTTTTATGGAACCGTTCAGAATTTTCTCTTGCCATTGCTATTCAAAATTTAGCTTGGGGTATAGGCACTCCACTATTTAGTGCTTTTGCCGAAAAATATGGTGACAGAAAAGCAATAGGGCTAGGCCTAATTCTTTATGCAATTGGAATATTCATAAGTAGTACTGCAACAACTCCAGAAGCTCATCAAACTTTGAACTTATTAATTGGTTTTGGGATAGCTGGTAGCGGGTTTGGTCCAATTTTAGCTGTAGTTGGAAGAGCCACATCTCCAGAGAAAAGGTCTTTAGCACTAGGTATTACAACTGCTGCAGGATCAGCGGGTCAAGTAATTGGTCCACCACTAGCTTCTATTCTATTATCTTTTTTACCTTGGTCTTCAGTGTTTGAAATCTTTTCAATTATATTATTAATTACACTGATTCTTGTTCCAATTTTAAGAACAGAATTATCAAATACAAATATTAATAATGAAAATGAGAAAATTACTGATGCTGTATTTGTTGCATTAAAAGACCCAACATACTCAATGTTATTCTTTGGTTTTTTTTCTTGTGGTTTTCAGTTAGCATTTATTACTGCACATTTTCCAGCATTTATTGTTGAATCTAGTAGTCCAATTATAGAAGGAAGCTTAATAAGTTTGGTTTGTAATTCTGTAGAAGGTTTAGGTGCATTATCTATGGCTCTTATAGGACTGTTTAATATAATTGGTTGTTTGATCGCTGGCGCTTTAGGAAAGGGGCATTATAAGAAATATCTTTTATCATTAATTTATATTGGAAGGACTATGGCGGCAATTTTATTTATCTTACTACCTATAACACCAATATCTATTGCAATATTTTCAATAGTTATGGGTGCTTTATGGTTAGCAACAGTACCTCTAACTTCAGGAATTATAGGCCATATTTATGGATTAAAATTTATGGGCACATTGTATGGCATTGTATTTTTTTCTCATCAGCTAGGATCTTTTGTAGGTGTTTGGTTAGGTGGCCTGTTTTATGATATCTATGGAAGTTATGATATTGTATGGTGGGTTGGCATAGGAGTTGGTGCATTTTCTGCAATAATCCATTTACCAATAAGAGAAAAACCATTATCTAATACAAATATACAAACAGCGTAATTTTATGGATGAAAAAAAGATTATACGAAATTTAATTATAGTGATTTTTTTCTTAGTTATTATTTATTCATTAGCAAGAGTTGGTGTAGGTTTAGATCTAAGCTTTGGACCTTATTTAAAACAATAGTAGAATTAATTACACCATTCTCCTTGTTTAAATATAGGCGTTACAACGCCATCCTTATCAACACCATCGACATCAATTTTGCCTGAGCCAATCATCCAATCAATGTGTATCATACTTGAATTACCACCCCTTTGAGTAATTTCATCTTTCGATAAGTCTTTTTTGGATTTGAAACATTTTGAGTAACACTGTCCTAAAGCAATATGAGAAGCAGCATTTTCATCAAATAGTGTGTTATAAAAAGTTATTCCTAGTTGTGAAATCGGTGAACTATTAGGAACTAAGGCTACTTCACCAAGTCTTCTTGAACCTTCATCTGAATCAAGAACTTTTAATAAAACATCTTGTCCTTTAGAAGATTTTGCATCAACAATTTTGCCATCTTCAAAGCGAACGTTAATATCTTCAATTAGTGTTCCTTGATAAGATAGAGGTTTAGTTGAACAGACTTCACCACTTACACGACTAGCATGAGGGGTTGTGAATACTTCTTCAGAAGGAATATTTGGATTACAAATAATACCATTTTGGGCTTCAGAAGCGCCACCCATCCATTCATGATCATCAGCAAGACCTACATTCAAAGATGTTCCAGGACCAGAGTATTTTAAAGAATGAAAATTTTTAGTATTTAACCAGTCTGTTTTATCTCTTAAATTTTTATTATGTTGATCCCATTCAGCTACAGGATCATCATTGATAACTCTTGAAGCATGAAATATTGCATCTCCTAATTTTTTAATTGCTTCACTATCATCAAGATCTGGGAAGACTCTTTTTGCCCATGCTTTTCCTGGCCACGAAATTATATTCCAGTTAATTTTAAATTCTGTAATTCTTTCTCTAGCTGGTTTGTATGCGACAGCATTAGCTTTATTTGCACGAGAAACTTTATCAGGATCAATTTCAGATAATAGCATAGGATCATCTCCAGCAATAGCCATTCTAGCTGTATTGTTATCAAAAGCTTCACCCATCCCATTATAAAGCCAATTTGCTCCAATATTGAAAGATTCATCATTTCCATACTTAAATCGAGACAATGTAATATCAGAATCATTGAAAAGTGGGGTTACAAGTCCGGCCCCTTCTTTGTAAGCATGTTCAGCTATTTTTCTAACCAAGGGTAATGACTCTAACGGTGCTGTTATTAAAAGGTTTTGACCTTTTTTAAGTGCTACTCCTCTTTTAATAGATAGATGTGCAAGTTTATCAATATTTTTTGTATCTACATCATAAAACATAAATAATATAATTAGTTTTTATATTCTAAAAAGTCTAGAGATTTTAACTTTAAAATTTATCTTTAATAATTTTAGAAAAAAGAACTTACATATTTCAAATTCTTTAAAAAAATCTTTCCACAAACTCTTGTTTTTTTGCAGATATAAAAATATCAAATCTATGCAAAAATAGTAAACTAAATTATGGATTATGAGCTTTTAGATAAAATTAATTTTCCATCAGACTTAAGAGAATTTAAAAAGAAAGATCTGAAGCAAATCTCAGAAGAATTAAGAGCTAAAACAATTGAGACTGTTTCAAAAACTGGTGGTCATCTTGGTGCGGGATTAGGAGTTGTTGAATTAACTGTAGCAATTCACTATGTCTTTAACACTCCACATGACAAATTAATTTGGGATGTCGGACATCAAGCGTATCCTCATAAAATCATAACAGGTAGAAAAAAAAATATTGAGACACTTAGAAAAAAAGATGGTGTTTATGGTTTTGTTAGAAGATCAGAAAGTGAATATGATCCATTTGGTACAGCGCATAGTTCAACAGCAGTTTCAGCAGGGTTGGGAATAAAAGCAGCAAAAGATATAAATAAAGATAATTCAAAAGTTATATGTGTTGTTGGGGATGGAGCCTTAAGTGCTGGCTTGGCATTTGAGGGTCTCAATAATGCTGGTGCTCAAAAAAAAGGTTTAATTGTTATTCTTAATGATAATAAAATGTCAATTGATAAGCCTGTAGGTGCTATGAGCACCTATCTTACAAAGTTACTATCATCTAAATCTTATTCAAGTTTAAGAAATATTATAAAAAAAATTAGTAAAACTTTTCCAAAAAATATTACGGAAACTCTTTATCGAACTGAAGAATATTCTAAGGGACTTATTTCTGGTGGTACTTTATTTGAAGAATTAGGTTTTTATTATCTTGGTCCGATAGATGGGCATAATGTTAATAACTTGGTAAATGTTTTAGAAAATATAAAAGATAATAAATTTGATAAACCAGTGTTTCTTCATTGCATAACTAAAAAAGGTAAAGGATACAGTCCAGCAGAAAAATCAGAAGATAAATTTCATGGCGTAGAAAAGTTTGATATTAATACAGGTAACTCAATTAAAAAAACAAATTTAAAATCTTACTCAAATGTCTTTGGAGAGAAACTACTAAAACTTGCCGAAAATGATGAAAAAATTATAGCAATAACAGCCGCTATGATGTCTGGAACAGGTTTAAAATTATTCCAACAAAAATTTGAAAAAAGATTTTTTGATGTAGGTATTGCTGAACAACATGCTGTTACTATGGCAGCTGGATTGGCTACAGAGGGTTTTAAGCCATTTGTTGCAATTTATTCAACATTTTTACAAAGAGCTTATGATCAAATTGTACATGATGTAGCTATTCAAAAATTGCCTGTTAGATTTGCAATTGATAGGGCGGGACTTGTCGGTTCAGATGGTCCTACTCATGCTGGCTCATTTGATATTACGTATTTAGCTACACTTCCAAATTTTATTGTTATGGCACCTAGCAATCAAAGAGAGTTATCAAAAATGATAGAGTTATCTTGTAAAATAAATGACACACCATCTGCTTTTAGATTTCCAAGAGGAACAGGGTCAGATGAACTATTTAATAATCAGCCTACAGATATCAATATAGGTAAGGGATATATTCTAATTGAGGGTAATGATGTTGCTATCTTAAATTTAGGAACAAGACTTGAAAAATGTATTGAGGCAAGTAAGTTTCTAAATCAAAATAATATTTACCCTACTATTGCAGATGCAAGATTTGCAAAACCATTAGACACACAATTAATTGATAACTTGTTAAATAATCATAAATATATTCTAACTATAGAAGAGGGTTCTATAGGTGGATTTTCATCTCATTTTTTACATTATATCCATAACATAAGATCAAAAAATGATAATGTTGTAATAAAAAATTTAATTTTTCCAGATCGTTTTGTTGAACATATGACACCAGATGAACAATATCAAGATATTAAAATGGATACGGAATCCATAATCAGAGAAATTAATAATTTTTATGAAAATAAAATTGTTGATATAAACAATTTTAAATTAAAAGTTTAATTCTTAAAAATTTAATTGAAAATTAAAAATGAAGAAAATTAAAATTTTAAACAAAAGTTTTTCTAGACCAATAAGCTGTTTAACTGCATATTCTCCATCAATTGCAAAAATCTTAGATGGAAAAATTGATTTAATATTAGTTGGAGACTCTCTAGGTTCAACACTCTATGGAATGAAGAATACTCAAGGAGTTACTATGGATATGATGAAGAATCATGGGGTAGCCGTTAATAAGGAAATCAAGAAAAGTATAAAAGTTTTAGATATGCCCTATAAAACATATGATAATAAAATTAATGCATATAAAAATGCTAAAATACTTCTAAATTGCTGTAAGCCTGATTTATTAAAGATAGAAATTAGTGAAAAAAAATTAGCTGTTTTAAAATTTTTAGTTGATAAAAAAGTAAATGTAATTTCTCATATAGGAGTAACTCCACAAAGTTATAAAAATTTTAATAAAATTCAAGTTTTAGGGAAAACTAATAAAGAAAAACAAAAGTTATTAAAATTAGCAAAAGAATCTGAAACACTTGGAGCTAAGGCTGTATTGTTAGAATGTATAACAGCTGATACAGCTAAACTAATTACAGAAAATATTTCGATACCTACAATAGGTATTGGTGCTTCAAGATATTGTGATGGTCAAGTCTTAGTATTTGATGATTTAATAAATCTAAGTACAAATGATAAAAAACCAAGATTTGTAAAAAATTATATTAATTTTAATAAAATTGCGGGCAAGGTAGTCAAGAAATACAATCAAGAAGTTAAACTTAAAAAATTTCCTAGTACTAAATTTACTTATAATTAATCTAAATCTATAAAGTTATTATTATCTAAGAACTTGATTTGACCGGAATGTATTTGATACCACAAACCAATTACATTCAATTTATTTTCATTAATTAATTTATCTATAAAATCGTATTCACATAAATTTTTAATAGATTGTTTTATATTCTCCTGCTCGAAAAAAGTTATTTTTTCAGCTTCTGAAAAATCATTGGGGATATTGTTGTAGGAATCTTGTAAACAACTTACCCAATGATTTATATATTCAAAATCATTTATATTTTTTTTATCTAATAGCGTTTTGTAAGAATATGCCACTCCACCACAATTTGAGTGACCTAAAATAATCAAGTTTTGAATTTTTAGAACTTTTAATGCATATTCAATAGCAGATAATGTTTGAATATTTTGAACCTTATCATTTTTTGATGGTACTATATTAGCAATATTTCTATGTATAAAATAATCTCCAACACTTCCACCAAATATCGTATTTTCAAGAATTCTAGAATCACAACAAGTAATAATCATAGCAATTGGTTTTTGTGGAAATTTAGAAGCTTGCCGGTATATATCTTTGTAGTCTTCAAAAGTATTCTTTTTCCAGAATTGATATCTTTCAATTAAAAATTTTGGTATTTTCATAATATTATTATTTTAGTAATTATTTATATAGCAAAATTAAATGAAAAAGGAAATTAGTAGAAAATTCTGTGTAGCTCCAATGATGGGATATACAACACCGTATGCAAGAAAACTTTATAGAATTTTATCTAATAATAGTTTTTTATTTAGTGAAATGATAGCAACAAAATCACTGATTTATTCAAAGAGTAGAGAAAGTATTATTGATAATGACTTTAATAACCCTGTTGCTCTTCAGGTAGGTGGTTCAGAGATAGAGGATTTAAGAAAGGCTTCAAAAATAGCAATAGATTACAATTATGATGAAATTAATTTAAATGTTGGATGTCCAAGCAAAGCAGTACAAAAAGGAAGTTTTGGTGCATGTCTTATGAAAGATAAAATTCTTGTTAGAAATTGTATGGAAGCATTACAAAATGATAAGATTGAATCTACTTTAAAATGTAGATTGGGACTAGGTAAAGAATTAAATTATGAATTCTTTGAAGAGTTTATTGATGAGATATCAAAAACTGGAATTAAATTTATTTATGTGCATGCAAGAAATGCAATCCTCACGGGTATTAGTCCTCAAGGTAATAGAACAATACCTCCTCTTAATTATGATTTTGTCAAAAAAATCAAAAATAAATACCCTAATATAATTTTTATACTGAACGGCGGTATAAATAATCTTGATAAAGCAGAGAGTCTATTAAAAGAATTTGATGGAATAATGGTTGGTAGATTAATCAAGAATAATCCATTTATATTAAAAGAAGTTGATAAAAAAATTTTTAAGGGGAAAGATAAATTAATTGATGAAACAATAATTAATAATTATTTTGAGTATATAAAACCAAAATTAGGTTTTGAATCAATATTTAGATTGTTAAGCCCTCTACTTAGTATCTTTTTTTCAGTTCCTCATAGCAAAACTTATAAATCTAGAATCAATGATTACATGAAAGGTCAAAAGATTAATTTAATTGAAGATTTATTAATAAAATTCGTTAGTGAGAGAAATCTAAATTAAATTTTTTAGTAAGGTATATGATAAGAAAAACTTAGAATTTCAACACCTGGATTTTTGTCACCTAAATTTGCGTTTGAAATGTGGCTAAACGAAATACCAATTCTATTTTTGTTTTCCAATTGATAGCTTACTTCTAAAGATGTTCTAAATTGCACATCATTGCCTAGTTTTTTTCCAGAACCATCATTGTAAATACCCACCCCAAAACTTGGTGTAAAAAATAAATTACTTTTATTACCTTCAAATAATTCACCAAGATTATCTTCAATATAGATGCCAGTTAGAAAATAGGATGCCGAATCATTTGTATATTCAACTCCAAAGAAAGGTTTTAAGAAGAAAAAATTATCTTCTTCTGGCCCAATATCTAGTAAGGTTTTATCACTTCTGTATTCATATCTAAAATCTGTTGTTTGATTTTTTTCAGAACCATCAAATTTAACATCATAAATACCGAAACCAAAAACATTAGTTCCACTACTAATTACTGGGTTTGAAAATAATAAAATGAATATGAAAAAGTATGTTTTGAACACACAATTATAATATAATTATTTTAGATAGCTATCAAATAAAAAATTCTTTATTTTGCTGAGAAATATCAAGTAGAGATTTTTTTAATTTTTCTAATGCTTTAGTCTCTATTTGTCTAACCCTCTCTTTACTTATTTTTAACTTTTGACCTAGCTCGTCTAAAGTAATACTTCTCTCTCGAAATTTTCTTAAACGAATAATAGTTTTTTCTCTTTCATTAAGAGTATCAATTGCTTTGTTAATAAAGTCTTTTTTTATATTTTTATCATTAAAATCTTCATATGTTTCTTCTGGGTTTTGACGTTCGTCAGCAAGTAAACTCATTAGGTCATTTTCAGTTTCATTGTCTACTTTTTGATTTAGGTATAGATCTCCACCAGTAAGTCGTGACTCCATATTTTGTACTTCAATAGATTTAACATTAAGCATGTTTGAAACCTTATTTAGCTCTTCTTGACCCATGAACTCCCGTGAAACATCGTTGATTTGTTGTTTTATTTTCTTTAAATTGAAAAATAGCGCTTTTTGAGATGCAGTAGAACCAGTTCTTACAACTGACCAATTTTTTAATATATAGTCCTGTATGGAAGCTCTAATCCACCAGGAAGCATATGTTGAAAGTCTAAAGTCTCTAGATGTATCAAACTTTTCAAGAGCATGCATAATTCCTAATACACCCTCATGAATTAAATCATCTATGGGCAAACCGTAGCTAGAATACTTTCTTGCGTAAGAGACAGCCAGTCTCAGATATGCATTGAGGATTTTTTGGAGTGATTTAGGGGATTTGTTATCTCTCCAATCATTAATTAGTTGAAATTCTTCGTGTTTTTCAAGAATTGCAGCTTTTTTAGAATGTTCTATAAGATTAGAAGAAAAGAATGAATTTCTAGTCGCCATATTAATATATACGGTAGATTTTTAAATTGGATCATTTATTTTCAAATAAATCTAAAATTTCTCCATTTTCTGCAAAAATGCCAAACAAAATACTTTTGTTAGATATTGGTTGTTTAAATAACGTTGAAACAATATTATTTTTAGAAATTTTCATCTGATTAAAATGTTCAGATTCATATCCCCTTACAATTCTAAGAAAAGTTTTATATGGTTTATGTATTGTTGAGAAATTTTGATATCCCCACCAGAAACAGTCATTTTGTGCAGATAGTGGTCTTGTTATATCAACACCTCTATTTACAAATAATATTTTTTTAGTGTGTGAATATGCAGCATGTTTTAAATTCAAAAAATATTGTGTATGACCAGGATTATCATGAAGAGCTTTATTTAAATTTGCAGTCCATTTTGATATGTTTATGGTTCCAGAAGATGATATACTTTTAATTTCATTCTCTGAAAAGCCATAAGACTTAATTGTTTCGTTTACTCCATGATCAAACATCCACTCTACTATTTCGCTGGGATTTGGAGCAAGTTGAAGTTGTAACAATTTACTGAACATTTCTTCTTGAGCACCTCTTAAAAAAACTATTGCCTCAGGTTTTAGTTTAAACTTTGACATTAATTTGAATCTTAAGTCAATAACACTACTTAAAGTTTCTTTTGAATTATTTCCAAGCCCAATAAT
>CACHAQ010000025.1 GCA_902577905.1 uncultured Alphaproteobacteria bacterium
TTTTTAGTCATGTGGATGGCTGCTGGTTTTCTATTTTTAGAATCAGGTCTTGTTACAACCAGAAGTGTATCAACTATTGCTGCTAAAAATATTGGAAAGTTTGCAATAGTTTCAATTGTTTTCTATTTAATAGGATACAATCTTGGATATTCTGTCCCTGAAGGAGGTTATGTTGGTACACCATCAATATGGACTGATAATACATCAATGGAAACAGGTTATTCAGATGCTTCAGACTGGTTTTTTCAAGCTTTATTTGTTTGTGCCACTGTTTCAATTGTATCAGGTGCGGTCGCAGAGCGAATAAAAATTTGGCCTTTCTTTACTTTTGCAGCAGTTCTTGGAGGAGTGATTTATCCAATTCAAATGGGTTGGGAATGGGGCGGAGGTTGGTTAGATGCCCTTGGATTTGCAGATTTTGCAGGTTCAACATTAGTTCATGCTTGTGGTGGTTCAGCTGCCTTAGCTGGTGTAATTCTTTTAGGTCCAAGACTTGGGAGATTTAGCGCAAGTGGTGAACCAGCTAATATGGCCCCATTTGCTCCATCATCAATTCCATTAGTTACTCTGGGTACATTTATTTTATGGATGGGTTGGTATGGTTTTAATGGTGGGTCACAACTTGCATTAGGTTCTTATGAAGATGCAACAGCAATGTCAAAAATTTTCATGAACACTCAACTTGCAGCTTGCGGTGGTTGTATGGCTGGCGCAGCAATAACAAGATTGATTGGTGGTAAAACTGATATTGTCATGATGCTAAATGGAGCTCTTGCTGGTCTAGTTTCAATAACTGCTGAGCCATTAATGCCTAGTCCATTGCTTGCAATTGGAATTGGAGCAGTTGGAGGAATTATAATGTATTACGGAACTAACTTCTTAAATTCATTAAAGTTAGACGATGTTGTTGGCGCAATACCTGTACATATGTTTGCTGGAATTTGGGGAACACTAGTCGTACCTTTAACTAATCCTGATGCATCATATGCAATTCAGTTATTAGGTGTTGCATCAGTATGTATCTTTGTTTTTGTTTTCTCATATATTGTAATATATTTAGTTAAAAATATTATGGGATTAAGAATTAGTGAAGAAGCTGAAAAACTTGGAACTGATAAGGCTGAGGTAGGAGTTGTAGCTTATTCAATAAGAGATTAATATTCATAAAAAAAGATAAGAGAGGTAATTTTACCTCTCTTAAATATAAAGGAGATAAATTATGAAAACAGCATTTATTATCAGTGGAAAGAAACATATATTGAAATATGAAAGAAAAATGCCTGAAAAAGAAGTAATTAAAATGAAATCATTTGTGACAAATAAAGGGATCAAACTTACAAAAACTGCAAAGTTTAAAATAAAAAAGGTTTTAGAAAAAGATAAAGAAAGGGTTTTTGAGATAATTCTATAATTAACAATTTCCAGAAAATAATGAGAGTTTACTTGCATCTATTCCTAATAGGTTGAATGCATCGTTCCACTTATTATTAACTTTTTCGTCAAAAATAAAATCACTATCTGTTTTAAGAGTCATCCAACTGTTTGACGCTAATTCCTTTTCAATTTGTCCTGGGCCCCATCCTGCATATCCAAGAGCTAGAATACTGTTCTTTGGACCATTGCCTTTAGAAAGGTCTTCAAAAAACTCTGAAGTACTAGTTAACGCAACGCCTTTATCTATTGTTAGTGTTTCTTTTTGAATTACTTCATCAGAATGTAAAACAAATCCTCTACCACTTTCAACTGGGCCACCATAGCGAATGTATAGTTTCTTATCCTCTAAGGGCTTGTCTATACCTAATTGTTCAAGCAAATCGGGATAAAGATCATAGTCAATTTTTTTATTGATTATTATACCCATAGCCCCATCTTTTGAGTGAGCACACATATAAATTACCGTTTTTTCAAATCTATCATCTTCCAAAGAAGGCATTGAAATTAAGAACTGACCAGTTAAATTCATATAGTATATATATTCGCGTTAATTTATATTTTTCAATATTGTATTGATTAATTTTATATGGACAAGGTAATAAAAGTTATAAATCTATTAAAAATAGTAATAATACTAGCTATTGGGCTATTTAGCACAGCTGGATATACCTTATCTTCAGATTGGGCAATTAGTGAAAAATCAAAAGTTAGATTGATTTCACCAATGACCGCATCAAATAATAATAACCAATTAATTTTAGCATTAGAATATGAACTAGAAGAGGAATGGAAAACATATTGGAAATCACCTGGAGGAGGAGGTTTTCCTCAAAAAATTATATGGAATAATTCCTCCAATGTGAAAGATATTAAAATATTATGGCCAGAGCCAATAGAATTTGAAATACTTGGTTTAAAATCAATTGGATATAAAGATAAAGTTATATTTCCTTTAATTGTAGATATTGAAGATAATAAAAAACAAACAAATTTAAATTTAAATATAAATTATTTAGTTTGTAGAGATGTTTGTATTCCAGGTAATGCAGATATATTTTTAAACTTACCATCTGGAGATGGAGCTTATACAGATTATTTTTTTGAAATTGAAAAAGTGTTATCTACTACTTTAAACAATAATATTGATTTTACACCTATTTCTAATTTTTCATTTAAAGCTATTGAAAATAGTAATAACGTTATTTTTGATATAGAAATATCAACAAATTCTTTTTTTGATAATCCAAAAATTTTTATTCATACACCATTTGGACTACCTGTTGTAGAACAAATAAATAATTATTCCCTTGATTTTCAAAAACTTAACACCTCTTTATATTACAATGCCGATCAATTTAATGAAAAAAAATTTCCAGTAGAAATATTTTTTTATGACAATAATCACAGTTTTAAAGTTGAAAAAAAAGTAGAAATTGAAAATGTAGATAAAAATATTTCTATAAACGATAGTCTTGTATACATACTCTTAATTTCACTATTAGGCGGATTTATTTTGAATCTTATGCCATGTGTATTTCCTGTATTATCGTTAAAATTATTATCTGTAATTAATACTGAACATAAAAAAATAAAAAGTAGTTTTTTTATAACTGTATTGGGTATTATTACTTCTTTTCTTATACTTGGTGTATTTTTTGCGTTACTGAAACAAATCAATATTTCAATTTCTTGGGGTATGCAATTCCAAGAACCATACTTTTTAATGTTCATTTTAATGATTATATCAATGTTCTTCTTGAACACAGTAGGCTTTTTCCAAATAAATTTACCGAGTTTTTTACATTCATCTAATATTTTAAATTCAGGAAATAATTTTTATACAAAGAATTTTTTTAATGGTTTTTTTGCTACACTACTTGCTACTCCATGTTCTGCACCTTATTTAGGAACAGCTGTTACAGTCGCATTTACTCAATCAACAACATATTTATTTTTAATATTCTGTTTTATGGGTATAGGAATGAGCTTACCTTATTTGGTTGTAGCTTTTTTTCCAGGCCTAATTTCTTTCATACCTCGATCTGGAAAATGGATGATTTATTTTAAATATTTTCTATCTATTTTATTATTAATAACAATAGTTTGGCTTTTAAGTATATTAAATAATTATTTTAATTATTTTTTTATAGTTACATTTACTGTACTATTAATCTTAATATCAGCAATTTTAAAATTTAGAATTTACCAAATTCCCTTAATTATTTCTTTAATAATTATTTTCTTTTTAACACCATATATAAGTTCTTTTCAAAAAATTAATGAAGAAAACTATAAAAATAATAATTGGTTAGATTTTAATTCTAAAAATATTCCTGAAATTATAGCTAATAATGAAATTGTTTTTTTAGATATAACTGCTGATTGGTGCATTACCTGTAAGTTTAATAAAATCAATGTCTTAAATTCAAAAACAATTTCAGAATTTTTTGATTCACAAGAAGTAACATTGATAAAAGCTGATTGGACACAACCAAATGAAAAAATAAATAAATTTTTAAAAAAATATAATAAATTTGGCATACCTTTCAATGCATTTTATTCTTCAAAGTTTCCTGAAGGCATAGTAATGAATGAAATATTGACCGAGAAACAAATATTTGAGACATATAATAAAGTTAAATAAAAAACATGATTATTGATGATTTTAAAGTGCCTATTATTAAAAAAGGTATTTCATCAGTATCTTCATTAAAAAATGAATTTATAAATAAAAAAATTATCCTATTTGGTGTGCCAGGAGCATTTACGCCAACTTGTTCTGAGCAACATCTTCCAGGTTATATAAAATTATATAATGCATTTATAAATAAAAAAATTGATGGAATTTATTGTCTCTCTGTAAACGATGAGCACGTTATGAAATCTTGGTTATTGAGTTATACAGATGGAGAAAAGATTAATGGAATTGCAGATGGAAATGCTGAGATTACAAAATATTTTGACTTGATATCTGATAAGACAAAAAATTATATGGGTTTCAGGTGTCGAAGATTTGCCATGATAATTGAAAATAATGTAGTTGTAAAAAAATTTATTGAAAATAATGGTGAATACCAAGTAAGTTCAGCTGAATATATTTTAGAAAAAATTTAACTTTTTAATTTAATAACTCTAACTTTTTCTTCTTTGAATTAAAGCGTAAACTGTTACTGCAACAGTGATCATCAGACCATTAATAAATTTAACATAAAACCCAGATAACCCTAAAGCAACTATTCCTGACTCTAATGAACCTATAATTAAAACACCTATGAATGTTCCAAAAATAGTTCCTTTTCCACCAAATACTGAAGTTCCTCCAACAAAGACAGCTGCTAATGTCGTTAACATTAACCCCTCACCCTGTGTAGGCCAGAAATATAACATTTCATACATTGTAAAAATTCCTGCTAAAGCAGAGAAAAATCCTAATTGAACAAAAGCAATAATTTTTACATTGTCGACATTAATTCCCATCATTTGAGCACTTGCTTTATTGTCACCTACAAAATGGATGTGATTGCCAAATTTATGGTATCGATAAACCCATTGCATCAAACCAGTTAATACAATGAACCAAATAAATTGCATTGGAATTTTTCCAAATAATTTTTCAACAAATATCATATGATGCCAGGTGCCATCTGCTACATCAACGATTGCAATACCACTACCTTGGGAAATTACATTAACCAATCCTCGCCAAAAAAATAATGTACCTATAGTTGCAACTATTGAAGGTATACCAATTTTAGTAACAAGTAATCCATTTACTAAACCAGCAAACATTCCAAGTGAAGTTGCCAAGATAAATGCTATAAAAAAATTACCATCAGTTGATGTCATTATTATTCCAAATATTAAAGATGTAATTCCAACTATAGATGGAAATGATAAATCAATTTCACCAAGTGTAACAACAAATGTAGCTGATATAGCAATAATTCCAAAAAAAGGCATTGATTGCATAAAAGCTCTATAAATAGGAAATCTTGTAAATACATGTGGAGCGCCAAGAAAATAAATTAAGAAAAGTACTACGGCAATTATTGTAATACTAATTTCAAGTTTGTGAGTTTTTACAAAATAACTATTTAATAAATTATTCATTTATTCTTCTACTTTAATTTTTCCTGATTCATGAAGTTGAATCATTCTTTGAACAAGTTCCTCTCTTGTAATATTTTCTTTATTAAATTCCCCAACAACTTCACCTCTGTCTAAAATTATAAATCTATCTGCGGCGCCGTAAACGTGTATTATATTATGATCGATAAATATTGCAGATTTATTTTCATTTTTTAAACCTTTGACAAAGTTGAGAACTTTTTCAGTTTCTTGAATTGATAAACCCATAGTTGGTTCGTCTAATACGATTAAATCTGAATTAAAATATAATGATCTACCAAAAGCTACTCCTTGTTTTTCTCCACCTGACAAACCCATTACTTGGGAGTCAACGGTTATAGCTTTTGAAGTAAAACCTATATAGTCACGCAAAATTTTTTCTGCTTCTTTTCTTTGTTTCTTTATATCTAAAAAACCAAATGAATTTGTAATCTCTCTTCCAGCAAAGATATTTCTATATAATTCTTGTTGATCGCATAAGGCTCTTTCTTGATATACTGCTTCAATTCCCATTTTTCTTGATTGGGCAACTGATTTAATTTGTACTTCCTCTTCTTTAAAAAAAACTTTTCCTGAGTTTGGGCTATGAACTCCTGTTATAACTTTAATAAGTGTTGATTTTCCAGCTCCGTTATCACCGATTAAAGCTACCACTTCTCCTTTATTTATTTTGATATTTACATCTTTTAAAACTTTGACGTTTCCAAAGTTTTTATAAATATTTTGTAATTTTAAAAGTTCTTCAGCCATAGAAAATAAACCTGCCTTATAAAATAAGGCAGGTTTTGATATTTAATTTATCTGATTTGCACTGCTGCCAATGGAGCAACAGCATCAACGTTATCAGCTGTAACAAAAGCAGCACCAGTATCCATTGCCAATCCAGCCATTCCGTATTTAGTACTTAGGAATAACTGAACAATTGGCATATAACCTTGGATAAATGGTTGTTGATCAATTACAACATCAATGTAACCAGAATTAATTCCATCAACAATAGGAGCTGATAAATCAAATCCAGCACCACATACTTCTTCAGTACCGTGGCCTGCAGCCTTCATATAAGTTGGTAAACTTGCAGTTAATCCACCATGATCTGTAATCGCCATTTTGATATCAGGATTTGCACTATAAGTAGCAACGTACATAGGAGTTCCTTGAGATGCATCTGAGTTTACATTATCAGGAATTTCTTGATAAACTACTTCAACACCTGCTGCTTCAACACCAGCTATTGCACCTTTAGTTCTTTCTCCTCTGTTTGGCATACTTGCAAGACCCCAGATAAAAGCTTTATCTCCAGCTTTTAGACCACAAACTTCAACAGCTTTTTTACCTAGATTAAATCCAGCATCGAATAGATCTGCACCTGCATAACCAAATCCTTCAGTTTTATATTCTGATTCAAGATCAGGAAGAGGTGTATTCATAGTAGTAATTACTATACCCATTTCTCTAGCTTCTTGAATGATAGGTCTCATAGCAGCGTCTCCTGGAAAACCATAGATTGCAATTCCATCAGGCTGTAAAGCAACAGCTTCTTTAAATTGTTTAATCATGATTTCTGAGTTCCACTGTGACCAGTAGTAATCTACTTCACAACCAGTGTGTTCAGCAGCAGCTACTGCACCATTGTAAACGATAGTTCCAAATGGGCCACCTTCAGGACCACCTGGGAAAAATATAAATTTCTTATCACAGCTGTAATCATTTTTTGCTACTGCTGAAGTAGATGCAAAAGCAAAAAATAAAGCAATGAAAGCAAAGATTTTTTTCATAATTCCTCCAAATAATTTATGCATTAATTTATAAGTAAATAAATCAATAATACAATTAAATTAAAGTATTAAAGATCTTATTACAAATTAAATCCCTCTTTCTTTTGATAGATAAAATAGTCGCACTTATTTACGAATTTAAAGCAATTTTTATATTTATAAGATTATCAAAAAGTGCTATTTTTTCATTATGGATGTTGATTTAGGTAAATGGTATCGAGCAAATATAGATAAAAAAGAATTCAAGCAGTTATGCAAGAAATCTGATTGGCAGGGTTTTAAGCATATGATTATTTATTTTTCATCTCTGTTTCTTTTTGGATATCTTGCGTATGTCACTTGGGGCACTTGGTGGTCATTATTATTTTTTATAATATACGGAAATATTTGGGGATGCAGCGATGCTATATGGCATGAAACTGGTCACAGAACTGCTTTTAAATCTAAATTCTGGAATGATTTCTTTTATTATATTGCTAGTTTCATGGATAATTTTGAACCTATCAGATGGAGATATTCTCACTATCATCATCATACTTATACCCAATTTAATGATCCTGTAGATTTTGAAATACATGTAAAAAAACCAACTGACTTGATTGTGTTTTTCTCTCATTACATTCCATTCTCTGGTTTTATTTTCTTTAAAAATTCTCTTCAATGGGAAACTATAAAACATGCATTTGGTGTAACTACTGATGTAATGAAAGTTTGTATTCCAAAAAATGAAAGATGGAAATGTAGATTATCTGCATGGAGTCATCTTTCTATTTGGATAATTAGTATAGCTTCTTCAGCTTACTTTCAAAGTTGGCTTCCAGTTCTATATGTTTTATTGCCTAATTTTTATGGAAAGACCCTTGTTATGCTTATGGGTCTTACTCAACACGCAGGACTTAGAGAAGATAAAAGAGACCACAGGTATACAACTAGAACAGTATATTTAAATCCAGTTTTAAGTTTTTTATATTGGCATATGGAATATCATGTTGAGCACCATATGTTCCCTCAAGTTCCCTCACATAATTTACCTAAGCTGCATGCTATGATTAAAGATCAATTACCACCTGCCAGAAAAGGTCTTCTTGGGGCTTATAAAGAAATTATTCCAGCACTCATAAAACAAGCAAAAAATCCTGACTATCAAATTCCATTATCTGTTCCAAGCAACGCTTAGACTGAGTGAAAAACAACATTATAATTTTAGGTGGTGGTCAAGCTGGAATCTATGCTGCTAGAGAGATCAGACAAAATGATTCAAAATCAAATATTAAAATTTTAGGTGAAGAAAATTCATTACCATACGAAAGACCTCCTTTATCTAAAGATTTTTTGCTAGATAAAAAAAAAGCAGAAGATCTTTATTTTCATTCTAACGACGTAATAAAAAATGAAAATATAGAATTTGAAAATATATCAATTAATAAAGTTGATTTTGAAAATAAAAAACTTTTTGCAAAAAATGATAATGTTTACTCTTATGATAGTTTGCTTATTTCAACAGGTTCTGAAAATAAAAAACTTACTTTAGATAATAATTTAAAGAATGATATTTATTATCTAAGAAATTTAGAAGAAGCCAAAAAAATTAAAGAAATAGTTTCAAATAAAAATAAAATAACAATTATTGGTGGTGGTTTTATTGGCTTAGAAATTGCCTCATCTTTATCTCAGCTTCAAAAGAAAGTAATTGTTATTGAAATTGGTAATCAACTTATGGGAAGAATTATACCCAAACAAATTGCTGATTTAGTTCAAAACACTCATATAGAACATGGAAATGAAATAATATTAAATAAACAGATAGAAAAAATAACTAAAAAAAATGACGATTATGAAATTTTATTAAATGATAATTCTTTAATAGAAACAGATTTTATAATTGCAGGTATAGGCTCAACCCCGACTGTAAAGTTATTTGAAAATACAAATTTAAAGCTTGATAATGGTATTGTAACTAATCAATTTTGTGAAACTTCTATTAAAGATGTTTATGCAGCAGGTGACGTATCTAATTTTTATCATCCATTCTATGAAAGAAATATGCGACTCGAGTCTTATCAACATGCACAAAATCATGGAATATGTGCTGGAAAAAATATTGCTGGAGTAAAAACAGAATACACTTCAATTCCTTGGATGTGGTCTGATCAATTTAATTTGAATCTTCAACTGACTGGTATTTGTGATGAGTATGATGAAATCATCGAAAGGGGTAATGATATTAATAATGGTGTTATTTATTTTTTCCTAAAAAATAATAAAATAAGAGGAGCATGTGGTGTTGGAATCATAGGAAAAGTAGGCCGTGACATTAGAATAACTTCTAAATTAACTGAGAAAGAAACCATTGTAGATAAACAAATTCTCTCAGATCAAAATCTAAAATTAAATAAACTTGTACAAAAATAACAATTTAATTATTTTGTATTTATTTTCATAAAATAGCTATTATATACAATCTATGTCTGAAGAAAATTGGATTGAAGTAGGGTCTACAGATAGTATTGAAGAAGAGGATCTCATCAGATTTGATCATCAAGATAAAACTTTTTGTGTGTATAAGCTAACAGATGGTTTTTATGCTACTGATGGAATTTGTACACACGAGGCGGTACATCTTGAAGATGGTTTAGTTATGGATGATGAAATTGAATGTCCAATGCACCAGGGAATTTTTAATATTAAATCCGGAGAAGCTTTAAGTCCACCAGCTTGTGAGGATTTAAAAACATATCCAGTTAAAGTTGATAATGACAAAATTTTCATTAAGATAGATTAAATATTTTTTTGGAGATTTTATGAGTAGAAAAAAACTTACAGTTTACGATTATTTGCAATGCAAAGGTAAAAGGCAATTAAGTGTTATGTTTGTACATAATGCTGATGAAGCTGCAGCAGCTGAAGAGGCAGGCATTGACATGATTTGTACTTCTCATGATGCTCCACAATTTGGCATTTATAATTCTTTTGATGAACTTAAAAGAATTCGTGAGGCTGCGCCAACTTGCTTTATGCAATCTGGAGGTGCAGTAAGAGTAGCTTCTGAATATGAAGCAATGAAACTATCACATAAGTATTTAGATATTGGAGCAGATGTAATCTATGGCGGTAATTGGAGTTATAAATGGATTAGAGCATTAAGAGATGAGTATGTTCCAATTAACAGTCATGTCGGATTAGTTCCAGGAAATGCTACTTGGATTGGCGGATTTGTTGCACAAGGTAAAACTGCTGATAAGGCTATCAGAATTTTAGAACATACGCTTGAGTTACAAGAAGCGGGAGCTATCGGAGTTGAGCTTGAAGTAGTTCCTCCAAAAGTTGCAGAAGTTATTACCAAAAAAGTTGATATCATGACTCTCTCAATGGGAAGTGGTTCTGGATGTGATGGGCAGTATTTATTTGCTAATGATGTATTAGGCTATACCCAAGGAAAAATTCCAAGACATGCGAGAATTTATAGAGATTTTAAAAAAGAATTTGCAAAATTACAAGCTGAAAGAGTTAGCGCCTTTAAAGAGTTTCACGATGATACAGTAAACAAAAAATTTAATGATCCTAAAATCACAGTTAATATCGACGAAGGTGAATTTGAAAAATTTCTAAAACTTTCAGAAAAATTTTGATTAATGTTCGCAGGAGAAGTTGATTTAAAAAATTGGTATAAACCAAATATAGATAAGAAAACTTTAAAAGAACTATCTAAGAGATCAGATTTAAAAGGTACAATAGATATAACCTTATTTATTGTTGCTTTAATATTAAGTGGGTATCTATGTATTATAAGTTGGGGTACTCTATGGTCAATCCCTGCTCTTCTACTTTATGGAAATATTTTTTATTGTAAAATCATTAGTATTCAACATGAAACAAATCACGAAACATATTTTAAAAGAAGATCGTTAAATAAATTTTTTTATCATATAACTTCTTTGCTTGGGGGGTTTGAGGCAGTAAGATGGAAGTGGAGTCATTTTCATCATCACACTTACACAATATTTACACATGAAGAAGTCTATGATTACGAAAATAATAGTCCAAAGCCAACAGAACCTGTTAGATTTCTTTTAAATTTTTTACCACTTGGTCCAATAATTAATATACAAAAAATAAGACATTTTACTCATTTTGAAATTATTAAACATTCATTTGGGATAATTACTCCTGTTGTAAAAGTTACAGTGCCTGAAAAGGAAATAAAAAAAATTATTAATAGTTCAAGATTATATTTAAGTTTTTGGTTGCTTGTAATTTTATCTTCAGTTTTGTTTCAATCATGGCTACCTATAGTAATGATAATTTTACCTCCATTTTATGGTAATACTATATTAATGATTTGTGGCATGACTCAACATGCTGGACTAGCTGATAATATTAAAGATCATAGAAAAAGCACAAGAACTGTTATTATGAATCCCTTTTTTAGTTTTTTGTATTCAAATATGGAGTATCATATTGAGCATCACATTTTCCCAAAAATCCCATGCCATAATCTAAAAAAATTTCACAAAATAGTTAAAAATCAAATGCCTGAACCTCATTACGGAATAATTTCTGCTTATAGATCAATAATCCCAGCAATATTTAAGCAATCCAAAGATAAAAATTATTTTATTGATGTGAAGGTTCCAGATACGACAATTTAGTCTCTTTTTTTTTACTCAAAATATACTATAAACACAATATGGGTAATCAATTAAATGACAATGATTTCGGTACAAGAGATAAAAGAGGTCATTGGAAACCTTTTGGCACAATTAGTATTAATCCACCTAAAGATATATTTTTTAATCCAATTAAATTTTTAAAGTATTTTTTTAAATTTCCAGGAATTTTTTTTCCATGGACTTTTGTTTTTGCAGCAATTACAGTTGCTACATATCTTTTTTTGACTCCTTCCTTAGAAACAATGAAGACTTTTGAAATAGGATGGATATCCTATATATTCTTTAGAAATGCAGTTATTATTTTGCTTTGGACAGGCTTCTTTCATTTAAGACTGAAAACACAAGGAACTTCCTTTAAATATAATCCACGACCTTTGGAAAAAAACAACTCAACATTTTTATTTAATGATCAGACTAAAGATAACTTATTCTATACTTTTTGTAGTGCTATTCCATTATGGACAGCATACGAAGTAATTACATTTTGGGCATTTGCAAATCAAATAATCCCATATGTAAGTTGGGAGGCTTATCCAATATATTGTTGTTTCATGTTCTTTCTTGTTCCATTTATAAGAGACGCACATTTTTACTTAACTCATAGATTATTGCACTGGGCACCACTTTATAAAATCGCTCATAAAGTTCATCACCGTAACACGAATACTGGTGCTTGGTCAGGTATGTCAATGCATCCAATAGAGCACATACTATATTTTTCAGGTATCTTAGTTCATTGGATCATCCCTTCACATCCTCTTGTTGCGATGTATCATGTTTTTCATGCTGGATTAGCTCCTACACCTGGACATACTGGATATGAAAAGATGACTTTCAAAAATGGTGTATCAATACCAACGGGTGATTATATGCACTATATTCATCACAAATACTTTGAATGTAATTACTCAGGAGGAAATACTAGCTTTTTAGATAAACTAATGGGTACATTTCATGACGGATCTGAAGAAGCAACAAAAGAAGTAATGGCTCGTATTAAAGATAAAGCTCACTACCTCTAATCCTATCTTCATAAATTCTAAATTTTATTATATTGATCTAAAATATGAGTGAGGTCGAATTATATAAAGATGTAAAAAATAGTTTAGGAGAAGGTATTACTTGGTCTTCAATTGATCAAAGTTTACTTTGGGTAGATATTAAACCAAAATCAGTTTTATTCAAAATTAATTTAGAAAATGAAAAATTAGAAACTTTTGATTTACCTGAATTTGTTACAGCGACATCAATAATCTCTAAGAATGAAATTGCTTTAGTATCAAATTGTGGAGTAAATAAATTTAACTTTCATTCTAAAAAATATGAAAGAATAATTAATGTTGAAGATGAAATTTCATCAAATAGATCTAATGATGGTGCATCAGATGCTAAAGGCAGGCTTTGGTTTGGGACGATGCAAAATAATATTAACAACGATGGAAGTGGAAAGCCTTTAAATACTAAATCTGGAACTTTATATTGTTTATCAGAAAATAAATTAAATATTGTTGAAACAAATCTTGGTATACCTAACACATTTGTTTGGAGTCCTGATAACACAAAATTTTATTTTACTGATACAACTGAGGGATCATTACTAGAATACAATTTTAACCTAGATGAAGGTGTTGTATCAGATAAAAAAAATTTCTTTGATTTTGAAAGAGGTGCTCCAGATGGATCAACTATTGATAGTGATGGTTTTATTTGGAATTGTCGTTGGGGTGGATCATGTGTTGTGAAAATTGATCCAAAAGGCAGGGTTGATCAAATTTACCAGCTACCTGTTGAAAATGTAACAAATTGTGTATTTGGAGGAAGTGATCTTAAAACTTTATTTATTACTACTGCTAATAACTTAGGTAAAAATAAATATGATGGTAGCTTATTTGCATTAAATGTTAATACTCCTGGTATTGAAGATAATAAATTTAAAATTTGATTTTTTTCTTTAATTAGATAAGACTTTTTTTATGAATAAAAAAAATAAATTCAGATCTTCTAATTGGTATAATTCTAAATCACATCGAAGAGATACATTTATTCATAGAGGTTGGATGCGAAATCAAGGGCATCCCAATCACTTATTTGATGGACGTCCTGTAATTGGAATTTGCAATACTTGGTCAGAACTAACACCATGTAATGGTCATTTTAGAGAGATAGCTGAGTCTGTTAAAAAAGGTGTCTATGAAGCTGGTGGTTTTCCACTAGAATTTCCTGTTTTTTCAGCAAGTGAATCTAATTTAAGACCAACAGCTATGTTGTTTAGAAATTTGGCAAGTATGGATGTTGAAGAAGCAATAAGGGGCAATCCTATAGACGGAGTCGTACTATTAATGGGTTGTGATAAAACAACACCTTCATTAATGATGGGTGCAGCAAGTGTTGACCTTCCAACAATAGGAGTTTCAGGTGGTCCAATGCTTAATGGTCATCATCAGGGGGAAACTATTGGTTCTGGAACGGGAGTTTGGAAACTTGATGCTGACTTAAACGCAGGTGTAATTACAGAAGAAGATTTTATCAATGCAGAAATTTCAATGAGCAGATCAAAAGGTAATTGTATGACAATGGGTACAGCATCAACAATGGGTTCAATGGTTGAGGCATTAGGAATGTCCCTTCCTGGAAATGCAGCAATTCCAGCAGTTGATTCAAGAAGATACGCTTTAGCTCACATGTCAGGAAAAAGAATTGTTGAAATGGTTAAAGACAATATAACTATGTCAAATATTGTAACAAAAAAATCATTTGAAAATGCAATAAAAGTTAATGGTGCAATAGGTGGTTCAACAAATGCTGTTATTCATCTAGCAGCTATTGCAGGAAGAATGGAAATAGATCTGGATTTAGAAGATTGGAATAAGTGTGGAGAGGGAATTCCAACACTTGTCAATCTGCAGCCTTCTGGAAAATACTTAATGGAAGATTTTTATTATGCTGGTGGAGTTCCTGTTGTAATAAAAAGATTACTTGAAAAAAAATTATTAGAAGAAAATGCATTAACTGTAAATGGAAAAAGTATTGGTGAAAATAACAAAGATGCTAAATGTTGGAATAATGAAGTTATAAAAGAATTTGACAATCCATTAACAAAAAATGGAGGTATTAAAATTCTTAAAGGAAACATTGCTCCAAATGGTGCAATCATTAAACCATCTGCTGCATCACCAGAATTAATGAAACATACTGGAAAAGCAGTTGTTTTTGAAAGTGTAGAAGAATTTCATGAAAAAATTGATGATCCAAATTTAGAAGTAGATGAAAACTCTATATTAGTCTTGAAAAATTGTGGACCAAAAGGTTATCCTGGTATGGCAGAAGTTGGAAACATGCGTCTTCCACAAAAACTTTTAAAGAAAGGTGTTAGGGATATGATTAGGATATCTGATGCTAGAATGAGTGGAACAGCATATGGAACAGTAATCCTACATACTGCCCCTGAGGCAGCTGTAAAAGGCCCGTTAGCAGCGGTTCAAAATGGTGATCTAATAGAAATAGATGTCAATAAAGGTTCTATGAACTTAAATGTTGACGAAGAAACAATTAAAAATCGTTTAAATAATTATAATCCAATTTTACC
>CACHAQ010000026.1 GCA_902577905.1 uncultured Alphaproteobacteria bacterium
TTTATTCTATCAATAGAGATATAACCAACAACAAGTTCTTCATTAACAAAAAAAGTAGGAGTACCTCGAGCACCTGATCCATTAGCTAAAAAAGAACTCAGTCTTACGATATTATTAACACTTTCTTTTGTCATATCGATATTTAATTTAGCATCATTTAACTCAAGATTTTCAATTATTTGTTTTAGTTTTGCATTATTTAAATTTCCTTCAACCTCAAACAATGCATTATGAAAATCTATACCTTTGTTCTGCATGTTTGCAGCTATAACCATATTTGCTAGTAATTTAGAAGACTCACTTAAAATTGGATGTTGTAAAAATACTATTCGTGTATCTTTTCTTTCACTTGCAATCTGAAGTAATTCAGGATGAACTTTTTTACAATATCCGCAAAAATAATCCATAAATTCAATAATGGTATTATTTGCATTTTCATCACCAATTTGAACAATTCCCTCTTCAGGAATAACATCTAAAATTTTTAAATGAAAAGGCTTAGACTCATCAAAAAACAATTCTTTAAGAGTCATTTCAGCCTGTATAGGAAGACAAATAAACGCACTCATTATAACCACCAAAATTATTTTTTTAAAGTATCTCATGATTGACCCACCTTATTTAATATGATTAATGAAGTACAGTATTAAATAGTAATAATGAAATCAAAGTCAAAAGTAGTTGTCATCGGTGGAGGTGCTGTAGGCGTTAGCACTCTCTATCATTTAGCCAAAAAGGGTTGGTCAGATGTAGTCCTGGTTGAAAGAAAAGAATTAACTTCAGGATCTACATGGCATGCAGCAGGTTTACTTCCATTATTTAATATGAGTTATTCAGTAGGTCAGTTGCATAAATACGCAGTCAAACTTTACAAAACTCTTGAAGAAGAAACAGGACAAAAAGTTGGTTTTAGTGTGGTTTCAAATATCCGTTTAGCAACTACTCAAGATAGAATGGATGAGTATTATCAATATTCAGGAGTTGCAAAAACAATAGGTGTAGATGTTAAATTTTTAACACCTGAACAAGTAAAAGAAATTTGGCCCCTTTGTAATACAGATGGATTGATAGGTGCAATTCAACATCCTGAAGATGGATATATTCAACCAGCCGATCTAACTCAAGCTCTAGCAAAAGGAGCAAGAGATAAAGGTGCAGAAATTTATAGAAATACTTCTGTAACTGGTATTAAAAAAAATAAAGATGATTTATGGATTGTAGAAACTGATAAAGGTTCTATTGAATGTGAGCATGTAGTGTCATGTAGCGGTAATTTTGCAAGACAAACTGGAAAGATGGTCGGACTTGATATTCCAGTTATATCTGTTGAACACCAATACATAGTGACTGACGATCATCCTGAAATATTAAAAAGAAAAGAACAAGGACTTCCTGAAATGGGAGTCTTACGAGATTCTGATAGTTCTTGGTATATGCGTGAAGAAAGAGGAGGATTGATATTAGGGCCTTATGAAAAAGGAGCTCCCGTTTGTTATGTAGATGGACCTGACAAAGAATCTGAATTTGAATTATTTCAAGAAGACCTGGAGCGTTTAGAGCCTCACATTGAATCAGCAATGCACCGTGTTCCTATTTTTGGAGAAGTTGGAGTTAAGAAAGTTTACAATGGTGCTATTTGTTATACACCAGATGGAAGTCCAATTGTTGGACCGGCATGGGGACTAAAAAATTTCTGGTTAAATGAAGGACATAGTTTTGGAATTACTGCAGCTGGTGGAGCAGGATGGCAAATTGCCGAGTGGATAGTAGACGGTGAACCTACAATTGATATGTTAGGTGTGGATCCTAGAAGATTTGGTGATTATGCAACAGAGGCATATTTGATTAAAAAGAATGAAGAAGCTTACGCTAATGTCTTTACAGTACACTATCCTGATGAAGAAAGAGAAGAGGGACGTCCATTAAGACAAGCTCCTTGTTATGATAGATTAAAAAATCTTGGAGCAGTTTTTGGTCAAAAGTTTGGTTGGGAGCGTGCTAACTGGTTTGCACCTTCAAAAGAATTACAAAAAGATGATTGGTCATTTAGAAGATCAAAATGGTTTGAACATGTTGGCAACGAGTGCTTGAATGTTCAGAATAATGCTGGCCTTCTAGATATGACTGCCTTTGCTAAATGTCGGATTTCAGGACCTGGTGCAGAAGAATTTTTAGACTACTTAGTTGCAAACAAAATCCCTAAAAAAATTGGAAGAGTTAATCTTTGTCATGCACTAAATACTGCTGGAGGAGTTCACTCAGAATTTACAATTGCGAAAGAAAAAGAAAATTCGTTTTATTTAGTTTCAGCGGGAGCATTTCAACGATTAGATCACGATTGGATTCATAAATGGATGCCCAAAGATGGAACAGTAATTTATGAAAATCTAACTAACAGTATGGGTGTTCTTGTTTTAGCAGGACCTAAATCAAGAGATATTCTTTCCAAAATTACAAAGACTGATTTATCTAATGAAAATTTCCCATGGTTATCCTCAAAAAAAATCAATGTTGGTTTAGCCCCTAGTATTGCTATGCGAATGAA
The DNA here is from genome assembly GCA_902577905.1 of uncultured Alphaproteobacteria bacterium. Classification (GTDB taxonomy): domain Bacteria; phylum Pseudomonadota; class Alphaproteobacteria; order HIMB59; genus CACPNW01. Next base: position 2,546 of record CACHAQ010000026.1, read on the forward strand.
TTTTGTTGGAGAACTCGGATGGGAATTACATCATCCAATTGAATATCAAAACCATATTTTTGATAAATTGATGGAAGCAGGAAAAGATCACGGGCTTGAACCATTTGGTATTAGAGCGATGGAAAGCTTACGTGTTGAAAAAACCTACAAATTGGTTGGTACCGAAATGTCTATAGAATATGCAGCTTTTGAATCTGGATTAGAAAGATTTGTACATTTAAATAAAGGGAATTTTATTGGAAGAGATTCTCTTGTTAAATGGCAGCAAAATGGTTTTAAAAACAAAATGGTAACTTTAGAGGTTCATGATGTTGAAGATGCAGATGCTTTGGGTAATAATCCTATTTATAATAATGGAAAAGTTATAGGTCGTGCGACAGGAGGTAACTATGGTTTTAGAGTGAAAAAATCATTAGCTATTGGTATGGTAGAACCTAAATTTGCAGACGTCGGTCAAAAATTAGAAATGGATATATTAGATAAAAAGTACAATGTAACTGTTATAGAAGATAGCCCCTATGATCCTAAAAATGAAAAACTAAAACAATAGTATGAAGTTACTTGTAGCCGTAAAAAGAGTCATAGATTATAATGTTCAAATCAGGGTTAAAGCTGATGGTTCTGGAGTTGAAAAAGATAATGTAAAAATGTCCATGAATCCTCCTGATGAAAATGCGGTAGAGGAATCTCTGCGAATAAAAGAAGCTGGTAAAGCAGATGAGATTATAATTCTTTCTATTGGTAATGATAAGGTGCAAGAAACTATCCGAACTGCATTAGCAATGGGAGCTGATAGGGGTATACATATTAAAACAAACAATGATTTAGAGCCTCTAGCTATTTCTAAAATAATTTCTAAAGTTGCTGAAGAAGAAAAACCATCAATTATTTTATTGGGAAAACAAGCAATAGATGACGATTCTAATCAAACTGGTCAAATGACTTCTGCTTTACTTAATTGGCCTCAGGCTACATTTGCATCTAAAATTGAAATTGAGGGGCAAAATGCAATCGTTACTAGAGAAATTGATGAAGGTTTAGAAAGAATAAAAGTTTCAATACCATTTGTAGCATCATGTGATCTTCGACTTAATGAACCAAGGTATGCTTCTTTACCAAATATAATGAAAGCAAAGAAAAAACCAATTGATACAAAAGAAGCATCTTCACTTGGTATAAATATAGAACCTAGGATTGAACAGATTAAAGTAGAAGAACCACCTGTTAGACAAAAAGGAATTATGGTAAGTGATGTTGCTGAACTGGTTCAGAAACTTAAACATGAGGCAAAAGTTATATGACAATATTAGTATTAGCAGAACATAATAATATAGATATCAAATCATCAACCCTAAATACTATATCTGCAGCATCGCAAATAGACCACGATATCCATGTTTTGGTAACAGGCTATGAATGTGAAGAGTTAGCTAAAAATATCTCTAAATGTGAAAAAGTCTCAAAAGTATATTTAGCAAATAATGAAAAACTTAAAAACCCAATTGCTGAAAATATTGAGCCTATCGTAGTATCTTTGGCTAACAATTACTCCCACATCATGGCACCTGCGACAACATTTGGAAAAAATATTTTTCCTAGAATTGCTGTTAAACTAGATATTGCACAAGTAAGTGATGTTATAAAAATAATAAGTTCCGATACTTTTATGAGGCCCATTTACGCTGGTAACGCTATTGCAACAGTTAAATCAAATGACAAGATTAAAGTAGTAACTATAAGACCAACATCATTTGATCCTGTTGAAACTAGCGGTGGAAAAGAACAGGTAGAAAATATTGCTTTTGATAATGATAGTAGCAGTGTTGAATTTATAGATAGAGAAGAATCTCAATCTGAAAGACCAGAGTTAAGTACTGCTCGAGTTGTGATATCTGGTGGCAGAGGATTACAAAGTGCCGATAATTTTAAACTTTTAAATGAAATAGCAGATAAGCTTAATGCGGCAGTTGGTGCTTCTCGTGCTGCCGTAGATGCTGGTTATGTTTCTAATGATTATCAAGTTGGGCAAACTGGCAAAGTAGTTGTCCCAGATTTGTATATTGCTGTCGGTATTTCTGGTGCAATACAGCATTTAGCAGGTATGAAAGAAAGTAAGGTAATTGTTGCAATTAATAAAGATGAAGAAGCTCCAATATTTAATGTTGCTGATTATGGATTAAACGCTGACTTATTTGAGGCATTGCCTCAATTATCTTCTGAACTAGATAAATTAAATACTATTCAACAATAAATTAATTTATTACAATAAATAAAATGGAAGTAGAACGCGAGTCAATGGACTATGATGTTGTGGTTGTAGGTGCTGGTCCATCAGGCCTTTCAACTGCAATTAAACTAAAGCAACTTAACCCAGAAATTAATGTTTGTGTATTAGAAAAGGGATCAGAGGTAGGAGCTCATATTTTAAGTGGTAATGTTTTTGAAACAAGAGCACTCGATGAATTAATTCCTGATTGGAGAAGTAAAGACGCGCCAATTAAAACTAAAGTAACAAAAGAAAAGTTTTTATTCTTATCTAAGAAAGGCTCTTTAAATTGGCCTACTTGGCTCCTTCCTGGTGTTCAAAAAAATCATAAGAATTATATCATTAGTCTTGCAAATTTATGTAGATGGCTTGCAAGTGAGGCTGAGAGTTTAGGAGTAGAAATTTTTCCAGGATTTGCAGCATCTAAAATATTATATTCAGACGATGATCATGTAATTGGTGTTCAAACTGGTGATATGGGCATTGATAAAGATGGTAACAAAAAAGATAGTTTTGAACCAGGTATTAATATTAACGCTAAAGTAACAGTATTTGCTGAGGGTTGTAGAGGTCATTTAGGCAAAGAACTAATTAAAAAATATAATTTATCGAAAGATAAGTCACCACAACAATACGGAATTGGGTTTAAAGAAATTTGGGAAGTCGATGAAAGTCAGCATGAAGAAGGTCTTGTCATGCATACTGCGGGATGGCCATTAGATAATGCAACTTATGGCGGCAGTTTTTGTTATCACGCTGAAAACAAACAAATATTTTTAGGATACGTAATCGGTCTTGATTATAAAAATCCATATTTATCCCCTTACGATGAATTTCAAAAATTTAAAACTCACCCAGCAATTAAGAAAATTCTCACTAATGGAAAACGCATTGCTTATGGAGCAAGGGCACTTATTGAAGGTGGTATTCAAAGTTTACCTCAAATGTATATGCCAGGTGGATTATTAGTTGGATGTGATGCAGGCACTTTAAATATGCCAAAGATTAAAGGTTCACATACTGCAATGAAAAGTGGAATTATAGCTGCTGAAACAATTAATGACTATTTAAGTAAATCTGTACCTCTTGCAGCATATGAAGATAAATTTAAACGTTCATGGCTTTATAAAGAATTGTTTGCTGCAAGGAATGTAAAACCTAGTTTTAATTGGGGGCTAATACCTGCAATAATATTCACAGGAATTGATCAAATAATATTTAGAGGCAAGCTTCCTTTTACACTAAAACACAAACATGCTGATCATGAAGCTTTACAATTAGCAAAAGATTCAAAGAAAATAGATTATCCAAAATATGATGGAATATTTACTTTTGATAAAACCAGTTCTGTTTATTTGACTGGAACTAACCATGAAGCTGATCAGCCAGTGCATTTACAATTAAAGGATAAGGAATTACCAATAAAATTTACTTTAAATGCATATGATGAGCCATCTCAAAGATATTGTCCTGCTGGTGTATATGAGGTTGATAAGACAGATATTCAAAATCCTAAATTTGTAATTAATGCGCAAAATTGTATTCATTGTAAAACATGTGATATTAAAGAACCATCTCAAAACATAAATTGGGTTGTACCTGAAGGTAGTGGGGGACCAAATTATGCAAATATGTAATATATTTGAAAAACACTTATTTATTTAAATTGATTCATTTTCATCATGAATAAAAATAAAATTGTATTTACATTTGCAACATCGGAAGTAAATTTTATTGGTCAAATATTTATTAAGATTACTGAATTATTAACAGGAAAATTAAAATTAAAAAAATTATATGATGAATATTTATCTGAAAATAGACCGCCTGAGCTTTTCTGGGATGATGCAGTAGATAAATTAAATTTTACTTTGATAACTAATTTTCAGGACGGTAGTTACATTCCAAAAAAAGGAAAATTAATTGTTATTGCAAATCATGCTTTTGGAGTTGCTGATGGTGTATCCATATGTTCAGCAATTTCAAAAGTAAGACAAGATTATAAAATGGTTACACATAAAGTCTTAAGACAAGCGGAGGCAGTAAAAGATAAAATATTACCAATTGATTTTAATGAAAATAGAGAAGCTCTGTTAACTAATATTAATACACGTAAAGAAGCTGAAAAAGTTTTGCATAATGAAGGTGTTTTAGTGCTTTTCCCTTCTGGAACGATAGCGACTAAACAAAACTTAAAAATTAATACAAAAGCTGACGATGGTGAGTGGAAACAATGGGTATCGAAATTAGTCCTTAAAACTAAAAGCCCTGTGTTACCAATTTTTTTTGACGGTCAAAATAGTCAACTATATCATATTGCTAATAAAATAGGTCAAACCTTTAGATATTCTCTATGTATGTATGAACTAAAAAGAAAAATTGGCGATAATATTTATATGTATTTTGGATCTTTAATTCCCTATGAAACTCTAAAAAATATTGGAGATATTAAGCAAATTACCGAATATCTAAGATTAACCACGTACTCTTTGGATCCACAAATTAGTAAAAATTAAATATTTATTTTTTATAACTAGCGCCTTATAGACGTCTTATGGTAGGTTTTGTTGGTGCGCGTGCAAGAAAAAGAAGAAGAAACAGATATTTATTTATTATATTAATTTTAGCAATATTTGGTATTTTTTTCTATTTGCCCTCTATAGATTTTACAACAGAAGAAAAACAACCTTTGGATGAAATCATCCCAAGTAATGTTGTCGATGAGTCAAGCTTAAGAAATGAAATAGAAGAGTTAAAACTTGAAGTATTCCAAAAAGATCAAAGGTTAAAATTTAGAGATGATCAAATTAAAAATCTTCGCAAAGAAATAAATGATTTAAATAAATCGTTTAACACTGTTAAAAATGATTATGAACAATCCTTAAGCAACATCTCAGATTTAGAGAATAACTCCATAGAAAACTATTCACAAAACATTGAGCAAATAAATTTGCTTAAAAATCAAATTACTGAATTAAAAAAACAATTATCAAAGAATGAAAATTTAGTTCTTAAATTAGAAACTGAATTAGCTAAATCTACATCTGCTGAAAATATAGAAGAAGTAAATATTGAAAATTCAATATTAAAATCAGAAATTAGCCAAATTAAAGAAAAAAATCTTAATTTTGAAAAAGAATTAAATAAATTAAAATCAACAATAGAAAATAAAGATTTGGAAATTGAAAAAAAAGATCAGGAAATAGAAGAATTAATTTATTTAAAAGATTTACAACATCATGGTTAATTATTTATTTTTTTTTCTAAATAAATAAGGTTCCTCAAAATCTCCAATCCATATTCCCCTTTTTTTTTGTTTTGCTTCTTCTTCTTCTTCAATATAATCTGTTGAATAATATCGATAAGCTATCGCCCATCCATTCAGAACCATTGCACTATTTAAATCTAAATTATCTTTATAGCAGACTCCAATAAATCTATTATATCGATCCTTACCCTTTGTGATGCATTCAATTTTACTATTATCAATTAATTCTTTTAAGAAATTTGTTGATTCCTCACCACAATTCCAGTTTTTACTATTTTTTTTACATGTTTGATTTGTTTCAGGGGCATCAATAGCATGCAGTCTTATTTTATTTTTATTAATATGTATAGTATCACCATCAATTACATTTGCTTTTCCAAATATAGTTTTACCAGATGATACTTTACTTAATGAAATTAAGATAAAAAATAAATTAAATATTAAGATTTTTACTACCATCAACTAATAAATCATAAACATATTTTACATGTGATCTGTTCAAATGTAAATCTAATGAAGTTTCTTCTTTATCAGTATTATTTCTAATAAAAAGTATTGGAATTTTTATAAATATAGTTTGAGCTACAGAAAAATTAGTTTCCAAAATTTTTTCTAAGTTCGCGACAAGAAATTTAGAAAGTAAAATAAATACCTTTTCCCCTTCAAGCCGTAAAACAGTTCTATTAAATGAAACATCAGTTATTGCTGTTTTTTCTGGATTAAGTTTAGATTCTAATAGAGAAATAATTTCATCTTTCTCATTTTCTGGTGTTTCGACTAACCATTCATTAGGACCAAGCCACATAATACTAATATTATTATTAAAAATTCTTACATTTGGCTCAATTGGTAAAACCAGGTTTAATACTGAGCCTATATTTTTCATAAATTCTTTATCTGAACTTTTACCTCGTATATTTATTTTACCTGATAGAGCTTTTTCTTCTATTGTTACTCCATTGTAATTTTTTTTATTTATTTTCAAAATATTACTGTAAGTTAAACTCATTGATTAACTCTTTGATTCTCAGGATCAATAAATATTGGACTAGTTATTTCTACTTCAATATTTTCATTTTCCATTGGAGCAATTAAAACACTTCCTTTTTTTTCAAGACCACCTTTGATTAAAGCTAAAGCAAAAGAGCTTTTTAAATTAGGTGAATAGTAACTAGAGGTCACGTGACCAACCATTTTCATAGGTAGGGCAGTTATTTCTTCAACCAATTGAGATCCTTCTTCAAGAACCTTATTTGGATCTTTAGTTCTTAATCCAACTAATTGTTTCCTATCTTTTTTAATAGTATCACTTCTATATAATGCCCTTTTACCAATAAAATCATATTTCTTCTTACTAACTATCCAGTCCATATCTAGATCTACTGGTGTCACTGATCCATCTGTTTCTTGACCAACAATAATAAATCCTTTTTCAGCACGAAGTACATGCATCGCTTCAGTACCATATGGCGTAATATTAAATTCCTTACCTTTATCTATACAAAGTTCCCAAAGATTTTTAGCATAGCCAGATGGCACATTTATTTCATAACACATTTCCCCAGTAAAACTTATACGCATGACTCTACATTTTATTCCGTTAATATTAATATTCTTAAAACTCATATGAGGAAAATTTTCTTTTGAAAAATCAAAATCTGGAACTAGTTTTTGCATTAATTTTTTTGAATTTGGGCCATTTAAGCTTATCGTTCCATAATTTTCTGTTACGGATGTTAAATATACTTCTAACTCTGGCCATTCTGTTTGCAACCAATCTTCTAATTTTGACATTACTGATGCCGCATTTCCTGTAGTTGTTGACATAAGATAATGATACTCGTCTAATCTAGTTGTTACACCATCATCAATAACCATCCCATCATCACCTAACATTACACCATATCGAGATTTTCCAATTTCTAATTTTGACCAAGAATTTGTGTAAATTCTATTTAAGAATTCGCTAACATCTCTTCCTTTAATATCTATTTTACCAAGCGTTGATGCATCTAATATCCCTAGACTATCTCTGGTTGCTTTTACTTCTCTATTTAAAGCAGACTGAAAACTTTCATTCCTTTGAGGATAATACCAGGCTCTTTTCCATTGACCTACATCCTCAAATAAAGCTTTATTATCAATATGCCATTGATGCATTGGGCTTGTTCTCTCTAAATCAAAAAATTCTTTAACATGACGTCCAGCAATTGCTCCAAATGTCACTGGCTTATAAGGTAAACGAAATGTTGTCGTACCTAATTCAGAGATTTCAGTATTTGTTAACTCTGATATTATTCCAAGTGCATTAACATTACTGGTCTTACCTTGATCAGTTGCCATTCCTGTAGTTGTATAACGTTTGACATGCTCAATGGATTGAAAACCCTCTTTTAAAGCTAATTTAATATCTTTTGCTGTTACATCGTTTTGGAAATCTACAAACATTTTTGTTCGTGAAATATTGTTCTTTGATGTAATCCAAACATTTTCGTGTTTGCCGTGTTTTAGATCATCTGATTTGTAGTTTACTTCGCTAAGTTCATTTTGCTGATTATCATTTAAATATTTATATGTATCTTTTTGAGTTCTTAATAATATTTCATTTAAATTATAATTACCATTGCAACTTCCAACACACAATGTATCTTGATAAACTTCATTAGGAATAAAACTTCCATCTACATCTCTAAATTTAAGTTTTCCTTTTGATTGAGTAAATAAATGAACAGTAGGAGTCCAACCACCAGCAATTGCTAAAAGATCGCATTTAATATTAATAGAAGATTTTTCATTCTTGTTTTCAGTTTTTATTTTTCTTAATTTAACTTCTCTAATTTTTAATCTTCCAACAGTATCACTAATTTCATAACCTCTTAGTGTAGTAATACCTAATTTATTTGCTTTTTTTGGGTAATATCCATCACTACTATCTCTTGTATCGACAATAGCCTCTACTTTTATACCTTGTTCAAAAAAATCTATTGCAGTTTCATAGGCACTATCATTGTTTGTAAAAAAAACTAAATTTTTTCCAGGTGCAACTCCATACTTATTTAAGTATTTTTTTGCACTGTTAGAAAGCATAATTCCAGGCCTGTCATTATTGTTAAATATTATTGGTCGTTCAATTGCACCAGTTGCTAAAATAACTTTTTTTGATCTAATTTTCCAAATTCTTTCTTTAATATCATTTTTTTTATTTAAACCTTTTTCTGGATCAATTTCTTGCACTGCTAGTAATAAATTATAATTCAAGTATGCAAAACAAGTTGTGTTTTTAACTATTTTTACATTTGAATTTTTAGAAAGTTTATCAACTAATTTATTTTTCCATTCATTAATCGGTAAATTATCAATTTTTATGTCTTGATTTTTTGTAGATAAAATTTCACCACCGAGATCCTCTTCTTGCTCAACTAGTAAAACTTTATAATTTTTATTCGCTGCAATTTCTGCTGAAATTAATCCACTCACTCCTGCTCCAACAATTAGAACATCACAATGATAATGAAAATGTTCGTATTTGTGGGGATCATCTTTTTTTGGAGATTTACCAAGTCCTGCAGCGTGTCTTATAAAAAATTCATATGCTTTCCAAAACTTTGGCGGCCACATAAAGGTCTTGTAATAAAACCCTGCAGGAAAAAATGGGGATAGTAAATCATTTATAGCGCCAGCATCAAATTTCACTGACGGCCAATTATTTTGACTAAAAGCTTTTAACCCATCATATATCTGGACTTCAGTTACTCTTCTATTAGGTTCGGTATATTCTTTGGTCTCAAGCTGAACTATTCCATTAGGTTCTTCACTACCTGCTGTATAAATACCACGTGGTCGATGATATTTAAAACTTCTTCCAACTAAATGAACATCATTTGCAAGAAGTGCAGAAGCTAGGGTGTCACCTTCAAATCCAAAATATTCTTTATTATCAAAATAGAACCTAACAGACTTATTATTTTCTAGATTTTTATTATTTTTGTATCGCATCTTTATTTTTAAAACCTATCTTTCTTCGATGTTGATAAATTCCCTGATCCAATACTTGGCTCACCTGAAGGAGTAGCTGGAATATTTGCTTTTAATATGGGAGGAGCTTCTCCCATTTTATATACTGCAAGAATTTCATCGGTTGCTGTATTTCTTGCTAAATTAAACCATTGTCTGCATCCATATTCATGGTTCCATCTTTCATAATGAATACCTTTTTCGTTCTTTCGCAAGAATAAATATTCTGCCCATTGATCATCAGAGAGTTCAGGAGGATTTTTTGGTCTTGCAATATGCGCTTCACCTCCACAAGAAAATTCAGCTTGATCTCTTTCTCCACAGTATGGGCAATTTATTAAAAACATGATTTAATGTGCTACGGCAGCTGCACCATGTTCATCAACTAATTCACCACTAGAAAATCTATTTATCGTAAAAGGAGCATTTAATTCATGGGCTTGATCATTAGCTATAGTGTGAGCAAATACCCAACCTGAACCTGGTGTTGCTTTAAAACCACCAGTTCCCCAACCACAATTAAAATATAATCCATTTATGTGCGTCTTACTGATAATGGGGCTTGCATCAGGACAAATATCTACAATTCCTCCCCAATGACGAAGCATTTTCATTCTAGAAAATATTGGAAACAATTCAACTATTGCCATTAATGTATCTTCAACAATGTTAAAGCCACCTCTTTGAGTATATGAAGTGTATCCATCTGTTCCGGCACCAATAACTAGTTCTCCTTTATCTGACTGAGATACATACGCATGAATTGTATTGGACATTACTACAGTATCAATGACTGGTTTTACTGGTTCTGAAACTAGTGCTTGCAATGGTTTACTCTCCAAAGGTAATTTGATACCCGCCATATTGGCAATAACACTGGTATGCCCTGCAGCAGCTATTCCAATTTTATTTGAATTAATGGTTCCTTTTGTTGTTTCAATACCAGTTACATTTCCATTTTTTACATTAATACCAGTTACTTCACAATTTTGAATTATATCAACTCCCATTTCATCAGCTCCTCTTGCATAACCCCATGCAACAGCATCATGTCTTGCAGTTCCTGCTCTTCTTTGCAGCGTTGCTCCTAAAACAGGGTATCTAATGTTTGGTGAAGTATTTATTATTGGACAAAATTCTTTAACTTTCTTTGTATCAAGCCATTCACAATCGATATCATTTAGTCTGTTTGCATGCCACCGTCTTTTTAATTCTCTTACATCATGAAGATTATGAGCAACATTCAAAACCCCTCTTTGAGAAAACATTACGTTGTAATTTAATTCTTGAGACATACCTTCCCAAAGTTTTAATGCATGTTCGTATAAAGCTGCACTTTGATCCCATAAATAATTTGATCTAATTATAGTGGTATTTCGCCCTGTATTCCCGCCGCCTATCCAACCTTTTTCAATTACTGCAATATTATTAACTCCATGGTTTTTTGCTAGATAGTAAGCAGTAGTTAAACCGTGTCCACCACCACCGACAATTATTGCATCATAACTTTTTTTTGGCTCAGGACTATTCCACGTCTTTTGCCAATTCTCATGATGATTTAAAGCATTTCTAGCAATAGATAGAAATGAGTATTTATTTTTATTAAACATTTATAACTCTTTATAGCAGTTTTAAAAAAGACCTTCAATTTCTCCATGGTCATTTAGCTTAATCGAATTTGCCGCAGGAACACTTGGTAGACCCGGCATGGTCATAATATCTCCGCAAACAACTACTATAAATTCTGCTCCTGATGACAATCTTACCTCTCTAATAGGTAAAACGTGGCCAGTAGGAGCGCCTTTTAAATTAGGGTCAGTTGAAAAACTATATTGAGTCTTTGCAATGCAAACAGGTAATTTGCCAAATCCTTTAGTTTCAAAATCCTTCAATTGTTGACGTACTTTCGTGTCTGCCACAACTTCACTTGCGTGATAAATCTCTTGTGCAATTTTTTCTATTTTTTTGAATAGAGTTAAGTCATCTTCATATAAAAATTTAAATGTATTCTTATTATCTTCACAAATATCTATTACATTTTGAGCTAATTCAGTTGCACCATCACCACCATCGGACCAGTGAGTACACATAGAAGCCTTGACTCCTTGAGTTGTACAAAAACTTAGAACGGCATCAACTTCAGCTTTAGAGTCAGTGACAAAATGATTAATAGCAACAGTTACTGGTAATCCAAATTTTCTAATATTATTAATATGTCTTTCTAGATTTACTAAACCTTTTTTAAGAGCATTTACATTTTCATTTTTTAAATCTTCTTTGGAAACATCGCCATGCATTTTTAGTGCTCTAATTGTAGCTACCAAAACCACACAATCAGGTTTTAAATTTGATTTTCTACATTTTATATCAAGGAATTTTTCTGCTCCTAGATCAGCTCCAAAGCCTGCTTCAGTTACAACGTAATCACTTAATTTTAAACTAGCTTTAGTTGCAATTACAGAATTGCAACCATGAGCAATATTTGCAAATGGCCCACCATGAATTATAGCAGGATTATTTTCTAACGTTTGTGTTATGTTGGGCCTAATGGCATCTTTTAATAATACTGTCATTGGACCTTCTGCCTTTAAATCTTTTGCATAAATAGATTTTTTGTCTCGTGTATAAGCAATAGTTATATTTCCAATTCTCTCTTCAAGATCTTTTAAATCTTTTGCTAAGCAGAAAATTGCCATTATCTCTGATGCAACAGTAATATCAAAACCATCTTGTCTAGGATATCCATTTGCAACTCCTCCTAAATCAACAACAATAGATCTAAGTGACCTATCATTCATATCCATTACTCTCTTCCAAACAACCCTTCTAACATCAATATTTAATTTATTTCCCCAGTAGATATGATTATCAATCAATGCAGAAAGTAAATTATGAGCGGATGTAATTGCATGA
>CACHAQ010000027.1 GCA_902577905.1 uncultured Alphaproteobacteria bacterium
AGATATTATTCTTGTTGGTCAGTTTGGATCTCCTGTAGGATTAAAAGGTGAAATAAAAGTTAATATGATGACTACCTCGTTTGAAGTTTTTAAAAATTTAAAAAACTATTATAATTTTGATGGTTCAGTTACTTGGAATTTTAAAAATATTTTATTCAAAAATAATAAGTGTGTTGTTCAAGTTGAAAAATACTTTTCTAGAGAAGATGTTTTAGAGCTTAAAGGTCAAAAAATTTTTTCAAATAAGAAATTTTTTCCAAAAACAAAAGATAATGAGTTTTACATAAATGATCTAATCGAATGCATGATTTTCTTGAAAGACAATACTAGTATTGGAAAAGTTTTAAGTGTTCAAAATTTTGGGGCAGGTGATTTATTAGAAGTCAAATATAATACCAAACTTATTCTTATACCTTTTGATAAAACAAATATTTTATCAGTTAATATTAATAAAAAAGAAATTATAGCTGATCCAATACCTGGTATTCTTGATTAAAATGAGAGTAGTAATTTTAACTTGTTATCCTGAGATGTTCCCTGGTTCACTAGGATATTCTGTAATCGGAAATGCATTAAACAATAAAAAATTTTCTCTTGAGATAGTCAATCTACATAATTTTGGAATTGACAAAAGAGGAAGTGTTGATGATGAACCTTTTGGGGGAGGCCCTGGAATGGTTATTCGTCCAGATGTGATTGAAAAAGCATTAAATTCAATCACTTTCAAAACAGATAATTACTGCAAAATTTTTCTAACACCGTCAGGTCAGAAATTATCTCAAGCCAAACTTAATAATCTATCAAAACATGATGAAATGCTTATTTTATGCGGTAGATTTGAAGGGGTTGACCAAAGAGCTATAGAAATTCTTGATTTTCAGGAAATAAGTATCGGTGATTACGTCCTATCTGGTGGTGAGATTGCTGCCCAGGTGTTAGTTGAAGGTTGTATTCGTCTCATTCCTGGAGTATTAGGGCAGCCACAAAGTTTATTAGAAGAATCTTTTTCTAATAATCTTCTCGAATATCCTCATTATACCAGACCACAAACCTGGGAAGATATTCAGGGAAATAAACATGAAGTTCCAGATGTTTTAACATCAGGTCATCATGAAAAAATTGATAAATGGAGAAAAGAAAAATCGGTTGAAAAAACTAAAGAATTAAGACCAGATCTTTATAAAAAGGAAATATAAAATGAGTAATTTATTAGAGACATTTGAAAAACAACAGATTGAAAAGTTAACTTCAAAAAAAAGAGTTCCTGCTTTTCGTCCAGGTGATACTTTAAAAGTTACTGTAAGAATCACAGAGGGAAGTAAGTCAAGACTTCAAGCATTTGAAGGTATCTGTATTGCAAGAAAAAATAATTCAGTAAACTCTAACTTTACTGTGAGAAAAATATCTCATGGAGAGGGTGTTGAAAGGGTATTCCCTTTATTTAGTCCATTAGTAGAAAAAATTGAAGTTGTGAGAAAAGGCGATGTAAGAAGAGCTAAGCTTTATTATCTAAGAGAATTATCTGGAAAGAAAGCAAGGATCGCAGATAAAGATAGGGGAGATGAAGCCGATCAATATGAATATATAGAGGAAGCTCCTCCGGTAGAAGAAACAAAAACTGCAGATACGGATACAAATGCTGCAAAGGAACCAAAAGCTGAAGAGGTAGAAGCAAAACAAGCAGAGACAAAAGCGGAAGAAGCAGAAGCCAAACCAGCAGAAGAATCTAAAGCAGTAGCTGCAGATGAATCTAGTAAAGAAGAGGAAAAAGCAGCCGAAAATAAATCGGATGACAATAAATAATCTTAAAACTCTTTTTGATAAAATTTGGGAACATCATCTTGTTGATAGACAAGAAGATGGAACTTGTCTTATATATATTGATAGACACCTTGTTCATGAAGTTACAAGCCCTCAAGCATTTGAAGGTTTAAGGAATAATAATCGTAAAGTTAGAAGGCCCGAATGTACTTTTGCTGTAGCTGATCACAATGTTCCAACCTCAGATAGATCTAAAGGTATAGAGAATAAAGAAAGTAGAATTCAGGTTGAAACACTAGAAAAAAATTGCAAAGATTTTGATGTTACACTTTTTCCATTATTAGATAGCAGACAAGGTATAGTTCATATAGTTGGACCAGAACAAGGTATTACTCAGCCAGGTATGACAATAGTTTGTGGTGATAGTCATACAGCAACACACGGAGCATTTGGCGCATTAGCTTTTGGTATCGGCACAAGTGAAGTTGAGCATGTATTAGCTACTCAGACCTTAATTCAAAAACCTGCAAAGAATATGCGAATTTCTGTTGAAGGTAAGTTAAACTTAGGTGTTACAGCAAAAGATATTATTCTTCATATAATAGGGAAAATAGGAACGGCTGGTGGAACTGGTTATGTTATTGAATATGCTGGTAATGCAATTTCCTCTCTTTCTATGGAAGGAAGAATGACAATCTGCAATATGAGTATTGAAGCAGGTGCTAGAGCTGGTTTAATCGCTCCTGACGAAAAAACTTTTGAATATATTAAAGGTAGACCATACGCTCCATCAGGAGATAATTGGAATAAAGCGGTAGAATTTTGGAAATCTCTTCCATCTGATGAGGGCGCAAAATATGATGAAGAAATTTTAATTAATGCTGAAGATATTTCACCACAAATTACTTGGGGCACAAGCCCACAAGACGTTGTTGCTATAGATGGTATAGTACCAAACCCACAAGAAGAGAGTAATCCGAATAGAAAGAGGGCTATGGAACGTTCTCTTGAATACATGGGTTTAGAACCCAAACAAGAAATACAAAAAATTAAAATTGATAAAGTATTTATTGGCTCTTGCACTAATGGAAGAATTGAGGATTTAAGAGAAGTTGCCAAAGTTGTAGAGGGCAAAAAAGTTTCAGTAGACTCAATGATCGTTCCTGGTTCAGGTCTAGTTAAAAAACAAGCTGAAGAAGAAGGTTTAGATAAAATTTTTATTGAAGCAGGATTTGATTGGAGAGAGCCAGGTTGCTCGATGTGTTTAGCTATGAATCCAGATCAATTAAAACCGCAAGAAAGATGTGCATCAACATCAAATAGAAATTTTGAAGGTAGACAAGGTAGAGAAGGTAGAACACATCTTGTTAGTCCTGCAATAGCTGCTGCCTCTGCAATCAAAGGTTCTTTTGCAACAGCAGAGGATTTATAAATGGAATCATTTAAAACAATAATTGGTATCCCTGCACCACTACCAATGATTAATGTCGATACCGATATGATTATTCCAAAACAATTTTTGAAAACAATAAAAAGATCTGGTTTAGGAAAAAACTTATTTCATGAATTAAGATACGATATTCAAGGTAACATAAAGAATGATTTTGTTCTTAACTGGGATCCTTATAAAACTTCAAAAATTTTAATTGCTGGGGCAAATTTTGGTTGTGGATCAAGTAGAGAGCATGCACCATGGTCACTTTTAGATTTTGGTTTTAAGTCAATAATTGCACCAAGCTTTGCAGATATTTTCTATAATAATTGTTTTAAAAATGGAATTCTGCCAATTAAGTTAGATCAACAAAAGGTAGATATATTAATGAACGAAGCAGAAAATAAAAATGATGTTTCAGTTGATTTAGAAAATCAAAAAATCACTTATCAACATGATAAAACAATAGAATTTGAAATTGATGCATTTCGGAAAAAATGTTTACTAGAAGGTTTGGATGATATTGGTTTGACGCTCCAAAAAAATAAAAAAATTGATGTTCACGAAGAAAAAATACACAGTATCCAACCTTGGATAGTGTAGTCAAAAATGAGTAATAAAAAAATTTTAATTTTACCTGGTGATGGAATTGGCAATGAAGTTATGGCTGAGGTATTAAAAATTATTGATTGGATGGAAAAAACTAAATCTTTATCTTTTGATATTTCTGAAAGATTAGTTGGTGGTACGGCATACGATAAAGAAGGTAATTCTATAAGTGATGAAACAATGCAAGTAGCTATGGATTGTGATGCAGTATTATTTGGTGCGGTAGGAGGCGCTAAATGGGATAACGTAGAAAGAGATAAAAGACCTGAAGCAGCCTTATTAAGATTAAGAAAAGACCTTGATCTCTTTGCTAATCTAAGACCAGCAGTTGTTTTAGATGCTCTTTCAGATTCATCATCTTTAAAATCTGATCTTGTTAAAGGATTAGATATTTTGATAATAAGAGAGTTAACAAGTGGTGTATATTTTGGACAACCAAGAGGTATATCAAAAATTAGTGAGACTGAAAGTAAGGCAGTTGATACTCAACTGTATACCACATCAGAAGTTAATAGAGTTTCACGAGTGGCATTTGATTTAGCAAAGTTGCGTAATAATAAAGTTACATCAGTAGAAAAATCAAATGTAATGGAAACAGGTTTATTTTGGAAACAAACTGTAACAGATTTACATAAAAAGGAATATTCTGATGTTAATCTGGAACACATGCTTGCAGATAATTGTGCAATGCAGTTAGTTCGTTATCCAAAGCAATTTGATGTTATACTCACAGATAATTTATTTGGTGATCTTTTAAGTGATACTGCAGCTATGCTAACAGGATCTTTAGGCATGCTTCCTTCAGCAGCTCTTGGACCAGTTAAAGAAAATGGAACTAGAGCAGCAATGTATGAGCCCGTTCATGGTAGCGCACCAGATATAGCTGGTCAGTCTAAAGCAAACCCTTTAGCAATGATCATGAGCTTTGCAATGATGTTGAAATATAGTTTTGATATGCAAGAAGATAGTCAAATGATTGAGAAAGCTGTACAGAATGTATTACTAAAAGGCTTAAGAACAGCTGATATAAAAGATGGAGCAGAAAAAATTATCTCAACTCAAGAAATGGGCAATGCTGTTATTGAAGAATTAAAAATTCTATCTGGAAATTAAATGACTCAAAAATACAATATAGCAGTAGCAGGAGCAACAGGTGCGGTAGGAACAGAAATAGTGCAAATATTAGAGCAAAGAGATTTTCCAATAGACAATTTATATTTACTTGCATCATCAAAATCAAAAGGCAAAAAAGTAGAGTTTAAAGATAAAGAAATTGTTGTAGAAGACTTATCAGAATTTGATTTTTCAAAAGCTCACATTGGTTTATTTTCACCTGGAGGTAAAATTTCTGCAGAATATGCACCAAAAGCAGCTAAAGCAGGATGTATCGTTATAGACAATACTTCTCATTTTCGAATGCATAAAAATATTCCTTTAATCGTACCTGAAGTAAACGCTAATGCACTTGATGAATTTTTTGATGATGAAAACAGAACTAATATTATTTCAAACCCTAATTGTTCAACAATACAAATGGTTGTTGCATTAAAACCACTTCATGAAAAAGCAATTATCAACAGAGTTGTTGTATCAACATACCAAGCTGTATCAGGGGCAGGTAAAACAGGTATGGATGAATTGTTTAATCAGACTCAAAATGTTTATGCAAACCAAGATTTAAAAAAAGAAAAGTTTACAAAACAAATTGCCTTTAATGCCATTCCACACATTGGAGCTTTTTTAGAAAATGGCAATACAGAAGAAGAGCAAAAAATGATTGATGAAACAAAAAAAATTCTAGACGAAGGAATTAATGTTTCAGCAACTTGTGTTAGAACGGCTGTTTTTATTGGTCATTCAGAAGCAGTAAATATAGAGTTTGACTCACCATTAGATGAAAAAGAAGCTAATGAAATATTATCTAACTCTGAGGGTATTTCTGTAATTGATCATCGAAAAGATGAAGGTTATGTGACTCCAGTAGAAATTGCAGGAGAAGATAAAGTTTATATTAGCAGAATAAGAAATGATCAATCTATAGACAATGGTTTGAGTCTATGGGTGGTTTCAGATAATTTGCGAAAAGGAGCAGCACTTAATGCTGTTCAAATTGCTGAGCTAGTAATTTCAAAATACTCTGAAAAAATAACTATTTAATTGGCGGTCTCGTAGGGACTCGAACCCCAAATCCATGTTCCGAAGACACGTGTGATATCCATTTCACCACGAGACCTATTAATTTTCACTATTTATTCTATTTTAAGTCTTTTGTTGATATAAATCACTATGGTAACCAAATTCAAACCAAATAAATACAAACCATTAAAATTAAATGAATTAAAAAAATTTATCATCTCTAAAAGGCATTTAAAAAAACTGTTTAAGAATATTTCAAACTTAGAAGTAAAAGAAGTAGGTGATGGTAATTTAAATCTAGTTTTTTTTATTGAAAATAAATACAATTCAATTTGCTTAAAACAACCCCTACCTTATTTAAGGGTTTTGAAAGATTGGCCCCTCACTCTAAAACGGTCATATTATGAGTATGAATATTTTAATACCCACAAAAAATATGTAAAAAATCATTTTCCAAAAATTTATGATTATGACGAAGTTTTACGTACCATAACAATGGAAAAATTATCTCCACATATAATTATGAGACATGGATTAATAAAAGGAACAAAATATAATAGTTTTGCAGAATCAATCTCAACTTATTTAGCAAAAACTTTGTTTTATACATCTGACCTTTATTTAAATGCAGCATCAAAAAAAAATATAATTTCAAAATTTATTTCAAATACTGAGCTTTGTAAAATTACAGAGGATTTGATATTTACCGATCCATATTCAGTGAACAAGAACAATAGATGGACTAAACCTTACTTAAATAAAATGAAGAATAAGATAGAAAGAGATGAAAAACTTAAAATTGCTATAAGTCGTCTGAAATTGAAATTTATGAAAAATACTGATGCTCTTTTACATGGGGATCTTCATACAGGTTCAATTATGGTAACAAAAAATGACACAAAGGTAATTGATCCAGAATTTGCATTTTATGGCCCAATGGGATTTGATATTGGCGCACTAATTGCAAATCTATTAATGAATTTTTTCTCCCAAACTGGTCACGAAAAAAAATTTGGAGAAAGAAAAAAATATAAGAAATGGTTACTTGAAATAATTAAAACTATTTGGATTAAATTTGAGAAGAAATTTTTAAAATTATGGGAAACTGAAAATTATGGTGATGCATATCCTAAAGTACTTTTTAAAAAAAATAGTAAAAAAATGATTTTAGAAAAAAAAATTTATATGCAAAATCTTTTTGAGGAAACTATATCATACGCAGGTGCTAAAATAATTCGAAGAATTTATGGTTTTGCTCACAACATAGATTTTGAATGGATAGAAAATACAAAAGTTAGAGCAAACTGCGAATATAAAGCATCTAGTCTTGCAATTGAAATGCTGAAGAATACAAATTCTTTCAAATCTATTAATGATTTAATAAAAGCAGCAAAGATAAATGAAAATATGAAAGTAAAATTATAATTAGCTATTAAATTTTTCTAACTTCTCTACAAAATCTTTTAAAATTGCATCTCGGTTTAGCATAGATACAATTTTAATTGGATGTCTTCTTTGATCAACACTCCAAGTCATGTTATCAGATAGCACAGGAGAAGGGATTAGATTCGTTGGAGTCCATTTTTCATCTAAAACCCAAGCTACTGCTGCCATATCCCATAATTCTTTTGACCAACATTTATGATCATCACTATACTCTTTAAATCGCATTGCTAAAAACTTTCCTATTTCACCATGAGGCTCAATATACTTTTCAACTTCAGGTACAGTAGAGGTTAGATGTGTAGTAACCCCTGCACATGGAACCATTACAAGAGGTACACCACAATCAAATAAAACTTGAGTGCCACCTACATCTTGTTTTAAATTATAGTCATAGGAATGAGGCCAATACAAAGCATTACCACCAAGCCAAACAACAACAATTTTATCTTTTATCTCTGGGGCTTTTAATAAGGCTGAAGATACATTACTAATTGCTCCTATAGCAATTACATAGAGTGGATCTTCTTTACTACCTGCATTAGCTTTATTAATTAGGTCATCAACCGCAGGTGCATCTATGAATTCTTTTTTTGCACCAATGTACTCCGTTACACCTTTATGGACTAATCCTTCAGGTGATATATTAATTCTTTCAAGGCATCTTAGTATTTCATCATAGCTTAATTCCATACCTTTACCTGGATGATCTGATCTATCATTCATTGAGAAGGGAGCAGGATATATAGCTTCAACTTTAATTCTATCCGGTGAAAGCATCATTTGCACAAGTGCAAACTGATCGTCTATTTCATTATAGGTGTCTGTATCTAAAACAGCTCTAACTTTGCCTTTTCTTGGCTTTAGTAACTTCAAAATATTAGTGTCATCTCTTTCGTGGTAGAATGATTTTTCAAAATGCCCCATACTTAATTTGTATCAGTTATTATTAATTATTAATATTAGTATTTTTCCTAGAATTATAAAATATTCTTAATATTTTTCTTTTTTCCTTCTAAAATTCCCAGTTTTATGATGTTATCTATTAAGAAATTATCTGGGAGGATAAAATGAAAAAAATATTAGCAAGCCTTTGCACTATATTTTTATTTAGTAACATAGTTACTAGTGCAAAAGCTGAAATTAACTTTCTTATTGGAACGTGGGCAGAGGAACCTCTTACACCTTTTGTTGAAGCGTTTGAAAAAGAAACAGGCATTGAGGTAAATATCCAAACATTTCCATTTAGAGATTTACTTGCAACTATTGAAGTAAGAGGAAATGCACAAGCTGATGATGTTGATGTTATATTTGTTGATGCACCTTTAGTTCCATCTTATGCAGTAAGAGGTATGATAGGTCCAATGGATCAATATTTTGCAGACACTAGTGTTAATGCAATATTTGCACCTGCTGGTATCGCTGCAGCTTCATGGAATGGAGAAATGTATGCTCCTCCTCTAAATAACTCTGGTCAGCTAACTTATTATAATAAAGATTTACTCGCTAAAGCAGGTTGCGCTGAGCCTTCAATGATTGAAGCAGAAAGAGTAACTTGGGAGGAAATAGTTGATTGTGCAAAAAAAATAACTGATGAAGCAAATGGTATCCATGGATTCATTTTTGATCAAATTAGTAGATATTATCAGTTACAAGCACTACCTGAATCTGCTGGTGGTGGATCTGGAGTTTGTGAGGGCGGACTATCTGTTAAGGGCTGCTTAACAAATGATGGATGGATGAAAGCTGGTCAGTTTTACTATGACATCCACAACACTTCTAATATTTCTCCAAAAGGAGTAGGACCTGACCAAACTCATGAGTTATTTGGTTTAGGTAAAATTGGAATATTTGTTGGTGGATCTTGGAATAATGGAAGATGGGCTGATACAGATCTTAATTATGGTGTAGCTCTTCACCCTTATTTTGAAGGTGGAAAAGTTGTTACAGGTTGTAATAGCTGGCACATTGGTGTTTGGAATTATTCAAAACAAAAAGATGATGCTGCTAAACTTGTTAGATATTTAACTGCAAGTCCAGAAGTAGCAATTCATTATGTTGAAGAACACAACTCTTTACCAGCACACAACTCTGCAATACTCCATGTTGCTGAAGATCCGAAATTTAACAACTTCCCAGGAATTGTTATGAATCTTGCAACATATGAGTCAGCAAACCATTGTGCTACTAGAGGAAGAACACCTGGTTTCTTAGAATTTGAAGAAATAGTTAACACTAGTTTTGAAGATATAAGAAATGGTGGAGATCCAGCTTCTGTTTTAGCAGATGCTGAGTCTAGAATTGAATCTTCTATGAGACGTTATAAATAATAAATATTTTTATCACGCGGTTACTACCGCGTGATATCTTTTAATTGAGTATGAATTTTTTTAAAAGACAATGGATGGTTCCATACCTTTTTTTAGCACCAGCTCTTATTGGAACTATTGCTTTTAAACTTTACCCTATTTTTATTGGCTTTTGGGAAAGCCTTATCTACACCAGTTTTAGTGGTGGTGCTGAAAAAAGAATTTTTGTTTGGTTTGAAAATTATCAATATTTATTTGATGATAAAATATTTTGGAAGTCTCTTGAAATAACTGCTTTTTTAACAATTATTATTAACCCTCTTCAAATCGCTATGTCATTGGGATTAGCATTATTGTTGATGAGGAAGTCAAAATTTATAAGAATTATTAGATCACTTTATCTGCTACCAATTGGGATTGCACTTCCTATTGCTACAATTATCTGGGGTCTAATGTTAGATCCAAACCAAGGATTAATTAATGGTCTAATTGGAGTTTTTGGAATTCCTCCACAACCTTTCTTGGTTAGTGAAAATCAAGCCTTATGGTGCATAATTGCAATTGCTACTTGGAAAGGTGTAGCGTTTTGGATGCTGTTCTTATTGGCAGGACTGGAGGATATTCCTAAGCAATACTACGAGGCTGCAGAGATTGATGGTGCAACACCTTTTCAAAAATTTAGATATGTTACGATCCCACAATTAAAAAGAACAATACTTTTTGTCTTCGTAGCAGATACAGCGGCAAATTTTGTTTTAATGGTGCCTATGATTATTTTAACTAAAGGTGGCCCATTACAATCTACGAATGTTTTAATTTATGAAGGTTATAGAAGTGGTTTTTATTATCAAGATTGGGGAAGGTCACTTTCAATAATTACTATCCTTACTGTAATAACACTAATTGTTATAGGTTTGCAGTTATTATTTTTAAGCGAAAAAAACGAAGGTATAAAAGTTAAATGATCATGCATTTTAAAAGACAATGGTCAGTTTATTTATGGTACCTTGTTATTTTTATTGGTTTAATTATAACAATTCTTCCTTTTTGGTGGGGTGTAGCTGCTTCATTCAAAAGTAACTCTGATATTTTTAGAGATCTTGCTCCAATAA
Organism: uncultured Alphaproteobacteria bacterium; assembly: GCA_902577905.1. Lineage (GTDB taxonomy): Bacteria > Pseudomonadota > Alphaproteobacteria > HIMB59 > CACPNW01. Next base: position 10,803 of record CACHAQ010000027.1, read on the forward strand.
ATATTAGAGCTTTTTTGCCTGGTTTTTCATTAGAGTCATATGTTGCAATTTTTGAAAATGATTTTGGTCGTTCGATGTTAAACACATTCTTTGTTTCCATAACCTCTGTTGCTGGTGGGTTACTAATAAATTCGATGGCTGGTTTTGCATTTGCTCAATTTAGATTTAAGGGAGATAATATCATTTTTGGTTTCGTTCTTCTTTCTTTTGCTGTTCCTGCTGATGCAATTGCAATTCCTTTATTTAAAATGATGAGACAAATAGGATGGTTTGATACTTTTTATGCATTAATAATTCCTATGTTAGCAAATGGGTTGATTATTTTTCTTTATCGGCAATTTTTTTTAGGTATCCCAAAAGAACTGATAGAAGCAGCTAGAGTTGATGGATTAAGTTGGTTTGGTGTTTTTTGGAGAATTTGTCTTCCTCTTTCTGTACCAGTTACTCTTGGTGCTGGATTACTACTTTTTGTTTTCCAATGGGAATCTTATCTATGGCCCTTGATAGCAGCACCATCACCCGAACTTCATTTAATACAGGTAACACTTGGAAGATTTTCAACCGAATATGAAATGGTATGGAATCAACAGTTTGCTGCATCTTCTATTGCAGGATTCTTACCTTTAGTATTTATTTATATGTTTCAAAAACAGTTTGTTAGCGCTCTAACTGGCGTTGAGCAGAAGTAATGCTTGTTAATGGTTCAAACTTTACAACTATTTGGATAGAATCAGATAATCAGAAAGTAAGAATTATAGATCAAAGACTCCTTCCTCATGAATTAAAAATAGTTACATTAAATACAGTTAATGATGTCGAATTTGCTATTAGAGAGATGCAAGTCAGAGGCGCGCCATTAATAGGTGTTGCTGCTGCTTTTGGTATGTACATTGCCGCATTAGAGGACCCCTCATTAGAGCATCTAAGTAAATCAGCTGACTTTCTTTTAAAATCAAGACCTACAGCAGTAAATCTTAGTTGGGCAATTAATAAAATTAATTTGGAAATAAAAGATATTAATAAAGAAGATCGTACTAACCACATTCTAAATATGGCTAAAAAGATAAGGCAGGATGAAATTGAAGCTTGTAGTAATATAGGAGATTATGGACTAGAATTAATAAAAAAAATTTATGATACAAAAAAATCCAAAATAAATATTTTAACTCACTGTAATGCTGGTTGGTTAGCAGCAGTGGAATGGGGCACAGCTTTAGCACCAATTTTTAAAGCGAATAATAATAAAATACCAATACATGTATGGGTAGATGAAACCAGACCAAGGAATCAAGGATTTAATTTAACTGCTTGGGAGCTTATTAATGAGAACATTGACTGCTCACTTGTTGTTGATAATGTGGGCGGTCATCTTATGCAACATAATTTAGTCGATATGTGCATAGTGGGAACAGATAGAACAACTCTAACTGGTGATGTATGTAATAAAATTGGAACTTATTTGAAAGCTTTAGCGGCTGCTGATAACAATATTCCATTTTATGTAGCAGCTCCAACATCAAGTATAGATTTTAATGTTCGTAATGGTATCTCTGATATTCCTATTGAAGAAAGAGACCCTAAAGAAGTAAGTCAAGTGACAGGTATTGATGAAAACAAAAAAATAAGTACTATAAAAATTGTGCCTGAAAATTCTAAATCAGTCAATTATGCTTTTGATGTTACTCCATCAAAATATATTTCTAAGTTAATTACTGAAAAAGGTGTTATTGATGCTAATGAAAAATCAATAAAAGGTTTAAAAGAGATATGAAAAGTCTATGGAACAATAAGACTGCACAAAAATATGTAAATCATTATAAAAAGAAAAATGTCAGTAAGGATCTTGCTTTAAGAATTTATACAACACATTTGTTAGGAAATAACCCTAAACTCGTTTTACATGGTGGTGGAAATTCATCAGTAAAATCAGAAGGAAAAGATCTATTTAATAAAAATGTAAAACTTATTTATGTTAAAGGAAGTGGATGGGACATGTCTAACTTAAATGAAAATGGTTTGCCTGGTTTATATCTAGACCCCCTTTTAGAAACAGCAAAATTAAAAAAATTAAATGATAATGATATGGTTAATTGCCTTAGGTCAAATTTAATCAATTCTGGCTCACCTAATCCATCAGTTGAAACTCTTTTACATGCTTATTTACCATTTAAATATGTAGATCATACTCATTCCAATGCTTTTCTAAGTATATTAAATCAGCCAAATTCTATCGCTTTAATAAAAAAGATATTTGGAAATAAAATTGGAATTGTACCTTATATTATGCCAGGTTTTTCATTAGCAAAAGAATGTTTAAAAGTTTTCAATAAAAATCAAAATATCGAAGGACTAGCTTTAATCAACCATGGTATATTTACATTTGGCAATAATGCAAAAGAAAGCTACGAAAGAATGATTAATTTAGTAAGCGATGTAGAAAAATATATCTCTAAAAATAAAATTGAATTAAAGAAATATAATAATAAATTATCTTTTAATATTTCAGATTTAATTCTTTCTATAAGAAGAAGTTTTTCTTACCATTCACATGATAAATGGATTATCAAATTTCATAGCAAATATGATGATACAAGTATCGCTTCTACAAAAAATATTAAAACACTATTAAATAAAGGACCAGTTACTCCGGATCATGTGATTAGAATAAAATCAAAAATTTTAGTCATCAATAAAAATAATTTACATAAAATAAATCATGAAATTAATAAATATTGTAAAGAATATAAAAAATATTTTTTAAAAAATAAAAATTTAGTAAAAAATTGTAAAACCACTGATCCACTACCTAGAATTATTGTATTAGAAGGATTGGCAATAATATCAATTGGTAAAAAATTAAAAGATCAAAAAATTTCATATGATGTATTTAAGTCTATGGCGTTATCAATTCTAGATGCTGAAAAAATCGGGAAATTTAGATCAATTAAAGAGAATGATATTTTCAAGATGGAGTATTGGCCACTAGAGAGAGCTAAATTAGATAGTGCAAAACCTCAATCTTTAGAAGGTAATAATGTCATTATTACTGGCGGCGGAGGCACTATAGGAATGGCTATTGCAAAAAAATTTAAGCACAAAGGAGCTAACATAATTCTAATTGATAAAAAATATAACAATCAACTTTTAGAAGAGAATAATCTTAAAGATTGCTATTCAATCAATGTTGATCTAACAAATATTAAAAAACTAAAAAAAGAATTTGAAAAAATTATTTTAAATTTTGGCGGCATAGATATTCTAATTTCAAATGCTGGTATGGCATTTCAAGGTGCAATTGAAAGTGTAAACTCAAAAATAATTAAAAATAGTTATGATGTAAATTTTTTATCCCATCAAAATATTTCACAATTAGTTGTACAAGCCATGAAGAAACAAAATACTGGTGGATTAATTTTATATAATTTATCAAAACAAGCTATAAATCCTGGAAAAAACTTCGGTCCATATGGGCTTGCAAAATCGAGCACTCTTTTTTTAATGAAACAATATGCGCTTGAGTGTGGAAAATACAATATAAGAGTCAATGGTATAAACGCGGATAGAATTGTAAGCGGTTTATTAACAAAAAAACTAATTTCTCAACGAGCAAATGCAAGAGGTTTAAGTGAGAAGCAATATTTATCAAATAATTTACTTGAAACTCAAGTTTTGGCAGAAGATGTTGCTCAAGCTTTTTTTGCACAAACATTATTAAAAAAGACAACTGCCAATATTATAACCGTAGATGGTGGCAATATAGAAGCTAGCCTTAGGTAATTACCAAGAACTATTTGGTTGTTTTAAAAAATTTTCTTCCATAGAAGTTGATTTTCTATTCAATATTTTGTTTCTATGGGGATATCTTCCAAATTTCTCAATTGCAACTGAATG
>CACHAQ010000028.1 GCA_902577905.1 uncultured Alphaproteobacteria bacterium
AAATGCAAACAAGTGAAACAGCTATTGAGCAGTCAGTTTCATTGGAAGAAAATGATGATATGGGAGAAGAAAGCGGAGATACTGAACTAGATTATTTACCAGATAGAAATATTTTAGAGAATTTAGAGAATTATAAAGTTTATGATTATAATTTTGATGAAATTATTAACGCTGAAGAACTTTGTGATATCAAGGAATTAGAGAAACTTAGAAGAAATCTTGATCAACAAGTATTTTCTTTTCAACCACTAATTGTTAAAATTGCTAATAGACTGCAAAGAAAACTTTTAGCTCAGCAAAATCGTCATTGGGATTTTAATATGGAAGAGGGTTTTCTTGATACATCAAGATTAGCTAAGATTATTGCTAATCCAAATAATAAATTAAGCTACAAAATAGAAAAAGAAATTCAATTTAAAGATACTATTGTGAGTCTTCTAATTGATAATTCAGGTTCAATGAGAGGAAGGCCAATTACGGTTGCAGCCCTTTGTTCAGATATTTTAGCAAAAACATTGGAAAGATGCTTAATTAAATCTGAAATATTAGGGTTTACAACCAAAGCTTGGAAGGGAGGTAACTCAAGAGAAAAATGGATCAAAAATGGAAAACCTTCTAATCCAGGCAGGTTAAATGATCTAAGACATATCATTTATAAATCTGCTGACTCGCCATGGAGGAGATCAAAGAAAAATTTAGGCCTATTATTGAAAGAGGGTATCTTGAAAGAAAACGTCGATGGAGAAGCTTTATCATGGGCTTATAATAGATTATCTATTCGAAAGGAAAAAAGAAAAATTCTTATTGTTATAAGTGATGGTGCGCCTGTTGATGACTCAACACTTTCTGTAAATCCAGGTAATTATCTAGAAAAAAATTTAAGGGATATAATTGGTGAAATTGAAAAAAAAGAAGATATTGAATTAATTGCAATAGGAATTGGGCATGATGTTTCAAGATACTATGGTAAGGCTGTAACAATAATGGATGTCGATCAGTTAGGTGAAGTATTACTAAATCAATTATCTGCTACTTTTCATTTAGATAATTAGGAATTTAACCATTTCTGTTTTGCATTATCAAAATCATTGTTATCAATTGAGCTTCTAACTTCTTTCATAAGATTATTCATAAAATATATATTATGATTAGTAAGCAATTTTAATGCTAGTAATTCTTGCGCAGAAAAAAGATGATATAAATATGCCAGTGTAAAGTTCTTACAAGTATAGCAATTACATTCATTATCTATTGGGTTTAAATTATTTTTATATTTAACATTTTTTAAGTTTATTTTTCCCTGTTTGCCTTTAACTAAAGCTGATCCGTGTCTAGCAATTCTAGTTGGGCTTACACAATCAAATGTATCTATTCCATGTGCAACAAAATCCCATATATCCCTTGGATCACCTATGCCTAGTAAATGTACTGGACGAGTATTATCTAATTTAGAAGAAGTAAAATAAACTATATCTTTCATTTCATCTTTATTTGATCCTAAACTTCCACCAATAGCAATTCCAAAAGTGTTGATTTTTTTTGTATTAAATTCAATGCTTTCTTCTCTTAAATCTCTGTAAATCCCTCCTTGAATAATCCCATACATCTCTTGTCTACCAGCTGAGCCATTTTTGGGATTATAATTAAGTCTAGAATTAAATGCATTGATGGATCTTAAAGACCATCTATGACTTCTTAACATAGAATCAGATGTATATTTTTTATCTACATTATAAGGAGTGCATTCATCAAAAACTAAGATGAGATCTGCACCAAGATTTCTTTGAACTTCTATAGATTTTTCAGGAGATAACATATGAATAGAACCATCAATATAAGATTTAAATAATGCACCTTCTTCATTCAGATTTATTAAAGTTTTTTTATTTTTTGAATTATTTTTTCGCCCTTTTATTTCATCAGCAACTGAGCCATGTCCAAGAGAAAAAATTTGAAATCCACCACTATCTGTTAACATAGGTCCATTCCAGCTCATAAATTTATGAAGACCTCCATGTTTAGCAACTAGCTCACTTCCTGGTTGGAGCATTAAGTGATAAGTATTTGATAAAATAATTTGCGTATTATTATCTTTTGCTTCCTTTGTTGTAAAAGATTTTAAAGCTGCCTTAGTTGCACAAAAAATAAATGCTGGTGTTTTAATTTCACCATGTGGTGTAGATATTATTCCAGTTCTTGCATTTGAATTTTTACATTTATTTTTAATTGACCAGTTAAAATCTTTCATTAGTTGTTTAAAAACTAATTTTAACCCATTTCAGGAGAGGAATTTTTTTCTTTTGGAATAAAGTATTTTGCAAGATAAATAAAAGGAGTATCAAGAAGAGCTATAAATACTCTTAATAAATAAACACCCAAAATGAATGTCATAATTACATCGCTAAGTGGAAAAGGATTAGGATTTAAAATTATCCATGCAAAAATACTGAAAATTGTATTATCAATTAACGATGATACAGCTGTAGAAACGTTATTTCTGAACCAAAGTAATTTATTTGAACTAACAGTTTTTAAATAACTAAAGAACCAAATATCAAAATATTGACTTATCAAATAAGCTATCATACTTGCTACAAATATACTTGTCATTGGAGTAAATAAAATTGCTAAACTTTCTTGCACCATAGATACCCATTCATCTTCTGCTGGCTGAATACCGATTGTTACTAACATCAAAATAGTCATCAAGAAAAAACTACAGAAACCAATAAGAACATTTTTTCTAGCTTTTTCTTTACCATAATATTCTGATAGTATATCGGTACACAAAAAAGTGGAGGCAAATAATATTGTTCCCAAAGCTATTGGACTTGGTTCATAAAATGGAATAATTTTTTCATTTATTGAAGAGAAAAAATTAAAATTAGCTTGTTTTAATACTTGGATGTTAGCTACGATTATCGCTATGGCAGAATAAACGTACAAACCAACATATCCAAATAATCTTAAAAAGACTAATATTGAAAGAAAACATAATAATAACATTATAAACCATATTATTTCGGTATTTTGATTTGATATTAAATTAATTATATTTTGAGGTATTGAAGATATTAAAGTTTTAATACCAGTTAAAACGTCCATAATTACTATTAAGATAATTTATTAAGAATAGTTTTTTTAAGTTTTTTTGCTTTTAACGGTAATCTCGAATTAGGTGTATTTATTAAAAATTCATCTAACCCACCTTTCTTTTCAACTGTTCGAATTGTACTAACAGCAACTTTCATTTGAAATTTTTGAGCTAAAACCTCACTAATAAAAGTTATATTCTGAAGATTTGGTTTAAAACGTCTTTTTGTTCTATTTTTAGCATGACTGACATTATTACCGGTTTGGAAGGATTTTCCAGTTAATTCACATCTCATTGACATAATGATGATGCATGTAAATATAAATATTACTTTGTCAAGTATTCTAAATACTAAATTTATCTATGATATATGTTGGGGTTATTTGATGATTTTTAATTAAATTATTTATTTTATTTATATCTTTATGAATACCAGATTTTACTAAAACACTATCAATTTCAAAATTATTAGCGCCTTGAATGTCATGAAATAATGAGTCCCCAATAGCTACTGTTCTTTTTTTTTCTAAATTAATTCGGTTTGTAGTTTCAGTATATATGCTTACATCAGGCTTACCTTTTATAATAACATTTCCACCCATTTTTTTGTATATTTCACCAATGGCGCCCATACAAAAGATATTATTGTTAATACTACTTTCAACTGTTTCAAAGTCAGGGTTTGCACAATACATTGTTATTTGTTTTTTATAAGCTACTTCTAGTGTTGGAATGTAGTCTATTGGTTGTAATTTTACAAAAGGCGTACAAGCTAAAATTAAGTCTGCCTCTTCTACTTTTTCTACAAAATTAAAATTTAAACCATCCCTAAAATCTAGACCATCCTCTTTCTCTTCATCATAAATATGGAAACAATTTTTTTTATTTTTTTCATCTAAAAAATTATTTTTTAGTAATTGCCAAATCATTTCTCCACTTGTCATTGTATTTATGAAGGAATTTTTTTTAAAACCAAGCTTTGGCAATGTATCTATTGATAATTGTGATCTTTTTGATGAATTTGAAATTATAAACAAATTTTTATTATTACTATTGAGAATATTGATAGAATGAAAAGCATGATCGTATCCAAATGTTCCATCATGCATTACGCCCCATTGATCAATTATAAAATTGTCATAATCATTAATAATTTCTTCAATAGATTTTATTTTTTTCACTACTACACTGATTTACCAATAACTTCAGATATATTTTTATATCCATCAGTTTTAATTAAGTCGATCAAGTCACCTTTCATCCTACTTATTAAATTTGGACCAGAATAAACTAGAGCGGTATATAGCTGAACTAAAGAGGCGCCAGATTTAATTTTTTCATAACAGTCACGTCCACTTGATATACCACCCACTCCTATTAATGGTATTTGACCATTTGTTAATTCATACATTTTTTTTAAAACTAAATTTGAATTGTTATATAGAGGCTTACCACTTAAGCCTCCTTTTTTTTCTTTATTTATAGAATTTAAATTATTATTTCTTCTTATGGTACTATTTGTAAGTATTAATCCATCTATGTTGTTAGCTAAGGAAATTAAAGCTATATCTCTTAATTGATCTTCATTTAAATCAGGTGAAATTTTAATTAATATTGGCTTGGTATTAATTTTTTTTATTTCATCTCTTTTGTCTATAATTTTTTTAATTAATTTTTCTATCTTTCCCCTCAATTGCAGATCTCTCAACCCCTCAGTATTTGGCGAGGATATGTTTATAGTTATATAGCTTGCTAAATCACCTAACTCTTCTAAACCTATTAGATAATCATCAATAGCTTCACTTGAATTTTTATTTTTTCCAATATTAATTCCTATAATCTTATTATTTAAGTATGATTTTTGGTATTTAATTAAATTTTTTTTTACTTTTTTAATACCCTTATTATTAAATCCTAATCTATTGATGATGGCTTTATCTTCAATTAGTCTAAATACTCTAGGTTTAGAATTACCACTTTGCGGTTGTGGAGTAATTGTGCCAACTTCAAGAAATCCAAAACCAAATGAAAACATGGAATGCATCACTTCAGCATTTTTATCAAAACCTGCAGCGAGTCCTATAGGATTTGCAAAATCTAAACCCATTAGATGTTGTGCAAGAATGGGATCCTCAATATTTTTTTGTCTTACTTTGAAATATTTTAAATAATTAATTGTAATGGTATGAGATAACTCAGGAGGTAATAATCTTAATATTTTTAAAGAACTATTGTACAATAAATTAATTATCTATTAATTTTTTTAGATAATCAATAGTTTCTCTTAAACCAAATAATTTAAAAAATGATCCTAGTCTAGGGCCTTGATCCTGACCAAGCATAACTTGATACACTAGTTTAAAAAAATCTTTTAAATTTTCAAATTCGTGCTTTTTTCCTACTTCGTATAATAATGTTTGAATATCTTCGGATGAACTTTTTTCAGTAACCTGATTTTCTAAAACATTAATAATATCAATAAATACTTCTTTATTACTACTATCAATCGATAAAAATTTCTTTTTAGGCAAAATAAAATCTTCATAGTAATTTAGTGCAAAATCTATAAGGCGATCAAATTCAGGATTGTTATCAGCGTTAATTTGATCATCATATTTATTAATAAAAGACCATATTACTTTTTTATCTTTAGAGTTAGAAACATTTACTAGGTTAGTTAGAGTATTAAAATTTATTTCTGATTTAAACTCTTTCGGTTTTCCTGAATGAATATGCCAAATTGGATTATCATACTGTTTATTTTTAGCTAAACTTGAGTATGAATTATAATGAGAAAGGTAGTCATCAACAGTTTTGGGAATTACATCAAAGTGAAGTTTCTTTGCTGATTTTGGTTTTTGAAACATGTAGAGTGCAAGACTCTCAGGAGACGCATAACGCAGCCACTCATCTACACTAATACCATTTCCAACTGACTTAGAAATTTTTTCACCTTTTTCATCTAAAAACATTTCATAAATTAGATTAGTGGGTGGTTTTTTATCTAATGCCCTACAAATCTTGGATCCTAAATCAACACTTTCTGTAAGATCTTTTCCACACATTTCATAATCAACATCAAACGACATCCATCTCATCGCCCAATCGACTTTCCACTGTAACTTACATTTTCCATTAATTACTTCTGTTTCAATTAACTTGTCCAAAGATGGATCTCTGAAAATAATTGTTTTTGAATCCATTTTATATTCTTCGATTTTTACCTGAAGTACTTGACCTGAATTTTCACTTATTGGGAGAAATGGACTATAAGTTTCTTTTCTCTCTGCTCTTAAGGTAGGTAAAATAATATCTAATATTTTTGAATAGTTTTCAAATATACTTAATATTGTTTCATTAAAATCTCCATTTTGATATTTTTCTGTTGAGCTAACAAACTCATAATCGAAATTAAATTCATCTAAAAAGCTTCTAAGTTTTGCATTATTATGATGTCCAAAACTTTCAAATTTACCAAATGGATCTGGTATAGAAGTAAGTGGCTTACCTATAAATTTTTCTAACATTTCTTTATTTGGAACATTTTCAGGAACTTTTCTTAATCCATCCATATCATCAGAAAATGTGATCAATTTTGTTGGGCAATCAATTATAGAGCTAAATGCATTTTTTACCATTGATGTTCTTACAACTTCACCAAAAGTTCCAATATGAGGTAAACCTGAGGGGCCATAACCAGTTTCTAGTAATACATATCCCTTAGATGGAATTTTAAAATCTTGTAAACCACCATTTTTTTTTATGATTTGTAATGCTTCTTTAAAAGGCCAAGCTTTTAAGGATTGTACTAATTCTTGATCAATCATTTAATTTTGCTTTAATTCTAATTTTTTTACCCAATAACAACTTTAATGAATTTGTGAAATTAAAAATTTCAGATCCTAATTTATTAAATAATTCATTTTCTAAATCTACAATATTATCAATAATATTATTAATTAAATCATTCCCTGCTGAAGTAAGAATTAAACTATCAGATCTTTTATCTTGTGGCTGTTGTTTTGATATAAACTTCTTTTCTTCTAGATTAGAAACACGTAAGCTAACAACTGATCTATCAATAGATGCATTTTTACATATATCTTGTTGAGTAATATTTATGTTTTCTTGCTGCAATAAATAAATTGTCTCAAGAATAAGATATTCATTTAATGTGATTTCACTCTCTTTTAATTTATTCCTTACTTTAGATTGCCATAAGTTTGATGTTTGCCATATTAATAATGCTAATCTATTCTCATTAAGAGAAGTGTCTGCCATAGTTTTTATACAAACTATTTGTATACAAATTAATTATTTAAGTCAATGCTATTCTGGTGCTATTTCTATCTCTAACCCATCAAGTTCTTCAGATAGATCAATTTGACAGGATAATCTTGAATTATTTTTAACATCAAAAGCTTGATCCAGCATGGATTCTTCATCATCATCCATATTTTTCAGCTTATTTATCCATTTATCATCAATATAAATATGACATGTAGCACAAGCACAACATCCTCCGCAGGAAGCTTCTATTTCGTAGCCATTGTCTCTAAGGGTTTCCATTAATGTAAAATTACTATCATATTCAATTTCAGACTTTTTACCTGATCTATCTGTGATTATTAACTTTGGCATTAAACGCCTAGTTTTTTCTGAAGTTCTTTGGAAGATGTAGTGTATCTAAAAATGTTTTTCTTATCAGGAAAGCAATACTTAAAAACTTCTTGAGCCATTAAGGCAGACTCATGAAATCCTGATAAAATAAGCTTAAGTTTTCCTGGGTACCAATTTATATCACCAATCGCAAAGATTGAAGGTGTAGACGTTTCAAATTTTTCAGTGTCCACTTTAATTAGGTTCTCGTGTAAGTTTAGACCCCATTCCGCAATTGGACCTAGTTCCATTTTTAAACCGAAAAACGGTAAAAGATAGTCTACTTCAATATTTAATTTTTCATCATCATTTTCGTATTCTAGCATTATTTTATTATCTTGAATTTTTGAAATCTTTTTTATTTGTCCCTTTAAAAATTTAATTTTTCCTTTTGTTTCTAATTCTTGCATTTTTGAAACGGAATCAGGTGCTGCCCTAAACTCTTTTCTTCTATGTATTAGAGTTACATTGGAATCCTTAGATAGTTCATTTGTCCAATCCAAAGCAGAATCTCCTCCTCCTGCAATTAAGAGTTTTTTATCCTTAAATATTGATTTATCTCGTATTGCATAAAAAACACTCTTGTTTTCGAAAGTCTCAATATTCTCAATCGGAGGTTTTCGGGGTACAAAGCTTCCTGCCCCTGCTGCCACTACTATACATTTTGCTTCAACTTTTGTTCCAATATTAGTTTCTACAATCCAGCCATATTCTGTTTTAGCAATTTTCTCAACTTGTTGGTTAAGATGAAATTTAGGTCTAAATGGGTCTATCTGTTTAATTAACTCGTCAGTTAATTCTTGTCCTGTTACAACTGGTCTTGAGGGAATATCATAAATTGGTTTTTCTGGGTACAATTCAGCACACTGACCTCCAACTTTATCTAAATTATCAACTAAATGACATTTGATATTTAAAAGACCTAGTTCAAATACAGCGAATAAGCCTACCGGACCTGCACCTATAATTACTACATCAGTTTTTTCTGTCATATCTGAAAAATAACAACTTTTTTTATTATTTCTAGGGATTATATATATTATGAATGAATTACGGTAATACTTCTAAATATTATAATCCTGCGATTTATATATGGCTATTAACAATAACCGCAATGGTTTTATTAATTATTGTAATAGGAGGTTTAACAAGATTAACCGACTCTGGACTTTCTATGACTGACTGGCGTCCAATTTTAGGTGTAATTCCTCCACTGAGTTTAGAAAGTTGGTTGACTGTTTTCGAAATGTATAAACAAACACCAGAATACAAAATAGTTAACAAAAATATGACGTTAAATGAATTTAAATATATTTTTTGGTGGGAGTGGTTTCATAGAATATTTGCAAGAGCCATAGGAATTGTCTTTTTAATACCCTTAATTTACTTCAGTTTTAAAAAGCAAATTCAATCGTTACTATATATAAGACTTGGTATTGTTTTTGTGTTTGGTTTGTTTCAAGCAGTTATTGGATGGTGGATGGTAAAGAGTGGATTGACTGAAAATCCTTATGTAAGCCCTTATAGACTTACTTTTCATCTTTTAAATGCTCTAATAATTTTCTCTATACTATTATGGATAGCAATGGATTACAGATATTCTTCTAATATAAGTTTTTTATCTAATCCAAAGACAATTGAGTTTTATATTTTAATTGCTGTAATCTTAATATTTATTACAATTGCAACAGGTGGATTTATGGCAGGAACCAACTCCGGACAATCCTTTAATACTTTTCCACTAATGAATGGAAAAATTATACCAGATGATTACGTTATTGATGATTTAGGTATTTATAATATTTTTGAAAATACAGTTGCAATAAATTTTAACCACCGCTGGTTATCAATTTTTGTTTTTTTTTACATCCTATTTGTGTGTTTCAGATTTATTAAATTTGATAATAAAAACATTTCAAGTACTCTTGTGTATTTAGTCCTATTCTTTCTAACCTTACAAGTAATTTTAGGTATTATAACTCTTTTAAGTAATGTTTACTTACCATTCGCAAGTTTGCATCAAACTAATTCAATTTTGTTATTATCAACTTTATTAATTAGCTATCATCAAATTAAAATTAGAAAGGTTAAAAATGTCTAACAAAAATATATTTGTCTTTGGAGGAACGGGTTCTATTGGAAAATCATTATCAAAAAAACTGAAAAGCAATAACTATGATCCAATAATTATCTCTAGAAATGAGACAGAATTAAAACAATTATCTGAGGAAATTGGTTGCGAATATAAAGTTTGTGATATTTTAGATTTTGATAAAGTTAAAAGTATTTCGGAAGAATACAAAGATCGATTATGTGGTATTGCTTTTTGTGTTGGTTCTATAAATTTGAAACCTCTCAAAATGACCAAAGATGAAGATTTTATTGATTCTTTTAAAATAAATACACTTAGTGCTATAAATGCAATTAAGTTTAATCAAGAAACTCTGTCTAAAAATAATGGAAGTATTCTACTTTATTCAACTATTGCTGTAAAACAGGGTTTTACCAATCACACAATAGTCTCTACCGCAAAAGGTGCAATTGAAGGGCTTACTTTAAGCTTAGCTGCAGAATTTGCTCCAAAAATAAGAGTAAATTGTATAGCACCAAGTTTAACTGACGCAAAAATGACACAAAAGTTACTTAGTAATGAAACTATTAAGAAAGCAATTGAAAATATGCATCCTCTACCTAAAATTGGATCTGGTGATGATTTCTCTGATATTGGAAGTTTTCTATTAAGTGATAAAAATAGTTGGATTACTGGACAAATATTTCATATAGATGGGGGTAGATCATCATTAAGAATTAAATCGTGAAATATATCTTTATAATTTGTTTATCTTTTTTTTCATTTAGCGTCTTTAGCCAGCCATTTCCGATACCAGAAGATAATGAGGTAAGTTATGATGTTATTAGAAAAAAGAAAAATATAGGAAGCTTAATATCAAAATTTATAGAAAATGAAGATAGTGTCGTTATACATTCAGTCTTAAAAATAAAAGTTAAAGTTTTATTTTTTCCAGCATACAAATTTTTTCAAGAAACTAAAGAAACTTGGACAAATGGTGAATTTGTATCAATAGATGGATTTACAGACTTCGAAGATGATCGAGAGTATAAAATAATTGGAAATGATGAAGACAATTTTTTTATTGCTAGTGGTATGGATGGGGAATTAAAATTAGATAAAAATATAGTACCATTAAATTATTGGAATATTGAAATGTTAAATGAGAAAGAAGTATTTGACACTCAAAAAGGTATTATAAGAACTATAGAAGTAAAGCAGCTTGAAGATGAAAAAATTAAAATCAATGATATTGAAATATTAGCTAATAAGTATCTTTTCAATGCATCAAAAAACCCAAAAGATAAAGGACCATTCCCAGAGTATACACTTTGGTATTTTGAGAAAGAGCTCATGAAAATGGAATTCAAAAATCCTAATGATAAAAAAAATATTATTACGATAATTCGTAATGATTGGAGTCAATAATTGCAAACTATATGGATTACTGGTGGATCTTCAGGTATTGGTTTTGCTACAGCAAAAGAATTTATATCTAATAATTGGCAAGTTGTAATTTCTTCAAGTAATAAATTAAAACTTGAATCTGCAAAAAAAAAATTAGAGCTAAATAATCATAAAAATTTAGTTCATGCTATTGTATGTGATATTTCTTCAAAAAATAATGTTGATGAAACGATTAATTCTATAGAAAAAAATATTGGTAAAATTGATATAGCGTTATTAAACGCATCAGCTTATAGTCCAAACAAAAATCAAATATTTGATATTTCAAACTACGAATTGCTAGTAGATGTAAATATCAAAGGCACTTTGTATTGTGTTAACAAATTAAAAGATGTTATGAAAAATAGAAATAATACGATAGCTATTATTTCTTCACCATTGGGATATAGAGGTTGGCCAACAGCTGGTGCGTATGGTATTTCTAAGGCAGCTCAATTAAGCTTGAGTGAAAGCTTGTATTTTGATTTCAAAAAGTTGAACATTAATGTTAGAGTCATATGTCCAGGTTTTATTGATACCGAAGCAACCAAAAAAAATAGCTTCAAGATGCCTTTTTTAAAAAGTGCTGAATATGCAGGAAAAAAAATATTTGATAGATTAACCAAAGGTAAAGAATTTGAAATAATTTTTCCCTATTTGATCGTATACTTTTTTAAATTTACAAGGATATTACCTTACAAAATATATTTTTATATATGGAAAAAATTAGGAAATTTCTAATTTATTTCACCAATATAAATTCCAAGACCTTCAGCTACTTTAATTAAAGGATCATTTTTTTGAACAGTTTTTGAGTATCCAGCAACTTGACTAAGCATCAAATCTTGTACTCCTCTGTCTTTCCACACAACCACTCTATTAAATTTTTTCTTTGCAATTAAATCAACTGCATAAACTCCAAAGGCACTTGCAATTAAACGATCTCTATGGGTTGGTTGAGCACCTCTTTGAACATGTCCCAAAACTGTAACTCTTGTTTCAGAGTCTGTTATTTTATAGATTTCATCACCAAGATAATTTCCTATTCCTCCAAGGCGCACCTCTCCATCAACATATTTCACTGTAGCTTTTTTACCGTTTTCTTTTTTTACAGCTTCTGCAACAACAATTAATGCATGATTTCTTCCTTTAGATCTAAGTTTTTCAATATGATCAGCAATAGATTTTATTGAATATTGAATCTCCGGAATCAAAATAATATCTGCTCCTCCTGCAATTCCTGCATTCAAAGCAATGTGGCCTGCATCTCTACCCATGACTTCTAAAATCATTACTCTTCTGTGGCTTGCTGCTGTTGGTTGAAGCATATCTAAAGCATTTGTTGCTACGTCAACTGCAGTATCATAGCCTATAGATAGTTCATTATGCTTAACATCATTATCAATAGTCTTTGGAATACCTACAAAATTTATATTTCCTTTTTTTGTAATACTTTGAAGAATTTTCAAACTTCCATCACCGCCAATACCGATTAGAGCATCAATTCCTAATTTTTTAAAACCCTCTATAACTAAATCAGATGAGTCAATTTTTTTTCCATTCCTTATAATTTTTTTAAAAGGGTTGCCTTTGTTATTTGATCCCAAAAAAGTTCCGCCCATCCTCATTAAGCTGCCCTCAAAATTTTGCGGATTTAATTTGATAACATCCAGTGGTTCTTTCAACAAGCCTAATGTTCCATCCTTTATTCCATAAACTTCCCAATTGTACTTATTATGTGCTCTTAATGTAACAGCTCTAATAACTGCATTTAAACCTGCACAATCTCCAC
>CACHAQ010000029.1 GCA_902577905.1 uncultured Alphaproteobacteria bacterium
ATTTTTTTACATTTGAAGTAACAATTGACTCAAAATTATTAAAATATGTTTTTCTGTTATTTATATCATTTGATAAATATTTTTTTAAAATATAATCTATCTTGACATTTCTAGGTATACCCAAATTTTTATAATGATAATCTCTAGATATTTTTTGTATTTTTTTTCCTTTATTTTTAAATAATTCAAAAAAAGCATCACCTTTTACATCTACACTATCAAGAATTACTCCATCAAAGTCAAATATTACTGAATTTATCATTTAAGTTTTATTATTTTTGACAAAAAAGTAATTTTTTCAAATAACACAGCTAATACCTTTTTGTTTTAATTTAAAAAATTTATATCAATCTCAGATTTAAAGAAATCAATAATTTTAGGTTTTTTATATTCATTTTTAATTATAGATACTATGGTTTGTTTAAGTCGTTCAGGATTATTTACAGAAACAATGCCATATTTTCTATACAAGGAACCCAAAGGTTCGGCTTTTAAGAATTTATCATCTTCAATATAATATTCAATAGCAGGCACATCTAATGATAATGAATCAAGTATTGCCGATGTCCAAAATGAAACTGTAAATTTAGCTTTTGCAGAAATAACCATAGAGTTTTCATAAGTAATTTTAATTTTATTAAGTTTGAGGTTATTTACAATATCTAATATTTTATTAGCATCTTCTCTGGGGTGTGGTTTTATTAGGATTTCATGATCTGGTAATAATTCATTAATAATTTGGTGGGAAGTTTGAAGTAAATATTTGTATTTTTTAAAGTTCATGTAATATGGATGATCATATGATCTAGAAAAAATTACTACATATTTTTCTTTTTTAATAAAATCATTACTATATTTTTTTACATAATTAGTCCAATTTATATAAAATTTAGAAAATCCAATCACTTGAATTTTAGTAAAACCAAATTCTTTTGCCCAATTAATATTTTTAGAGCTAAAAGCTAAGTAAACATTATCATGATTATAATTAAAATTTTTTTTAAATGATGGTTGATTAAGTGATTGACCATGATGATAAATAAAAACTTTCTTATTAAAAAAGAATTTTACTATTCTAAATAGTAAAGTAGAATTCTTTTGATTAGTTGTTTCGTGAAAAAAATAATCATAAGTAAATACATCAATATTTTTACATATATATTTAAATTGGATTATTATTTTTTTTAATATTTTTTTATCTGAAGGATAATCAAATTTATTAAAAGATTGAGAAAATTTTAGCTTAATATTAAGTTTTTCTATTGCTTTTAATATAAAAAGATTATGTGTAACTTGATTAAATATTTTTTTAACAGGGACTAAAATTTTAATCTTAATATCGTGTTTCTTTTTTAATTCATATAATAGAGGTAAAAGAGTATCAAACTCCCCACTACTATGTGAAACAATTATAAAAATTTTTTTCAAATTATTTTGTAATTAATTTTTCGACTTCTTTTAAATCATTAAGTGTATCAACACTTTTAACATATTTTTTAATTTCAACCATTTTTATTTTATCACCAGACTGTAAAATACGATTCATATCAATAGATTCCAAAATTTCTAATGATGTTGGTTTCATTTTATTGAATTTCAATAAATAATTTCTCCTGAAAGGAATTGCACAAACTTGTTTAAAAGCAGTATCAAATTTTAACCATGGTGATGGTAGTGGATTTCTTGAAAAATATAAAGCGAAATTATTATAATCAAAAACAACTTTTGGTTCATTTAAATCCATAAACTCAGTTTTATTTTTTACTTTTGTCATTAGGTTGCTAACATTAATTTTTTTATTTTTTACTAATGGCTGTACAGCTTTTGAAATCATATCACCTGTAATCATTGGTTCATCGCCTTGAACCATAACTACTATTTCAAATCTTTTTTTTAATTTTTTTTCTATTTTTTGCAAAGCTTCAGATGTTCTCTCAGTAGCTCTATTATGTTTAGTAGAAGTCATTATTGAATCGCCACCAATACCTGTAATAAATTTGTGAATTTCTAAATCACAAGTAGCAACAAAAGTATGGTCTATAATTTTTGATCTAATAACATTATTATATACTCTTTGAATCATAGGGATTCCTAAAATTTTTTTCATTGGTTTCCCAGGAAATCTTGAAGAGTTCATTCTTGCGGGTATTACAGCTAATATATTCACATTATTTTAATTTATTTAAATTATCTTTACACAATTGACCTAGAAAATAAGTATCCCAACTAAATCCAATAAAATCATAACCTTCTTTTATTTTATTTTTAACGTCATTTATATTTGGTTCTGTGACATGGTAACCTTTTTTCAGTTTAAATTTTTTTGTTAAGGTTTGATATTCTTTTAATGCATTTTTAAATTTTATATGATTGAATTGACCAGGAATCCCTAATGATGCTGATAAATCATATGGGCCAATAATAGTACCAAATAAATTTTTTACTTTTAATATATTTTCTAGATCATTAATTGCATCAATATGTTCAATTTGAGCAATTACTTTAGTTTTTTTATTTACAGTTTTCAAATATTTCTCAAATTCAAAACCATATCCTTGAGCTCTTGATAAGCTATTTACACCCCTTGTTCCAAATGGTGGATACAGAGAATAATTCACGGCATTTATTACATCTTTATTATTTTTTACTAATGGAACTATAATTCCATCAGCACCTGAGTCTAATACTTTTTTAATAATAAGTTCATCATTCGCTCCTACTCTTACATAAACCTCCATATTATTGTATGATATTATGGCAATCATAGTTCTTAAATTAGTAAAATCTATAACAGTATGTTCGAGATCAATACACAACCAATCAAATCCAGATTTAGCCATAACTTCAGCAACTGCTATGTTATCTATAGTTATCCATGAGCCAATAGTATATTTTTTCATAATCTAATAATCATTATAAAGTTTGTTATCTTTTAAACAATATGAAAAATCTGAATATTTTTTTATACTCTCATCATGAGTTACACAAATAATAGTAGGTTTATATGATAAATTATTTTTTAAATTATAAAAAATTTTGTTTTGATTTTTAGTATCTAAAGCTGAGGTAGCTTCATCTAGAATAAGTATTTGAGGTTTTCTTAAAAGCGCTCTAGCTATGGAAAGTCTTTGCTTTTGACCTCCAGAAAACATTGTGCCAGACTCTCCCATTTGAAGTTCATTTAAATTATAATCTAAATTTAAAAATTCATCACATAAAGTCAATTTCAAAATATTAATTAATTCATTTTTTTCAACTTTAGTGCCATAAGTTAAATTAAAATAAATACTTTCATTAAAGAAATATTGATCTTGGGTAACATATCCAATTATATTTCTCCATGATTTGTTATTAAAACTATTTAGATTTTTATTATCAATAAATATGTCACCTGATTTGGGTTTAATTAATTTCAAAATCAGATCAAGAGTTGTTGTTTTTCCTGTACCAGATCCACCTAACAAGCAAATAAAACTTCCTTTATTAATTTCTAAATTAATATTTTGTAAAATTATTTTATTATCATAACTAAAGCTAACATTTGAAAATTGAATATTATAATCAAATATGACCTTATTTTCTTTAACTTCTGATATTTCAAATTTTTTAACTTCACTAATACTTTGATGATATGCATCAAAAAATGGTTCCATTTTTTTTAAAGATAAAAAAAATTGTAAACTTATAGAAAGTTTAGCCATTACTCTTTGAAATAAAGCAAGTAATGTTAGAACAGAAGAAAGCAATAATAAATTTTTTGTTAGTGCAAAAATTAAACCAATGGAAATAAATAATGCAAAAAAAGGTTCTTTTAGAGAAGTAGGATATGCGCTAGTAGAATGTAATTGAACTTCATTTTTTTTGGTTGAAAAAACTAATTGCTTAAGATTTTTTCTTAATATATCAGAAAAACCATATATTTTAATTGTTTTAATATTTTTAAAACCCTCTAATATAGATGTGGTTATATTTTTTTGCAGATTTTGTGCTTGTTTTCCAAAAATTCTAGCCCTTATTACCCAATATCTAAAGACTGCAATGTATAAAAGCCCCACTAAAACAGTATAAACAGTGCCAATAATAGAAATATTAATTACAAATATTGAAAAAACAATAACCTGAACGATTGATGACATGAAATTAATAGAGTCAACAAAACCAGCGACAGTTTTACCTGCTTCATTCATAATAGTATTTACTATTTCACCAGATTTTTTAGTTGTAAAAAACTTCCATTCCGCACCTAATGTATTATTTATATAATTCATTCTAAGGTTTCTTGTTAAAGAAGAGGCAATATTTATAGAGCTCATGCTTACAAAAAGATTAATTAAGGAACTAATTGTTAAAAAAAAAACAAAGAATGTAAATATTGCTGTATAGGAATTTTCAAAATTAAAAAAATTTAGATAGTACTTTTGATAAATATTCATAAAAGTATTACCAAATTTATCAATTTCAATAAGATTTAGTTTAACAAAAAAAGGGTAAAATGAAAATATTGCTAAGCTTTGAAGAATACCGGAAATAATTGATAATATAAAATAAAAGAGTGAGTATTTTTTTGATAAAAGTATAAATTTTAAAGGGGTATAAAGAAAGTTTATTTTATTTAAAATATACATTTTATCTTTTATTTATTAAATCTATAACTTTAATTACCCTATTTTCCCAAGTGTGATTATTGTAAACACATTTCCTGTTGTTCGATATTATATCACTTATATTACCATAATCATTTAGTAAACTATAAACTTGATCGTTAAAATTTTTTAAATCCTTATCAAAAGTAAAATATTTTAATTTACCTTCAAAAATTTTATCATAAACATTTGATTTTTCACATAATAATATTGAATTACTTGCGAATGTTTCAAAATAACGTGGGCTAACTAAATTTATAGGAGACAAAGTATTTATATAGATCTTACATTCAAAAAGTTTTTTTATATAATCTTCAACATCATAAAATTTATAATAGTTGAAACTTGTAGCCAAATATCTTGAAATTCTAGAAGAAGGTATAACATTCCAAAATAAGCTTAATCTATTTTTTTTTATAATAGGAATATCAAAAAAAGTATGAAATAATTTCTTTGTGATTCTTCTCCTAATATCTGATTGCTCTGCATTTTTATTTTGGTTTTGAATAATTCCAGAAAAACCTAAATCATATTTTTTTACTTGGTTGTTAAATTGGCTTTCAAATAAATCTTTATTGAAAGCAAAAGGAATAAAACTACACTGAGTATTTGTTTCCTTTGAATAAAAATCTACTTTGTGATGATGAGAGAAACCTAAATTAAATTTATTTTCATTAAAAAATTTTAATTTATCATTTAATTTTACATACTCTTTATTTAAGAAAAATATTTTAAAATACTTTTTTACACTTAAATCGATCTTATTTTTAATAAGTAGATTTTTTTTTGGATCATCATTTAACCAACTGTGGCCAACAAATATGATTTCTGGTTTTCTATCAAAAATTGACATTACATCTTCAAGAGTATGCTCTTCTTTATAATGCTTAAATCCTGGACCATACAAAAATAATTTATTATTTTTTTTTAACTCATTAATAAAATCTTGTTGATAATTTGCACCTTTATAAAGTTGCATATTATGAGAAAGATATAAAATATTAAGTGTCAAATTTATTTATTTTTCAAAAGATGATCAAAACACCATTTATATGTCAGTTCTAAACCATCATCAATTGAAATTTCTTGTTTCCATTTTAAAATGTTATTAGCTTTTGTAATATTTGGCACTCTATCAAAATCTCCCTCAGGTTTTGAAATGTCATAAATTGGTGAAATATTTTTTTTAGATATTTTTAGAAGTTTTTCGGCAATATCCATTATCGATGTGCTTTCATTTGGGCCAATTTGTATTACTTTATGACCTTCTTTAAAGCTAATTGATTTCAATAATGCTTTTACTACATCGCTTATATAAACAAATGACCTTCTTTGTTTTCCAGATCCCCAAATTATATATTTTTCATTTAAAATTAATTTTCTACACAATGAAGGAATAACTTGTGATAATTCAGGAGATGTTTCACATGGCGGACCATAAACATTATGTAATCTTAATATACTAGATTTAATTAAACCTTCTTTACTTGCCAACTCAATTTCATATTCACCAATTAATTTACTCCAGCCATATGATGATTCTGGATTTGCAGGATATGCCTCCTCTTCTGTTAATGGTGTGTGATTAATTTCAGATTGTTTTTCTAGAGGATAACTACATGCAGTACCTACGTAAGTAAAATTTTTAACTTTATTTTCTATAGAAGCTTTTAGTATATTTGAATTAATACTTAAATTTGATTGAAAAAGTGAAAATTGATTTCCAAAGACATAATTAATACCTGCAACTACATCAGCTAAATGAATAACATGATCAATATCAGAAGTTACTTTCAAACAATTTTCATAATCCCTTAAATCAACATTAAAAAAATTTTCACTAATATTAAAATTTTTATTATTTGAAATATTAATATTTTCTAATTTACCTCTCCATAAGTTATCAGCAACATAAATATTATATATATTTAGTTTTAAAAGTTCTTTTAATAAATTAGACCCTATAGAACCTGCTCCACCTGTAATTAAAATGTTCATATAATTATGCTAATCTTAAACAAAATAAATATAATTATTTTAGAAAATAAAAGATTTGAATATAAATAATATTTCAAATTTATAGAAAATTTATCTAATAAATTAATTTTTTTCATATTTTGAAATATTATTTATTTTGATCATCAAATTATTTTATGATTTGTTAACTTGATTAATAACTTCAATAATACCTGAACCTAAATCTATATATTCTTTAGGGACTAGTTTAATAGCTTGATTTGGAGTAAAATTATAGGGTGTATAGGTGTAATGATAATTATTAATTTTTTTATTTTGTATTTTTATAAATTTTTTATTTAAACCAAGTATTTCAAATATTAGTTTTAAAAGATTTTTGGATGTGATTGAATTATTGCCTGAAATTATTACTGACTTGTTAGAATATTCTTTTTTTATAGTCTCATATGTTAATTTTATAGCATCAATAACATGTATATAATCTCTTACCTCTTCACCATTACCATTATATTTTATTTTTTTTGTATTTAAAATTTCTTTTATAATTTTATATAAGCCATTCCAATCTTGGGAGTCAGGGCCATAAATGGATCCGTATCTTAAAAAAGTATATTCAAAATTATATTCATTAGCATATGTCTCAATTAAAATTTCAGAAATTTGCTTAGAGGACTTATAAAAAGAGCCTTTATTACTATAAACATACATTGTAGATCCAAAAATAATTCTAGAAACATTTGATTTAGATATACATTCAAGTAAATTTTTAGTTCCAATAATATTATTTTCAATAGTTTTGTCTGGGTTCAACCTTGCATATTCGATATCTGCAATTCCACCAAAATGAAAAACAATATCTATTTTTTTAAGAATATTAGTAAGTTTTTTTTTATCAAGTAAATTACCTTGTACAAAAATAAAATTTTTATTATCTGGGTATTGACTGTTATTTTTTAAATCTAATGAGTAAACTACTAAATTTTTATCAATTAAATATTTAACAAGATTTATGCCTAAAAAACCGCTGCCCCCAATAACAAGAAATTTATTTTTTTTTTTCATATCAAAATAATTTAATAGTTTGTTTAATTAATAAATTTTTATAAACTAATATACTATTTTTATATATTATCTATGATATTTATAAATTAAAGAAATCTAGACTAAATTGCTTTCGTATTTAATTATTTTAATTAACTTATCTGCAATAATATATTTTTTGTCCATTGGTTTATAATCTGATATTTTTGAAGAATCATCAGTAAATAAATGAGAAGTTTTCAACAAAGAATTAAAATATGAATGAATTTTATGTTTGTCAATTTTATCATTAATGCATTCTTCTATAAATTCTCTACTAATATTTTTGAAATTATTAATTCTTTTAACTGGAGGATTTTTGAAATTAAAGTATGTACTATTAACACCAACATCAATAACTTTCTTGTATTGAAATAAAGGATGCATTAATGAAGTTGACCCATAACCGATAATTAAATCAGCATTTTTAATCAATTCATAGCTCATATTTATATTATTTATTTCGTAAGCAACTTTGATATTATTATGTTTCATAGCAAATAATTCAATCTCTTTATCAAAAGAAATTCTTGGATGAAATTTTAATACTAAATTATAATTTATGGGTATTGATTTATGAAGATATTTTATGTTTTCAATTCTATTTGTGAGTTCTGGATTTGCATAATTAGTGAACCAATGACTATTACTTTTGGTCAACATATAAAGAATGTATGGTTTATCATCTTTTTTATAAATAATTTTTTTAAAGTATCTAAAATTTCTTGATAAAAAAAATTTAATATAATTTTTAAAAAATTGTAAAAATTTATAGTTACTTTTAAATCTATTCTTTCTAGATATTAAATTTTGTTCAAATAATTTGTAATCATTCATATATGATAAAATAACTTTTTTATTATTGTTATTCTTTTCATTTATTAAATATCTATTGTATCTTTCATTAAATTTATTTGAATTTAAGAAAATAGAATCATAAATTATAAATCTTCCATTTGCAGGAGTAGGAAATGGAAATAAGAACTTAATATTATATTTTTTACAAAACTTGTTGAAATAAACAGCAGAATATGAAAAAAAAACACCATCTGCAAAATTTAAAGAGGCATATTTTATTTTATTTTTCTTACAATAAGTTAAGAAATAGAATTCTAAATATTTATTAATATCAATTTTTTTTTCATAAACTTTTAAGGTACTATCAATCTTAAAGATATTTTTATTGTTAATAAAATTATTATTTTTATTTTTTATAAACTTAGATATTTCAGAATATATATACAGAACTGTAAATTTACCATCAGATTTTTTATACATATATTCAAAATCATTTTCAGACTCACAAAATAATACTACCTCAATATCGTTATTGATAAATTCTAGAATATATTTATAAAAATAAAAGCATGAATTACTAGAATTTTTTCTTGTTAGTAATAATGCTAACTGCATTTATTTATTAATTGTATTTAGTAAATTTTCAAATAAAGATTTTAATAAAAAATTAAGCATTTTTGGTCATAGTAATTATTTTTCTAAAAAAAGGTTTAGTGGTTTTATTTTTATGAACATCAGATAAACTGAATTCAATTATTTTATCATTATCGGACCATGGATACTCAGAAAATCTTATAAACTGCTTTTGACCTTTAACTAACATTTCCTTTTCAACTGCGTTTAAACAATAAAAATAATTTTTTTTTAACAAAACTCTTCTTAATAAATTAAAATATTTTTCAATATCAGCTTTAGTCATTTCTTGAAAGCTCATTGTATTAAAAACATTATTAATTATGTTGGTTGGAATTAAATTCATTTGTTTATTAGTTAAGAAAATAAAATCTAAATTTTTAAAATCTAAATTTTTATTACTATTTATTTCATTTGGTAATATGTAATTAGCATTAGGAAATCTATAAATTAAATTTATAATTGAATATAGCAATGATATCTCCAAATCAATCATAAATAATTTAGGATTTTTGTATATTGCAAATATTACTCTCATCAAATTTCCTACACCAGGACCAATTTCTAAAATTTTTTTATTATCTAAGCTTAGTGAATTTAGTGACTTAAACATGTCATTTAAAATGTATACTGATTTAAAGATTGTAAAATCTTTTCGATTTTCACCAAACTCATTCTCAACAAAATTTAGATCTATAGGTTGGTTATAATCTGAATTTATAAATTCAAATTTTGCGTTAAAGTTTATACTTGAATGAATATTAAGTAAATTGAATAAATTTTTTTTTATTTTCGTTTTTAAGTCTATTTTATTCTTAATTTCTTTTTTAAAAAAACACTCCTTATAATTATGATCCAACCCTGAATTATTGCTATTGTTGATACTAATTGTATAATTTTTTTTAAAAATAAAGGAGTTTAAGTTTTGTATTTCTCTTTTTGACCAATGATAGGTTATATCATCG
>CACHAQ010000030.1 GCA_902577905.1 uncultured Alphaproteobacteria bacterium
TGAATCAATTATAAAAGTATTAAAATTAATATTTTCTAATTTAGAAATTAACGCTTGACCAATATGTCCTGATCCAAATACATATAAATTAGGTTTAATATTATTAACAACAAATTCATTTTTTAGTGCATCTTTGGAATTAATATGTAAGGTTAATTTAACTTGTACGTATCCACCACAACATTGTCCGATTCCTGGCCCAAGCGGAATATTCATTACTTTACTTGCTATATTATTATCAATTAATTTTCTCGCTTCATCGATAACTAAATATTCTAAGTTTCCGCCACCAATAGTTCCAAAGATAGTATCAGTTGAGATTAATATAATGTCATCTAAACTATTGGGCGATGATCCTTTAACTTCAACAATTTTAGCTTTAACTATTTTACTATTAAAATTTATATTTTTACTTAATTTTTTAAGATACATTTTAATGCAAACTTTTTAATATATTTTCAGCAGTAGCAGGTGCAATTAAATTTTCAGAATTTTTTCCTTTATTGGCATTATATACTGCATCCTTTAGTGCGATAAAACTTGAAATTGTTGCTATTAGAAATGCATGTCAAAGATTAAATACCTTTAACTTAGAAGGTTGTGAATTGTATTCGAGTTGCGAACCATGTCCTATGTGCTTGAGTGCAATATACTGGTCACATATAGACAAAGTATATTATGGTAATTCTAGAGAAGATGCTGCAAAAATTAAATTTGATGACAAGTTTATTTATGATGAACTATCATTAGAAATAAAAGAAAGAAAAATTCCTATCAGTCAAATATCACGTGATGAAGCTATAAAAGCATTTAATATTTGGGAAAAAGAAGAAAATAAAATAAGATATTAAAATGGAATTATTTCTTAAAATTGTTGCGCCTGTTCAATCTTATGACTTCCAAACCTTTTTTCATAATTTACTTTTATCACTTCCAGCATCAGCATTATTAGGATTACTATTATTTTTTATCCTTGGAGCATTTTCAGGTTTAAAATCTAAAGAACAAAGACTCTATATTGTAATTGCAACAACTATAGTGATATCTTTTACTGCAGCTTTTTATAATTTAGGTGTTCCAACAGAAACTTTATTTGCAGTATATTCTGAGTGGTTACATTTAATTGTTAGATGGGTTCATATAATTGTTGGTGTAGCATGGATTGGAACATCATTTTATTTTAATTGGCTCGACAGTAGATTGGAAAGAGATGATCCAGATTTTAAACACCTTGATGGTTATTTATGGTCTGTTCATTCAGGTGGGTTTTATAGAATTGAAAAATTAAAAGGGCCTCCTAAAAAACTTCCAAAAGTTCTCCATTGGTTCAAATGGGAGGCATATGCAACATGGATAAGTGGTTTTGTACTACTTATTTTAGTTTATTATTTAAATGCAAGCTCTATGATGTTGGGAGCTAGCGGCATTATATTAACACCCTTTCAAGCAATATTAATATCTATATTATTACTTATAGGGTCTTGGCTTCTATATGATTATCTTTGTAAAAATGTCTTAAAGGATAATGAGCAAACATTGATTGCAACCGGTTTTTTATTATTTGTATTATTAAGTTATTTTTTAACCCAAATATATGGATCAAGAGCTGCATACATACATGTTGGAGCAATTATTGGTACAATTATGGCAGCTAATGTTTTTAGAGTCATTATTCCTGCACAAAGAAATCTTGTTACCTCCGCTGAAAACAATCAAAAACCAAATTTAAATCTTTCAATAGAAGCAAAAAACAGATCAATACATAATAATTATTTTACACTACCTGTGTTGTTTATCATGATTAGCTCACATTTTTCTTTTACGTATGGAGCAGTAAATAATTGGTTAATATTAGCTGTTATATCAATAGCTGGTATTTTGACTCGTCATTACTTTAATTTAAGAAATAAAAAACAATATAAATTTTGGATTTTACCATCAGCAGGCTTAATCATGTTTTTTTTAATGACTTTAAGTAGTCTTTCAATATTTGAAAAAAAAGATGCAAATGCATCTCTTTCTTTAGAATTAGTAAGTTTCAACGAAGTACAAAATATAATTAAATACAGATGTGGAACATGTCATGCCAAATATCCAACTTTTGAAGGTATTGAAGCGGCACCAAAAGGAGTTGTATATGACACGGCTCAAGATATTGTAAACAATATAAAATTAATCAAAGCTCAGGCTATTGATGCTGAAATTATGCCTCCTAATAATCTTACTGGGATTACAAAAAATGAAAGAGAGATATTAAAAGTTTGGATCGAGCAAGGAGCAAATATCAATAATTAACTGGAATGGGGTCTAATGATCTCCATAAATACCATGTGGCTTGTGAACTATATGGACTCCATTTTTTATAAAGCAACTTAAGTTTTCTTTCACTTATAGGAAGTTGAACCTTATAAAGTTTTGAAATAGCTTTTAAAAATCCTAAATCACCTGTTGGAAAAATATTTGAACTTCCATAACTAAACATTAAAAACATATGAATAGTCCAATTCCCTACTCCTTTTATTTCAATTAAATTATTATAAATTTCTTCTTCAGAAGATTTATTTATATTTTTTATGAATTTCTTGTTTTGTAAAAAAAAATTAGAAATATTTCTAATATACAAAATCTTTTGTCTTGATAGACCGCATTTTCGTAAATCTATAGTACTTAATTTAGATACAGTTTGTGGTGTTATGTTTCTTTTAAGTTTAAAAAATTTAGTTTTCATCGAATCAGCTGCAGATACTGATATTTGTTGACCAATTATTGAATTAATTAATGAATGAAAATAATTAGAATTTAGATTTAAATATTCATTCCTATAAGTTTGAATTAATTTCTTCAAAACTTTATCTTTATTTGATAGATAAATCTTACCTTTATTCCAATATTTAGGTTTCATATGAATTATTATAACAAATTTAAAAAAATAATATCATACATAAATTTTGTTTTTGGAATTTATTTATGGGCTTTAGTAATATATGCAATATTAAGAGCTACAGGATTAATTAAAAGATTTGCACTACAAGAACATCTCTTAGGTGAGTATTTATCAATACCTATTAAATTTATTTTAAGTTTATTTTAATAAATAATATGATCTATTATTACTTTATTGCAATGGCTGCTGCACTTTGTTGGGCAGTGGCATCTTTAGTATCAGCAGATGTTACAAGAACTATTGGGGGTTTGGCCTTTAATCGTCTTAGATTATTTTTTGTATCAATAATGTTAATTACTTACACATTTTATATAAATACTTGGAATACGATTAGCGTTGATTACTTAACTATTATTATTATTTCAGGAATTGTAGGGATATTTTTAGGTGATACTTTATTGTTTATTGCTTTGCAAAAAATTGGACCAAGAAGAAATAATATTTTATTTTCATTAGCTGCACCTTTTACTGTAGTAATTAATATTTTTTTTCTAAATGAACTTGCTTCAACTATTAGTATTATTGGATGTTTTGTTGTTTTTTTTGGTGTTGTTTTTGCAATTTCCTATGGAGATAAAAAAGGATCTGAGCATAGATGGGAAAAAGTAGAAGGTTCACTTTATATAGGAATTATTTTATCCATTGGAGCCGCTTTGTGCCAAGCAATTGGATTGGTTATGATGAAACCTATATTATCAGATGGAGCAGATCCAATAGCTTCAGCAGCAATTAGAACTACTATTTCATGTATTTTTTTATCTTTTACATTTTTTTTAAATTATGAAGTTTTTAATACAAAAGTTAATCTTACAGCAAAAATTATTTACCAATCAATTCTTAGTGGCTTTTTAGGAATGGCCTTAGGTATGAGTTTACTTTTAATCGCATTACAAAAAGCTGATGCAGGTATTGTTGCAACTTTATCTTCCACAAGCCCAATAATGATATTATTTCTTCTTTGGATATTAACAAAAAAAATGCCCTCTTATGGGGCATGGTTGGGAACAATTATTGCAATTTTTGGAACAGGATTAATCTTTATCTATTAATTTAATACCTAATTCTTCTAATCTTTCTTTATCGATACTTGCAGGGGCATCCATCATTAAATCCATAGCTTGTTGATTCATTGGAAATGCTATTACTTCTCTAATGTTTGGCTCATCAGCAAGTAACATAACAATCCTATCAATACCTGGTGCACTCCCTCCGTGAGGGGGTGCTCCAAACTTGAGAGCATTAAGCATTCCTGAAAATTTTTCCTCTAAATCTTCTTTAGAATATCCTGCTATATCAAAGGCTTTATACATAATTTCTGGTTTATGATTTCTAATTGCTCCAGAAGATAATTCTACACCGTTACATACGATATCGTATTGATATGCTTTTATATCAAGAGGATCTTTTTTTTCTAAAGCTTCCATCTCTCCTTGAGGCATTGAAAATGGATTATGACTAAATTGTATTTTGTTAGTTTTTTCATCAATTTCATACATTGGAAAATCAACTATCCAACAAAATTCAAATGAATTTTTATTAAGTAAATTTAAATCATTACAAATTTTTTCTCTTACTTTACCGGAAAATAACTGAGCTTCTTTTAATTTATCACAAATGAAAAAAATTGAGTCATTTTCTTCAAGTTTTAGTAATAATAACTGTTCTTCATTTAAATTCTTTGCAATAGGACCTTTGAAGCTATTTTCTGATAATGAAATATAGCCTAATCCAGCTGCGCCCTCTTCTCTTGCCCAATTGTTTAATTTATCAAAGAAACTTCTAGGTTGATCACCAGTATTCTTAACAATTATTCCCTTAACAACTGATCCTTTTTCTATTTGACTACTAAATATTTTAAAATTTGAACCTTTAAATACATTAGTATAATCATCTATAATAAGTGGATTTCGTAAATCAGGCTTATCAGAACCATACATTTCCATGGACTCTTTGTAAGGTATTCTCCTAAATGGATATGGGCTTACCTTAATTTCATTATTTTTCTTATTTTCATCAAATATTTCATATAAAACTGGTTCAATAGCCTCAAAAACATCTTCTTGAGTTACAAAACTCATCTCAAAGTCTAATTGATAAAATTCGCCAGGAGAACGATCAGCTCTACTGTCTTCATCTCTAAAACATGGTGCAATTTGAAAATATTTATCAAAACCAGCAATCATTAATAATTGTTTAAATTGCTGAGGTGCTTGAGGAAGAGCATAAAATTTACCCTGATGTATTCTAGATGGGACTAAATAATCTCTTGCCCCTTCTGGTGATGATGAAGTAAGGATGGGAGTTTGAAATTCTACAAAGTTTCTATCTATCATTTTCTTTCTAATGTCTGATATTATTTTACTTCTTAATATAATGTTCTTGTGTAGTTTATTTCTTCTTAAATCTAAAAATCTATATTTTAATCTTATTTCTTCTCCATATTCGATATCAGAATTAACTGGTAAGGGAAGAATTTCAGATTTAGATAAAATTTTGTAATCTTGAATCTTTATTTCAATTTCACCTGTCTCAAGATTTTTATTAATTGTCTCATCAGATCTTTTAACAACTTCTCCACTAATTGTTAGAACACTCTCATTACTTAATTTACTAATTTCTTCAAATAAAGAGTGAGTTCCGTCAATAACACACTGAGTAATTCCATAATTATCTCTCAAATCAATAAATAATAAATTACCATGATCTCTAATTGTATCGGCCCAACCCGACAAAATGACTTTTTCACCTAAGTTTTTAATAGATAAATCAGAACATAAATGAGATCTATATTTATTCATAATTTTTGATCCATCTACAGTATTTCTTTTATTAATGGTATTGTTAATTGCCTTTTTTTTTCAAGAGATAATATATCTAATTTTTTTACAATATCATTAATTCCTTGATAACTTCTATCTACTCTTCTGATAATATATTCAAATATTTCATTTGATTTAATTATAAATTGTCTTTCAATTAGTAATTTTGTTAATATAGCTAAAAGCATTTCATCATTAGGTTGATCTATTTCTAAATTAGAAAATGTTTTTAAACGTGAAGATAAATCCTTAAATTTAAAATTGATTTCATTAATTTTGTTATCTGAAGTTATTAAAACTTTTGAATTATTTAATATACAATTATTTACTATATGAAAAATTTTTTCTTGGTCATAAAATATTAAATTATCTATTAATACATTATTTTTTTGATTTAAAATTAATTCATAATTATTGTAATATTTAATTGCATTATTTTTTTTTAACCAAATTTTGGCAAGGTATGTTTTACCTGATTTTTTTGGTCCATTTAAGAAAGAATATTTATTTTCATTGTTTATAAGAGCATTAAAAGCATAGAAATTTGTTTGATTTACAAAAAAATTAAATTCGTTATCATTACTATTAAATATATAGTTAAAGCTTTTTTGCTTAATCATATTAATCTAATTATACATTTTTCTTCATTACGATTAATTTTTAATTTATTTAGTTCAAAAATTTTAAACAATATCTTATTATTTCCGTAATAATGAATTTCATAGAAAATATTTTTATATGATATTTTTTTTATTTTTAAATTATTTATGATTGATACATTATTTAAATTTTTTCTAATTTCCCTTAATTCTAACATATTAAAATAACTAATTTTGCATGTAAGGACATTAAGTGTATCATTTTGTATTATATTAAGCTGCTTCCATAAATTTAAAGTTTCTTTTTGCAATTTACTAAAAAACAAATCTAATTCATTTTTATTCATAATTAATTTTTTTTCTAAAAAATTATTATTTGAATATAATATTAAATTGTAAGTTATTTTATCTTTATCGTTTTGTGCAATAACAATTATATTTTCGAGAGAATTATATTTTTTGGAGAATGAATTAATTTTATTTAAATCTCTTTTAATTATGTCTTCTTCTTTTAAAATAAAACGGTCATTAATATCTAGATTTGGAATTTTAAAAAGATCATTGTTTTTTATATTTTTATTAAAAAAATTATAATAATTATTATTTTTTGTAAATAAATTATTTTCTAATCCATTCTTTTCGTAAATTATTAATAAAAACTTATTTGGATGATATTCAACATAAGGAATTTTATTTAATCTCAAAAAATCTATAATTTTTTTTTTA
The DNA here is from genome assembly GCA_902577905.1 of uncultured Alphaproteobacteria bacterium. Classification (GTDB taxonomy): domain Bacteria; phylum Pseudomonadota; class Alphaproteobacteria; order HIMB59; genus CACPNW01. The sequence continues at coordinate 7,089 of CACHAQ010000030.1, forward strand.
TCAAAATTGATTTTTATTTTTGATATATATTTATTATTAATAATTTTTTCATCATTTATAACAATATTTTTAATAAATGTATTTATTAGATCATTTGTTAATAGATTACTAATTTCTGAATAATCTTTTTCCGTCAATATGTTTTTAAAAATAAATACAATACTTGTAATTTTTATTTTATTTATAGCTTGTATTTTATCATCATCAATGTTTTCTGAATTAAATTCAATATTATGAAAAGATGAATCAAATATACTATTTGAATAAACATTTTTGTTAAATAAGATTAAAAGAAAAACTAATATAAGAATTTTCATTATATTATTGAAATAAGTATTATATTTATTATTATATAAATTATGGATTACAATAAAGATAATATAGCCAAAGATAAGGCTCAAACATGGAAAACCTTTAATAAACTAACAATTTATACAATAATTTTTGTAGCAATTATTTTAATAATTATTTTTTCTTTATTTAATTATTAATAATTTCACTTTCATCAAAAAAGTAGTTTATTTCAATCTCTGCATTTGCATCTGAATCCGACCCATGTACTGAATTTTCCTGAATATTTAATGCATGTTTTTTTCTAATTGTTCCTTCTTCTGCATTATCCGGATTAGTAGCACCCATAATTTTTCTATAGTTTTCTACAGCGTTTTCCCCCTGCAAAACTTGAACGATTACAGCACCTGAAGTCATGTATTCTATTAAATCATTGAAAAATGGTTTATCTCTATGAACAGCATAAAAACCTTCTGCCTTTTCTTTTGATAGTTTTATTCTTTTTTGTGCTACAATAATTAAATTGCTGTCTTCAATCATGTTATTAATTGAGCCTGTAATATTCCTTTTAGTAGCATCTGGCTTAATAATTGAAAAAGTCCTACTCATAAATACTCCTATATCTTTTACTAGTTTCTAATTAAGTAATTTTATTTTGTCTATAATTTGATAAAAATTTAATAAATTTATTTAAAAGAATGAAATATAAATATAGCATTATTAAAATGATTAAACAAATATTTGATATACATATTTATGTCTATTAATAAAATTAATATTTATATATTCTTTCAAATTATAAAATATTTTACTTTAATTTTATTTATTTTTTTATCTGTCGCATGGCTTTTACAAATTACAAGACTTTTCACAATAACAAATTTTTTACATATTGATGTTTTAGATATTTTATTATTATCATTGTATCTAATTCCAAATTTAATAACTGTAATTAGCCCTTTTATAATAATTTTTGGACTGCTCCTTTGTTTTTTAAAACTCAGAAGAGATAATGAATTAATAGCAATATTATCACTTGGCTTAGGTCTCAAACCATTTAAAAGTTCCTTAATTTCTTTTTGCCTAGTTTTAACTTCAATTTTTTTATTATTGAACTTTTATTTAGCTCCAAAGATATATGAAGTTTATAAAATAAAAGAATTTGAACTGAGGAACACAATGAATTTCAATAAAATGGCTTTTTCGAATTTTATAAATTTAAATAAAAATACTATAATTGATTTTCAAAAAAAAGATAATGAATATAAAGATTTATTTATAAAGTTTTATGATGAAAAAGAAAATATAGTTTATGCAAAAAAGGGAAATATATTCAGTGAAAATAATCAATACAATTTTCAATTAACTGAAGGTTTCAAAATCAGCATAGATGATAATCAACAGATAGAAAAATTAGAATTTTTAAATTATGTATTAAAAATAGATTATACAAATATAAATAATACAAGAGCAGATGATATAAATACTTATACAATTTTTGACGATTATCTATCAAAAAACTATTTAAATATTTCATTCAAAATAGTTGATA
>CACHAQ010000031.1 GCA_902577905.1 uncultured Alphaproteobacteria bacterium
GCACCTTCAATTCTTTCAATTAAATGAGGGCATCCTGGCTTAACATTAAACTCTTTACCTTGTTCAAATAATAAATCGTATAATTCTAAACCAGATTTAGTATTTTCTACATATATTTCTACACCGCCCTGCTTTGACCATCCAGATCTAGCAATCAAATGTTGAGTAGATTGAAAATTAAAATATTTAAAATTATAAAATTTTAAATCTAAAATCTCTTTACCAAATATTTTTTCCAATAAATTAAAAGCCTTAGGTCCTTGAACTGCCATAATATTTACATCAGGTTCAGAAATTGAAACTTCTAATTTTTTTCCTATAGCAAGACCTTTGGCAAATAACATAACATCAGAGTCGGCAATTGAAATCCACCATTTTTCATCGCTAAATTTTAGTACAACTGGATCATTTATCATGCCTCCATTTTCATCAATAATTGGGCAATAATAACATTTACCATCTTTGGCATTACTTAAATCTCTACATGTCATTAACTGAACTAATTGATACGCGTCCTTACCTTTAATTTCTATTTGCCTTTCAGCTGCAACATCCCAGACCTGAACATGATTTTTTAAATGCTCATAGGTTTCTTCAAGGCCACCTTCAAAACCAGCTGGAAGAAGCATATGATTGTATATAGTATAAGAGGTGACTCCCTGATTTTCAATTCGTGAAGAATATATAGTACTTCTCAATCTTCTTGATTTGGCAATATATTGATTAGACATGAAATTCTCGTATAGATATTTGTTAGAGTTTAGTCTACATTAAATTAAGTTAAATCTCTTTAATGATTCAAATAAAATAATGATAGGCAAAGTAAAAAGTAAACACTACTAGTATAATTGCTATCCAAATAGATAAGTTTGTAAAAAAAGTTTTTAAACTACTATTAGAACTTAAAAAAGAAGGAAGTACTAACAAAAGAACTCCAATCATGTATATAATTGGAACTAATTTATCCATTTAGTATTTTTCTTTATCAATTAATTCACTAACAAGATAGTTGCCAAATCCTTTTTTTGATGCTTCTTTATAAAATGACTTTGCCAATTTAGATAGTTTATTTGCATTTGGTAAATCAGAAACAAGATCATTTATATAATTTAAATCTTTATAAGTGTTATCTACTGAAAACACATATCCTTTATAATTACCCTTAATAGCTTTATTAGCAATTCTATCCAAAGCTCCAGAATTTCCAGAACCCAATCTGGCTACATCACATAGAAGTTTTATGTTGATACCTAGTTTTTTAGCAGATTTAAAAAATTCGATAACTGAAGTAGTAGTCATTAAGGATAAAAAATTAGACAATAATTTTGCCGAAGATGCTTTTGACACATCACCAAAATTAAAAACTGACTTACAAAAAGAATTAAGATATTTTTTACATTTTGGAAAATCATTTTTCTTACCACCATAAATTCCACCTAATATACCCTGCTCACTTTGAACGGGACCACCCATTACTCCACAAAAATTATAACTGATTTTTTTTGATTGAAAAATTTTATTCATATTCAAGGTACCATTCTTATCATGTGTTGTTAAATCAATTACAAGTGTATTACTATTAAGGTAATTTTTAATTTTATTTGCTACATTTATTGCAATAGGCGTATTAGTTACGCACATCATCAAACAATCAATTTTGATATTTTTTATTTCACTATAAGTTTTTAATTCTTTTGCTCCAATTTTTATTAATTTATTAACAGGTTTTCTATTCTTATGAGCAAAAATATATACATTATGTTTTTTTAATAAATTTTTAGCCATACCATAACCCATATAGCCAACACCTATAAATCCTACATTACTCATAATAATAACTATAGTGAAAAAATTATTATTTGAAAGTTAATTATCAAATTTAATTATTTCTAGATGAAATAAAAGAAACTACTAAAACAATAATCAAAAGAGGAACACATAAAAGATTTATAACCGTCCAATTTGAAAAATATAATAGGAAACCAGCAGATAATGATCCTATGCCTTGAGTAGAAAAAACAATAAAATCATTTAAACCTTGTGCAGTAAATTTATCCTTTTCCTTATAAGATACAACTAACAAACTTGAACCTGAAACAAATAAAAAATTCCAGCCAATACCAAGTAGTATTAGACCTAGCATATAAGAATAATAAAATTCAAAAAATGTATTAGTTAAAATACTTAAAAATAAAATAACTACTCCTGCATATATAATATTCGTATTTCCAAACCTTTTAATTAAATCTCCAGAAAACAAAGATGGTAAAAACATTCCTATAACATGAAGTTGAATTACAATACTGGTTTCAAATAAAGTAAATTTGTTAACAAGATGCATATGTAAAGGAGTAGCTGTCATAATTATAGCCATTGTAAAATAACCAAGACCAGCACTTACAATTGATTGTATAATTTTAATATTTTTTAAAAGCTTGAAAATAGTTTCGATTTGAAATTTACTTTGATTATTAGAAGTTTTTGTTTCCTCATAAAAAAGAAGAACGAAGAAAGGAATTATTGCTGTAAACGATAAGAAAATATAACTACCAAGAAATAAATTATTTGGAAAAAAATCTTTAAAATATTCAGCAAAATTTGATGAAAGTAATGCAGAGACTATACCTAATAATAAAATAATTGAGATAGATCTTGGAATAAATTCTTTTGTAACTGACTCAGATGCAGCAAATCGATACTGATGAATGAAAGCTTGGGAGCTGCCAATTAAAAAATTACCTAATGCAAAAACATAAAAATTTTCTAAGAAAATTGCAATTGAACAAAGAGTCAGTGCTAAACAACTGAGTAAAGATGAAAATAAAAATCCCTTCTGTCTTCCCCAAATACTCATAAATCTTGATGCAATAGGTGCACCTATTGCTATGCCTATAATCATTAATGTCATTGGCACTGTTGCTAATGAATCTTTCATCATTATCTGGGATGTAATAATTCCGCCTAATAAAACTACAGCCATAGGTGGAAAAGCAGCAATTGTAGAAGAAATACAAATTACAATAAAATTTTTATTATACATTAAACAAATTAATTTCTAATTGGTTATATTAATTTGATCACATGTCACTCTTTGATTTGCAATAAAAGTTAATAAGATTATTAAGTAGACAATATTTGCTATTAAGATAAAAATAATTATGGTTTCAAGTCACGATTTTATAGATGATAAAAGAAATAAAAATATTAAAATTTATATCAACGGAAAATTTTATAAAAGAAAAGATGCCAAAATATCAGTTTTTGATTCATCTACATTGCTTGGGGATGGTATCTGGGATTCGTTAAGATATCATAACAATAATTTCATATTTCTAAAAGAACATCTAGATAGGTTATATAAAGATGCAAAGCTTATTGATTTAAAAATACATTTGACTCGTAAAAAAATTTCAGAAGCACTAATTAAGACTATCAAAATAAATAAAATGAAAACAGATGTTCACTTAAGAATAATTATTTCTAGGGGTATTAAATCAACACCCTATCAATCACCAAAAGTTACAATATCCAAACCAACCATAATCATAATCCCTGAATATAAAAAACCAGATATTAAAACTTACAAAAAAGGATTAAAATTGGTTACAGTAAAAACTATTAGAGGACCAATCAATGTTCAAAATCCACAGATAAATTCACTTAGTAAATTAAATTGTATACTAGCATGTATTGAAGCTAATAAAAAGAATGCTGATGAAGCACTTATGTTTGATATTAATGGAAATATTGCTACAAATAATAGTACGCATTTTTTCTTTGTAAAAAATAAGACAGTCTTTACCTCAACAGGAAAATATTGTGTTACAGGAATTACGAGACAAAAAATTATTGATCTATGTAAAAAAAATAAAATAAAAGTAAAAGAAAAAAATTTTAAATTAAACGAAGTATTAAATGCAGATGAAGCATTTTGTACAGGATCTTTCGCAGGAATTGTACCTGTAAATCAAATAAATAAAAAAAAATATTCATTAAAGAAAAATCCTATTACTAAAGAATTAACTAATTTTTATAATAATTTAATTTAAATGATTAATTTATTCGTTTGGTCTGGACCAAGAAATATTAGTACTGCATTGATGCGATCTTTTGAAAATAGAAAAGACACAAAAGTTTATGATGAACCTTTTTATGCATATTATTTAAAAAAAACTAACTTAAATCATCCAATGAAAGATGAAATTATAGATCACTATCATACAAATCAAGATGAGGTTATTAATTTAATCACTAAAGAAGATAATAAGTATAAAATATTTTATCAAAAACATATGACTCATCATATTTTAGATGAAACACGCTTAGATTGGATTAACAAAGGGATAAATTGCTTTTTAATCCGTGATCCTGCTAAAGTAATTGTCTCATATTTAAAAAAAAATACCTTAAAATCAATTCAAGATGTAGGTTTTAAAAAACTTTATGAAATTTTTAAATTATTAAATTCAAAAGAGCCTATAGTAATAAACTCTGATTATTTATTAGCAAGTCCTGAAAAATATTTAAAAATTTTGTGTCAAAAATTAAATTTAGATTTTGATCAAAATATGCTTAATTGGCCAAAGGGCTATAGAGATACAGATGGTATTTGGTCTAAAGTTTGGTATAAAGATGTAATCTCCTCCACTACTTTTAATACCAAAAATTCTAAAGAATATATTGTGCCAAAAACTTATGAAAATATTTATAAAGAATGTTTAGACATATATGAAGAAATTAATAAGTACGCAATTAAACTATGAATAAAGAAAATATTCAAGAAGCATCAAAAATTTTATTTGAACATAGATTAAATAAAACTGGATTAAGTTCTTTAAAAAATCTAGAACCTCAGACAATTGATGAGGCTTATGCAATTCAAGATAATTTAAAACTTAGATACTTAGAACTGAAAGATAATTTCTGTATTGGAAAAAAAGTTGGATGTACATCTGTAGCTGCACAGAAACAAATGAATATAAAAGAACCCTTCCATGGAAATCTATTTTATCGATACAGTTCAAAAAATATTAATTTATTAAATTCTAAAAATTTCTATGAACCCTATGTTGAACCAGAAATTAGTTTCAGAATAAAAGATGATATAAATATTTCTAAAGCACCTTTCAAATTTAAAGACTTAGATTATTTATTAGATGGTTTATTTTGTTCAGTTGAAATAGTTGATTTTAGATTTAGAAAACCATTATCAGAGATTGGCGCCTTAAATGTAATATCAACTAATGGAGCCTCAGAATTTTGGATACGTGATGAAAATTTAATTAAAATTAAAGATGTAGATCTTAACAATTTAGAAGTAAGTTTATTAATAAATAACACAATTGTAGATACTGGAAATACAAAAAATGTATTGGATAATCCATTAAATGCAGTTCTTTGGCTGATAAACAATCTTGCAGAAAAAGGCGAGCCAATGCTTAAAGGTCAGTTTATTAGCTCTGGATCTTGCACTAAAGCATTTAGAATTTATCCTAAAAGTAAAATTAAAGCTGATTTTAATCAATTAGGTTCAATTGAATTTGAATATATTTAAGTTATTTAACTATCATGGATACAAAAGTTTTTTATAACAAATCATGCAGTATTTGTAGTTTTGAAATCAATCACTATAAAAAAACTAAGAATAATATTGAGTGGATAGACATAAATAATGTAAATGAATCAAAATTAGAAACAAATAAAAATGCAAAAGAACTTTTAAGACGTCTACATACAAAAAAAAATAATAAAGTTTTTTCAGGAGTTGATGCTTTTATTGAAATGTGGTTAGAGATACCAAAATACAGCTTTTTGGCAAAAATTATTAGAAAACCAATAATATATCAGATTTCTTGGGTTATTTATGAAGCTTTTGCATTAATTCTATTTTACAAAAACAAGAATCAACTAAATAAATTAGAAAGAATTTAAATGAATAGTTATTTTGAGTTATTAGAAAAAATTGTACTTTCAGTACTTATCGTTTGTACAATCATTGCTATTGGTATGGAAATACAAGGTATGATTGCAGTTTACAAAGTTACACTTGCGGACATTCTTTTGCTATTTATTTATATTGAAATTATTGGAATGATTAAAGAGTACTGGGTTTCGAAAATGATAAGAATGAGCTACCCTCTTTTCATTGCAATGACAGCTCTTGCCAGAATGATAATTATGCAAAGAAAAGATGTTGATCCATCTGCCTATGTGTATGAATCTGTAGCAATATTGATATTAGCTATCGCAATTGTAGTATTAAGAGTACGTCACATGGAAATTCTTAATAGGCGTTCTAAAAAATTACCTGACGATTAATCAATACTAAAATGTTTAAATCAAATATCAGCTTTGCTGAAGAGCAACTCCTATCTTATTTGCCTAAAACTGGAAAATATTATGAAGCAAATAGAAATTACAGTGAGAACAGATCTAATAATAATACTACATCTCTATTATCTCCCTTCATAAGATATAGGCTAATTTCTGAAGAACAAGTTTTGGGGGAAGTCTTAAAAAAATATGATCTTAGAGAATGTGAGAAATTTATCCAAGAAATTTATTGGAGAACTTATTGGAAAGGCTGGCTTGAACATAGACCTTCAGTTTATTCTGATTATTTAGAGGATAGAAATAAATTAATTGAAGAATTTGGTAATAAAAAATTTTATTTAAATGCAATTTCTGGAAATACAAACCTATCATTTTTTAATAATTGGGTAAATAATCTTAAAGAAAATGGATACTTACATAACCATGTAAGAATGTGGTTTGCTTCAATTTGGATTTTTACTCTTAATTTACCTTGGCAACTTGGAGCAGATTTTTTTATGCAGCATTTATTGGATGGCGATCCAGCATCTAATACTCTATCATGGAGATGGGTTGCTGGTATACAGACTAAGGGTAAAAATTATTTGGCAAGAAAAAGTAATATAGAAAAATATAGTAATATTGAAATATCAGATAATGAAATTTTAAATGAAAATGCAAATCCTTTAATTGAAGAAAAAATTTATAATGTAAATGAACTAAATTTAAATTCTGATTATAATCTTGAAGAAATAAAATATATTATAATACCAACTGATGAATTAAATATTCTAAAAGATTTAAATCATAAAAAAGTGAATGTTTTTACAGGTTTGCCACTAGAAGATTATAATGATCACAATTTCTCTGAAAAAATAATTAAACATATAAAAAGTATTTGTATTTCATGTTTCAGTGATGATGATTTTTATAAAAATATTAAAATTGATATTCAATTTGAAAGTTATTTTGAAAATTTAGATAAATGGATAGAAAAATTTCAAATTCAAGAAATATATTTACCCTATGTAACTAAGGGAAATTGGAAAAAAATTTATAAAAAAATAATTACAAAATACCC
>CACHAQ010000032.1 GCA_902577905.1 uncultured Alphaproteobacteria bacterium
TTACCTTTTATAAATTCAAGAGTTTTATTGCCATAAGTTGGCATAACATTTGATAAAAATTTATTAACCATATTTAAAATTTAATTTTATATCCTTTGAGAAACATAAAATAACATAATAAAATTAATATAATATTAATAATTATTAAGAAGATCGATCCTTGGATTAAAGAACTGTCAGAAATCCCTGTAAAAGCATATCTGAAACCATCAATATTGTAGAAGAATGGATTAAATGATGAAACTGTCTGCCAAAACTCTGGAAGTCTTGAAATTGAATAGAAAGTTCCTGATAAAAAAGTAAGAGGTAAAACAATAAAGTTAGTTATACCTTGTTGTTGATCCCATTTATCTGCCCAAATACCAACAATTGTTCCCAAAGTACCCATCATTGTGCATCCCATTAAAGTGAAAAATAATAACGCTATATAAGAATGAATATAAAGAGGTACAAAAATCATGACTCCTAAAGTTGTTACTATACCGCATACAACACCTCTGCAAACTGAGCCTATAATAAATCCAAATGCTAATTCTACATTGTTTAATGGAGCCATTAATATGTCAACAATATTTCCTTGAGATTTTGATTGCCCAATACTTGATGCTGAATTAGCAAAAGAGTTTTGAAGCATAGTCATCATTATGAGACCAGGTGCAATGAAATAAGGAAGATCAATACCATTTATAGAATTTACAGATCTCCCAAGAGCTAAGCTAAAAACAGCTAAAAATAGTAAAGAACTAATCGCTGGTCCAATCACGGTTTGAATTCCAACTTTCAAGAATCTAAATACTTCTTTTTTAATTAATGTAATAAAACAAAGAAAATTATAATTAATCATATTAGGTGTTTTCTTTTAATATATTTAAATTATTTGTATATTAGTTTAGTGGACGAAAAAAAACTCTTAAAATACGCCGTTGATTATTTAAGCAAATATGATTCTTCTAAGGTCAATTTGATTAATGTGCTTAATAGAAAAATCTTAAGATTAAAAACTCCAAACTATGAAAAAAGAAGACTCATTAATATAGTTGAAAGTATAATAATAAAATTAGAAAAAAATAATTTTATTAATGATGATAGATATAGTTCAACAAAAATTCTATCTTTATCAAATTCTGGAAAATCTAAAAATTTTATATTCAATTACTTAATAAAAAAAGGAGTGGATAGATCTCAGATTCAAAATAATTTAAATTTAGCACAACAAGATAATGAAAATTGGGAATTAAATTCAGCAAAAATATTTGCTAAGAAAAAAAAATTGCTTGAAAAAAATCAAAGTTATGAAAAAAATTTAGCGAAAATGGCAAGAGCTGGATTTAGCTATGATATATGTAAAAAAATATTAGGTTAGGTTTCCTTTATATGTATCTTACCTTCTAATAATCTTGCTATCTGCTTCGTAGTTTCAAATCTTTCGAAAGAAATTCTTATAATTGCAGTTAGAGGTGCGGCTAGAAGAACTCCAATAAACCCCCAAATCATTCCCCAAAAAATTAAAGATAAAATAATTGTAATGGGATGTAATCCAAAACTCTCACCAAAAATTTTAGGTTCTACAAAATTTCCTACTATTTGATGTATAATTGTAGGTAAAACAATTATTAGGACAACAAGAGTTGGGTCATTATATTGAAGAAAAGCTATTGGTAGTGGCAGTAAAACAGCGATAACAGATCCAATTACTGGAATGAAATTTAAAATGAATGTTAAGCTTCCAAAAATAAAAGCTAATTCTAATCCTAAAAACCAATAAATTAATCCTGCTGCAATACCTGTAAAAGCTGATGTTAAAAATTTCGTAAATATATACTTTTTGACTAATCTAATGATATCATTCCATTCATCTGAGGTATTTTTAGGAGGAGTTCCCAATAATAAAAATAGCGTTATAATTACAACTAAAAGAAATTTTGAAATAAAGTTTGCACTATTACTAAGTATTGTTCCCGCCCAATTGGTAATTGGAAGCTCAGCAATTGTATTTCTAATGGTTTCTCTATCAATGTTAATTTCGAATTCTTGAAGCTGTATTAAGACTGCTTCTATTAAGATAATTACCTTTTGATTATAGTCATCTGCTGACTCTAAGAATGTAGCAACTGAAGAAACAATAAAAGGTACTATAATTGAGAATAGTAATACAATTAAACAAATGCTTATAAAAACTGCAATAAATCTATGGACACGGAGATTGATAGTTTGAAAATCAATTATCGGATCAATTAATATTCTTAAAAGAAGTGCTAAAACAAATGGGACCATTATAGGTTGAGAGAAATTTAAAATAAATGCCACAGCAATACTAGCTAATATAAAAAGAGAGCCAGAAATTACACGGTTACTTTCATTCATTATTTTTTAGTAGATTGAGGATTAAAAATCTCAGTTTTTTCGTCAGATAATTTTTCAACATAAAGTGATTGGCTTGGAAACGCAAAACCTGCTTCATTATTTTCAACAATTTCAATTATTTTTACAGCAAGAGTTTCTTTAATTTTTAAAAATTCTGCCCATTCATTCGTTACAGTAAATGTTTGCACTAGCATATCAATTGAACTATCAGAAAAACTATCAATTCGAACATAGAAACTTGCATTTTGATTTTTTGCAAAATTATCATCTTTCTCAATTAAAGAATTTATTTCATCTCTAATTTTTTTTAATTGATCAATTGTTGTTCTGTACTCTAATCCAATTAGCCATCTTATGCGTCTATGATGTCTTCTGGTATAATTAGTAACAGACTGCTCAGCAAATTTATAGTTTGGCACCATAACTGGTGTTGAATCAAATCTTCTAACAAGGGTAGACCTAAATCCAATTTGCTCAACCACTCCTTCAACTTCTCCAGAAACTAATATTACATCACCTACAGTGAACCTTTTTTCCATTAAAATCATAATACCGCTAATTAAATTTTTAAATAAATCTTGAGCACCAAGTGCTACTGCTACACCAAACAAACCTAATCCAGCAATCACGGGGCCTACTCTTATGCCCCATAATTCTAGTATTGCGACAGACCCAAGAACAATTACAAGAATTTTTAAACCTTTAAGAGTCCAATCAACTAAAGGTTTTGAAATTTTTGACTCAAAGTTTTTTATCACAAATGAAAATGGTATAATCAATTGATGCAGTAGCCAGAATATAAAAATTGTAATTAATGATCTGTTTAGTAAATCTAAAAAATCTTGGTTGTTATCAGAAACATCTAGATATGAAGAAGCTATAAAAAAACCTAAAACGACAGGGAGAAATTTTAATGGCCCATCTAGAACTTCAATTACTGCATCGTCAATTTGATTAGAAGTTCTTGAAACAATCCTTGATAATCGATTAAGAATAAATCTAGCAATAAGTCTTCTGAGTAAATAAAAAAGTAAAAAAATTACAAGGCTTACTACTATATCTGTAGCATTTATGCCAAAAACACCGTTATTCCAAACATCTAAAAAAAGTTCAGTAAAGCTATTGAATGTTTCCATAAGCGATATATTTATTACTCACTATCATGAAATTTAAATTTTTAATTGTTTTTTTTATTATGCTTAACTTAAAGAATACATTATTAGCTAATGAAACAGTGAATTTATACGATTTTTCATTTGAAGATATAGATGGCAATCAAGTAAATTTAGAAAAGTTTTATGGTAAGCCAATTTTAATAGTTAATACGGCTTCTAGATGTGGTTTCACTCCACAGTATGCTGACCTTCAAAATTTATTTTTGAACTATAAAAATAGTGATTTAACAATAATAGCTACAACAAGCAATTCTTTCAATCAAGAGTATTCGAACACCGAGGATATTAAACAAATATGTTTAGTTAATTATGGGGTAGGTTTTGTCACTTCATCACCAATGGATGTGAAAGGAAGTAACGCTCATCCAATTTATGCATGGATTGAGGAGGTTTATAACGAAAAACCTAAGTGGAATTTTTACAAATATTTATTTGGTAGAGATGGTCAACTTATTAAATCTTGGAGTTCGATGACGAAGCCAGATAGTTCGAAAATTACTAATCAAATTGATCGTTTAATCTAAAAAAAAAGGGCAAATAAATTTGCCCCTTTATTAAAATTATTAATTGATTAACTACATCATGCCGCCCATGCCGCCCATGCCGCCCATGCCGCCCATGCCGCCGCCCATATCAGGCATTGCAGGTGCAGCTGCTTTATCTTCAGGTGCATCAGCTACCATAGCTTCAGTAGTTATTAATAAACCAGCTACAGATGCTGCATCTTGTAATGCAGTTCTAACAACTTTTGTAGGATCAATAATGCCAGCACTTACCATGTTGGTGTATTTGTCCATCTGAGCATCATAGCCAATATTGTGATCTTTACTTTCACGAATTTTACCAGCTACAACAGCACCATCAACACCAGCATTTTCTGCTATTTGTCTTAACGGATTAAAAAGTGCTCTTCTAACAATATCAACACCTATTTTTTGGTCGTCATTAGAAGTCTTAACAGATTTTAAAGAATTTGTAGCGTACGCAAGAGCTGAACCACCACCAGGAACTATGCCCTCTTCGACAGCCGCTCTTGTAGCGTGCATTGCATCCTCTACTCTATCTTTTTTTTCTTTAACTTCTACTTCAGTGGCGCCACCAACTCTGATAACGGCTACACCACCAGCTAACTTTGCAAGTCTTTCTTGAAGTTTTTCTCTATCATAGTCAGAAGTTGTTTCTTCAATTTGCGCTCTAATTTGGTTACATCTTCCTTCGATGTCTTTCTTTTTTCCCGCACCTTGAACAATTGTAGTATTTTCTTTATCTACAACTATACGCTTTGCAGTACCAAGCATTTCTAGATTAACATTTTCTAACTTTATACCAAGATCTTCACTTATCACTTGACCGCCAGTTAAAATTGCAATGTCTTCTAGCATAGCTTTTCTTCTATCTCCAAAACCTGGTGCTTTTACTGCTGCTATTTTTAAGCCACCCCTTAATTTGTTAACAACTAAAGTTGCTAAGGCTTCACCTTCAATATCTTCAGCAATAATTAATAATGGCTTCGTAGATTGAACTATTGATTCAAGCAAAGGTAACATTGGTTGTAAACTTGAAAGTTTTTTCTCATGAAGTAGTACGTAACAATCGCCAAGTTCAGTAATCATTTTTTCAGCGTTTGTTACGAAATATGGAGAGAGATAACCTCTATCAAACATCATACCTTCAACAACATCAAGTTCAGTATCCAAACTTTTTGCCTCCTCTACAGTAATAACTCCTTCTTTACCTACTTTTTGCATAGCACTTGAAATCATTTTACCAACTTCAGCATCACCGTTTGAGGCAATAGTGCCTACTTGTGCAACTTCCTTATCAGTTTTAATTACTTTAGATTTTTTTCTAATTTCATTAACCACAGAATCCACAGCAAGATCAACTCCTCTTTTAAGGTCCATTGGGTTCATACCAGCTGCAACTGCTTTCATTCCTTCAGTGGCAATTGCTTGTGTTAGTACGGTAGCAGTAGTTGTTCCATCGCCAGCAATATCATTAGTCTTGCTAGCAACGTCTCTAACCATTTGAGCGCCCATATTTTCAAATTTATCTTTTAACTCTATTTCTTTAGCAACACTTACACCATCTTTGGTAATTCTAGGTGCACCGAAAGATTTATCCATAACAACATTTCTACCCTTAGGTCCTAATGTTACTTTTACCGCATCAGCTAGCTTGTTAACACCGGTTAACATTTTTGATCTAGCATCTGATCCAAAAAATATATTTTTTGCAGACATTTTTTTATCCTCTCTTAATTTCTATTTCTTTTTTTTACCTGAAGTTATAATTCCCATGATGTCAGACTCTTTCATTATCAGAAAGTCATCACCGTTCATTTTTACTTCAGTACCAGACCATTTTCCAAAAAGTATTTTATCTCCTTTTTTGACATCCAATGGTACTAGTTTTCCTGTTTCATCTCTTGCCCCAGAACCAACTTCTAATACTTCACCTTCCATTGGTTTTTCTTGAGCAGTGTCAGGGATAATTATTCCCCCTGCTGTTTTTTGATCAGAGTCCACTCTTTTGACTAAGACTCTATCATGTAAAGGTCTAAAATTCATATTTCCTCATTTGTTAACTAATTGAAATTAATACATTTTTTATTAGCACTCTCATTATAAGAGTGCTAGTTATTTAAGCATTATCTAAGTCTATTCAAGAAGAAAACAAAAAAAAATTCGAATTAGCCAAAGTTATGATATTTTGAAAAAAATGGTATTTTTTAGTGTTTTTTTAAGAACTCTAGGTTTTTTAAGTGCGGTATTAATTTTTTTAATCATAATTAGTATTTTGCTACATTTTTCTAATGATTTACAAAAAAAACATTTTGTAATGACAGATGGCTTCGAAAGTTCAAATAATATCATTGCAAAAATCAATTTGAATGGGCCAATTTTTAATAGCAACAGTAATGTGTTTGGAAATAATCTTTATGATTATATAAACCCTGCTCAAGTAAAATCTTATTTGGAAGAATTAAAACAAATAAAAATTAATACGCTAATTATAAACATTAATACTCCTGGCGGCACTGTTAGTGCTACAGCTGAGTTGGAACAAATTATTTACAAATTTAAAAAAGAAACTAATACTAAAGTATATTTTTTTACAAAAGAAATTTTAGCATCTGGTGGATATTGGGTTGCAACTACAGGTGATAAGATATTTGCATCATATGGATCTAGTATAGGTAGTATAGGGGTAAGCGGACCAAGTTGGTTTTATTATAATACGCCATTAAGCTTATCTTCTGGCTTCTTTGGCGCATCAATTGAAACTAAAGATGGGATAGAAGTATTTAACCAGAATGCTGGAGAAGGTAAGGATTTGTTTAACCCATATAGACGGCCTAAAGCTGAAGAAATTGAACACTTACAAAATATTGTCGATGATATTTATAATGACTTTATGGCAAAGG
This sequence comes from uncultured Alphaproteobacteria bacterium, assembly GCA_902577905.1. Lineage (GTDB taxonomy): Bacteria > Pseudomonadota > Alphaproteobacteria > HIMB59 > CACPNW01. Next base: position 6,967 of record CACHAQ010000032.1, read on the forward strand.
TTTCTAAAAGTAGAAAAATTGAAATTTCCAATATAAAAAATGATATTGGGGCTTTAATTTATAATA
>CACHAQ010000033.1 GCA_902577905.1 uncultured Alphaproteobacteria bacterium
CATGTGAATATGCCTTGAAACTATTTCTAAAAAAATTTCTCGATAATTGGTCAAGTAGTATTACAAGAGCAACACACTCTTCTGCGCTATCAATCCAATTATCATAATCATTGTTTATTGCTTTTAAATAATCATTCATAAAGTTATCTTTTAAAATGTTATCAAAATCATCATTTTTCTGAAACCATTGTTCAATTTTTGTTTTAACAAAACAAAAATCTAAGATGGCTTTAGCTCTTTCATTCATCACGTAGCTGTAATATAAATATATATTTTCCAAATGACATTAAGTAATTTAAATAAAACAATAATTCATTGCACTAAGTGTGAACGCTTAGTTAATTTCCGTGAAAAAATTGCAAAAGAAAAAAGAAAACAATACATTGATCAAATATATTGGGGTAAACCCATTACTGGCTACGGGGATCAGAATGCAAAATTATTAATGGTAGGTCTTGCCCCTGCTGCTCATGGAGGAAATAGAACGGGTCGTGTTTTTACAGGTGATAAATCTGCAGATTTCTTATTTTCTTGCTTATATAAAACTGGATTTGCTAATCAACCAGATTCTATAAATAAAAATGATGGTTTAAAATTAAGAAATATGTATTTAACAACTGCACTTAAGTGTGTGCCACCTGGAGATAAGCCAACTTCAAAAGAATTAAAAACTTGTTTTAATTATTTTAATAAAGAAATAGGCTATTTAAAGAATGTTAGTGTTATAGTTGCTCTAGGAAAAATTGGTTATGATGCATGCTTAAATTATTATAAACAATACTATCAAATAAAAAACAAAGATTTTATTTTCTCTCATGGTTCAAAAAATATTTTACCAGATAATAAGTTATTAGTTGGAAGTTATCACCCAAGTCCAAGAAATGTTAATACTGGAAGAATAAATCAAAATAAAATGGTGAAACTTTTAAATAATATAAAAGAAATCCTTTGAAAATATATGAAAAGATTTTTTTTTCATGATCCTTATCTATTAATTTACGGTTTTGTAATTGTATTTTTTGGAAGTTATGGGCAAACTTTCTATATCGCGCTATTCAATGAAGACATTCGTAATTTTTATAATTTAACTGATGGTCAATTTGGATTTGTATATGCTGTAGCAACACTTGTTAGTTCCTTTTTATTTATTAATTTTGCTAAGCTAATAGATAAAATTGAATTAAAAATTTATTCCACTTTAATAATAATTGGTTTAGCATTAGCATGCATTGGTTTTAATTTCATTTTTGATAATATTGTTCATCTTTTTATAATTCTATTTTTACTGAGATTTTTTGGGCAGGGTGCAATGACACATGCAGGTTCTACATCTATGGCGAGATATTTTTCTCTTGATAGAGGCAAAGCAATATCTGTAGCTACTTTAGGGGGAATGTTAGGAATAATGCTTATACCTAAATTAGTGGTTAGTTTACAAACTTTTTTAGATTTCAAAAGCATATGGTTCTATTCAGCTTTAAGTTTGCTTTTTTTAATACCTTTTGTGTCCATATTACTTTTTGATCAAAAGAAAAGAGATTTGACTCTTCTAAAAAATATAAAAGATAAACAAGTACACAAGCACTGGACAATTACTCAAATCCTTACTGATAGAATTTTTTTCATTTATTTTCCTTTAGCTTTAAGTTCACCCTTTATTGGAACTGGTTTAATTTTTCATCAGATTTTTATTTTTGACTCTAAAGGATGGTCAATTGAAATGCTTGGAGACGGATATTTAATATTTGGTTTGTGTTCAATTTTTGGATTGATAATTGGCGGCCCTTTGATTGACAAAATAAATACTAAAAGAGCAATACCATTTGTTTTAGTACCTTTACTTATTAGTGTTTTTATTCTCTTCTTTTTTAATAGTTATTTTGCATTTGTAATTTATATGTCGCTTTTTGGTTTTAACCTTGGTTTATCTGCTCCCTTTATGGGCTCTCTTTGGGCAGAAATTTATGGAGTAAAAAGTATTGGTACTGCAAAGGCATTACTTCATGGAGTTGGAGTATTTGCAAGCGCGTTATCTCCAGTAATTTTTGGATATGCAATAGATTGGGGCTTTGGAATAGAAGCAATCTTTTTAATTAGTTCAATTATGATTATTGTATCTGCAGTTTTACCTATAGTTTATAAACATGAGTAAAAAAATAATGGAAAGTTTAAATTATCTCATAGAAGAATATAAGCGTTTGAAAAAGAAAAAAGAAAAAAATAAACTTACAAGTGGTGAACTTGAGACATTCAAAAAATTAGAACAATATTTAGGTAAAAAATAATGTTTAATGTTATCGACCAGTACAATAGTTTTGTAGAAAATAATTTTATTAAAAAGAATGTTGATCAAATTAAATTTTTAAAACAAGCTAATAATGTATGGTCTTCTTATAGTAAAACCAAGCTTTTTTTTAAGGATAAAATTTTTGAAGGAATTTATCTTTATGGTCAAGTAGGAACGGGAAAAACATTTTTATTAAATTTGTTTTATCAAAATAGCAAAATTGGAAAAAAAATTCATTTTAATAACTTGATGAATGAAATTCATGATCAAGTAAAAAACTCAGATAATAAAGAACTTGCAATTGAAAATTATGTCAAGAATTTAAGTAGAGATTTCAAAATAATATTTATTGATGAGTTACATATTTTTAATATTGTTGATGCATTGATCATTAAAAAAATTTTTAATTATTTTTCAAAGTATAAAATATTTATATTACTTTCATCAAATTTTCATCCAGATGATTTATATAAAGATGGTTTGCAGAGAAATGATTTTCTACCATTTATTGATTTAATTAAAGAAAATTTCTTCCTTTATGATATTAGTATTAAAACAGATTTTCGCCGACAAACATTAAATCAATCAAAAACATATTTCACACCTATAACAACTGAAACGTCAAATGAATTTGAAAAATTATTTAATCGTTTTGTTGATCCCTCCCATTTAACAACTGTAAAAATAAAATCTAAAAGTCGTGAACTAGAGTTTGATAAATGCACATCAAATCTAATGATGATAGATTTTGAAAATCTTTGTGAAGTAAATTTTGGTAATGAGGATTATAAAAATATTGCAGATAAATTTAAGTTGGTATTTTTAAAAAATGTTCCTGAATTTGATAATCAAAAAAAAGATTCGTGCAGAAGGTTTATTGGATTAATCGATATGTTATATGAAAATAATTGTTCAATTGTAATTTTAGCATCAAAACCCATAAATTCATTAAATAATATAAATACTCTAGCGGAAGAATTTAAAAGAACTGCTAGCAGATTATATGAAATGACTATAGTAAAACCAGATTGATGAAATACATAATCAGATTTTTAGTCAGTACAGTAGTTTTATTAATGGTGGTTTATTTTACTGCAGGTTTTTATGTTGCTTATCAAATTTTAAAAATAGATCCAACTTGTGGTTTGCATGAAGGATCCCTTCCTAATTCATGGAGTACAACAGTTGATTCACATGAATACTCAATTCTTGCACGACAAAAAGTAAGAGAAAATTTTAACTTTAAAGAATATTATTTAGATGAATGGCAAGATGTATACTTTCAATCTCGTGACTCAGACATTAAGATTAATGGATGGCTGTTTAATTATTTTCCAAATAGGCCAATTATAATTGTTACTCACGGTATAAGTCCTAACGGTAAATGTAAGTCTGAAGCCAATCTTATTGCAAGTTTATTAGTTAATAAAAAATTTAATGTTCTTACGATAGATTTAAGAAACTACGGCCAAAGTGATACTGTAAGTAGTTATGATGATTTAGGTTTAAAGTCATTTAATGATATTCTTGGTGCATTTGATTTTTTAAAAGAAATTGGTTTCAAGTCTAATAGCATTGGATTACATGGAATATCTCTTGGTGCAAGCACCTCTATTTTTGCAGCACATGCAGAACCGGAAATACGTGCAGTATGGGCAGATAGTTCACTTGCTGAATTTAATATGATATTAAAAGATGAAATAGCAAGATATGGTCTTACTATAGAATTTGGGCCAGTAGTAAGTTTAGCTGGAAGAATCCTAACTGGAACTGATCCAAGAGAATTATCTCCAGCTAAAAAATTATCAAATAAACAACACTATTTTTTTACTCATGGTGATTCTGATACAAGAATCTTAACAAGACACTTTAATTATTTTAAAGATCATACAAATCAAAATAAAATTAATGCTGAGTTTTGGTTAGTTAAAAACTCTTATCATGTAGATGCTATGTTTAAATATCCAGAAGTATATTCTAAAAAGATGGAGGAATTTTTTAATAAAAATTTAAAGTAGGCCGGACTCTAAAACTAGTTTGTACCTTGGCAGACACCTCTCTAGAATAAGAAACTCAACTAATTATCAAACGGCGGGTAAGATAATTAAAATTCTTGGCGTTCCTCCGAAGCTAAGAAACGAGTATTATCCGGCTTATTAAGAGTAATATCTATCTATTTAAAATTCAAGATTTTTAGTTAAATTTAGTATAAAATTTGGTCGATTTTCATAAAATTTGGCACTTTTTATCAACATTTTACAAACTTCCATGATACTAAGAAAATATAACTAGACCATTAATATTTTGAAATTTTAAGAAAAATACTTACTTATGAAGCATAAAAAATATGAAAAAAATGACTGATAATAGACCATTATCACCTCACCTATCTATTCACAAAAGAGTACTTACAGCAGTATTTTCAATTTTTCACAGGATATCTGGAATAGGATTGAGCGTGGGTGCACTATTAATTTCAATTTGGTTTTTTTTGATTAGTTTTGGTCCTGAATTTTATATTTATTTTGAAAGTCTTTCTAAAAGTATTTTATTTAAACTAGTTCTAATGATTTGGACTGTTGGTATTTTTTATCATCTATTTAATGGATGTAGAAAATTATATTGGTCATTTGGTATTGGAATGGAATTATCTCAAGTATATAAATCTGGTTACGCTGTTATATGTTTAACTTTAATTTCTAGTTTAGTTGTCTGGTATTTTGCATGAAAAATTATGCTCTTAAATGGTTAACCCAAAGAATCACTGCTTTAATTTTAATACCTTTGACGTTTTGGTTTATATACTCTGCAATATCATTATCAAAGATGACTTATTCTGAAATAGAAATTTTTTTCCAATCTCATTTTAATGCATTCTTATTTTTCGTTATGATGCAATCTATGCTTCTGCATTCAAAACTGGGACTGCAAACAATTATTGAAGATTATGTCACATCGAAAAAGACTGCCAAATTAATTAAAGTATCAATTAATTATCTAGTTTATTTTATCATGATTTTAATTACTGTAAATTTAGTGAAAATGTTGTTTTAAATGACTAATTCATACAAAATTATTGATCACCATTATGACGTTGTAGTTGTCGGAGCTGGAGGATCAGGATTGAGAGCTACGCTTGGATGTGCTGAAGCTGGATTAAAAACAGCCTGTATATCAAAAGTGTTTCCAACAAGAAGTCACACTGTTGCAGCACAAGGCGGAATTGGAGCAGCTTTAGGTAATATGGGTGAAGATAATTGGAAGTGGCACATGTATGATACAGTTAAGGGTTCAGACTGGCTTGGTGATCAAGATGCAATTGAATACTTGTGTTCTAAAGCCCCCGAAGCAGTAATTGAACTTGAAGAATATGGCATGCCTTTTAGCAGAACAGATGATGGCAAGATCTATCAAAGACCTTTTGGTGGACACTTAACAAATAATGGTGAGGGAGCTCCTGCTATGAGAGCTTGTGCGGCAGCTGATAGGACGGGACATGCTTTACTCCACACACTCTATCAGCAATCACTTAAAAACAATGTAGAATTTTATATTGAATATTTTGTTTTAGATTTAATTTCCGATGATCAAGGTAATTGTATTGGTGTGGTAACATGGTGCTTAGAAGATGGATCAATCCATCGATTTTTATCTCATCAAACAATTTTAGCTACTGGTGGATATGGAAGAGCTTATTTCTCATCTACCAGTGCTCACATATGTACTGGTGATGGTAGTGCAATGGCTTTAAGACAGAACTTGCCTCTTTCTGATATGGAATTTATTCAGTTTCATCCAACTGGTGTTTACGGTGCAGGCGTGTTAATCACTGAGGGAGCAAGAGGAGAAGGTGGATATC
>CACHAQ010000034.1 GCA_902577905.1 uncultured Alphaproteobacteria bacterium
TGGAGCTTGTATGTCAACAAACAAAGCATGTGTTGCAATGACAAAGGGTAGTCATGGATCAACATATGGCGGTAATCCTCTAGCTATGAGTGTAGGTTTAGAAGTTTTAAAATTAATCTCTAATAAAACATTTCTTTCAAAAGTTGATAAGACTGCAAGATATTTTTGGAAAAATTTGAAAAAATTGGAAAATACATCTAATATTATTTTAGAGGTTAGAGGTGCAGGACTTTTATTGGGCATCAAAACAAATATTAGCAATATAGAATTTTCTGAACAATTAAAAAAAAATAAATTACTAAATGTACCAGCTGCAGATAATACAGTAAGATTAGCCCCACCACTTATTGTATCTTATAAAGAGATTGATAAATCAATTACAATAATTAAAAAGACTTTAAAAGAACTATCAAGATGAAACATTTTATTGATATTAATAATTTGAAAAAAAAAGAAATTGATGAAATAATTTCACTTGCTAAAAAAATTAAAAAAAATCCAACAAAATATTCTTCATCTTGTAGAGATAAAACTCTTGGTTTAATTTTTGAAAAACAATCACTAAGAACTAGATTAAGCTTTAATGTAGGGATGCAAAAATTAGGAGGTTCTGTCTTAGAACTGCAAAGTAAAGATATTGGTTTTGATAATAAAAGAGAAAAAGCTGAAGATGTTCTTAGTGTATTAAGTCAATATATTGATTGTGTAATGATAAGAAATAATAATCACAGACAAATAGTGAATTTAAGTAAAGAAAATATTCTTCCAATCATAAATGGTTTAACTGAATATAGTCATCCGTGTCAAATACTTGGCGACTTTTTAACCTTGCAAGAGAACTTTAAAAACTATAAAAATTTAAGTATTGTTTGGATAGGTGATTATAATAATGTTTTACGTTCACTTATTCATTTACAAAATATTTATAATTTTAAACTTAATGTTGTTGTACCTAATCAAATTTTTAAGAATTATAAAAATGAATTTCTAAAATTAAAGAATAAAAATTTAAAATATTTTGCAGATCCTATTGAAGGTGTAAATAAATCAAATTGTATAATGACTGATGTTTGGGTTTCTATGGGTGAAAAAGATAATAAAACAAAATATTTTAAAAATTTTACTGTGAACAAAAAAATTATGAGTAATGCCTCAAATAATGCAATTTTTATGCATTGTTTACCAGCAAAAAGAGGAAAAGAAGTAACATCAGATATACTTGATGGTAAAAATTCTGTTGTATTAAAGCAAGCAAAAAATAGAATGTATATTCAACAAGCTATATTAATTTATGTACTTAAAAAATAGTTTAATCTTAATTTTTTTTGTTATTCTATCTTGTCAACCAGTTGAAATATTAAAACCAATTGAAATTGATACATCTAGATTTGAAAAAATATCAATAAATGCAGCAAAAATTGAAGTTAATAAGAAATACAATTCAGTATTTTCTAAATCTAATATTGAAGATCAAATACAAAAATCTCCAATTAATTTAATGGTTGAATGGAATAGCCAAAACATTCTTAAACTTGGAAATGAAAACAAGTTAATCATAAACATTTTAGATGCGTCTATAAAAAAGACTGAAATAATGAATGTTGGAGCAAAAAAATATGAGGAAAGAACTTTATTTAATTACGAGCTATTTTATTTAGTTGAATATGAACTTTATGATGATAGTGGTTTTTTAATAGCTAATACAACAGTTGAGACTTTAAGATCTACAACTTCTCAAAAATATATTTCTTTGAATGAAACAGAAATAATTATTAACGAATTATTAATTTTAGCAATGGGAGATTATATAAATGAAACTAAGAACCAATTATCTATTTATATGGGAGATTATTTAAGTTTTTAACTTTTCCAAAAATTCATAGATAATAAAACTAATACTGTAAAAATTTCTAATCTTCCAATAATCATAGTAATTGCTAATATCCATTTGGCTCCATTATCTAGAAAAAAATAGTTTCCACTAGGACCAATAATTTCACCTAAACCAGGACCAACATTTGATATTGCAGAAGCTGCTGCTGAAAAGGAAGTTAGAAAATCTAAATTGAATAAGCTCAAACTTACAGCAGATAAAATAAATAAAAAAATATACATAAAGAAAAAACCCATGATTGAGTTATAAGTATTTTCATTAACTGTTTTGCCGTTAAATCGCATCACCAAGATTGCATGAGGTTGAGTTAATTTTCTAATTTGTGTAATTGCTCCTCTAAATAAAATTTGTAGTCTAAATATTTTAATTCCACCAGTGGTTGATCCAGCACATCCACCAACAAACATAATAATCATCATTATTACAATGCCAAAACTTCCCCAATTAGAAAAATTACTAGTAGTATAGCCAGTACCAGTTAAAATTGATGTAATATTGAATAACGCAATTCTAAAAGCAGAAATTACATCAATAGATTGATTAGAAGTTAACCAAATTGTCGTTAACGAAATAATTATAAATAAAATTAAAAAGAATAATTTTATTTGATCGTCTTTAAATATTAACTTTTTTTGACTATGTAGAAATTGTAAATATAAGACAAATGGCAAACTACCAATCAACATAAAAATAACACTTATAATTTCAATTTGAAATGAATTAAAATATGAAAAAGATTCATTGTAATTTGAAAATCCACCAGTTGAAATCGTAGTCATTGCATGAATAATTGAATCAAAGCCTTTCATTCCATTTACAAAATATAAAAAGGCACAAATAACTGATAAAAATACGTAAAGTAGAAATAATTCAATTACAAATCGATTAACTTTAGGGATAGTTTTTTCATAAGGATCATCATGTTCCATGTGTAGTAGTTGCATTCCACCAATTTGTAAGGTTGGCAATATAGCCATTGCTAGAACGATAATTCCTATTCCCCCAAACCATTGAAGAAGAGATCTCCAAATTAATATACCCTCTGATAAGTTTTCTAAATTATTAATAACAGTTGCACCAGTTGTAGTAATACCACTTACAGACTCAAAAAAAGCATCGGTATATGAAAGAGAGGATGATGAATACACAAACGGAATTGAACCAAAAAGAGATATTACTAACCAAGATGAAATTGTTAACAAAAATGCCTGTCTAATTCCAAGCTTAATATTTTTTTTTCTAAATGAAAAATATAAAATTATACCTATTAAAAATGTGATTAAACTAGAATAAAAAAACTGTAACCATTCATAATTGCCATAATAAAGATCAAAGCACATTGGTATTAGCATTGCCAATGCTTCAATACATATTAGTAAACCGATTATGTTTAATATCGACCTAAAGTCTCTCATTCTTTTTTATAAATTAATTTAATTCGTTATTTTCAAATGGTGTATCTAATGAAAATTGAGGAATTTGAACATCAAAAGTATTCCCATTATCATTTTGCATCTCGTAAGTTCCTTCCATAAAACCAGATGAAGTAGTTAAAGGAGTTCCACTTGTGTATTCAAATTTTTCACCAGGATTAAGTACAGGCTGTTCTCCAACAACACCTTTTCCACGTACTTCTTGTAATGTGCCATTAGCATCAATAATTTTCCAGTGTCTGTTTACAAGTTGCACTTTTTCTTTGCCTTGATTATCAATTGTTACCTTATATGCCCATACATAATGTTGATCCTCTGGTTCAGATTGATCTTCTAGGTAATATGGTTTTACAGTGATGTTTATTTTTTTTGTTGTTTTAGAATACATTGAAGAAAGCTCAATATACCAAAATTATTATAAACAAAAGTTAATTTGTTTTTTTTATTTCTACTCTTCTATTTGCCGGTTGTTTGGTGTTATCCGGAGTATTTACAGCTAAAGATTCTTCACCTTTGCCTAAAATTCTAATACTATTTTGATTAATTCCATAATTAATTAAAATTTCTTTTACAACTTCAGCTCTTTTAATAGATAATGATAAATTATATTTATTTGTTCCTTTAGTATCAGTATGTCCAACGACTAGATACTCATTAATAACACTTCCATAATTATTTAAAAATTTTTTTATTTTATCTTTACTTACATCAGATAAATTGAATTTATCAAAATCAAAATATATTATTTGCATTAATTCTTTATTTTCATTTTTAGTAACAATTGTTACTTCATCTTTCGTTTCATTTTCTAAATTATTATTTTTATTTGTATTTTCCTGTTCATTTTCTTGAGTAGATATTTTTTCATAAATATTATGCATAGCGTTCAAGAAATCATTCTTACAACTATTAATATCCCATGTTTGCCAATTTTCCTCCTGTTGCTCTGACCAGCAGTCTAATGATGAGATTGCTTTTGCTAAATTAAAAGGATCAATTTTTTTAGCATCTTTATAAATTGTCATAAGGTTATCATATGCAATTCTTATTTCGTTAATATTTTCCACTGGCAACTTCCAATATGAAATTTCTTCAGGATATATTTCATCAGTTTCTAAACTCTTGAGAGCTTTTTCAGAATATAATTTTGCTGAATTCCAATCATGCATCTCTTCTGCTTCAAAAGTAGCTCTTTTTTTGTATTCGAACAATAAGTGTTCTTGAAAGTTTCTTGGTTTATTAGTTTCCATAGTAGATAGTTCTTTATAGCTAGCAGAGCAACTCGTTAAAAAAATTAGAATAGAGATAATTGATATTAAATATTTAAATTTCATAGTTTTCCATTATCAAATTTTGCTGTCAAAACTAAGACTAAATTTTGACCGAATTAAGGTCCACCATTTTCTTTGTATCACACACATTTTATTATTGCGGAGTATTTAAAGATTAAATACAGAATTATCATATTTATTTAAGGAGTTTATGATGATTAAACATTCTACGTCAGTGGATCAATCGGACAGAAAGGTTCCCTACAATTTAAGACAAAGTGGTCCTACACCAGTTCAAATGCTTATTTCAACAAGAGTGAGAAAATCACCTTATTGGCATTTGTCAATGGAGGCGGGATGTTGGAGAGCAACAGTTTATAATAGGATTTATCATCCGAGGGGTTATGTAAAACCAGAAGATGGTGGAGCAATGGTTGAGTATGAGGCAATTAAAAATCATGTTACCATGTGGAATGTTGCAGTTGAAAGACAAATTCAAGTTAAAGGGCCTGATGCTGAGGCTTTTGTCGATTATGTTATAACAAGAGATGCTACAAAAATATCTCCAATGAGAGGAAGATATGTAATTCTTTGTAATCAGTACGGCGGTGTTTTAAATGATCCTATTCTTTTAAGAATTTCAAAGGATGAGTTTTGGTTTTCTTTATCTGACTCAGATATTGGTTTGTATTTGCAAGGTGTAAATCATGATAATAGATTTAATGTCCATATTGATGAAATTGATGTAAGCCCAGTTCAAATTCAAGGACCTAAAGCGCATGCTTTGATGAATGATTTAATAGGCGATCAAGTTAAAGTTGATGAAATGCCATTTTATGGACTTGCTGCTGCTAAAGTTGGTGGAAGAGATTGTATAATTTCACAAACTGGTTTTTCTGGAGAAGCAGGATTTGAAATATACTTATATGACTCAACGAAATATGCTGATGATATGTGGAATGCTGTCTTAGACGCAGGAAAAAAACATAATCTTATGGTTATAGCACCGGCTCATCACCGTAGAATTCAAGCGGGCATTCTATCTTGGGGCCAAGATATGGATAATCAACACAATCCTTTTCAATGTAATCTAGGTTATCAAGTATCTTTATCTGGTAAGGGTGAGTGGAATAAAACTTCTGACTATGTTGGTAAGGCTGTCCTTGAAAAGATGAAGGCTGAATTAAAAGAAGGAAAAAAACCATATAAACTTCAGTTAGTTGGATTAAGCTTAGGAGGAAAACCTATAGAAGAATATGCTCCTGATTTTTGGCTTGTTTCTGAAGATGGAAATGAACCCTGTGGATTCATAACATCTCCTTGGTATCATCCTGAGCAAGGAAGGAATATTGCTATGGGCTATGTACCATTTGATGGAACTCTAAATAAAAATGGTTTTCC
>CACHAQ010000035.1 GCA_902577905.1 uncultured Alphaproteobacteria bacterium
AGATCTGGTTGAAGAATATCTACTGATCTATCTCTAATAATATTTCTAAAACCATATCGTGAATTAGTATGTTCTCCTGTAGTCCATTTTTGCCAAGGACATGCCTCTTTTATCAATTTATGACTTTCTAAATCATGAGGGGGAAGAGCTTCTTCAATCCAAAATAAATTGGCCTCTCTTACAGCATTTGCAAGATCAATGGCATAAGGAACATCTAGTGACATATAACAATCAACCATTAACCTATAATCAGGACCAACCTGTTTTCTAGTTTCCATAATATATTCTTGATTTTTCTTTAGACCCTTTATGCCATCTCCAGGACCATAAGGTAATGGAATTTTAGAACCGATATGTCCCCACTCTTGAGCAATCTTTGCTTCAGGACCAGTTACATATGTTTGCAGCTTTTCTCTAACTTTACCACCGATCATTTTATAAACTGGTTCATCTCTAACTTTACCAATTAAATCCCATAAGGCTAAATCAATTCCAGCTATAGTATTTATAACTACTCCATTTTGACCTGAATATGGAATAGCAGCTCTATACATCTGATCATATAAAAGATTTAAATCTCTTGCATCTGATCCGATTAAAAAACGGTTGAGATGATTTTTAATAATCCAGCTAGAAATATAACCTCCATAAGCAGTTGCATAACCTTGGTGACCCCCTTCTGTTTCAATTTCAATAAATATTCCTTTTAAAACATCCATTCCCCATGAAGATCTTGAGTCTTGAAAAGAAGAATATACTGACATTGGATTTGCAATGATAGTGTCATTAATCCAATGACCTACTGCATGATCAGTATAATCAGCACCAGCACTCTGTGTTTTAACTATTGAAACTTTTATATTGGAAATTTTATAACGTTTATCCATAACAATTTATATCATTCTAAGATAAAAAATTAATTTCAAAAGATAAAATTATAATCAGATTTTGTAAATTCTCTCTGCATTAGAACTTGCTATTTTCTTTGCTTCATCATCTGAGAGATTGCCTAAAATGGTATGGGTAACTTTAATCCACTCTTGAATACCTTTACCAGCATTTACTACTGGATAATCACTTCCCCAAACCATTCTATCGGGACCAAAACATTCTAAAGAATGATCTACGTATGGTTTTATTGTTTCATAAGAAGATGTGCCAGGTGCACAATAGGCCATTAAACCCGATAATTTACAAGTTACATTAGGAAGTTCAGACAGAGATTTAATATCCTTACCCCATTCATCGATCTCTCCAGATGCAATAGGTGGAACACCACAATGATTTAATACTAAATCCATTTGATCACATTCTTTTGCAAATTCTTTTGCAATTTTTAGCTGTGTTGGTAAAAAACAAATATCAAAGGGTTTTCCAGCTAAACCAATTTTTTTTACATTATTTCTTAATACTGAATTTTTAGAAAATTCATCAGGCATAACGTGAAAAATTCTTCTGTATCCAACTACATTCATATCGATGGTTTCTTCCAACCATTGATCAAAACCACTTTCCTCTTCTGGTCTTATTGAAACAATTAAACCCTTCATGTTACTATCAGGCTGATCCATAATAGATTTTATAAATTTTGTTTCTTTTTTATAATCAGAGTCATCTACTCCTGTTTCCATGAATATTGTTCCTTTGATTTCAGACTCTTTAGTTAGTTCTTTATAGTCTTCTAATGTAAAGTTTCCCTTATCAATAGGTGGAAACTCATTTGCCCAACTATATCCAACATGATCTCGATACATCAGATGCTGATGGGTATCTATTAATTCCATAATTAATATTTAACACATATTATTGAGGATGAAACTATTTTTGTTAATATATTTTCAAATAGTTAAATAATGATTTATTATAAAACAAATGAATGTTCTTTTAACGGGTGGTGCTGGTTATATCGGAAGTCATGCTGCACTTTCTTTACTAGATAAGGGTCATAGCGTCCATATTGTTGACAATTTATCAACTGGAAGTAAACTCCTAATTCCTAAAAATGCAAAATTTACAAATTGTAACATAAATGATGAAAGTAAAATTTCAGATCTAATTAAATCAGATAAATTTGATTTACTTATGCATTTTGCTGGATTTATACAAGTTGAAGAATCGGTTCAGCAACCTGAAAAATATTTTGAAAATAATACAAATAATGCCATTAAGTTTTTTAATACATGTAAAAATAATGGTCTAAATAAGTTAATTTTTTCTTCAACAGCTGCAGCTTACGGTTCAGTAAGTGAAGATAAATTGATAGATGAAGATACTAATTTAAATCCACAAAATCCATATGCGGAATCCAAAATTAGAACAGAAAAATTTCTATTTGATAATAAAGATAAATTTAAGTTCATTATTTTAAGATACTTTAATGTTGCTGGAGCAGATAAAAATTTGAGATCTGGACAAATATCAAAAAAATCAACTCATTTAATTAAAATACTATCAGAAGTTATCGTGGGCAAAAGAGATGAAATTGAAATTTTTGGAAGTGATTATAATACTCCTGATGGAACAGCGATAAGGGATTATATACATGTTTCAGATCTTGCAGATATACATACAGAAATAGCTGAATATCTTTTAGAAAATTTAGAAACAAATTTATTTAATTGTGGGTATGGAAATGGTTTTAGTGTTTTAGACGTTATTAATGCTGCGAATAATATTTATCAAAATAAAATTATTTATAAATTTGCAAAAAGAAGAGATGGAGATGTAGAAAAATTAATTTCTTCGAATTCAAAAATTTTAAATCACATTAACTGGAAGCCAAAACATAATGATCTAAAAGAAATTATTAATTCATCTGTTAGATGGGAAGAAAAAATTAATGCGTCAAATACATAAAAGAAAATTTGTTAGAAATGATAATAAAGAACTACTATTGTACGGTTATAATGAACACAAAGAGTCTCCTAGTCAAGAACTTGATATAACTGATATTCCAAAACCTCATATGAGATGGAATCCTTCAAGAGAAGAATGGGTAACATACTCAGCAGGAAGAAAAAACAGAACATCTTTTCCACCAAAAGAATATTGCCCATTATGTCCAGGATTTAATTTAAATTATCCAACGGAAATTCCTTTTTCAAACTTTGAGATTGCAGTCTTTCCAAATCGATGGGCAAGTTTTAACTCAATGGGAGAAAATAAATCGTTAGAAAAAGTAAAAACTAAACCTTCAAAAGGTGAATGCGAAGTTGTTGTATATTCTCCGGAGCATTCTGTCACAGTTTCTGAAATGGGCTTAGAGAAAATAGAATTGTTAACTAATGTTTGGATCGATAGATATAAAGAGTTATTTAAAAATCCAGACATTAAATATGTTTTGCCTTTTGAAAATAGAGGCGAAGAATGCGGTGTCACTCTTCATCATCCACATGGTCAAATATATGCTTATCCTTTTATTCCACCTGCAATTGAAAAAGAAAAGCAGGCTTTTAATAAAGAGAACTTTTTAATGAACATTATGAATCAATTAGAGGAGGTATATTATGTATATCAAAACGAAAATTTTGTAGCTGCTGTCCCACCGTTTGCTAGATACGCATACGAGGTATGGATAATACCAAGAGTGCAAATTGAAGGACCTTGGAAATTTAATGATAAAAAAATTGAAGATTTCTCTAAATGCATTCATCAAGTTGTAAAGGGGTACGATAGTTTTCTTAATAAAAGATGCCCATATATAATGGGTTTACACGCTTCACCTGAATTAGATGATAGTAGTTTTCATTTTCACGTTGAATTTTATCCACCCTTAAGACATGGAGATAAACCAAAAGTTTTAGCAGGCTCTGAGTCAATGGCTGGAGTTTTTATTATGGATGTATTGCCCGAAGATTCTGCTAAAGTGTTAAGAAAATTTATGCAATGAAAACAATAGAAGAAAAAATTAATTATTACAAAGATAGTCTAGATTTATTTGATGATGGAATGGATAAGTATAAGTTTTTAATTGATCAGGCAAAAAATGCTAAAAATTTTCCAGAAGAATACAGGAATGATTCATTTAAAGTCTCAGGATGTCAGGCACAAGTTTGGCTAGTTCCTCAACTAAAAGAAAATAAACTTTCATTCTATTATGACTCTGACGCATTTATATCAAAGGGCATGATTACCATCCTATGTGATATTTATGGTGATAGAAATCCCTCCGAGATTAGAAATTCAGATTTTAGTTTGTTAAATAATTTAGAGCTTGATACTCTTTTAACTCCAGGAAGAAGAAATGGGGTTTACTCTATGTTAGAAAAAATTAGAGAATATGCAAGTTCTTATACATAAAAATATATAATGTTTTATGAACCAAATAAAAAGTGTCCGTTTAAAATAGATCCTTTTAAATCAATAGTTTTTCCAAGACCCATTGGATGGATATCTTCAATTAGTAAAAATGGAATAGCAAACTTGGCACCATATTCATATTTTAATTCAGTGGCGGACGAGCCTCCTCAAGTTATGTTTTGTTCAAATGGAAGTACAGCTTATGGAAAATATAAAGATTCGTTATCAAATATTTTGTCTACAAAAGAATTTGTTGTAAATTTTGTTACTTCTACTTTGCGAAATCAAATGAATATATCTTCAAAAGATTTTAAACCGGATGAAGATGAGTTTTTTTTTTCAAATTTAAAAAAGAAAAAATCAAAACTTGTTAAAGCACCTTCAGTAAAAGATAGCCCTGTAAATCTAGAATGTAAATTAGTTGAAACAATTAAATTAAAATCTAATTCAAAAAAAATATCAATAATGGTTATTGGCGAAGTTATTGGAATTTATATAAATAACAAATTTATAAAGAATGGTAGAGTAGATAGTGTTTCTATGCGTTATATAGCAAGAATGGGATATAGTGAGTACACAACTGTTTCTTCTAAATTTAGTCTAAGAAGATAATTTTTACGAATATTAATAACTAATTAAAACTAATACGCTTTTGATTAAATATTTTTTAATTATTAAATTTATTTCTAATTTCTTCAAGAATCTTAGTATCATAATAATTATATTCTTTAATCTTGTCTCCTAATTTAGCTCTAATATTTTCAACAAAATTTTTATCTTTTTTAAATATATGAACTGATTTAAAATCTAAAGAATTTACTGGTAAATAATTGAGAATTATCTTTAGGAAATTTTCCACGCTGCCAGTGTTACCTATATTTGTAAAATATTTTAAATTTTCTATTGCTCTAAAATAATCCTCTTCTTCTAATTTATAATCTTCAGTTACAAGATAATATTTTTCAAAAGGGACACCAGCAAGAGTTTTTGTTATTATATTAGAGTTAACAAAATTATTTTGAATTAATGTGGAAATAAAACTAAAATCATTTTTTGATAAATCTAAATCAAAGCTCAGGTTTTTTTTTATTTTTTCTATGTTTTCTGCATTCCAATTAAATCTTTTATATTTTTCAAGATAAAAAAAATATAAGTTAGAAATAAAAAGATCAACAGTATTTCTAACCATTGAGAATAATTCAAAATTTTTGCAAGCTTCACTAAAAACAAAGTGGCCACTTAATATATTATTGTTATTATTTAGATTTACGTCTTTGAAATAACTAAGGCTAAATTGATCATTTAAACCTGCTGCTCCTCTTTTAAAATATTTTAAATTATTATTTTTCTTTTCTGCGTCTAAAAATGCAGTTTGAATTGAAGATCCAGCTGTTTTTGGAATATGTAAAAATAGGATATTTTTTTTCATAAGAAAATTAATTTAAAATTTTATTTAGTCTATTGTTTTAAATCAGAATAATATAAATTATAATGCATATAAAAAACTTTAATTAAAGTGGGTTTTTCAAAATAGTAAAAGCTTTGGCAACAATTTGTTTAATTCAAATTATAATAAATATGCTGATAGACTTTAAATTAAAAATAAGT
>CACHAQ010000036.1 GCA_902577905.1 uncultured Alphaproteobacteria bacterium
GCACATTGGGTTAACGTATTGTAACCAAATAGCTTTTGGACAAATCTCTGTTATGTCTTTTGCAATATCCAGTAACACAGGAATTGTTCTAAGCCCTCTCATTATGCCACCAATTCCTAAAGTGTCTGCTATAGTTTGTTTTAAACCAAATTCATTTGGAATTTTAAAATCAATAATTGTAGATGGATTATAACCACCAACTTGAATTGTGGTTTGCACAAAGTCTGAACCTTTTAAAGATTCTTTTCTATCTGTGTGAGAAGTTATTCTAGGAGTAGCGTCTAATTTTTTTGAAATTATATTTAATAAATCATGTGATGCTTTTAGTCGGACAGGATCTATATCATGAAGAGCTATCTCCATATTCTTAAAATGATCAATTGATAAAATATCCGTTACTATATTTTTTGTAAATACTGCGCTTCCTGCACCAATAATAGTTAGTTTAGTCATTTAATTTATGTATAATTAAAAAAACCTTATTACTAAATTTTTTTTTTGTATATAAGGCTTTTTAGGGCTCTTAGCTCAGTTGGTTAGAGCGCCCCGCTCATAACGGGGTGGTCCGGGGTTCAAGTCCCTGAGGGCCCACCAAATTTCCATTTTTAGTTTAAATTAGGTATTTTAAAAATATCCCGATATGTTACTAAAACTTATTAATTTTCGGGAGGAAAAATGAAAAAATTATTAACTTTAGTAATTTTATTTACCTCAACTATAGCCACTGCTGGTACGTTAGTTATTAATTCAAATCAGTCAGGTGAAGATGCTAAAGCAGCTTTTGATCAATATGTTGCAGATTTTTCTGCAGCTCATCCAGAAGTTACAGTTGTTGTAAATGAATTCGAACACGAAGCTTACAAGGTTGCAATCAGAAACTTTTTAACATCAGAAGTTCCTGATGTTGCTATCTGGTTTGCAGGAAACAGAATGAAATATTTTGTTGATCAAGGTTTATTTGCAGACGTATCTGATGTTTGGTCAGAATATGGATTAAATGAATCTATGGCTTCATCAAAAGGTTCACTGACAGTAGATGGAAAACAATATGGTGTTCCATGGGGATATTATCAGTGGGGAATGTACTATAGAAAAGATATCTTTGATGAGTTAGGCATAAACACACCTCGTGATTTTGATGAATTAAAGTGGGTATGTGCTATGCTTAAAAAAAATAATTATGCTCCTATAGCTATTGGTACGAAATTTCTTTGGACCGCTGCAGGTTGGTTTGATTATTTAAACCTTAGAATCAATGGTTATCAGTTTCATATGGACCTTACAGCTGGAAAAGTTAGCTATGAAGATCCAAGACTAGATGATGTATTTGATAAATGGGCTGAGCTTGTAAATGGAGGTTGTTTCTTAGAAGACCACGCTTCTTATTCTTGGCAAGATGCTCAATCAACAATGATTAATGGTGAATCAGCAATGTATCTACTAGGTAACTTTATTACAGGAAACTTTAAAGCTGCAGAAATGTTAGATAAAGTAGACTATTTCCAATTTCCAAAAATTTACGATGGAGTAGGAATGGCTGAAGATGCACCTACTGATACTATGCATATTCCTGCAGGAGCAAAAAACATTGAAGATGCTAAAAAATTCTTAGGTTTTATGTCTAACCCAGAAGCAGCATCTAAATGGGCTAAATCTAGAAGTTTCTTAAGTCCAAATGCAAATGCTGAACCTCCATCTGATAGATTTCAAAAGATGGGCTTCAAAGTTTTAAATGAAGCTAGTGGTATTGCTCAATTCTTTGATAGAGATGCTAACCCTGATATGGCTAAAACTGCAATGGAAGGTTTCCAGGAATTCATGGTTAAACCAGACAGAGAGGCTAAGATCAGAGCTAGACTTGAAAGAGAGAGAGAACGTATCCACGGATCTCTATAAAAATAAAATTGAGAGGCGAATAAAATTTCGCCTCTCTGTATTAATATTTATAATTTAGCATTGATTAATTAAATTTTAATAAAGATAGTAATTATGAGTTTTTGGGAAAGAAATCAGTTAAAATTAGCACCTTTTTTATTTTTAACACCAGCGGTAAGTCTTTTTTTACTTTTTGTTATATATCCAATTATTGACTCAATTTGGGTAAGTTTTCATGATTGGTCTGGAGTTGCAAGATATGCACTTAATGAAGATGGTACTTACAAAAACTTTAAATGGGTTGGTTTTCAAAACTATATTGATTTATTTACTTACGATGATGAATTTTATGTTTCTTTATTAAACAATCTTAAGTGGTTTATATTTAGCTTACTTGCAATTCCATTAGGCTTATTGTTGGCCCTATTCTTGAATCAAAATATTTTTGGGATGAGGTACATTAAATCCTTTTTTTATTTCCCCTTTGTAATTAATGCTGTTGTTATAGGTGTAATATTTTCATGGTTTTATAATCCTAAATATGGTTCGTTAGCTTACCTACTAAATATTTTCGGATTAGATCCGATACCTGTTCTCTCAGATGAAGTTTTAGCAACCTACGGAATAATTGCTGCATCATTTTTCCCAGGAATAGCATACACAATGATATTATACATAACTGGTTTGACATCTGTAAGTAAGGAGATGGTAGAAGCAGGAAGAATAGACGGTGCTTCAGGCTTAACAATGTTATGGCACATAATTATACCTCAGTTAAGGCCAGCAACTTTAATTGCCGTTGTTGTTACTATTGTTGGAGCTTTAAGAAGTTTTGATTTAATTGCTGTAATGACGCTTGGAGGTCCCTGGGGTAGTACTAAAGTTTTAGCATACAAAATGTATGAAGAAGCATTATTTAATTTTCGTATGGGATATGGTGCTGCAATAGCAGTAATACTTTTTTTATTAATGAGTATTTATATAGCTTGGTTTTTATATAGATTGTTTAAACAAGAAAAAGGTGAAAAATAATGTTTCCAACACCTATTCAAAACTATTCATTAACAACAAATATAATTTATAGAATTTTACTAGGAGTTACACTTTTCATATGGCTGCTTCCACTAATAGCCGTGATGTTAACTTCAATTAGAACATTTGAAGATATTTTGGTTGGAGATTATTGGAGTTGGCCAGAAGAAACTGCAATAATTTCAAATTATACTGCTATTTTTGAAAGTGGTAAAATGTCGAGATTTTTTTTGAATAGTGTCATAATAACCTTACCAACAGTTTTTGGTACTCTGTTTCTTAGTTCTATGGCAGGATATTCACTAGCAGTTCATAAATTTAAATTAAATCTTCTTCTTTTTTGTATGTTTATAGCTGGTAATTTTGTTCCATTTCAAATTTTAATGATACCTGTAAGAATGCTTACAATAGATTTAGGCATTTATAACTCACACTTTGGGTTAATTATTTTTCATATTGCTTTTCAGACTGGATTTTGTACATTCTTCTTAAGAAATTTTATTAAAGAGTTACCATTTGAATTAATTGAAGCTGCTAGAGCTGACGGTGCTTCAGAGTGGCTAATTTATAGAAAAATAATTTTACCTTTACTGACTCCTTCTTTAGCGGCTCTTGGAGTTCTTGAATTTACTTTTATTTGGAATGATTATTTTTGGGCATTAATATTAACACAAGGTGATAATGTTAAGCCGATCACTATTGGATTAGATATGCTTAGAGGACAATGGGTTGCTACATACAATTTAATTGCGGCAGGTTCAGTTTTAGCAGCCTTACCTCCAGTAATAATGTTTTTTGCAATGCAAAGACATTTTATAATGGGTTTAACTTTTGGTGCAGTTAAAGGATAATTAGTTGCATTTGAATTGTTAAAATATAAAAGAACTCAATGTCTTTAATTTCTCTTAGACAACTCTTAGATCACGCAGCTGAAAATGATTATGGTGTACCTGCATTCAATGTAAATAATTTAGAAGCAATTAGAGCAATAATGGAAGGGGCTAAAGAATTAAATAGTCCCGTAATACTTCAAGCTTCAGGTGCTGCACGTAAATATGCTGGACCAATCTTTGTGAAAAAACTAGTTGAGGCAGCAATGGATGAATTTTCAGAAATTCCAACAGTTTTGCACCAAGACCATGGTGGTTCTCCAAAAGATTGTAAAAACTGCATAGAACTTGGTTTTACATCTGTGATGATGGATGGTTCGCTATTAGATGACCAAAAAACTCCTTCAGATTTTGAATATAATGTAAGAGTTACAAAAGAAACAACTGATATGGCTCATGCATTAGGAGTTTCAGTCGAAGGGGAGATAGGCTGTTTAGGCTCTTTAGAGACTGGAACAGGTGAAAAAGAAGATGGAGTTGGTGCTGAAGGTAAACTTGATCATGATCAACTATTAACTGATCCTGATGAAGCTTCAGATTTCGTTAAAGCTACAAATGTTGATGCATTAGCTATTGCTATTGGTACAAGTCACGGTGCTTATAAATTTTCTAGACCACCAACTGGAGATATTTTAGCAATAGATAGAATAAAAGAAATACATTCAAGACTTCCAAACACACATTTAGTTATGCATGGTTCATCTTCGGTTCCACAAAATTTAATAAAAACTATTAATGAATATGGTGGAAAAATTAAAGAGACATACGGTGTACCAGTTACTGAAATTCAAGAAGGTATAAAACATGGTGTAAGAAAAGTTAACGTTGATACTGATTTAAGATTAGCTGCTACCGCTGCAGTCAGAAAATACTTTCATGAAAATCCTTCACAATTTGATCCTCGTAAATATCTATTACTTTCTAAGGATGCTATGAAAGAAGTTGTTAAAAGTAGATTGCAAGAATTTGGAACTGCAGGAAATGCTTCTTCTATTAACTCAATTTCTCTTGGAGCAATGGCTACAAAATATAAATCTGGAGAATTTACAGCAGTCATTAATTAAAATTTTTTTATTGAAAAAATAAATTTTTTATTTCACAATACTTTAGTGAAAAAAATTTCAAAACTTGATGAATATCTTTTTGATTTAAATGGATACCTTATTATAAATAATGCATTAAATAAAAAAGAACTAAAAGATCTTAATAATATTCTTGATAAGTTAAAAAATATTAAAAACGATGAATGGGCAGGCCATGTTCATGGTCATAATTATGGTGGAAAAGAGGGTTTAAATCTTCAGCAAATTTATGAAGCTGGAAAACCATTTGAAAAATTAATTGATCATCCATCATGGATAAATCATATGTTACATTTTGTTGGAGGAAAGGGTACTTTTGATCATCTTCATGGACCTCTTTTTATTGATGAAAACTTTGCCAATATTCGTGGACCTGGTGAAGCTATTGGTATTCATTCCGGCAATCCCGAGGGTTTGCAAAGAAATCATTATAGATATCAAAATGGAAAATTTCATTGTTCACAAGTAAATATTCTTCTTGCACTAACAAATATTGGTCCAGGTGATGGTGGAACTGTTATAATTCCATCTTCACATAAATCAAATATTGTACATCCTGAATTTAAAGATAATAAAATGTTAAAAGGAGGTAAAGTATCTTCAGCAGAAGGAATGACTGGAGCTAAAGAAGTTTATATGAAAGCTGGAGATGCTCTTTTATTTGTTGATTCACTCTGTCATGGATCAGCAAAAAGAATAAATAAAGGTGAAAGAAGAATAGTTGTTTATAGATATGGACCTTCTTGGGGTTTCTTTAGGCATCCATACAGACCATCTAAAGATCTTTTATCAAGACTATCAAAATTTCAAAAAAAAATAGTTATGCCTCATCAAAATGTGTTAACACCTAATAATAAATAAAATGGAAAAAATTAAATGGGGTATCATTGCCCCTGGAAATATTGCAAATAATTTTGCTGATGGATTAAAAGGTTCC
>CACHAQ010000037.1 GCA_902577905.1 uncultured Alphaproteobacteria bacterium
TTTATTTTTTAGACTATGATAAATGCAAATTATGCGCCCGTAGCTCAGTGGATAGAGCAACCGCCTTCTAAGCGGTAGGTCAAATGTTCGAATCATTTCGGGCGCGCCAATGAATAAGGAGGTCTATGATACATAATGTTAAATGTCATTGCGGTGCGGTAGAATTAGAAGTTAATAATGATCTTGATATTATTAAACAATGTAATTGTTCAATTTGTAAAAGAAAAAATGCTAAAATGGCAATGGTATCTAAGGAATCTTTATCAATTATAAAAGGAAAAGAATATTTAACTTCATATAAATTTAACACAATGATAGCTGAACATTTCTTTTGTAAAATTTGTGGCATTTATACTCACCATAATAGAAGAAGTGATCCAAATGGTGCTGCAGTAAATATTGGCTGTATTGATGCAATTGATCCTTTTCAATACAAAGCTGATTTTATTGATATGAAGAATAAATAATTTATGTCATTTGAATTTTTAATCTCTAAAATTCAAAAAAATAACTTTTTACTTATAGGTAGAGCAGGAGTAGATATATACCCCGATCCACCAGGAACAAAAACTGAAAATGCCAAATCATTTGTTACTCATCTTGGAGGATCTTCTGCAAATATGGGTGTTCAATTAACTCTGTTTGGAGGCAATTGTTATCTACTCACTAGAGTCTCTGATGATGCTTTAGGCAGATTTGCTATTAATCAACTAAATCATTATGGTGTTAAGAATAAATTAGTAAAATTTGAAAAAAATGAAACAAGAATTTCTTTTGCTATAGTTGAAACCACAGTTAAAGATCATCAATCAATAATTTATAGACATAAAGCTTCAGATTTATTTTTAAATAAAGATGATATTGAAAATGCTGATATACAAAACTTTGATTGTATATTAATTACTGGGACTTCTCTTTCAGCTGAACCTTCAAGGAGTGCTACTTTATATGCTTTAGATATAGCAAATAAAAATAATATTCCTGTAATTATGGATATTGATTATAGGCCATATACTTGGGAGTCATCAAATAAAGCAAAAGAAGTTTATAATTTAGCAGCAAATAAATGTAGCGGTGTAATTGGAAATGATGATGAGTTTGGAGTGTTAGCTGGTGATTACAATATTGGTTTGGATCATGCTAAACAATTAGCAAAAAATGTAAGCTTAATTATTTATAAAAAAGGTGAAAAAGGTTCTATTACTTTTGCAATGAATAAAGAAATTAAAAAAGGAATTTTTCCCGTTAAGCCTTTGAAACCAACTGGAGCCGGTGATGCATTTATGGGATCTTTACTAGGATCAATTTTAAAGGCCAATGATTTAGAAAAATCCATAGAAATAGGTTCAGCCGCAGCAGCCATTGTTGTAACAAAAGTCGGTTGTGCTCCAGCAATGCCAAATCTGAATGAAATTTTAGAATTTATGAAATATAATAAAATTAATGAAGGAGAATAATATGCATATTCCACCATTTAATAATAAAAACAAGCCAATTGTAGATATTGAAGACAGTAGAGTCCCTTTAAATTATTTTAACATAGTAAAATTAAATAAAGATCAATCTTTTGAATATCAAACACCTGGTTATGAAACTTGTATAGTACCTGCAACTGGAACAATTAATGTAGAAATTGAAGGAATCAAAGTTGAATCATTAGGAACTAGAACAGTTGATGTGTGGGATGGAGAACCAGAAGGTGTTTATGTTCCGTCTAACACAAAAGCACAATTTACATCTTTAGTAGATAATTCAGAAATTTTTATTGCTGGTGCAAAGTATGATAAAACTCTTGAACCATTTGCTGTTCGGACTAATGAAATTGATTTAGTTCAGTATGGCTCAGATGATACAAAAACTCATAGAAAAATTAAACATATTTTAGGTGCTAAGCATCATGATAAAGTTGGAAGATTGCTTTGTAATGAACTTTATACTGTAGGGCAAGGGGGTTGGTCGGGGTTCCCACCTCATAAGCATGATACAGATCGTCTACCTGAAGAAACAAGACATGATGAAACATATAATTACAGATTTAAACCTAATAATGGATTTGGTTTTCAGATGTTTCAGCAAGTTGATGATAAAGTTGGTAAAGCCGAACATATAATTGATGGGTCAACCATTATGATTAGAACAGGCTACCATCCTTGCGTTGTGGCACCAGGCTACGAGATGTATTATTTCACAATTCTTGGAGGCTTATCTCAAAGATCTCTTGTGCAATTTTTTCAACCTGAGCATGCTTATCAAGTAGAAACAATTCCAGGCATTAAGGATATGATTGCTAAATACAAATAAATGACTGCAGTAAATTTAAAAAAAATTTTAAATGATGCAAATAAAAATAATTATGCAGTAGCAGGTTTAGTTGTATTAGGCTGGGATGATGCCTTAGCTTTTACACAAGCCGCTGATGAAACTGGAATTCCGATTATATTGCAAGCTGGCCCCTCATGTAGGGCACATACACCAATTCCAATATTAGGAAAAATGTTTAGATACTTAGCAAGTCAAACAAAAACGAATATTTGTTGTCATGTTGATCATGGATACACTTTAGATGAATGTTATGATGGAATTGATAGTGGCTTTACATCTGTAATGTTTGATGGGTCTAAATTACCTTTAAAAGAAAATATAAAAATTAGTAGAAAAATTGCTTCAAGAGCTCACAAATATAATATTTCTGTTGAGGGAGAAATAGGCTTTGTAGGTTATGATAATGGTAAAATTTCAGAAGGTACTAATATTGAAGATGCAGTAACTTTTGCAAATAAAAGTAATATTGATGCAATGGCAATTTCAGTTGGTAATACACATTTACAAACTTCAAAAAAAGCAAGTATTGATTTCAATAAAATTAATTTAATTGAAGCAAAAACAAAAATCCCTTTAGTTCTCCATGGTAGTAGCGGCATTCCTCTAGATCAAAGAAAAAAACTAGCAAGAAAAACAAAAGTAGCAAAATTAAATATTGGCACTGAAATTAGAATGACATTTGGTGATGCTTTAAGAAAAAATCTCAAAAAAAATCCAAAAACATATGATAGATTGCAATTACTAAAACCTACAATTAAAAATTTAACAAAAGTTACAAAAAAAATTATAAAACAAATCGGTCCAAATTAATGAGACAAATTTTTATTGCAGCACTTAAAGAAGAAACTCCAAATCTTAAAGATTTTCACTATTCAGGTGTAGGAAAGATAAATGCTACAATCAAAATTATGGAATTAATTTCAAAATTTCAACCTAATGAAATTATTAATTATGGAACAGCTGGATCAACGAAGAAAAACTTATCAGGATTAGTGGAATGCACAAAATTTGTTCAAAGGGATATGGATGCAAGGGGTTTAATGAACTTTAAATTAGGTGAAACTCCTTTTGATCCTATTTCAAAAATTACTTATTCTAATGAAGGGTATATATGCGCATCAGGAGATAGCTTTGTTCAATCATCAGTAGAAATAGATTGCGACATCGTAGATATGGAAGCTTACTCTTTTGCTAAAGTATGCAAATTATACAATATTAGATTTAAATGTTTTAAATATATTTCTGATTATGCAAATGAAAATTCAAATAATGACTGGATTGATAATTGCTCAAAAGGAGCTAAACTATTTTCTGAAATATATCCTCAATTAAAAATATGATCTTAAAAATACTTGAAAAATTAGGAAGAAAAAAGATTGTATTGGACAGAGGTCCTTCGCATCCAGAATTTCATAAGGCCAAACCATGGATGGAAAGATATTATTTGTTATTTAGAAAAAGACCCAAGTGGTTTCCATTTAATATCTTAATTCATAAAATGTTAGATGATGATCATGGTGAAGGAGTTCATAATCATCTTTGTCCTTATATAACAATTATTTTAAAAGGTGGTTATTGGGAAACAACTAATAAAGGTAAATTTTGGAGATCACCAGGCTACATTGGTTTTAGATCAGCAGATCATTTACATAGAGTTGATTTGAAACCAAATACAAATACAATGACATTATTTATTCCTGGCCCCTTTGGTCTTAGAAAATCCAAAAGAGCAGATTATAAAACAAAAATTTAACCATTTATCTAATTTAAATTATTCCGTCGTATATTAATTTACATCCACTCAAAAAAAGCAAAACATAAACAATATTAAAAAATAATTTTTCTGGAATTCTTTTTTGCACAAAGTACCCAATTAAAACACTAATAAAAGCTAGAGGAAGTAAATAGAGAGAAACCATAAGATTTGAAGGCGCTAATAATCCAACGTAATAATAAGGAATCAATTTGACAAGATTTATAACCATAAATGCCAATGTCATTGTGCCAATAAAGGAAATTTTATCTAACTTTAGAGGAAGCATATAAAAGTTGATAGGTGGATTTCCTGCATGAATTAAAAAACTTGTATATCCTGCGACAGACGACCAAAAGTAACCTTTAACTTTGGTTGGTTTAAGTAAATAATTATTTTTCTGAATAAAAGAAACTAGAACAAAAATAATTGAAATAACACCAACCATTATTCTTATTTGATCTTCATTGGTAAATTCAAATGTTAGAGTTCCAAATAAAATACCAATTATAGATGCTGGGATTATAATTTTTAAAATACTATTTATCCATTTTTTCCAATACAAGTAGATTGCTGAAAAATCCATTATAATTAAAAGTGGCAACAAAATACCGGCAGCTTGTAAAGGACTCATCGCAAATGACATAACAGGAACAGCTAACATTGCTATTGGTCCAGGTACACCACCTTTAGATAAACCAAATACGAAAACTCCCAATGATGCAAAAATATAAAAATATAAGTCCATTTAATTTAAAATTTTTAATGCACTTTTTATATCTTTTATTTGATCATCAATATCTTCCAATCCACAATACAGTCTAATTAAAGTTCCAGTATTTCTGTTTTCAAACTCTCTTTTATCTAGCGGAGGAAAAGTAATAAGACTATCAAAGCCACCCCAACTGTATCCTAATTTAAATATTTTAAGTTTATTAAAAAACTTTTCAATTTGATTATTTGAATATTTCTTTTTTAGCATAAATGAAAATAAACCAGTGCTACCAGAGAAATCTCTTTTCCATATTTTATGATTTTTTGTATGTGGTAATGCTGGATGGAAAACATCAGATACAAGATCATGTTGTAATAAATATTTCGCCATTAATAATGCATTTTTTTCAATTTCTCTCATTCGAATTTCAAGTGTTGGCAATCCTCTAATTGCTAAATACACTTCTTCTGATCCAGGACATATGCCTAAAGTTTTTGAAGTTGATCTTATTTTTTTGGAATATTTTTTATTAGATGAAACGAAACCTATTAATACATCCGAGTGACCGTTTATATATTTAGTTCCTGCATCTATAATAATATCAATACCTAGTTTAATTGGATTACAAAATAAAGGTGAGGCCCAAGTATTATCCATAACAGTTGGTATTTTATTTTTTTTAGCAATTTTTGTAATGAAAGGTATATCAATAATATCGAAAGTTGCTGTTCCTGGAGACTCTAAATAAATTAGCTTTGTTTTACTGTTAATTAATTTCTGAAAATTTTTAATATTTTTTGTTGGATGAAAATATTTTATTTTAACATTATATTGTTTAAGGATATTTTCACAAAAAGTTCTAGTAGGACTATAAACACTATCATTTACTAAAACCTCATCACCAGATTTTAAAAAGGTAAAAAAAGGAATAACTATAGAGGCTAATCCTGATGGT
>CACHAQ010000038.1 GCA_902577905.1 uncultured Alphaproteobacteria bacterium
CATTAAGTTTGATTAATTCTTCATAATTATCTCTAAAACTACAGGTCTCCACAGTACAGCCAATGGCTCCTGGAGTTTGATTCCAATTTTTAGGTAAACTTTCATTTGGATTACCTGTCATAGGATAAAAATATAAAATTAAACGAAAAGTGTCAGATCTTTTTATTTTTAATAGATTACCCTGTTGATTATTGAGAGAAATATCCGGCAAAAATTTATTTAAAAGATGATCAGCTTTTCCATCATTTTGTGGTTTAGGAAATTTGCTATAATCCATATTAATTTGTCTTGTATAATTCAATTCTATATACCATAAGATACTTTTATGACTCAAATTAAACCTCTATCTAGTATGGAAACTCCTCGCTTTGCTGATGTTGCTACTTTTTTTCGTTTACCTGTTGTAAAAGATTTAAATAAATTAGACTACTGTATTGCAGGTGTACCATGGGATGGGGGAACTACTAATAGACCTGGAGCTAGACATGGGCCAAGAGAAATTAGAAATGCATCATCACTTGTAAGGCTTTATCACCCTGTTTCACTTAATAGTCCTTATGATAAATTTAATATTGCAGATATTGGTGATTGTCCTGTAAATCCAGCAGACTTAAATGATAGTTTAGATAAAATAGAAAAATTTTACTCAAATATTTATAATTCCAATACAATTCCATTCTCAATTGGAGGTGATCATTTAATTAGCTTACCAATTTTAAGAGGTATTGCAAAAAAAAACCCAATAGGTTTATTTCAGTTTGATTCTCATTCTGATACTTGGGATTCCTATTTTGGAGGATTTAAATATACTCACGGTACACCTTTTAGACGAGCTATTGAAGAAAATCTTATTGATCCAGAAAAATATGTAATACTAGGGGTTAGGGGTGCATTATATGATCCAAATGATTTAACATGGGCTAGAGAACAAGGCGTAACCATCATTACTATAGATGAATATTATGAAATGGGGTTTAGTAAATGTGTTGAAAAAATCTATACCGTTTTAGGTAACACGGATACTTATTTTACTTTTGATATAGATGGTATTGACCCTACCTTTGCACCAGGAACTGGAACACCAGAAGTTGGTGGTTTTAATGTGAGGGAAGCTCAAACTATTATTAGAGCTCTAAATAAATTAAATTTTGTTGGTGGCGATGTTGTAGAAGTATCACCACCATTTGATCTAAATAATATGACTTCACTTGTTGGGGCAACAATTGCATTTGAAATGCTATGTACTATGACTAAGGTAAATTAATTTATAAATATTTATTTACTAGACATTAATCATACTTCTCTCATCTAGAAGATTTTCTTTTATTAAATTATCCCATAATTCTTTTGGTATAGGATAATTTAAATTTTCAAAGTTCTGTTGAATTTGTTCAATTCTATCAACACCTAATATCATGGATGATATTAACTTATTAGAGTATGAAAATTGGAGTGCTGCAGCAGGTACAGGAACATCGTATTGTAAACAAATTTTAGATATGCTTTGATATTTTTCTTTTATATCGATTGGTATTTTATCATACCTATAAGTAATTTGATCACCAATACCTTTTGCTAAAATTCCTGAATTGAAAACACCGCCTAAAATTATTCCAATATTATTTTTTTTTGCAATTGGAAAAAATTCATCGAGTGCAGTTTGATCTAAAAGTGTATATCTTCCTGCAAGAAGCATACAATCAAAATCACCCTCATTAGCAAATCTTGCACAGATATCGGCATCATTTAATCCTACTCCAATAGCTTTAATAACTTTTTGTTCTTTAAGATCATTTAATGCTTTATATGCACCATTCATTGCAATTTTAAAATAATGATCTACTTCATTACCGAAAGTGTATCTATCTACATCATGAATCAAACAAATATCAATCTCCGGTACTGCTAATCTGTGTATCGATTGATCAAATGATCTCATAACTCCATCATAAGAATAATCAAAATGTGGAATAAAATTTATATGACCTTTAAATTTTCCATCTTTATAATAATTTCTTTCTGGGGTAAGGTATCTACCAACTTTGGTTGAAAGATAATAACTTTTGGGATCAATAGTTTTTATAAAATTACCAATTCTATGTTCACTTAGACCATATCCATATAAGGGTGATGTATCATAGAGATTAATGTTATTTTCAAAACAACTTTTAACAATATCAAAACAATCAGTTTCATTTAATTCTTCAAATAAATTACCTAAAGGAGCTCCACCAAATCCAATTGATGTTAGTTTGATATCTGTTTTACCTAAGTTTCTTTTTTCCATTTAATGTTGAAATTATTTAAATTAATTAAATAAATCAACTAATATAGAAATTATTTTTAATTTATAAGTTTATTAGTTATAAATAGTTAATGCAAAATTCATTTAGATGGTATGGCCCAACCGATCCTGTTAAATTAACTGATATAAGACAGGCTAACGCAGAGTATGTGGTAACATCACTACATCAAATTCCTTATGGTGAAAAATGGAGTAAAAATGATGTAAAAAAAAGAATAAATTACATAAATAAAAATAATAATTCTTATAATATAAATTTAAAATGGAATGTTGTTGAAAGTATTCCTGTACATAATAATATAAAATTAAGAACTAAAAATTTTAAGAAATTAATAAGTAATTACAAAGATACAATAGCAAATATTGCTGCAAATAATATTAATACTATTTGTTATAATTTTATGCCAATAGTAGATTGGACAAGAACTCAACTAGATTTTAAATTACCTACAGATGGATTAGCTTTAAAATTTAATTATTTACAAATAATTATATTTGAAATGTATATTCTCAAATTAAAAAATTTAGAAAAAAGATATTCGAATAAACAAATAAAAAATGCAGAGAAACTTTTTAAGTTAATGAAAACAAATGATATTAAAAATTTAAAATTGGCAGTAATGGGCGGTTTACCTGCCTCAGAAACGAAATATTCTGTGAGTGAATTTAAACAAATGCTTAGTGCTTATAAAGATATGGATAACATAGATATAAAACAAAATTTAAGAGAATTTATTAAAGAAATAATGCCTGTAGCAGAGGAAAATAATGTTAAAATGGGCATACATCCCGATGATCCTCCTATTCCACTTTTTGGTGTACCAAGAATTGTATCTACTATGGATGATTATCAATATATATTTGATTCTTATGATTCTCCATGTAATGGAATGACTTTTTGTGCGGGATCATTAGCATCTAATTTTTATAATGATGTTTATAAAATTTTTAATAAATTTAAAAAAAGAATTAATTTTATCCATCTTAGAAATGTAAAAAAAAGAAAAAGATAGAAAAAGCTTCTATGAATCAAACCACTTAAATGGGGATGTCGATTTTGTTAGACTTATAAAATTAATTCTAAATGAAGAAAAAAGAAGAAGTATTAATAAAAAAATTCATATACCGATGAGACCTGATCATGGACACTCATTATTAGATGATCAAAATAAAAAAAATTTTAATCCAGGGTATACTGCGATTGGAAGATTAATGGGTCTTTCTGAATTGCGTGGTATAATAAAAGCTGTTATTTAAATACTAAATTGCTCAAAAAATTAGAAAATGTAACTTTTTTTATTTGATTCATATTGTTAAGAATGTTTTTTTCTAAATTAAATTTTTGATACTCATTTAAATTAAAAATGTTTTTCTGATCGAGCAAATTTTGAACAAAATTTTCTTTGTCATTCTCATAAGTATTTATTATAAATTCTTTGTTTGAATCAGATAAGTTATTTCTATTATTTATAATCATATGTTTTAAAAAAAGAATCCATGATGTAATTATTGCATCAATATATGGTGTTTTATTTTTATTTATTTTATATGTATCTAATAATCTTATAGGAATTTTTAGTGATCCATCCATTGCAATACGTATTAATTTATCCTCAATATATGGATTTTTAAAACGACTTAAAACATTATTTTTATAATTTTTGATGTCAAAATTATCTTTGTTTTCAAAAGTTGGAAGAACTTCTAGATCTAAAAATTGAGAAATAAAATTGAAACAGATTTTATCAGCCATTGCCTCATGAACATGAGTGTGACCCAATAATATTCCTATATAAGCTAAAGAAGAATGAG
>CACHAQ010000039.1 GCA_902577905.1 uncultured Alphaproteobacteria bacterium
CGTCATTCCTGAAATATAATCACAAATTAATCTTTCAATTTCAATATTTTGATTTCTCCAATCTACTGGTAGTTTATTATTATTTTTTACGAAATAAGTAAACAAAGTAGATATTACCTTTTTTGAATACTGTCTCTTATCTGATAAATGACTGTGATTATAAACTTTATCAAATAAGAATTTTTTAATTATGTCACAATTTTTCTTCATTTCATTTGAAAATGAAACAACAAAATTATTTTTTTTACGTATATCATCAATAGAATTGATATTATTTTCAATTAAATTTTTTTTTGTAGTTTCATATATATCATTTATCATATTTGATATTGAGTTTCTTAAAACTTGATATACTAGAAGTTTATTTGGAATATCTTTGTAGTGATCCTTTAAATTAATTATAATTTTTTCAAAAAAACTTAACTCTGCAATATCATCTAATGATATTAAGTTTGCTCTAATAGCATCCTCTACATCGTGATTATTATAAGCGATATCATCAGAAATACTTGCTATCTGTGATTCTAAATAAGGTTGATCAGTTAGATTTAGATTGTGTAATTTTGAATAATTATTTAAGTGATAAGGTAAATGATCACTCAAAATTCCATTATGTTTTATTATTCCCTCTAAGCTCTCCCATGTTAGATTTAATCCATCAAAATCAGGGTGTCTTTTTTCTATAAATGTTAAAACTCTCAAGGTTTGATCATTATGATTAAAACCTCCAAACTTTTTCATTGAATTATCAAGTGCATCTTCACCAATATGACCAAAAGGAGGATGACCTAAATCATGTGCGAGAGCAACTGTTTCACCTAGATCTTCATCTAATTCAAGTAATCTACAAATTGATCTTGATATTTGGGCAACTTCCAAAGAATGAGTTAGTCTAGTCCTAAAATAATCACTCTCACTTTCAATAAAAACTTGGGTTTTGTGTTTTAATTTTCTAAAAGAATTAGAGTGAATAACTCTAGCTCTATCTCTTTCAAATGGATTTCTCAAATCATCATCTAGCTCATTATATAATCTTCCATTTGAATTATCTGGATTGGAAGCTAAATGTTTGAACATAAGAAAATTTATATTATAGTTGTAAAAAAATAACTAATAACAATATTTAGATAAATGGACAATATAATTGAAGTAACAGAAAGTGCCCAAAAACATATCAACAAGATACTTCTCTCTGAAAAATCTAAATATTTTAGAATTACCGTATTAGGTGGTGGTTGTGCTGGATTTCAATATAAATTTGATTTTTCTGATAAACCAAATGATGATGATTTAATCTTTAATTATAAAAATGCTGATGTATTGATAGATAAAACTTCAATTGAATTAATAAAAGGATCGAAAATTGATTATGTTAATGAATTAATTGGATCATCATTTAAAATTTCTAATCCACTAGCATCTTCATCATGTGGGTGTGGTACTTCTTTTTCAATATAAATGAAAATTACTACATGGAATGTAAATTCAGTTAATGCAAGAATAGAACATTTAATAAAATTTATAAAAAAAGATCAATCAGATTTATATTTAATTCAAGAATTAAAATGCACAAATGAAAGTTTTCCCAAAGAGGAATTAGAAAAAATTAATTATAAATGTTATGTAAATGGGCAAAAGGCCTGGAATGGAGTAGCAATACTCAGTAAAGAAAGTATTGAAATTTCAAACTTAAAAATTCCTAATTACCAAGATGTAAATTCCAGATTTATTGAAACAGAAATATCCTTAAAAAATATAAAAAATAAAATTAAATTAATAAATATTTATCTTCCAAATGGAAATCCAATTGAAACAGAAAAATTTGATTACAAAATTGATTGGATGATAAATTTTAATAAATATATCAAAGAATTAATTGATAATAATCAACCAATTATTATAGGCGGAGATTTTAATGTAATACCTAATGATGAAGATGTGTATTCACCAGAAAATTTTAAAAATGATGCTTGTGCCCATCCATTAACAAGAGAGAAATTTAGAAATCTTTTGAATTTAGGTTTTGTTGATACAGTTAAATACTTTGTTGATGGAAATACAAACTGGACCTTTTGGGGTTATAGAGGTGGAAGTTGGCAAAAAGGTAATGGTCTTAGAATTGATCATTTTCTTACTACTCCAGAAGTAACTGATTTAATTAAATCAGTTAATGTTAATCGTGAACCAAGAGGTTGGGAGAAAGCTTCTGATCACACTCCAGTTACAATTGAATTAGTTAATTAATATTAAATATCAGCGTATGTATGCGTTTCGTCTTTTGCTCCTGGTTGAGTAACAGCACCCTCGTAAGCTGGACCGACAGTTTGGGAATATTTCCATATAGATCCAGAATTATGATTAGTTTTTCTTGGTTTCCAATCATTTTTTCTCTTTTCTATTTCTTGATCTGAAAGCGTAACGTTGATTTCGCCTTTAACAGCATCAATAATAATCTCATCACCATCTTTAAGTAAACCTATCATACCTCCTACAGCTGCTTCTGGTCCTACATGACCAATGCAAAATCCTCTTGTGCCGCCTGAAAACCGTCCGTCTGTAATTAAAGCAACAGTTTCACCTAACCCTTGCCCATATATTGCACCTGTTGTTGAAAGCATTTCACGCATACCTGGTCCTCCTTTAGGACCTTCATATCTAATTATTACCGCATCTCCTGCTTTAATTTCATTTTTTAAAACTGCAGTTAAAGCATCTTCTTCTGAGTCAAAACATTTAGCTTTTCCTTTAAAAGATAAATTTTTTAAACCTGCTATTTTTGATATACATCCATCTGGTGCAAGATTACCCCACAACCCTACGACTGAACTATTTTCACTAATTGGATTATCACATTTATAAACAACATCTTGGTTTGTAGGAAATATTACTTCTTTATGGTTTTCAGCTATTGTTTTTCCTGTAACAGTTATACAGTCTCCGTTTATATAACCACCATCTAATAAAGATTTTATAACAACTGGTACACCTCCTACATCATATAAATCTTTAGCAACGTACTTTCCACCAGGTTGCATATCTCCGATATAAGGAGTCGAATTATAAATTTCTACAACATCTCTTAATGTAAATTTTAAACCCGCTTCATTAGCTATCGCAGGAAGATGGAGTGCTGCATTAGTTGAGCCTCCAGTAGCTGCAACTACTCTTGCAGCGTTTACTAATGAATCTATAGTTACTATATCCCTTGGTCTTATATTCTTTTCTAATAAATTCATTATAGCTTTACCACTCTTTTCACCATAAGCTTTTCTTTCTTCAGTATTTACTGCTGGAGGCATAGCTGAATTTGTTAGAGCTAAACCAACTGCTTCTGAAATACATGCCATCGTATTTGCTGTAAACTGTCCTCCACACGATCCAGCAGATGGGCAAGCAACTTGTTCAATATCTTTTAAATCTTGATCTGAGATAGTTCCTGCAGCATGTTTTCCAACTGCTTCAAAAACGTCAATAACTGTAACATCTTTACCCTTGTATTTTCCTGGTAAGATTGAACCCCCATAAATGAATACAGATGGTACATTTAATCTAACCATAGCCATCATTAAACCTGGTAAAGATTTATCACAGCCAGCAAGCCCAACTATTGCATCATAACAGTGACCTCTCACAGATAATTCAATGGAATCTGCAATGACTTCTCTGCTAATAAGAGAGGATTTCATTGCCTCATGACCCATGGCAATTCCATCTGTTACTGTTATAGTTGTAAATTCTCTTGGCGTTCCTCCAGCATCTTTGACACCTGTCTTCACATGTTGCGCTTGATCCTGAAGAGTAATGTTGCAAGGAGCTGATTCATTCCAGGTGCTAACAACACCAACAAATGGTTGATAAATTTCATGTTCTTTCAAACCCATAGCATAATAATAAGATCTATGAGGCGCACTTTTAGGCCCTACACTAACATATCTACTA
>CACHAQ010000040.1 GCA_902577905.1 uncultured Alphaproteobacteria bacterium
TAAAATAATTCAAGATTCTTCATTTAATAAAAAGATGAAGGAAGTTGTAGATAAAGTTAATAAAAGCCTCTCTGGTATTGAACAAATAAGAAAATTTATTCTCATTGATCACGAGTTTACAATTGAAAACAATATGATGACTCCTTCCATGAAAGTAAGAAGATTTAAAGTAAAAGAGATGTATGGAGAAAATTTAGAAAAACTATATTAAGTTTTTCCTTTATCAAACTTTTCTTTTTGTTCAGGAGTTATTTCTTTTTGAAATTTTGTTTTCCACTCTATGTATGGCATACCATAGATCATTTCTCTTGCCTCATCGTATGAAATAGAAATATTTTTCTTCTCTGCAGCACTAACGTACCATTTTGAAAGACAGTTTCTGCAAAAACCTGACAAATTCATTAAATCAATATTTTGAACATCTGTTCTATTTTTTAGATGATGAATCAATCTTTCTGCAACATCAGCAAGTAAATCTCTATCAAAGTTTTTGGTCATATTACGTAAATAAATTATATAAATCTTTTTTTGTGATATATATATAATAATTAATGAAACGTAACAGAAAAGCTAAAATTTTAGCTACCTTAGGACCTGCATCATCAGATAAAAAAATAATAGAAGACTTATTTGTTGCTGGATGTGATGTTTTTAGATTAAATTTTTCACATGGTGATTTAGAAACTCATAGAAAAAATTATGAAAATATTAGATCTCTTGAAGAAAAACATAATCATGCGTCATGCATATTAGCTGACTTACAAGGACCCAAATTAAGAGTGGGTACATTTAAGAATACAAAAGAAAATTTAGTCAAAGGTCAAAGTTTTGTATTAGATCTTTCAAGTGAGCCTGGAGATAATAATAGGGTTAACTTTCCTCATGAAGAAATTTATGATTTTTTAACACCTAATTCTATTTTATTAGTAAATGATGGAAGAATAAGATTACAAATTGTTGAACAAAAAAAAGATAGTTTAATTACAGAAGTTTTAAATGATGCTGAAATCTCAAATAACAAAGGTGTAAATATACCTGATGTAATTCTTCCTATAGACGCCCTTACCAAAAAAGATAAATCTGATCTTATGAAGGCATTAGATATGGGAGTTGATTGGGTTGCACTTTCTTTCGTTCAACAAGCAGAGGATATACATAAACTAAAAAAAATAATTAACAATAAAGCACTCGTGATGGCAAAAATTGAAAAGCCTTCAGCAGTAAAAAATATTGATGATATTATAAATGCTGCAGATGGAATTATGATAGCTAGAGGTGATTTGGGTGTTGAAATGCCAACAGAACAAGTTCCGATAGTTCAAAAAAATATTATTAAAAGATGTAGGCACTTTGGTAAGCCAGTTGTTGTTGCTACACAAATGCTTGAAAGTATGATTGAAAATCTTGTGCCAACGAGAGCTGAAGCATCTGATGTTGCTAATGCTATTTACGACGGAACAGATGCTGTAATGTTATCTGGTGAGTCTGCTGTTGGAGCACATCCAATAGAAGTAGTAAGAACTATGAATAAAATAATAGAAAATGTTGAGAATGATAAAAATAATTATGATTTACAAATAACTCAAGAAAATATTGATGATGTTGATAATACAGATGCAATAACTTTAGCAGCTTACTCAATTGCAAAAAAATCAGATGCAAAAGCAATAATTACATTTTCTGTAAGTGGAAGAACAACGACTAGAATGGCTAGGGAAAGAGCGCCAGTTCAAATTGTTGGTTTATCTCCAAATATTAATACTACAAGAAAAATGCAATTATACTGGGGTGTAAACTCCTGTCATACTCAAGAAGATGCTCAAAATGCACAAGATATGGTAAATATCGCTTGTTCGATTGCAAAAAATAAAAAATTAGTACAGCCAGGAGATAATGTAGTTATTTCGGCTGGTGTTCCGTTTGGAAGCGCTGGAACTACTAATCTACTTAGATTAGCTGAAATAATTGCTGATAAAGATCTTAAGTAAGCTTATTACAAGCTTCTTTTATTCTATTGCAGGCATCTTCTAGAATTGCATCACTAGTTGCATAAGATAATCTAAAATAAGGAGATAGTCCAAATGCTGCACCATGAACTCCTGCTACACCTTGATCTTCTAAAAGGTATGTCATGAAATCTTCATCATTGGAGATATGTTTTCCATTTGGTGTCTTTTTTCCAATTATACCTTCGCAATTTGGATAAACGTAAAAAGCTCCTTCTGGTTTTTGACATGTAATTCCATCAATATCATTTAATTTATTTAATACTAGATCTCTTCGTTTTAAAAATTTTTTATTATGCTCGTTTATAAAATCCTGCGGACCACTTATTGCCTCAACAGCAGCAGCCATTGTAATTGAAGAAGTTGACGTTGTGCTTTGTGATTGTATTTTGTTCATAGCAGCAATAATCTCTTTTGGAGCTCCACAATATCCAAGTCTCCACCCTGTCATACAATATGATTTTGAAACACCGTTTAGTGTCAAACATCTATCTTTCAGTGAAGGTTCAATAGAAGCAAGAGTATGAAATTCTACACTATCGTAAACAATTTTTTCATATATATCATCACACATTATAAGAACATTAGGATATTTTTTTAAAATAAATGCTAAATCCTCTAACTCTTTTTTTGAATAAACTGAGCCAGTTGGATTACTAGGACTATTTAACATTAACCATTTTGTTTTAGAGTTTATATTTTTTTCTAATTGTTCAGGTGTAATCTTAAAATTTTGTGATTGAGGACATTTAACTATCACGGGCTTCCCTTCTGCTAATAAAACAATATCTGGATAACTAACCCAAAAAGGGGCTGTTATAATGACCTCATCTCCTG
This sequence comes from uncultured Alphaproteobacteria bacterium, assembly GCA_902577905.1. Lineage (GTDB taxonomy): Bacteria > Pseudomonadota > Alphaproteobacteria > HIMB59 > CACPNW01. The sequence continues at coordinate 2,844 of CACHAQ010000040.1, forward strand.
GATTAATTGTTGCCATCATAGCATTATAGATGATGTGTTTGCCTCCGACACCACATATGATTTCATCTAATTGATAATCAATGTTATTATCTTCTCTAAATTTTTTCTGAATTGCTTTTTGTAATTCTGGTGTACCTTTACCTGGTACATATTTAGTTTTACCCTCTTCCATCGCTTTATTAGCAGCATCTCTTATATTTTTTGGTGTGTTAAAATCTGGCTCACCTGCTGCAAGAACAATTACATCTTTACCCTCTTCCTTCAAAGCTTTGGCTTTGACATTTATACCTACAGTCATTGAAGGTTTTATTTTACTTAGTCTATCTGCAACAAAATTCATTTAAATTATAAAATGTTCAATAATTAGACTAGCACAAGTTAACAACAAAAAAATAGCAAAAATCTTTCTTAAAAGTAACTTATCTATATTGGATGAAACTTTTGCACCAATTCCAGCAGTAAATATACTAGTTATCGATATAAAAAAAACTATTATAATATTTACGTAACCAATAGAATAAATGGGAAGTTCATTTATATTTGACCCAGTATACATAAATGTAAGTGTTCCTGGAAAAGCAATTAAAAAACCAAAAACAGCAGAGGTTCCAACTGCTTCATGAATCTTTTTTGAAAACATTGTTAAAGTTGGAACACTAAAACTTCCACCACCAATACCAATTGTTGCAGATAAAAAACCAATAGAAGAGCTTATTAAAAAATTAATTATATTAGACAATGGTATATCGTTGCTTACAATTATTGGGCTTTGTTGAAACAGCATATTTAAAGAAATCAAAAATG
>CACHAQ010000041.1 GCA_902577905.1 uncultured Alphaproteobacteria bacterium
TCCCTTTATTTCTTCCGTGGGCATTGCACCTTGTGATAAATTTCGTTGTGCATCAAACAATAATTTAATTCCTTGTCTACGAACAAGAAATATTCCCACTAAAGCAGTAGTTAATATGATTGCAATAGTATTTAAAATTCCAATATTCGAACCAATTGTTATAAAAATACTTATTTCAATTATTGGAATAATAATAAACGCTAGAAAAATCACTAACGTACTATACCAGCTTTTTCATCTTGAATGGTTTTTTCTATTTGGTTTTCAAATTCCCTTAGTCTTTTATAAACACTTAAAAGTTCAATAATTATTGGCCATGCCCTTAATAAATATTGCATTGATCCTTCTACTCTTCCAAAAGCTCTTATAATTTGCTGCATAACACCCAGTGTTACCACTCCTGCTACTATTGCTGGAGCAAGAAAAACATAAGCACTTAGAACGTTAGCTTGTCCATACGCACTACTCGCTATACCAAAATATAAGTATCTAATGTAACTTAGAAAATGTATTTTCCTTACATCGTCAAATAATTCATCTAACCTTTTTGGTCTTATTTCACCATCATCTTCAGCGATTACTAAAATCTTTCTATAAGCTGCTTCTTGCTTCTGTAAATCATATTCAACCCCAACAAGCCTTAAGATAAATCCTAAGATAATTAAAAATAAAGTTCCACCAACAGACCATATTAGTGCTCCAGTCATTAAACCATATTCCCAGTCACCAAAAAAGAAAATTGGTATACCTACACTCAGTCCAAATAGAATTGGTGTGAACTCTATAATAATTAAAACTGATGAGATAAAGCTTGTTCCTAGGCTTTCCATTATTCTAGAAAATTTTACAGTGTCTTCTTGAACTCTTTGAGACGCACCTTCAATTTTTCTAGCTTTGTCATATACTGAGTGATACCACTCAACCATCGAAGTTCTCCATCTAAATAAATAGTGATTTGTAAAAAAACTAATTATTACAGCTAATGCTACATATATTCCTGCTAAAGTAATAAATGAAAATAGACTGGCCCAGTATTCATCGATAGTGATCGAGTTTGGTTCAGCTAGTGCATTTTGTATCATGTCATAAAATTCACCAAACCATTCGTTAATTTTTACATCTATTTGAACTTGGAACCAAATTTTTGATAGTATTATTATTGCACCAGGCCATGCCCAAAAAGACCATTTACTATCAAAAAAGAATTTAAACATTTAATATATATAGATTGAATTATTATTTAAAAAAGAAGCTGAAACTATTAATTATTTCTTCTTTTGACGCTTTTTATTTCTTCTGTATTTAGAGCCTCTTTTGCGTCTGCCTCTATGTTTTTTCGGATATCCCATAATGTAAATACGGTATACAAAAATAAAAAATTAAGTCAAAGACTAATAATGCCAATCTTTAGCTTCATTAAATAAAAAATCCCTAAAAACTTCCAGTCTTCTATCATTTTTAAAAGATTCAGAATAAACAAAGTATGTTTGATATGATGGGCCTTCTAAGTTTGGTAGAACGCGTACAAGTTGAGGTTTATCTGCAACCATATAATCAGGTAAAGATGCTAAACCTCCACCTTTTTCAATTGCAAGTGACATCGCATAAATACTATTCACTCTAAATTTAGGTCGTCTTTTTGTGCCTTCTTTTCCGATTTTTAATATCCAATCAATATTAGATACCGGAGAAGGTAATCCAGCACCAAAGCAAATTAAATCATGTTTATCTAGATCATTGACATTTCTTGGTATGCCACTTTTCTGCAAGTAATCTGAAGAACCATAAATGTGGTTATGAAAATTAACAAATTTTTTAAAAATTAAATTAGCTTGCGTTGGTTTTTTTACTCTAACTGCAACATCAGCAACTCTTGCAGATAAATCGACTTCTTCATCACTCATAATTAAATTTACATCTATCTCTGGATATTGATTAGCAAATTTGGTTATTCTTGGTGTTAGCCATGCTGATCCAAAACCAACAGTTGTGCTTACGGTTAATTTTCCTACTGGTTTAGTTTTTTTATCTAATAATTTTTTTTCAAAATCAGAAATTGAAAAATTAATTTGATTTACAGTATTAAATAAATTTTCGCCTTGCTCTGTTAACCTTACACCTTTTTGATGTCTTATAAATAAAGGCGTCTTTAAATCGTATTCGAGATCTTGTATTTGTCTACTAAGCGCAGATTGACTGATATTAAGTTTCGCACTTGCTTTAGATATGCTTCTTGAGATTGCAATTTCGTAAAATGATTTTAATTTGTCCCAATCCATTATCTTAAAGATTTTATAATTTCACTATAGTTATTTTGATTTTGAGATAATAAATAAGACCCTACAGCTAACACATTAGCTCCATTATCTTTGCATATTTTTGCATTTTCATTATTCACTCCGCCATCAACAGCTATATCATAATTATAATTATTATTTTTTCTAATTTCATCTAAATCTTTTATTTTTTGCACTTGATCATGCATAAATTTTTGACCGCCAAAACCAGGTGTGACTGTCATAACTATTATTTGTTGCACTTTACTTAATAAATGATCAATATCTGAAATATTTACCTTAGGGTGAATGGCAATTCCTGCTTTAATTTCAGCATCACTTATCATGTTAATAATTTCTTCTGGGTTATCATCAACCTCAGGATGAAAAGTAATGATATCTGAGCCAGCTTCTATAAATTCATTGATATATTTCTTTACCGGTTTAATCATGAGATGGACATCTAAAATTTTAGAGGTAACCTTTCTTAATGATTTAACTATATTTGGTCCAAAAGTAATATTGGGGACATAGTGACCATCCATGATGTCTACATGAATATAATCAGCGCCATTTAGATCTAAAGACCTAACCTCTTCTTCTAATTTAAGAATATCTGCTGATAATATTGATGGTGATATTTTTATCATTTATAAAGAGATATATAATATATAAATAAACATTCATAATGAATTCTATCACAGAAAAACCTTGGGGATCATTTGAGATACTAAAGTCAGGTAAAAAATTCCTAGTAAAAAAAATTTTTGTAAAACCAGGAGGAGTTTTATCTCTCCAAAGTCATGAACATAGATCTGAGCATTGGATTGTAGCAGAAGGGGAAGCTGAAGTCACAATTGACAAAAAAGTAATTAATTTAAAAGAAAATGAGAACATTTATATTCCTAAAGGGGCAATTCATAGAATGGCTAATAGAAAAGATCGTGATTTAGTTATTATAGAAATGTGGTACGGTGATAATCTTGATGAAAATGATATAAAAAGATACGAAGATATTTATGAAAGAATTTAATGCTTATTAATACTCCTATATCGCTTGGTGAACTTGTAGATAAAATTTCTATATTAATTATTAAACAGAAAAATATAACTGATGAAACTAAGCTTGATCATGTCAAAAAAGAATTAGATTTTCTTCAAAAAACATTGATGAATTATGTTCAACAAAAAGAAATAAATACTTAT
>CACHAQ010000042.1 GCA_902577905.1 uncultured Alphaproteobacteria bacterium
ATAATTTTTATAAATTTATTAGAATTATCCAGAGTTATTTCAGAAGAAGATAAAAATTTCTTTAATTTTATTTATTTTTCTTTTCTTAAATATCCATCAATATTAAATGAGATAATCCCATTTGTTACAATATTAAGTGTTACATTTTTGATACGGAATTTAATTAGTAATAATGAATTTGTTGCGATGAGAAATTTGGGTTATTCAATTTTTGATATTTTTAAACCAATAGCAATAGGAGCATTTATTATAGGTTTATTTTTCTTGTTTGTTATTAATCCTCTTTCTGTTTTTATGGAAACAGAATATGACAATAAATTAAAAAATAAAGATGATAGTTTATATTCTATTAAAATTTCAGATAATGAAATGTGGATTAAAAATGAAGTAGATGAACAAAATTCTAGTTTCATTAATATAAAGAATATAAATTTAAGAAATATGAATGCATCTAATATTAAAATATTGATGATTAATAATAAAACAAATAAATTTATTATGGCTGCTAATGGTAGATTTGATAATAATTTATTTATATTAAATGATGTTAAGTATTATGAACTTAAAAATGATGAATTTAAAAATTTAGATACTTACAATTTAATTATAAATTTTAATAAAGAAAATTTAATTGACTCACTTTCTAAATATAAACTAGTACCTTTTTATAATTATTTAAATCACTCCAAAACATTATCAAAATTTAACTTATATTCGTCTGAAATAGGATTATTTTATCTTTCGGAGATTTTGAAACCTATTTTTATAGTGGTTTTGGCATTTGTTATTTTAGGTTTTACAAGTAGGTTTCAGAGAAATGAAAATTTTTTTAAAGTATTATTTTTAGCTATTGCTATTGGTTTTTTAATATTTTTATTAAAAGAGGTAATAAATAAATTAACTATTAGTTTATCTTTAAATTTTTTATTTTCATATTTAATTATTTTTTTAATTCCTCTTTGTATTGGTTTTTATCAAATTATCAAAATTGAAAATGATTAATCAATCTACATTTTCATTTTTCAAGTTTTCTTTAGTAATTTTTTTACTCTTATTACCTAGTTTTAATAATGCAAAAGAGATTTTAATTTATGCTGATACTATAAGTTATGATGATGAAAAGAATATAATTGCGAGAGGTAATGCAAAAATATTTCAAGATGATAAATTAATTATGTCTCAATTAATTGTTGTAAATAGGGTTAATAAAAAAATAATATTACCTTCTAAATTTATATTTAAAGATGAAAGTAATAATTTTTTCGAGGGTGAAAATGGTTATTTTATTGATAATTTAGAGTTTGCAGAATTTGATAATCCCAAAATAAGACTTAAAGATGGATCAAGAATAATTGGAAATAAATTAAAACGTAACGGTAAAATTGATATAATTTCAAAAGGTGTATATACCCCTTGTAATTCAAGAATAAAAATTGGAAATTTCATATGTCCAACCTGGCAATTAGAAGGTGAAAAAATACTTCATGATAATGATAACCTTTTTTTATATCAAAAACATTCTAAAATGAGAGTACTTAATACACCAGTTTTCTATGTTCCATATATAGTTACTCCTTCACCTTTAAGAAAAGAGCGAAAATCAGGTTTTTTGACACCTTTAATAGCATTAAATTTTTTTGATACAAAGACCTCACAATCAACATCTTTTCCATATTATTTTAATATTGATATAGATAAGGAACTTTTATTCACTCCTACTATTAATTATGGTGGAGGCGTAGATGCCTCTCAAAGATTTATATTTGATTATAATCAAATAATATCAGGTGGTAATTTTAAAACAGATTTAACTTTTGATTCAAATTTTGAAGAAAAAAACAATAATAATTGGTTGACTGATGCAAGTTTAATAACAAAATATAATAAAAACCTGAATGCAAAATATAGATTAAGAGTAGAATCAGCATTACAGACTTCTAAAAATTATATTCAAATAACTAAACCTAACGATGATCTCAGCTACACTAATTCTTTATCTACTAATTTTAATTTAGAGGGTTTCAATTTAAGAAAAATTGATGATCAATTAAATATAAGTCTAAATTTTTATCAAACAAATCAAGAAAATGAAGATAATAAAATAATACCTACAGTTTTTCCAAAAATAAAATATTTTTCAGGTTACAATAATAAATATGGTAATATATCAAATTCTACATATGAATTTTACAATATTTTTAGAGAAAAAAGTAATCTTACTCATGCTAAAAAACAACAAAAAATATCTCATAAGTATAGTTTAAAAAAAGAATTTGTTGACTTGAATTCAAAAATTTCAATAAACGGGATAGTATATAATCAGTTATTTAATACAGAGAATAAATTAGTAAGTAATGATAGATATATAACAGGCTCATACTATCGTTTTTTTCCAATTCTGGGGATTAGATTAGAAAGTCCATTTAAAATTAAAAAATATTTATCAGATTTAACAATAAATCCTGGATTACATGCAGTAGTCTCACCGGGCGTCTCTAATAGTAATAAATTATCTAACGAAGATTCAACCAATAATGACTTTAATACAGACAATGTCTATAGATTAAACAGATATAGTGGAACTGACAAAATGGATAATTCTAAAAGAATAACTTTTGGATTATCTGCCTACACAAAAAATTTTGAATCAAACATCTACCAATCTTATGAATTTACAAATAATAGTAACTTTCATAAAGAACAAGGCAATGATGATAATCTAAGTGATTTATTAGGATCAATTAAATATTTAAACGAAAATAAATTATTATACAATTTTAGATATGATTTAAGAGATGAATATTTAAAAAAACAAAACATAAATTATAGTACAATGACTGATTATGGAGATATAAATTTATCCTATCTCGATGAAAATTCTAAAACAAATAATATTATAAATAAAGATACAGAAACAATAAATTATTCTTTTTTAAGTAAAAAATTTTCAAAATTTTCAAGGATTAATTTATCAGGATTATACGATCTTAAAGAAGAGATTAATAAAGAATATACAATAGGTTATAGATACTTTGATGAATGTTTTGGTATAAATATAGATTTCAATAGAAAATCATATAAAGAAGATAATTTGAAACCTCAAGATATTCTTACTTTAATGTTTTCATTTAAGAACATAGGAAGTTATAAGTCTACAAATTTAGCAGTATCAGAAAATGATAAACAAGATATAGAGTGGGAAAACATAAGCTTAGATGACAATATATTTGAAAAAAATTAAAGAGTATAAAATAATATTTTTAATTTTGATATTAATTCAGTTTTTTTTATATAATCATGTATTTAGTTCAGAAAATAAAATAATATTTAAAATAAATGAAAGAGCCTTTACATCATTTGATTTAGAAAAAAGGTTAGAGTATTTGAGTTTCGTTGGAAATGATTTAAATATTGAAAAAAAAATTATCATAGAAGATTTCATATCAGCTAACTTATTTTACGAATATTACAA
>CACHAQ010000043.1 GCA_902577905.1 uncultured Alphaproteobacteria bacterium
CTCTAATAATATAAAAATTTATTCTGAGGAAGAAGCTAAAGAACTTATATCTCTTGCCAAAGAGCAAACTACTAAATCTGAAGAAGGATCCGATGAACAAGAAAAAAAACAAACAGGAAAAACTGATGACCCCGTAAGATTATATTTGAGAGATATGGGTGCAGTAGAACTTCTTAGTAGAGAAGGAGAAATAGCTATTGCAAAAAGAATTGAGGCAGGAAGAGAAAAAATGATTGGTGCCATTTGTGAAAGTCCTATGACCATTAGGTCAATAATCAATTGGAAAGATGCAATTAAAGACGGAACCATGCTTTTAAGAGATATTGTAGATTTAGAAGCAACTTACGATATGTCAGATATTTCAGACTCAAAACTTGAAGACACACTAAAGTTAATTGAAAGTGGTGGGGATGAAAAAGATGATAATAAGAAAAAAAATGATAATGAAAATAATAATGAAAGTAGTAGTGATGAACAACAACAGGAAGATGATGAGGATGACAGCTTAAATGTTTCTCTTGCAGCAATGGAGGAGAAACTTAAACCAAAAGTATTGAATGATTTTAATGATATAACAAAACTTTTCAAAAAACTTCAAAAACATAGCGAAGAATTAATCAAAGCAGATAAAAAAAATGAAAAAACTTTTATTTCTTTAGAAAAAAAATACATTAAAATACAAAAAGAAATGGTTGCGGCTATGAAAGCTGTGCATTTTAATTCCACTACCATTGAAGCTTTAATGGAAGCTTTGTATGAACTTAATAAAAAATTACTCTTAAGAGAAGGAAAGATGCTTCGCATGGCAACCAGTGCTGGCGTTAAAAGAGAAGACTTTATATCCCAATACTTGAACTTTAATTTTGAAAAAAATTGGATTCAAAGTTTATTAGCGACAAAAGATAAAAACTGGGAAAAATTTATTAATAGAAATCATATAGAAATTAATAAAAATATTGAGGAAATCAGAGAGATACAAGCTGCTTCAGAATTACCTCTTGTAGAGTTTAGAAGAATAGTTGGAACAGTTCAACAAGGAGAGAGATCTGCAAATAGGGCAAAAAAAGAAATGATAGAATCAAATCTTAGATTAGTTATTTCAATAGCAAAAAAGTACACTAATCGAGGTTTGCAATTTTTAGACTTAATTCAAGAAGGTAATATTGGCCTAATGAAAGCAGTTGATAAATTTGAGTATAGACGAGGATATAAATTCTCAACTTATGCAACCTGGTGGATTAGACAGGCAATAACAAGATCAATAGCAGATCAGGCAAGAACAATAAGGATACCTGTTCATATGATCGAGACAATTAATAAGATTGTGAGAACCACAAGACAAATAATGTCTGAAATTGGAAGAGAGCCAACACCAAACGAACTTGCAGATAGACTGCATATGCCATTAGATAAAGTTAAAAAAGTGTTAAAGATTGCTAAAGAACCAATAAGTCTTGAAACTCCAGTTGGTGACGAAGAGGACAGTTCACTAGGTGATTTTATTGAAGATAAAAACGCTCTTATTCCAATAGATGCAGCTGTAAAAAGTTCTCTTCGTGATACTACTACTAGAATACTTTCATCTTTAACACCTAGAGAAGAAAGAGTTTTAAGAATGAGATTTGGTATTGGAATGAATAGCGATCATACTCTTGAAGAAGTTGGACAACAATTTAGTGTTACTAGAGAGAGAATTAGACAAATAGAAGCAAAAGCACTTAGAAAATTAAAACACCCAACAAGAGCAAGGAAATTAAAAACATTTCTTGATGAATAATGAAGCTAACGCTTCTAGGAACAGGTTGCCCTTCTGTAGATTTTAAAAGATGCGGTTCATCTAATTTAATATCAACAAAATCAACAAAAATTCTAGTCGACTGTGGATCTGGAGTTACACAAAGACTAAATCAAAGTAAAAACTCTTCAGCAGATATAGATGCACTTTTACTAACTCACCTACATACCGATCATGTTATAGATTTATATCAGCTCATAATTTCTTCATGGCATTCAGACAGAACTTCCCAATGGAAAATCTACGGACCAAAAGGTACAAAGAAATTTGTAGATAAAATTTTCTTAGCTTGGAAAAGTGAACGTAAATTGAGAATTTCTTATGAAAAAAGAAAATCTTCCAAAGCATTAAATTACAAGGTTTATGAGTTTGAAAAAGAAGGATTTATAAATATTAATGATATTAAAATAAAATATTTTGAAGTTGATCATAAACCAGTGCCTTACGCATATGGTTTTTCTTTTTTTAATAAGAATAAAAAACTTACTATAAGTGGTGACACGAGACCGTGTGAAAGTTTGATGCTTAATGCTCAGAATGCCGATGTTCTTTTACATGAAGTTTTTATTGAGTATGAGATTAATCAGACTTCAGGACTCAGATCGAAAAAAACATTACATAATGTTAAAGAATATCATACCCCTAGTAATTTAGTTGGTAAGGTTGCAAAGTTATCTAATTGTAAAAAACTCGTATTAACTCATTTTGTTCCTACCAGATTTAATATTTCAAAGTTAAAAAAGATTGTCAGAAAAGATTTTGGTAAAGATCCAATAATTGGGAATGACTTATTGACGATAAATATTTAATTAATTTTATTTAAAAACTCTTCAAATTCTTCATCTTTAATTTCAACAATATTAGAAGGTGTTGGAAATTTTTTTTCTTTCACATCATTAATGAATTCTTTTAAACCTTCAATAGTATCATCTAAGAGTTTTTCATAAGATTTATTTGTGTCTTTAAATACTTTAGCATGACGGGGAACTCTTTCTGTATTTGTGCCAATAACATCTTGAATAAATAAAAATTCAACATCACATTTTGGCCCGCTTCCCATTGACAACGTAAGTAAATTAACTTTCTTAGTAATTATTTCAGCTACACGGTCTGGTACGCATTCTACCTCAAGTCCTATAGCACCAGCATTGTCATAAGCAATTGCATCTTGATAAACTTTTAATGCAGACTCAGCATCTTTACCAACAGCTTTAAAACCACCAGTCCATGTACTCTTATAAGGTATTAGCCCAATATGACTGACTGCTGGCAAACCTTCATTGCGAAGAGCCTCTATATATTTTGGACTGTTTCCACAGTATACAGCATCTGCCCCATTGTCTCTTGCTATTAGTGCAGCATCAATAGCTTTGTCAGGTGATGATAATTGACCAAGACCATATATCATAAAAGTATTTGGAGCAGCTTCCCTAATATCCTTTATGTGCGCATCTCTAAACCATCTATTTGTTGGTACTCCAGTTCTAAGAGTTTCTTTTTTAAATGATACAATTTGTATATCTATTCCTGCTCTTTCAGCAGCATGAGCTTCAAGAGCATTTGTTACATATAAT
>CACHAQ010000044.1 GCA_902577905.1 uncultured Alphaproteobacteria bacterium
CAAGTATTAAGTTTCTAAAAAGAGCACCATCATTATACTTTAAATATCCATTTAGAATGAGTTTTAAATGTTCCGGATGTATGTTGTTCCATTGTTTAGCATTTAGAGATATTAATGAATAATAAAGAAATTTATCATCATTTTTGTTTATAATACTATTGTTTATCTCATTGAGAAGAAATATTGATGGCATTGATCTATCATCAAAAATTTTGTTTAAATTAATATTTGTATTAGAAATTATATCTAAATCCATTACAGTTTTTAAAATATATAATAATTCGGCATTTTGATTATATTCTTCTTGAATGTAGTTTTCTAAAGTTAAGCTTATAGAGTTTATGAATGAATCTAAATCATTAGTTGAATACAAATCTAGTAAAATCCTAGCATAAATACTTTTAGAATCTTCTTGATTTGTATTTTCATAAAATTCTATCCATTGTACTGCCTTTTCAAATTTATTATTAAATATGTATGCTGAAGCTATCTCAGCTGCAAATGGAGAATTTTCCTCTGAGAAGTCAATAGACTCCAAAATGTTAATTGATAAATGATAGGCAATACCTTCTAAATTATTTTTTTTTGCAAAATCCCAAAAATTTATTAGTGAATTTATTCTTTCTGATGGAAATATTTGAGTATTTGCTAAGCGATAGAGATATGCCATAGTGAGATGTATATCTTTAGAAAATAATTTTATTGCTTGATCTGGATTATTTAACTGTTCAGAATTAAATTCTATCGACATATAAATGGCGAACAAACTCTCAATTGAAATAATATTTTCTAAATAACTTTCATTAGCAATTTTGATTCTTAAATCATCTGGTACAGATTTATTTAAAATTATAGGTATTGCGAGATTTTTTTTATCAATATCATATAGTTTTTTATTAATAGGTAAATCAGCCATCCTTGCCATTGCACTATATAAGAAAATTAATTCAGAATTTATTTCAGCATTAACATTTAAAATATTATTTTTTGTTTGTTCATTCGGGTCTAAAATTTGTGATACTAAGAGTTGAAAATATTCATCAATTTTTTTTAATTTAGTTTCTTCTTCTATTAAGACTGAATTTAATAAATTAGCTGCTGATAAATTATCATTCAGTAGTTGGCAAAAAATGTCTAGTTTTGATAGAAAAGAATTATCAAACTTTATAGTTCCAGTAACCTCTTCATGATAGATACAAACTTCTTCCAATTTTGTCTTAGATAATAAATAATTTATTTTAATACTTGAATAAAAGTGATAATTTTTTTCTTCATTTAATTGATAATCCTCTATAATTTTATACGATTTATTAAGTTGACCAATAGAATTTAAGTAATTAGTAATTAAGAATAACAATTCTTTATCTTTCTCATTTTCCAGATCAAATTGAACTGTTTCTAAAGTTGATATAAAGTGATTTTGTAAAGTTTTCGAATTGATATTTTGTATATATTTAAAATAACTATTTAATTCATTAATATCATATTGATCAAAAATATTTGAATTTGAAATTATTTTTTCAGAAATATTAATATCAGTCTCTTCAACTAAATCTTCGTTTAAAGAGTTTTCATTTTCTAATATATCTTCATCTTTAAGTTCTTGTGTAATTAAATCATCTAGATCGTTTTCTTTAAACAACTCAAAAGTTTCTAATTCCGTATTTTTTATTTCTTCTTCATTTTTTTTTGTTTCATTTGCAAAAACTAAATTTGATAAAAAAATAAAAATAATAATATAAATAAATTTCATTTCAAATTAATGGTATATTTTTCAGTTATAATTGCCGATGGTGAGGGAATTTCAATCATATAAAGAAAAGAAAAAACGATTATTGTTAGTATTACAAAAAAATATATAATGTACGTATTTTTCATATATGATATTAAAAAAATGACTATTATATGTTTTTACCATTTTTTTAAGTTTTTTCTAATTTCAACAAAAATTTGTCAAGAATAAGAAATATTAATAATATGTTTGATCTAACTAAGTATAAAAAGAGAAATATATGTATTATGGGCCTTATGGGATCAGGAAAATCAATAATTGGAAAAGATTTGAGCAAATATCTAAATTTAAATTTCTATGATACTGATAGAGAAATTGAGCTAAAAACAAAAAAAAATATCAATACAATATTTGAAGAAGAAGGAGAATCTTATTTTAGAGATGTCGAAGAGAAAGTATGCATGGAATTATTAACTCAAGAAAATTGTGTCATTTCATTAGGTGGTGGAAGTATAATTAATAAAAAAATTAGACAAATAATTAAACAGAATTCATATTCTATTTATTTAAAAGTGAAATTCAATAACTTAATAAATAGATTAAAAGCGTCAAGTAAAAGGCCATTATTAAATAAAAATTTAAATAAAAAAGAAATTTTAAAAAACCTTTATCATGAGAGGCGAAAATTTTACGAAGAGGCAGATTTTATTGTTAATAATGATAACGATAGAATCAAGGTATTAGAAAAAATTAAATATGAAATTAATTCAAATGCAAAATAAATTATTAATAAAAAATAAGAAACTTAAAACTTCAATATTAATAAAAAAAAATTATATATCTACATTTATTAAAGATATTGCAAAAAAACATGAAAAAATATTTTGTGTTATAGATTCAAAAATTAAAATAGACTTAAAGACTAAAGAAAAAAATATAAAAGTAATATCAATAAAATGTGGAGAGGAAATAAAAACTTTAAATGGATATAAGATACTCGTCGAAAAACTTTTAAAAAGTAATGTAAATAGAAAATCTGTTCTTATTGCTATTGGAGGAGGTACACTTGGCGATTTAGCAGGATTTGTTGCTAGTACTTTATTAAGAGGAGTGGATTTTTTTCTTATTCCCACAACTCTTTTATCTCAAGTAGATAGTTCTATTGGGGGTAAAAATGGAATCAATACGATTTTTGGAAAAAATTTACTTGGAACTTTCTATCAACCAAAAAAAATATTAATTGATATTTCCGTTTTAGATAGCTTACCAAAGAAAGAAATAAGATCTGGATATGCAGAAATAATTAAACATGCACTAATTAAAGATTATTCATTTTTTTGTTGGTTAGAAATAAATGCAAATAAATTAATTAATTTAAATAAATCTATTTTAGAAAAAGCAATTTATAAATCAATAATGATCAAGCTTTTTTATGTAAAAAAAGATGAAAAAGAGTTCTTAATAAATAAAAATTCTAGGGCGATGTTAAATTTTGGACATACAATTGGTCACGCTATAGAAAGTTATTAC
>CACHAQ010000045.1 GCA_902577905.1 uncultured Alphaproteobacteria bacterium
TAATTTAAACAAGGCAGCTGAGTATTTTGATATTGATCTAAGTAAAATCCCAATTACTATAAAAATAATAATTGAAAATTTACTTAGAAACGAAGACGGTGAGAATATTAACAAAGATATGATCTCTAAAGTTTTCAATTCTTTGAAACAAATTAACGATAAGGGAAAAAAAATTGAAATAGCTTTTTTCCCAACCAGAGTTTTAATGCAGGATTTTACAGGAGTACCTGCTGTTGCAGATCTTGCCGCAATGCGAAATGCATTAAAATCAAGAGGAATTGAGCCAAAAAAAATAAACCCATTATCTAGAGTTGATCTGGTTATTGATCACTCTGTTATGGTAGATAGCTATAAAGACAATAATGCCTTAAAAGAAAATGTTAAAAAAGAATTTGATAGAAATAAAGAGAGATATGAGTTTCTTAAATGGGGGCAAAGCTCATTTGATAATTTTTACCTTGTACCCCCAGGGGCAGGAATTTGTCATCAGGTAAATTTAGAAAATATAGCAAAGACTATATGGCTAAAAGAAATTAATAATCAAAACTATTTATTTCCAGATTCAGTTGTAGGAACAGACAGTCATACAACAATGGTAAACTCGCTATCTGTTTTAGGATGGGGGGTTGGGGGAATAGAAGCTGAAGCTGCGATGTTAGGCCAAGCAATTTCCATGAATATTCCAGAGGTAATTGGTTTTGAACTTAAAGGATCTTTGAAGGAAGGTATAACAGCTACTGATTTAGTATTATCTATTACTAAAATACTTAGAGACAAAGGTGTTGTTGGAAAGTTTGTAGAATTTTATGGTAAAGGCTTAAACAATTTATCATTAGCTGACAGAGCAACAATTTCTAATATGGCTCCAGAGTACGGCGCAACTTGTGGATTTTTTCCAACAGATGAAGAAACAATTAATTATCTTAAATTAACTGGCAAACAAAATGAGCACCTAAATATTGTAAAAGAATATTCAAAAAAACAAACACTTTGGGCAGATGATAATTATTCACCTGATTTTTCTGAAAAAATATTATTAGATTTAGAAACAGTCGAACCTACTCTCGCAGGTCCTAAAAGACCTCAAGACAAAATTCTTTTAAAAGAAGTGCCAAATGAATTTAGTAAGATGGACAACAAAAAAATTACAAATAAAAACAAATTAAATACAGGTGATGTTGTAATAGCAGCCATTACTAGTTGTACAAATACATCTAATCCTAATGTTATGATAGCAGCAGGATTAGTTGCTAAAAAGGCAATTGATTTAGGTTTAGAAGTAAAGCCTTGGGTTAAGACAAGTTTGGCACCAGGTAGTAAAGTTGTTAGTGATTACCTTGATAAAGCCGGATTAACAGAATATCTTGATCTTTTGGGTTTCAACACCGTAGGTTATGGATGTACAACATGTATTGGTAACTCTGGTCCCTTAGATGAATGGGTATCTAATGAAATCAAAAAAAATAATTTAACTGTTTGTTCAGTTTTATCTGGAAATAGAAACTTTGAGGGTAGAGTTCATCAAGAAGTGAAAGCGAACTTTCTTGCCTCGCCTCCTCTTGTTGTTGCTTATGCAATTGCAGGAAATATTAATGTTAACCTTACAACCGACTCTATTGGAAAATCTAAATCTGGAAAAAAAATATATTTAAAAGACTTATGGCCATCAAATAAAGAAATTAACGAGACACTCAGTATGTGTTTAACTCCAGAGATGTTTAAAGAAAGATATAAAGAAATTTACAAAGGAGATGATAATTGGAAATCAATTATCAATTCTAAAAACACAACGTATGATTGGAACGACACTAGTACTTACATAAAGCACCCACCTTTTTTTGATATAAAAAATAAATTTGAACTAAAAGATATAAAAAATGCAAGAATATTAGCATTACTAGGTGATAGCGTTACAACCGACCATATTTCACCTGCAGGAAATATTAAAGTAGATAGTCCCGCAGGTCTTTATTTAACAGACAGACAGATTAATTCTAGATATTTTAATTCCTATGGATCTAGAAGAGGTAATCATGAAATTATGATGAGAGGTACTTTTGCAAATATAAGAATTAAGAATCAGATTTTAGATAATGTAGAAGGAGGCTACACAAAATCTTTTCTTTCTAACAAACAAATGTCAATATATGATGCTGCTCAAGAATATATAAAAAGCAATATTGATACTGTAATAATTGCTGGAAAAGAATATGGTACAGGCTCATCAAGAGATTGGGCTGCAAAAGGAACAAGGCTTTTAGGAGTTAGGGCAGTTATTGCTGAAAGTTTTGAAAGGATCCATAGATCTAATTTAATTGGAATGGGTGTTCTGCCTCTTGAATTTATGAATAATGAAAACAGAATAAATCTTAATATTGAAGGTGAAGAATTTATATCCATATTTGGTTTGTCAGATTTGAAACCAGGTATCGTACTTAATTGTGAAATAAATTCTAAAGAAATTAAAAATATAAAATTAAAGTGCAGAATTGATACAAATAAAGAACTTGAATATTACAAAGCAGGAGGAATTTTAAATTACGTATTAAATGAAATAATTTCAGAAGCTGCATAAATAAATGTCTAATACAGATGAAAATTTATTAGCTATACTTGGGCCTACCAATACAGGTAAAACCTATGCAGCATTTGAAAAACTTCTCTCTTACTCTTCTGGAATATTTGGTTTTCCACTGAGGCTACTTGCTAGAGAAAATTATGACAAAGCAGTAAAAAAAATTGGACTAAGTAAAGTAGCTTTAATTACTGGAGAGGAAAAAATACTACCTAAAGAAGCCAAATATTTTTTTTGCACTGTTGAGTCAATGCCAAATAATATTTCAGTAGATTGTGTTATTATTGATGAAATTCAATTA
>CACHAQ010000046.1 GCA_902577905.1 uncultured Alphaproteobacteria bacterium
ATCAGCAAGTGTATCAAAATTAAGTGGATTAAAATAAATATCATTAAAAGAATTCACTCCTTTTTTTCTAGATAATTGATTAATTATCCAATCACTAAAGCTTGGTTTTGTTTTGTGATAACTATTACCAAAAAAATTAGTTCTTAGAATAATTGATTTAACTTGTGAGGCAAAAAACTCACTAAGGTATTTTGATAATGAATAATAATTTATTATTTGAAAATTTTTTTCTAATGAATTTCCTTTTTGATTATATAGATGATCAGTAGAAAAGTGTATTAAGAATGGCTTTATATTTGCTTCTTTAATTGCTTGTACAATATTCTGAACAATTATAACATTCAATTTAAAACATAAATCTTTTTCAATTTCCACATTATCTATTTTTGTGTATCCAACACAATTGATTATAACATCGAATTTATATTTATTAATAATTTCTTTTATTGAATCGATTTTATTATATTCACAAAATATTTCAGAACCATTTTTTCCTAATAAATAAAATTTATTATTTTTACTAAATCTTTTATATAAGTTTTGAGCAAGAAAGCCATTTGCCCCAATTAGTGCAACTTTTTTTTTCATTATCTTCTAATAGCAAAGATTATTGTAAAAAAAATGATATCTATAAAAAATAAAAAAAAATTTTTTTTAAATTTAACCAATATTTTGTATTGATTTGAAATTGACTTATAAAAAATATTCAAATTCATTTTTTTAGTTTTTGGATGTAATATAACTGCATTCAAAATTTTTTTTAATTTATAACCTTTTTTAAAAAAACTATGAGATGTATAAACATCTTCATAAAAAGCTTTTCCTTTATTTTTAAAATATTCATAATCTTTTAATGCAGATTTATGAAAACATAGAGAACTATTAAGCCATTTGTATGAATATATCTGATCATTTAATCCTGGTATAGGTTTGCCAGAAGCTAAAATACTGTATGATTTTACTTCATTAAAATTATTTAACAAATAGAGTAAGGCTCTAAATAACTTGTATTTTTTATAATTATATCTCCATCTTATGTCAGCGATGTTGTTATCATTTGTTTTTAAATTAGCTGCTAAAATAACTTTAAAATGATTTTTTTTCAATTCATTAAAAATTATACGTAAGGTATTTTTCACAATTGTAATATCATCATCTAATTGCAATATATAATCCATTCTAGCTGAATTAAGCCCTAATTGTCTTTGAATAATTTGATTCTTAATTTTTGATTTTAATATTCTAATATTTAATTTTTTATAATATTTTTTACAATTAAAAAAATATTTGTTATATTGGTCCTTATAACAAACTATAATTATTTCATTAGGTATATAATCATTTGCTAAAACACTATCTAATAATTTCTGGACATTTTTATACCCATTGAAAGATGCAATTATTATTGATAGATTTATTTCAGTCATTATTTATAACAAATTTAAATTAATCATGTTATTTGAGTAAATTAATAATTATGAAAACTCAAATCAAAATTGCAGTTATTGGTCTAGGTTATGTGGGTCTGCCTATTGCAATTGAATTTTCTAAACATTTTATGGTGACGGGATTTGATGTAAATATAAATAGAATAAAATCACTCAAAAAATATAAAGATGATAACAATGAGGTTAAGATTAATAAAAAAATTCTAAAAAATAATTTATTAAATTTTACATACAATAAAAATGATTTACTAGATTGCAACGTATATATCGTTTGTGTTCCTACTCCTGTTTCAAAATCAAATAAACCAGATTTAAGCAATATTAAAGCTGCATGTAAATTAATTTCTAAATTCATAAAATCTAACGATTTAATTATTTTTGAATCTACAGTTTATCCTACTACAACTGAAGGTGTCTGTTTGAAATTATTAGAAAAAGGATCAAAGATTAAGTGTATTACAAATCGTTATTTAAAAAAAGGTTTCTATTTAGGTTATAGCCCAGAGAGAATAAACCCAGGTGATTTAAAACATAATCTATCTAATACAACTAAACTTGTTTCAAGTAATTCATCAGAAGGATTAAATAAAATTTATTCTCTATATAAAAAAATAATTAAAGCTGATGTAATCAAGGTGAATTCTATACAGATATGTGAGTCTGCTAAAATCATTGAAAACGTTCAAAGAGATGTCAATATTGCTTTGATGAATGAATTTTCTAAAATTTTTAGAAAAATGAATTTAAACATAAATGATATTATAGAATATGCCTCAACAAAATGGAATTTTATTAAATTTTATCCAGGTTTAGTAGGTGGTCACTGCATCGGTGTAGATCCATACTATCTCTCTCATATAGCTAAAAAAAATAAAATTGATCCAAAATTAATCATTTCTGGAAGAAAAATTAATGATAAAATGTATATGCAAGTCATAAAAAGAGTATCCAACATTTGTTCAAATCAGAAAATTAATTTAACCAAATCAAATGTTTTGATTATGGGTTTTGCTTTTAAAGAAAATTGTTCAGATATTAGAAATACTCAGGTAATTAAAATATTTGATTATTATAAAAAATATTCTAAAAAAGTTGAAATTTATGATCCATTAATCCAAATCACTAAAGAAATCAAAAACAGAATTAATATTGTAAAAAAACCTAAGTTGAAGCACTATAATATTGTATTAGTTTTAGTACCTCATAAAAAAATTCTTTCACTATCATCAAAATATATCAACAAAATTACAAAATCTAAGAATATAATATTTGATTTAAAAAATGCTTTTAAAAGAAATTACTTTAGTCTGTAATGCAAATATTATTAATTAAAACTTTTCCATTAAGTTTGAGTGAATGGGAGAAGGTCGGAATCATTGACCGTGAATTAGAACTTTTCAAATGCATATC
>CACHAQ010000047.1 GCA_902577905.1 uncultured Alphaproteobacteria bacterium
TTCTTTGCATTTAATAATTTTACCTCCAAAAGCTTGACCAATAGTTTGATGTCCTAAACAAATGCCAAGTATAGGAAATTGTTTTGATAATTCTGTAACGATATTAAGACTTATTCCAGCTTCATTTGGTGTGCACGGACCTGGTGAAATAACTATTGATTTAGGTTTTAATTTACGAATTTTATTTATCGAAATTTTGTCATTTCTAAAAACAACAACCTTCTGATTTAAATCCAATAAGTAGTGTTTTACATTGTAAGTAAAACTATCATAATTATCTATCAGTAATATCATATATCGAATTTGTATGAATCCTCTGCAGCTGCCATTAAAGCACCAGCTTTATTCAAAATTTCTTGATGTTCATTTTTTGGGACCGAGTCATAAACTATTCCTGCACCAGCCTGAATGTATAATTTATTATCTTTTACAAGCCCAGTCCTCAAACTAATACAAGTATCCATGTCTCCATTAGAATCAAAATAACCCATACAACCAGCATAAAAACTTCTATTTAAATTTTCAAGCTCCTCTATGATTTCCATCGCTCTTATTTTTGGTGCACCAGAAACTGTACCTGCTGGAAATCCAGCCATTAAAGCATCTAGAGCATCTAAATTATTATCTATTTTTCCCTCAACGTTTGAAACAATATGCATTACATGAGAGTAGTATTCTATAATCATCTTTTCAGTAACATTCACTGTTCCTTTTTTTGCAACGCGACCAACATCGTTCCTTCCTAAATCTAAAAGCATTAAGTGTTCTGCGAGTTCTTTCTTATCATTCAGTAAGTCATTAGATAAATAAAGGTCTTCAGAGGCATTCTTTCCTCTTTTTCTTGTTCCAGCAATTGGTCTTATCGTAACTTTTTTATTTCTTAATTGAACCATTAATTCTGGACTAGATGCAACAAGGCCTATTTTATCGAAGTTAAGATTTACAAGATAAGGGGATGGATTTAGTCTTCTTAACGATCTATAAAGATTGACAGCCTTTAAATTATATTTTGTTTCAAATCTCTGTGATGGGACAACTTGGAAAATGTCTCCATCTTTAATATATTCTTTTGCTTTATTTACAATTTTATAAAATTGTTCTTTCTTGAAATTTGATTTAAATTTTAAATTAGATTTTTTATTTTTCTTTTGCGCAGGTTTTAAAATACTTTTTTCTAACTTTTTAATTGTTTTATCAATAAGTAATTTATTTTTTCTATAGGCTTTTTCTGCTGAGATTTTTTTACTTGGATATGTAACTGTCATAAGGGAAATAATATCTTTAATATTATCAAAAACTGCGACAATTTTTGGTCTGATTAAAATTGCATCAGGTATTTTTATGTTGTCCTTATTACTAAGTTTAATTTTTTCAATATATTGAATCATTGGATATCCTAGATATCCAACTAGTGTTGGAAAAGGAACGTCAATTTCATTATTTTTAAATTTTGAAATTTTTACAAGTTCTTTAAGACTATGAATTGGCTTTTGATCTAGTTTGTAATCAAAATTATGATCCAAATATTTAATTTTTGCCTTACCTTTTTCAACTGTCCAAATTAAATCTGGATCACAACCAAGTAATGAGTAACGTCCTCTTTTACTTCCACCCTCTACTGACTCTAATAGAAAGGAATATTTTTCCGATTTACTAATTTTTAATAATGATGAAAATGGTGTTTCAATATCAGCAATAAGATTTTTTTTCAATATCTGAGGTAAGCCTTTGTTATATTGACTTATAAAATTTTTTTTTTCTAGACTCATTTATACTGAGATAAAAGACCATTTATCAATTCATCATTGAACGAAATTTCTTTTGTCTTAATAATCTCACTACCAAATGCTGTTTTTAAATCACCTATTAAATTAATATTTGAAGTATTTTGACCTTCTTCGGGCATCTTTATACTTTTAATATTAGCAAAATAAATAGTATTTTCATCTGATCCAAAAGCTACTTTACCAATATCGGTTTCAAAAATCTTTTGTTTAAAGGATATCGGTAATTCATCATTATCCTTTAAGGATAAAGTTAAATTTTCTGTGGGAGTTGTATAAAATTTACTTATATTTGTAAAAATCTCTTTATTATCTTCAAAAATATTTTCTGCTTGTTCGGTTTTTTTTGTAAATATAAAATCATTTAAAACCCTGTCAAAGATGTTATCAATACTCTCTATTTTTGATGGATATATGTCATCAATATTTACGATAAAAGAAGTATTATTATCAATATCTACTAAATCACTAACAAAATCTTTATTTTGTGTAAAAGAAAATGAAATTACGTTGCTTAAAGTAGGGTCAGCTTCATCAGTATTGTTTATAATTTTTTTCTTATTAATTAATTTAAGGTTATTTTGATCTGCAATTTCAGTAATTGAAAACCCATCAAGTATTTGTTGGTCAAGACTTGATTTTAATTCATTGAAGTAATTATCTACTTCAAAATTTGTTAATGTATTATTTATTTCATCCTTAACTTCATTAAATTTTAATTCTTTTTCTGGAAAAATTTCATTTAAAATAATTACATGATATGCCAATGTAGTTTGGACTACATCTGATACACTTCCTTTGTCTAATTCAAATATTACATTTGCAAGTTGTTCTAAAACTTTATTTCTATTTACATTTTTAAATTCATTGAAAATTATATTATTTTCTTCTGCAAATTTAATAATTTCTTCATTAGTT
>CACHAQ010000048.1 GCA_902577905.1 uncultured Alphaproteobacteria bacterium
ATCTATAATTGCTTATCCTCATAATCGAAAAATACAAATTACAACTTTACGTGAAGATATTAATCAAATGGGAAGACATACAAATGTAATTTACACCAACAGCTGGAAAAAAGATTCAGCCAGAAGAGATTTTACTTTCAATGCTTTATATGTCGGAAACAATAATAAACTACATGATTATTACAATGGCCAATCAGATTTAAATGAAAGTAAAATTTGTTTTATTGGTGAAATAGAAGATAGAATAAAAGAAGATTACTTAAGAATCTATCGATACTTTAGATTTAGAGGTTTATTTAATTTACCTAAAACATCTTTAAGTGATCAAAAAATTGTAGAAAAATATATTCACGAATCTTTAGCAGTGTTGACCAACGATGTAATAAGGCAAGAAATTTTAAAAATGTTTAATATGTCTTTTCCATTAAATTGTTTTTACATATCGCATCAAACGTTACAAAAATTTAAATGGGTTGAAATAGTCCAAGAGCATTTCATAAGAACGAAATACGATCTTGGACTAAATAAATGTCTGAATAAGATTGATAATTTAATAAATTAGTTTTTTAGTTTACAACTTTCGCACAAACCAAATATTTCTAAATTATGTTTTTTATAATTGAAGTTATTCTTTTCTGCTTGTTTTGAAAAATAAGAAATCAAATTATTTCCAGTTAGTTCAGTAACACTATCACAGTTTTCACATATCAAAAAAGATGTAGAAGTTTTTGCATTACAGCCTTCATGCTTACAAGCAACATATGAATTTCTACTTTCTATTTTATGTACTTTGCCAATTTCTATAAGCTTATCTAAAGCTCTATAAACTTGAAGAGGAGATTTAATTCCTTTTTTTTGAATATCAAAAAGGATTGTATATGCCTTAAGAGGTTCTGATGCGTTTTCTAAAATATCAAGAACTGTTTGTTGATTTTTAGTTAAGTTTAAAGTTTCTAAAGACATATTCTAGACTACCAAATTGTTATCGTTTTTGCAACTGACCCTTAATTTCGAGAGGAACCAATGAAATAATGAAAAGTATTAAAGCCACTACTATTATCGAAGGCCCTGAAGAAGTATTTATTTCTAAAGAAGCAAATAATCCAACTACTACTGATAAAATACCTGATAAGATTGCGATAACAATCATTTGTCTAGGACTGTTGCTAATGTTTCTGGCAATAGCTGCAGGAATTAAAAGTAAACCTGTAATTAATAGTGCCCCAATCATTTTTATAGACAAAGCAATTACTCCTGCCAATAAAAGGGTAAATATAAAATTAGAAAATTCAGGCCGCATACCTTCAGCAGCTGACAAATCATAATTTACAGTTGCTGAAAATAAAGATTTCCAAATAAAATATAAGATAATTAATATTATGCTTCCACCTATCCAAACTAAACCAATGTCCGCAGTTGTCACTGCAAGAATATCGCCAAATAATAATCCCATGAGATCAAATCGGATGTAAGATAAAAAACCAATCAATACTAAACCGATGGCAAGTGTTGAGTGAGCAAGAAGTCCAAGTAAAGAATCTCCAGCTAGTTTTGTTCTTTTTTGTAAGCTTACAAGAAGTAAAGCAACAACAGCTGATATTACAAACACAGAAAAAGCAATATTTAAACTAAACGAGTATGCTAATGTTACTCCTAAAAGGGCTGAGTGAGATAAGGTGTCACCAAAATATGATAACCTCCTCCAGATAACTAAGCATCCAAGTGGCCCAGCAACAATAGCTATACCAACCCCTGCAACAAGTGCACGAATAAAAAAATCATCAAACATTAATTTTTAACACTCCCATCTGTCTGATGTGAATGATCATGTTCATGTTGATAGAGCGATAGGGTAGCAGCATTATGTTCTCCAAATAATTCTATGTAGGAAGAATTTTTTACTATTGATTTAGGTGATCCAGAACAACAAATGTGACCATTTAAACAAATTACATGATCTGTTGCAGACATAACAAAATGGAGATCATGGGATATAAGAAGGATGCCACAATTTAATTTGGTACAAATTTCTTTTATAAGATTGTATAGAGCTATTTCTCCATTAAAATCTACTCCCTGCACAGGTTCATCTAAAACAAGTAGATCTGGTTTTTTAGCAATTGCTCTTGCGATTAAAACTCTCTGAAATTCTCCACCAGATAAGTTATGAATCTCATTGTATATTAAATGCTGAACCCCTGTTAATTCTAGAGCTTCAATAATTTCATATTTATTAATATGACTTGTTAGATTCATAAAATCTATAACTCGAAGTGGCATAGTCCAATCAATACTAATTTTTTGAGGAACATATGCCATTTTTGTTGAATAATTTTCAATTGAACCTTCATCTGATTTTAGAATATTAAGTGCCA
>CACHAQ010000049.1 GCA_902577905.1 uncultured Alphaproteobacteria bacterium
GTTATACCTAAATGCGCAAAAGAAAAAAATAACAGAGAAAAGCATAAGAAAAAATATATTTTTATATTTGGAGTTAGTATCAAACATAAAAGTACTTAAACACGAAAGAATAAATAGAGAGATATAAGGAGTCATGAAAAATATTTTAAATACCAATCTTGAAAAACTAAAATATCCCATAGCTTATATTCATTATTAACTTTTCCTTTTTTTAATAAGTTCCATTCCTTTAAAACTTCGTCGTATTCAAAAAGCCCATGTGATTTAATTACATCTTTATTTATCAATTTTTCTGCCCATGAATTCAGTTGATTAGTCAAAATAGATCTTACTGGAAATAAAAATCCTTTTTTTTGATTTTGAATTAGTTCTTTAGGAATTAAATCTTCTAATAAAGACCTAAGTATAATTTTACCTTTATTATTTTTAATCTTTTGATTCATTGGAATATTTTCGGCGAAATTTAAAATATTTTCATCAAGAAAAGGATTCCTTACTTCTAAACTATAAGCCATTGAAGCCCGGTCTACTTTAACTAATAAATCATCAGGTAGATATGTATTTAAATCAAGTTTCATTATATTTTCTAAATATTCAAGATTATCATTCCAGTATTCACTAAATAAATCTTTATTATGATTGGTTGTAACAAATTCATTATAATTCCAGTGTTGATTTATTGCTAGATACATTTGATAAATATTTTTTTCATTTAACGCATTAACAATATTTTCAGATTTCTGAATCATATTATGTATCTTGAAATTATCAGGATAAAAATTATTTAATTTTAAAAGAAAGTTAAAAAAATAATCAAATTTTCTTGTACCCATAAGATTGATTAAAAAACCTTTTACTGATCTTTTTTTAACATACATGTCGTGTATTAATTGTGAATTAATATATCTATTGTAACCTCCAAATAATTCATCCCCACCATCTCCAGAAAAGCAAACTTTAACATATTTTGATGTTTCTTTACTAAGATATAAAGTTGGGATTTGTGATGAATCAGAAAATGGTTCACAAAATATTTTTGATAAGTTCAATATCAAGTCTGAAGCATCATTAAGGTCAAAATTAATATTATGATGATAAGTACCTAAAAATTTTGCAGTTTGTTGAGATTGCCTACTTTCATCAAAATAATTATCTTGATAACCTAGTGAGAATGTTTGTATTTTTTTTTGTGAAACTTTTGTCATTACAGAAGTAATTGTAGAGCTATCTATACCTGATGACAAAAATGAACCTACCTCAACATCAGATTCTAACTTATTTTCTACGGAAGTGAAAATTAAATCTTTTAATAATTTTTTATTATTTTCAAAATCATTATTTGTAGTGTAATTTTTTAAATCATTATTTGTATATTTAATTTGATTAAAAGATTTATTATGAAAATCAAATTTATTTAAATTTATTTGAATATAATGACCATGTTTTAACTTAAAAATGTTTTTAAATATCGAAAGAGGTGAAGGTATATAATTATAACTCATTAAATACCTAACACTATTTCTGTCTATTTCTTTATAAAATTGATTATCTTTAATAATTGCTTTCAGTTCACTAGAAAAATAGAATTTGCCATTCGAGTTTCCAAAATAAATTGGCTTTTCACCAAATTTATCTCTCGCAATATAAATTTTTTGAAGCTTAATATCATACACAACTATGGCAAACATACCCTCAATTAATTTTAATGTTTCTAGGAACCCAAATTTTTCTATACAGTAAATTAATACTTCTGTATCTCCATGACTTTTCCAATTAATTGTAAATTTATTATTAAGGATTTTTTTTAATTTTTTAAAATTATATATTTCTCCATTAAATATCATAACAAATCTTTTATTTTTTGATATTATTGGTTGGTTAGCATTATCAGATACATCTAAAATAGATAATCTTGTATGACCTAAGAAAAGATTAAACCTATGATCAAAATAATAATTATTTGCATCAGGACCTCTATGATGCAAAGAAAGCAACATTTGATTTATTAAATCCTTAGAAACACTTTTTTTTGAAATAAAACCAATTAATCCACACATTATATATTAAGCAATCTTAAAATTAAATATTTAGGTCTATAAAAGTAATAAATTAAAATTAAAGACAGAGTATTAGCATTATATTTA